>CALOEF010000070.1:0-79269 GCA_942492165.1 uncultured Planctomycetaceae bacterium
TGATCCACCCGATTCGCTGCAGAAAGCTTTCTTGAGATTAAACGAGATGTTGGATTCCTGAAAACTATTCAGGTGACGGAGAAACGCAATCCTGCTAAGTTAGCAGACGCAATCAATCTGTCTGATACTTAAATGGATACACTAATTACTGATACTAATAACTGACACAGTCCAGGAGTATGATCTGTCATGACTCAAATCGAATATGTTCAAGCACGCGAAGTCTTTGACAGTCGTGGAAATCCCACTGTTGAAGTAGAAATATGCTGTGCAAATTCCCGTCCCGGTCGGGCGATTGTCCCCAGTGGTGCCAGCACGGGAAAATTTGAAGCAGTCGAACTGCGAGATCGGGATTCCGAGCGTTTTGATGGCATGGGAGTCACTCAAGCCGTCGAGAATGTTCGTGGGGTTATTGCAGATGCGTTAATCGGTCAGGATGCCTCTGACCAGCGTGCCATTGATTCCCGGTTATGTGAACTGGATGGTACTGAAAATAAATCACGACTGGGCGCGAATGCCATTTTGGGAGCATCATTGGCTGTTGCTTATGCTGCTGCCGAATCGCAGCGGCAGAGTCCCGTAGAGCGATTTTCTGAAATATGGTCTGAATATTCAGCAGAGTCTTCTGGAGAGAATCGCGGTTCAGATCAGAGGACGTCGAAGTTAGCTGATTCAATGCTGTTACCGCTGCCGATGGTCAATATGATTTCAGGCGGATTACATGCAGGTCGGAATCTTGATTTTCAGGATTTTCTGATTCTGCCAGTCGGAGCGACTTCTTACAGACAGTCCTTCGAATGGATCGTGACAATTTATCGTCGGCTGGGACAAATTTTAAATAAAACGGGGCATGAAGGGACGTTGATTGGAGATGAGGGAGGCTATGGTCCCAAATTAAGCAGTAACAGTGAAGCTGTCAAATTCATTGTCGCCGCAATTGAATCGTCGGGTCTCAATCCGGGCGCGGATGTCGCCATTGGTCTGGATGTCGCCAGCACCCACTTTTACGATGCCGAAACAGGAACCTATCATCTGAATGCGACCGGTGACGAAGCGCTGTCAGCCGATGATGTCATTGATATGCTGGAACGCTGGGTCGACACATATCCGATTATCAGTATCGAAGATGGTTTGGCAGAAGATGACTGGGAGGGTTGGAAAAAAATGACGGAGCGAATAGGGCACCGCGTTCAGTTGATTGGTGACGATCTTTTTGTGACCAATCGCAGGCGTTTGCAGCAGGGAATCAACAGTCAGACTGCCAACAGTGTTTTGATCAAACTGAATCAGATTGGAACGCTTTCGGAAACACTGGAAACATTAAAGATGGCCATTGATCATGGATATTGGCCTGTGATCTCGGCGCGCAGTGGTGAAACGGAAGACACTACGATTGCTGATCTGGTTGTTGCAACCGGGGCAGGACAGTTAAAGGTCGGTTCAGTCGGACGGAGTGAACGTCTGGCAAAATATAACCAGTTGCTCCGACTGGAAGAACAGTTATCCGGTCAGGCAGGTTATCATGGCGGAAGTATTTTTTCCTGCCTGAAATAAGAATCGGTAACTGGTATTGAAGTCGATTCAAATAAAAAAGAGCTTCCGGGTTTATCGGAAGCTCTTTTTGCATGAAGAAAGCATAAATGTAATTTCTCCTTTACCGGGTTCCATGTAACGCTTGATGTTACCATTTGTAGTGTCCGTGATGAAAGTGATTATAGTGGCCGTAGTAGTGTCCATGGCGATGTCCGTAATGGTGGCCGAAGTGATGACCTTTAAAGTGGCCGTTATGGTGACCATGAAAATGACCATTGTGATGGCCATGATGGTGCCCAAAATGGTGACCCTTGTTATGGAACTTATTTGCTTTATTGAATTGATAATGATTGTTTTTAGAACGGTAATTCTTTGAGTACGAAGTTCGATTTTTTTGATACGAGTTATTTCGATTTCGTTGAAAAGAAGATCGATTTTTATAGTTGTTATTTTGGTAATTACGATTGCTGAATGAGCGATTTGAAGATTTTCCCGATGATCGATTGTTTCCTGCTGTTGCGTCATCTGAGATTGCGATGAAGGTGATTACGGCACATGTGAAGAATGTTGTTGCAAATTTCATTGTTTCGTTCCTTGATTGATGTCTGGTTTGTGTTGAGTTCGTTGTCTCACACTCCACCAAGCGGGAACGGTCTCGATCTGTTACAACATTTTTTGAAAAAAGAAATGATTCAAATGATCACTGTTTTGCAGGTTGGTTCTTTGCGTAGAGCGCGCTGAGTGCATCCAGATCTGCCTGAAGTGCCTGAAACAGGCGGAAAATGCTTACTGCACCTATCGTTCCGGCTACGGTCAGAATACCGATGGCAACTTTGTCATCCAGGTTAATCATGGCCAGAGAAGCGATGCTCAGCATGGGAACCAGAAACGCCATCATCAGGTAAATCCAGGTCAGGCGTTTGATTTGCTTGAAATTTTCGGGAGATTGAAGACTGAAGTCATTCATTTTCAGCAAGCGAGGATATATTGCGTGCAGACTCAAATAGGTAACACCGAAAAAAGGATAGCTGGCAGCGATTAAGCCGCATAACACGAGTGATACGAGAAAATGTAAATAGTCAGAGAAAGCTAATGAACCGATCGCAAAGTGCATACTGACGGGATAGGCAATTCCGGCAATCACCCACTCGGTGGTACAAATCAACGCCGCGTAATGCCCGAGGCGTAAACACCGCTTTAATAGAGCCGTTGTTTTTTGAGAGTCGAAATTGATCTCTGCTGCGATTTTATTTTGAAAACGCAAAGTGGTCCACGTCAGCCAGCCGATCAGACCCAGCCCCAGTGGATAAGCGATGAGATTGATGATCGATTGGATTTGCCAGAATGCTTCTTGCGAGTTCTTGAGGTGGTCCACGATATGTTTCTGATTATGGAAGTAGTTGAACATTCCGGCCAGGAGATTGGGAATCAGGACAATCAGTATGACAGCTGCAATTTCCCAGCCTTTTCAAACGTGTGAACCAGCTGTTCGAAGGGGGAAATAAAATCTGCTGTGCCCTGGGGTTGAGGCATAGTTCAAACTGGTTGGCCAGTTCCTCGCCCGAGGCCCAGCGTTCTTCGGGGGCGGGGGCCAGGCACTTCTGGAGTACTGTTACCAGATGTTCCGGGCAATCGGGAGGCAGGTGCTGTGGGGTCTCTCTCAGTGACGTTCCTGATTTTCGTTGAAGAATCATCTGTTTTAATAACGTGGACCAGCCTGCCGTCACCGGAAGGTCCGGAAAGGGGCGAACGCCTGTTAAGAGTTCCCACAGCATCAAACCCAGGGAATAAATATCACTTTTTTCATCGAGGCTTTCTGGCAATCGCGGATGTGTGGGATCATAGGCTTCAAGTTGTTCCGGAGACATGAACGCCAGGCTTCCCCCAAAATAGGCGGCCGGTGTGGTGCCAGTGACTTGCGAGCTGAAACTGATATTAAAATCGGCCAGTTTGGGGACACCTTCTGCTGTCAGGAGTACATTAGCTGGTTTGATATCGCGGTGTAAAACTCCCTTTTTATGGGCATAATCTAATGCACGTGCCAGACGAATTCCCAGCCAGCAAATCGTTTCCGGCCATGAGAGTGTGTTTAACCTCTGGTAAGTCATGGATTCAGAAAGCGGCGACTCTCCTCGTGATTCCAGTGACTGGTTGACCGCAGAGACCAGAACTTTCCCAGATCGTTCAGCCGGTGCTGTTTTGCGTACCATTTCGACGACTGACTGTAGTGTTCCTCCGGGAAGGTACTGCATATATAACAGACGGATTTTTTTGTCGGCGATGATGCGCTGGTCAAAAACACGTACGATGTTGTCGTGATCGAGTTGAGCGAGTGTTTGTGGTTCACTGCTGGCATCTTCGGATATTTTTAAAGCGACCAGACGCTGCATCGAATTCTGGCGTGCCTGATAAACTCTCGCAAACGCACCTTTGCCTAAGCAGGGTCAGCAGTTCAAAGTCATCAACGGTACTTCCGGGTTGAAACTGATGAAATGCCTGTGGAGCGGGGACTGATTGATCATTTTGGTTGTGCTGTAGGCATGATCCAAATCAAACAGCTGTTCCAGCTGAGGACTGACTGTCGGAAATAAACGGATGTATTCGGCGGGATCAACGTCAAATCCGTTTTGATTCAGAAGGTGAAATTCTTCATAGAGTAGATCAACGGGAGACTCGCTTCTTCCAGTAGCACTGGGAACTCTTCAGAAATATTCCTGCAGTCGTTTGGGAAAATTAAACTCGTTGCCAGCGAAATTCCAGATCAATTTTGATGAGCTCAATTAACAGAAAAACCGGTATGGAGGTGTTTGCCCTGAAGATAGTGCATTTAAGTCGGGCGGAGACTTGGCGGATTCCCAGTCGCTGACAAACTGTTCCATGACTTCTGTCAAGAGCATCAAGCTGTGCTTTGACTGTCTGAGGTTCTGGTTGCTCAGAAAATCAGACAACAGTGAACTCCCGAATGTTTTGGATGAAGATCCAAACTTAATGATTATCGAGAAAGTTTCAGTGGATGACTACGACTGGCATGTGGTATAAATGTCAAGTCATTTCGCTAATACAGGCATAGTAACCAATTATGGTACGGCGTGGAAAGCAGAAACGTGGCACTGATGCGAATGGCTTGACTTAGCAGGAAGTAATGAAGATTTATGGCGACGGATATCGAAGATTTGATTGAACAGATCAAGCAGGGGCGTGAACCGGCTTTGCTGGAATTTATCGAAGTACACCGGGCCCCGCTATTGGCATTCATTAATAAAAATATGAGTGACGGTTTAAAAAGCAAGGTCGAGGCAGACGATATCTTGCAGGAAGTATCAGTCAGTGCCGTCGATTCCCTGTCCCATATGGATTTTGAACAGAAAACACCTTTTAACTGGCTCTGTTATCTGGCAGATCGGAAAATCATTGATAATCATCGTAAATATTTCCAGGTTCAGAAACGGGCTGCCGGACGCGAAGTGAAGCAGCCGGTCTCGGCGAAGATGGTGAGGGCAGGGTTTTATGGATCTGCTGGTTGCCAGTATCACCAGTCCCAGTCAGGCGTTTTCTCGTGGGGCGAAAGAGATGAAACTGCTTGTGGCATTGGAGTCGTTACCAGAAGAGAATCAAGAAGCAATTCGTCTGAAATATGTGGAGGGGCTTCCCACAAAAGAAATCGCAGACAAAGTGGGCAAATCCGATGTGGCGGTTCGAGTCATGATCAGTCGATCAATGGTCAAACTGCAGGACCTGCTGAGAAGCATGAAGACGAGTTCAAAAGCCTGCTTGGCGATAAAGTTGATTCAATGATCAGGTTCTTTCTCCTCGGTCGTCAGACCTGCGGTGCAAGTTCATTGTTAATACGATCGATCATTTGCCGGAGTCGTCCCAGGTGTTTTCGATCGAACGCCAAAGAGATGCGAGGCAGATCTGCCAGGTGAGAATCGTCGTCCTCAAGTTCGTGTGTATCAACTTTTGAGATGATCCCTGATTCAAGAATGTCGTTGAATTCGTCATTCAGTCGTCCAATAAATTCATTACCCGGTTCCACATGCAGTCGGATGACCAGACGCCCCTTCACATACCGCATACTGTTATAGACGCTGTAAAAACCAATGACTTCATCGACGGCATCTTCTATGTTATCGGTAATGTGAAACAGGGACAAATCTTCCTCAGAGATGAGCTCTTGTTTTAAAAGATTGTTTATTATAAAGGTTTCCCAGTCCTTCCAGTAGGTATCTCCGGGGTGTCCAGGAGCACGATTGGCATCGGGTCACGTTTTCCTGTCTGGACTAAAGTCAATATTTCGAAGGCTTCATCCAAGGTTCCGAAACCCCCGGAACAACAGACAATGGCGTGAACTTCTTTGACGAAGAGTAGTTTTCGTGTGAAGAAATAATTGAGGTTAACCAGCTTTTCATCTTTGTGAATGACATAGTTGGGTTCCTGTTCGAATGGGAGCATGATATTGACTCCCATTGACATATCAGTGCCGGCACCCACGTGCGCCGCTTCCATAATGCCAGGACCTGCGCCAGTCACTGTCATCCATTTTTCTTCAGCCATGCGGCGGCCAAACTGGAGTGCCTGCTGGTACGCCGGGTCATCAGGCAGTGTCCTGGCCGATCCGAAAACGGTTACTTTGCGTTGTTTGCGATAGGGAGTAAATACTTTAAATGCGTATCTGAGTTCTTTCAGGACACGGTCAAGAATTTTGAGGTCACCACGTGTTGCCTGATCCTGTTTCAGTTTGTCAGCACTTTCTTTAATACTGCCAATGATCGAATCGTGAGCATAAAGCTCAGAACTGTGCTCTGTAGGCAATACATCTGATTCGGAGACGCGTGGGCGGGTTTTTCGATATTTCCTCGACATGATTCATTAATCCTTTAACATAACTGGTCGAGATCTCCGTCAGAGAAGTGCTCATGCTCAGCCCATCAATGCATCCAGAGCTTCATCTCTGGAATCGTAGATCGCCCAAAGTGTATCCAGTGCTGTGATCCTCAACAGTTCGTTTGCCATTTTACTGGCACCACATAAGACTAATTCTCCACCTCTGCTGCGAACGTGTTTATGACAACGTAATAATAAGGCCAGAAAGACAGAACCGAAGTAGCTGACATCACTCAGGTCAAATACAACCATCGGGATTTCTACTTCCTGCAGTGGTGCCATCACAATATCAGCTGCCTGTTCGATCAGATCCCAGCTCATGGACTCGACATTACTGGCTGGGATAATTACGACAGTATTTCCATGCCATTCCAATTGAAAGTCGTCGTGGTAATTAGACATTTGGTCGTTCCGCAATGATTTTAAAGCGTTCTTTGCATACAGAAATCGTTTCGTGACCACATGATACAGTTAACCCGGAATGGAGAACAACCATCAAGTGCATCAAAAACAAGATTTCATAATTAACGACCTGTAAACAGTCGTGTTGATGATCCTGAGTGTTGTTTTTGCCACCAGTCCATCCAGATTTTGGCCTGTTCTGAATGGCTTTGTAACGGGTTTAAATCGGATGTCTGTTCTGCAGTGGGGACCAGTTTTTGCAGACTACTCAATAATTCTTTCAGTGTCGCATGATTTCGCTCGGTCCATGCTGACTGGATCATTGGTTCAACAAAGCGTGTCTGGCCGGAGTTTCCCATTTCCCTGATTGCATCAAGGCGTGTCGAATTGAGAGGATCATTCGAAAGTCGCACCATTTCCTGCATGCCTTCAATATCACCTAATCGGCTCAGTGCAACGACTGTGTGAAAACGAATCCGTGCGTTTGAATGCGTGAGCAGGGCACGCAGAGAGGGCGCTGCAGTCTGGTCTTGTGAAGAGTTTTGAATGCCGGTAATCGCAATGGGGTTGTGACAAAGTCCTAAAGCATTGATGGCGGCGAGCTGAACTGATTTGTTTTTGTCATTCAACAGTGGCATTAACCAATGCGCATATTGTGGTAAACTGTGAGCTCCAAAATAATCACAACCCAGAATTCGAATGTCAGGCCAGTTGTGATTGATTGCCAGTAATGCAAGTTGCGCTGTATCTTCATAACTGTCTTGCGCGATGGATGACATTACAATCCGCCAGACTAAACGGTCATGTTCATGAGTCATTAATGTTCGCAGACGTTTAACTATTACCGGGCTTAATGACTTTTTCTGAGAGTCAAGATAAAGTTCCTGTGCCGCTTTACGACGATCAGAGACTTGAGAACTGGTAAGTTGATTGAGTGCAGCATAGTTGGGATTTAGTTCAGGAAGGAGGTCAGAATAGATCTCGCTGGGGATTTCGACAGATGTATCCAGAATCAATTTCTCAAGTACCGTAATTTCGTTCGTAGTAATATTCGAAAGTTCCTGATAGGCGTGATGATATTGCGTTGATTCACGGGGCTGATTTACCACATCCTGAAAATGAGCTTGAATGACTGCGATTCGAGTGTTGTTAATTTGATGGGGCGATTGCAAACCATGTTTCATTAACTGATCAGATAATCCGGATGGCAGCTGTTTCTCCTGAATCAGTTTTCGGACAGCGGCTATCCGTTCTGCTCGTGAGGCTTCTATGGAAATAGAACCTCCCGAACCCGTTCGGTCAATTAACTGGATGATGCTTTTGCGTCTTGTCTTATAGGCACCCTCTTGAATTCCTTCCAGGAGAAGGGGAATCGCGAGCTCATCTGGCCAATGTGAAATCGAATCCACGACGGACAGCTGGACTTCTGTGTTACGGTCATGCACCAGGGATTGCAGTAGTAGTGCGGCTTCGGGAGAGGGCGTGTTACTTAATCCTTCCGCAACCGTGAGTCGCACCATTGAAGAAGTGTCATTTTTGAGGGGAGCGAGATACTGCACTCCCCAGGGGGTGAGTCCTTTTGTTGCAGAGACTCGTGAGCTTACCTGAAGGCGTTTCGTCTGTGAAATCAGTAGTTCCAGTGCTGTCTCAGTTCCCAGTAAACCCAGTGATTCAATTGCTTTGTTTTGAACCAGTAAGTCAGCGTCCCTCAGCTGCGATGTCAGAATCGATTCTGCATCAGGATGCCGAATCAGTACAGACCAGAAACCAAATTTCCAGCGCATTTCCGAATCAATATCCCAGCGCACCTGCATTATATTTGCAGGCCATGCAGCAGCTTTAAATTCATTGTTACGATCTTGTGAGTGCGCAGGAGACGGCGTCAATTTCTGGCCTGCAGGATAAACGGCAAGACCGTGTATGATGCAGGCGTCTATAGCAGCGCGACGTAACGTTTTAGGGGGGCGAGTGCTGTTATCACTACTATCAAGAGTTTGTTCTAATGACGGAATTTCAGCGGGGGGCATAAAACGGGCCAAACCGCAATATAATTCACTCCGAAGTTCAAGTGATATGTCGGGGCGTTGCAGCAATTGCGTCAGTCTGTTTTTTGTGTTTAACGGAATCGCATCCGCCTGTGATAGAACAAGGCAGATCGCATTGACAGCCGCATGCTTCAAGGCAGGAGACAGGGGAACCATCACCGGTTTGAGTTGTTCTTTTTCCGTTTTCTTTTTGAGGAATACAGTCTGGGAATTTGAATTCTGTGTTTTTTGTTTTATTGAAGAATCGTATTCAAGATTTTCAAAAGCGATTTTTTCCAGTTGAGGCAAGGTCTCAACCGCGGTCCCCGGATCGAGTGTTGCCCAGAGAATCGTTGAATTCCAGCCTGCTAAGGAATCTTGTTCAGCAAGTCGTTTGAGAGCGGCGATTTTTCCTTCAGACTGTGCGGAAGTGGTTTTCGCTTCTGAATCCTGGAATCCAGTTCGAACTAAAAAATTCTGCAATGTATTGAATGACCAGTCTTCCTCCGGCGATAATTTTTTCTTGCTGACCAGTTCTGGTTCCGGTTTCGCGTTCTGGTCCTTTTGGTCAGATTTGGGGTGATCAGAAACGGGGACTTTAGAATTGGCTATTGGTGATTCTGCTGTTTCCGATTTCACAGGTTCTGGCAATAACTGTTTTTGTTCCAGCGCACCAAATACCCAGCGCTGCACATTGATCGATGGAGTGCTGTTGCTGGTCGAAGCGTTTCGTGACGCTTCCCATTCCCGCTCTGCAGACCAATGATGATTTCGGACCCACAAATCCTGGGATAAATAGATGTGCAGACCATCCAGTTCCTGTGGTATGTTTTTGAGTTTTGCCTGCTTCCTTATCGTTGGTAAATTCGTTTTTGGCGCATTCTGGAGCAGGTTTTTTTGACAGCCTGAACTGACAGCGCAGCAAAATAACAAACCTGCGATAAACGCGCCCCAAAAGAGACGTTTACAGGCCGACCATTGAAAAAGAACAGCATTTCCGCAAGAGGAAGCAGGGTTCATTCGAGAATCGATGGGATTAAATGACAGAAAAGAAAGGTAAGAAAGAGAGAAGTGAGGTCCGGAGTTTACCAAAACAGTCGATTTGATTGAATAGCATTCTAAGCAATGACTTGTGAGATCAATGGCCCCTGTTCTTCCTGTATTTTCTATGTTGACATTAGTCGGGTCAATCTAATCACGATTTTGATTGAAAATCTAGGTATTACAAATTAAGTATACACGTGTGTAACGGGTGGGTTGGATTCCGGAAGGCAGACTTGAAGTCTTAATTTTAGTCTGTCATGCTCAGTTTTCTGATGACCCCGCTTTACAAAAGAGACATTTGAAATTGATGGAGAACGCAACTGATGATACAGAAAATAAGCTCTGGCTTGCTCTTAATGTTGTTTGTTTGTGCGATAGAGGTGCAAGCTGAAGAAAAATTACAATCTGGAAGACAGGCAGCGGCGTCATTAAATACGACAGTTCCTGTCAAAATGAATTATCTGCTCTACCTGCCCGAAAACTATGAGCAAAAGGAAAAGTGGCCATTACTGCTGTTTTTGCATGGTTCTGGTGAACGAGGAGATAATCTCGATCTTGTCACCATTCATGGACCACCGATGCTTGTCAAAAAAGGAAAGCAGTTTCCTTTTATCGTGATTTCTCCCCAATGCCCCAAAGGGCAACTCTGGCAGCCGATCGAACTGACCGCGTTGTTGGATGATGTGGAAAAGAAGTATCGTGTTGATAAAGACCGGGTTTACGTTACTGGATTAAGTATGGGCGGTTTTGGAACCTGGTCTCTGGCAGCTCATACGCCTTATCGGTTTGCCGCTCTGGCTCCGATTTGTGGAGGTGGTGAGAAATTCTGGGTTAAAAAAATCAAGCATGTGCCCATCTGGGTTTTTCATGGGGCGAAGGATACCGGTGTACCACTTGAAAGATCGAGTTCCCTGGTCGAGGTGCTAAAAAAAGCGAATGCTGATGTCACTTTTACGGTCTATCCCGATGCAGGCCATAATTCCTGGACCGAATCATATGATAATCCGAAATTGTATGAGTGGTTTTTGAAGCAAAAACGGAAACCGGAAGCCGAGGTTAAAGCAGCAGAAAAAAAAGCAGAAGCAGCCCGAAAAGCAAAACGTGATGCGGCCAAACAGAAGAAATAAATGGCTGGAAGAATTATTGTACCAGACCTTTTGTCAATTCCATAAATGCTGTTTCGAGATTGGTTTCTTCTTCGTGGAATAAACAGAGCTTAAATCCTTCATTGATTAAGATGCTGGGAATGAAGGTGTAGTCCATCACGTCTTTTTGTAATGTTACGAGCATGACATTTTTTTCGATGTCGATATTTGAAACCAGGTCATGAGATTCAAGCAAAGCCGCAGCTTTATCTGTGTTATCGTTGACAGCAACGTGTAACAGAATCCGCTGCCTTGCTTTTTTCAAGACTTCCTGCACATTACCGTCGATGATCAGATTCCCTTTTTCGATCATGCCAACCCGCGTACAGACATCGGCCAGTTCAGGCAGGATATGACTTGAGACGATGACTGTTTTCTTTAATTCTCCCAACCGCTTTAGCAGGTTTCTAATTTCAATTCGGGCACGCGGGTCGAGACCACTTGCCGGTTCATCCAACAGGAGGACCTGCGGTTCATGTAGCAGAACACGTGCGAGACCAATTCGTTGGGTTTGACCGCGCGAGAGCTGATTAACCATGGCGTCCCGTTTAAACGTCATGTCAACGAGTTCCAGTTTTTCTTCACAGATTTTGCGTCTTTGAGGACCTGTAATCCGATATGCGGCTGCAAAAAATTCGAGATACTCGATCACCGTCATGTCATCATAAACACCGAAAAAGTCAGGCATAAAACCGACCAGACGTCTGATTTCTTCCGGATTGGTGTAGATGGATTTTCCGCAAACGTATGCTTCGCCATAGTCCGGGCTGAGCAGAGTGGCGATCATCCTCATCGTAGTGGTTTTACCAGAACCGTTGGGCCCGATAAATCCAAAAACATCACCTTCACCCAGGTTGAGATTGATGTTGTTAACGGCAATCAAGTCGCCATAACGTTTTGTCAAATTGCGTGTTTCAATCACTCTTTTATACTCCCGGAAGGTGAGTCCTTCTGATCTTTTGGTTTATCGTCGTCTTTTTTCGAAGTTAACTTATTTTAAATATAGTTCGATGTTGTTTGGCCGGATTGATCGAGTTTTTGATCATCCAGTGTCCTTCATTAATTCGTCGATACTATCGTCAATAATCAGCTTTCCCTTTTCAATCATGCCGATGCGCGTACAGACGTCAGCTAACTCAGGCAAAAGGTGACCTGAGACAATCACTGTGTTCTTCATTTCACCTAAACGTTTCAGTAAATTTCGAATTTCGATTTGGTCGCGGAGGTCAAGTTCACTTGCCGGCTCGTCCAGTAGAAGGACCTGGGGTTCATGGAGCAGAACACGCGCTAGTCCGAGACGTTGGGTCTGACCGCGCGAAAGCTGGTTGACCATCGCATCTTGCTTAAAGGTCATATTAATCAGTTCCAGTTTTTCTTCACAACTTCTACGTCTTTGCGGACCTTTGATTCGATAAGCGGAAGAAAAAAATTCGAGATACTCAATCACCGTCATGTTATCATAAACACCGAAAAATTCGGGCATGAATCCGATCAGTCGTCTGATCTCTTCCGGATGCGTATAGATCGATTTTCCACAAACATAGGCTTCTCCAGAATCCGGGCTGAGCAGTGTGGCGATCATTTTCATCGTCGTAGTTTTACCGGAGCCGTTGGGACCAATAAATCCAAAGACATCGCCTGCACTCAGGTTGAGATTGATGTTATTAACGGCAATCAAGTCACCATAACGTTTTGTTAAATTGCGTGTTTCGATCACTCTTTTATTTTCCCGGCAGGTGAGTCCTTCTGATCTTTCGGTTTATCGTCGTCTTCTAATGATGGCAGTTCATTTTGAATACTGCTTGAATTTGTGACTGGAATGACAACGCGAATATAGGTTGCCTGTCCGGCCTGGTCAATTTTTTGATCATCCAGAGAAACCTGACTGAGAGGGGTATCCAGTCTTGCAAATAAAACGGCTCGCCCCAGTCTTAATTGCTCTGTGAAATCCAGTCGCTCTGCAGAACTGTTTAAAAGGCCTGTGTAAATGGAACCTCCCGACTTTTCGTGGTAGGTCAACATTTTTAATATTTCATAGACGTTTTTGGAGAAGGGGTCATACTCGGTCTGCACAGTGATTAAACTGGATTTCACTTGACCTTTTTGTTTGATTCGTCGTGAGACCGCGCGCGTCAGATAACCTTTGATATTACGTGATTCAACAAATGTATCATTGATATCCCAGGCTTGTTTCGGAGGGATATAAGAACGTTCGAGATGTTCCGGGTCAACTATTGGCAGGTAGACACGATTGCCATAGGCGATGACCCATGCTTTCACGGGGCTGGATAAATGATGAGTCAGCGTTCCTGAGAGTTGGCCCAGGTGGTTGCCCGTCAGATTCGATGTGAACAGATCAGGATGCTGTAAAGACCATTCAGCCAGAAGGTTCTTCGTGCCCCACTTAAGAACTGGTAAATTCTCGATCGAATGCGAATGATCAGAGAACTGGTAGGTGGGACCAGTGATGGCACCTTCTGCAGATCGATACATTCCCGCAAAAGTCGATTCAGGAATGCCATTCCAGCAAATATGTGTTGGAATGGATGCCGGGGGAGGATCCAGCGGAAGGTTTGTCTGGACATCCACTTTATAGCGGCGTGTTTCCGGGCTGTAGAGTCCCAGATAGAATCGTCCTCGAAACTGACCTGCTGCTGCATCGTAATCAACAATATTCAGTTGTGTTGACTGAAACGTATTCCCATTGTCGCTTTGAGCAGAAATCACTCCCCAGGTCACTGCGACGATGACCATCAGAGGAAATGTAATCCAGGTGATATGTGGCTTCTTCAAGACACGGTGCACTAACAAATAATCAAGGGGCCCTATGATGAGCAGATAGAGTAAAATCAATCCCATGACCCACCAGTGGGATGGCCTTTGCACTTCTGAAAATTTCTGTTGCGAATGAAATATTTGCGTTTCCAGCTCAGATATACCCGTTTGTGAAAGTCGCTTTCCCAAAATCGGAGTTCTGTTTATTTGCGGTAAGCGGTCGTTTTGTTCGAGTTGCAAGTTTAGTACAGAGACTGTTTAGTCCATCCCAGTTGACCAGGGGTCTGGTATTTAAATCCAGAGCCAGAAATGTCACGAGACCCAGCCCGTAAGGAACCCGTACGACCAGCGGTCCATCCAGAGAAGATGCCAGCACTTCGCCGGTATTAATTGCGATACGGGAACCTGTTGCCACTCCACGAATACGGGAACGCACCGAGGCAAATAACTCCAGACTGCTCAATTCCCGAACTCGATTTTTACCCAGTATTGTAACGGGAATCCATTTCGCAAAATCACTGTTTTGATATTTTTCGATGTTGTTTCCAACGTAAAGAACAAGATGGCCCCCATTTGCGACCCAGTCCTGAATGGCTTTGTTTTTTTCTCCACTGACAGCGTAGTTTGAATCAACGATCAGGCTGTCAAGCGAATCGTAACCATTGCCTTTTTCAGGCAGGAATGACTGGTCTGGTATCGAGACAGAGATCTGATTACGGTTTTTGTCAAACGATGACGGTTGAGGAGAACTGACAGATTCAAAGCCGGGGACATTGCCGATCGTCGTCCACAAATCAACAGATTGTTTTAAACCAATTCCGGTAAATTGATTTTGAACTGATTGAGGTGAAAATGAGATTTCCCGCAGAATAGCTTGAGTCTGCACATCACGAAAACGAATTCTTAATGGACTGTCGAGTAATCCGGTTTTAAATTGTGAGTACAATTGAAAGGTTCCCGGTTTAAGAAAACGGTAGACGTCTGATGGCGTCTCAGTTGGGTTTCCATCCGGCGAACGAGAAATGACAGACAGCTGGAGTTCGATGGGAGTATTCGTCGTGATCTCTACAGTGACAGGGATCCAGCGCCCGACTTTGTAGAGGCCATCAAATCCAACCTTGATTTGTTTGACTTCAAAATCGTTTTTCGCAATGTCATCTGCAAAGGTTTTCTGGCCTGTGTTCAGCACAAGCAGAAATAAGAATGTTTTGACTAAGGCTGTGAAGATTGAATTCATGCGTTTATTTTCTGATTTCGCCAAATCAAAATCCGGGCTTGAAATCAGTTTCGGTAATAATGGGTCTTGGGGTTCAAGACTGGCTCGATCAGGAACAAAATTTGATAACGGAGATAATGGGGTATTATGTCGTGAGTCGAGGCAAGGCTCAATGCATTGCTGTTACAATTAAAGGCTTTCCACAGATTAACCAGTTTGTGATTCTGATTAAAACTTCAGGTCAGCAAGCAGTGTCTTCATTTTTTCGATGGCAATCAGTGGGATCGTGTGTGGTCCCATAAATTCCGAAAAGTCCACTTCAAACTGGTTCTGTTCGAACATCTCTTTCAACCAGATCGCTCCCTCATAAGGCAGGATAGGGTCTTGCCTTCCATGAGTCTGTAAAACAGGAAACCGTTCTGATTTTTTCGCAAGAGATGTCCATCTTTGTTCACATAGTAATGTTCCAGACCAGATGACAAGTGCAGCCGGCGGTTCTGGCAGGTTGAGAGCCACTTCTGTGGAAATCATCGACCCCTGAGAAAAACCCACCCAGAACAAACTGGGAAAGGGGTAAACCAGATTCCTTTCTCAATTCGTCGATGAATTCTCTGAGTTGTTGAGCCGCTTCTAAGAGTCCATCAGGTGTTTTCTCTCTTTGATCACGAATATTTCCCGAGGCAATCGCGGCATTCAATTCTGCAACATCCAGCATCCACCAGGCCCGTCCACCGGGAATTCCCATGTCCAATAATGAAAGCGGTGCGGCTGGAAAAACAAAACGAACCCGCTTTGAAGAGGCTGAGTTCTTGCCTGCCAGCTCTGGTCCCAAAGCAACCAGATCATCACCGGGTGCGCCAAATCCGTGGCAGATGACAGCGATGATTTCCGGATCCTGTCCCTCGGGTAATTCGTCATAAATCTGGCAACTCAGAGGGCCAATGGTTCTTGTGGTGAGGGACATGAAATTTCAAACTCCAGAAGTATATGGAAAGACAGTGTTTAAGACAGATTTGACAGGTAAAGGTTATTGTGTCGTTGGAAACCCGATTTGGCAATCTTGAATCAATGGCCATGTCAATTATTGACATTTTGATGCCAAAATCAGCGCATTTTCCACGTGATATTCACATAGAGAAGTCATTCTGTCTCGATTTACCAGTGTGAACCAGCATAGTGGTGTTTCGGGTGTGTACATAAGAGCTGTGTTTATTAAGGGTAGATGTGTCGAATCAAATCGAAGTCTCTGTCATCGAAACTACGTCAGATTTGGTATATTGAAATTGGTATCGAGTGAAATTCGACAAAAACTTTTTTGGTAAGTTGTTTTTGATATACTGTTTATCGATGCGGCTCATTTTCCATTTCCATTTCGGAATGCTTTTTGCCATATTTAGTTATTCGTTCTGAAGGAGCAAAAGTCTCATTCGATTCGCGGAATCAAAAGAGATTTCAGTTTGTCCGCATGCAGGGAGAATCATGATGTTTCGACAAAGTGTTTATGGGGGAGTCCTGGCAAGTCTCTTCTTTTCAATCGTGATACTGAATGACTTACAGTTGGCGCAGGCAGGGGAACTGACTGCAATCAGCAGTAAATTGAATCGTGATTCCTTTCTTTTGAGCCGGGAGATCCGTACCAGATTTCGTGGCATCCGAGGACAACGAATCCTGTTTGACAAAGCATATGAAATACATGAAGTCGCAGACAATATTCAGAGCATGGTCGTGTTTAATGCACCTGCGACAAGTATGGAACGGACATTGTCTGATTTAAGTTTTTTAGTCGATAATTTCGAACATTCCATCAAAGCGCAGCGGCTACCTGTTCTCAGAGATCCGGTCATCACTCCGACGGGGCCCAACGGCTACACTTTCTCTGGAGGAATTGGCTATCCGCAACCCAATTTTCATTGCGATATTTTTCAATGTTATGGTCCCCCATATCGAATGGTACCGGAACAGGCCGTTCGCAATATTGACCTGATTTTGAAAGATATGAAATCTTCAATTCGCCAGTTGCAGATTTATTATGGCCCAAAGCCATCTGCAGAGCCGACGAATCGTTATTTTCCGCAACCGGGACCACCCGTTCCCCAATCTGATTCCAATTTGGGAAAACAGATAAATCCTTATCGAACTCCTGTTCCCTCGCAGAATCGGTTGACACCTGGTTGGAAGCCCGCCCGGAAGACAGTACCTGTTTTGCCACCGGTACCACGCAAAAAACAGACGGAGCCTGCACAGAAGGGACCAGCAATTTTACCACCTCTGCCTCCTGATGAATAATTATCGTCAAACATGATTTGGGGATATGACATTTATGCGATGCTTTTGGTGATCCCTCTTCGTCAACGCTTGTATTCTCGCAGATGATGCATCAATATATTTTTCAGTGATTCAGAATGGAAATCGATTGCTGAGAAATATATTGAAGGAGACTTTTGATGGAATTTGATGCAGAAGAAGTAACTGCTTACCTGCATCAACATATTCCGGTGACGCAGGCGATGCGAATCACTGTTCTGCCTGAAGGTCAGGAGCGTCTCAGACTACAAGCCCCGTTGACACCCAATCTGAATCACCAGGAGACGGCCTTTGGTGGGAGTATCGCCAGTTTAGGAATCCTGGCCGGATGGACTTTAATTCATCTCCGATTGAGAGACGACACGCTTCGCTACAAAATCGTCATTCAAAAAAGTGAGATTGAATTTCTGCGTCCGATAGAGAATGAATTTGAGGCAGAATGTTGTTATCCGGTGCAACAGGTATGGGATCAGTTTTATACAGGTTTGCAGCGAAAAGGACGTGCACGAATTCAATTGGAGTGCAAAGTGAAGGTCGATCATCAGATTGCTGCAGTTATTGCAGGAACCTTTGTCGCCATGCAACTGGAATCACTCTGAGTTAATTACTGCGGCCCTTCGGATTCAACCTCGCTCTCTGGTTCGGAAATATTCATGTTCAGAACGGTGTCTGTCAGAGATTTGTTGCCGGAATAAACATGAACGTCTCTTTGTGGAAATGCAATTTCAATTCCTGCTTTGTTGAATTGATCATGAATTTCTGTGTGTAGTTCATGAATTACAGACAGTCGATTTTCCAGATTGGGAAGATAGGCTCGCACCAACAGATTTAATGTGCTGTCTCCAAAGGATTCAAATGTGATACTGGCGGGCGGGTCTGTGAGTATAAAGGGGTGGTCAGTCACAATCTTTAAGGCAAGGTCCGAGGCTTTATTGGTGTCGGTACCATAGGCGACTCCGATGGAAATTGTGATCCGTTGTACCGAGTCAGTTAAAGTCCAGTTGAGTATCTTGCCCGTAATGAATTCCCGGTTTGGAACAATATATTCTTTCCGATCCCAGTTCGTAATCGTCGTGGCTCGCATCCGAATGCGGGATACGACGCCACTCACTTCATCGACAGTGATGATGTCACCTACCCGGATGGGACGTTCAATGAGTAAAATTAAACCGGATACAAAATTGGCAAAGATTTCCTGTAACCCAAACGCCAATCCAAAGGTCAACGCGGTTGCCAGCCATTGTAACTTCGTCCAGCCTAATCCAATCGTACTAAATACAACGAAAATCCCAATGAGAGCCACGAAATAGCGGGATAAACTGGTGATGGCATATTTAACGGGCGCATCTAAAGGCAGGCGTTGCAGGATCATGAATTCGAGTAGACTGGGAAAGTTTTTTGTTGCGATCACCGCAAATGTGGCTAAAATGAGTGCCAGTCCAATGTCATACCAGGTGACCGGTTCCAGTCGCTCTACCGTTTTTTGTGTAATATTGCCATCAGCATTTTTTGTTTCATCTACCGTCTGGATTGAAGTTGACCAGAGTTTATACTCATCCGTGTCGAGGCGATTGAAAGCAGGTAGTGTGTCTCCCCAGATCCAGAGTATTCCTAAAAGTAGAAACACACTGGCAGTGGCATTGACCAGTTTTTTGATCTGAGCCGAGATTTTTGTGAGATCGGCAGGGTTTTCTTCCTCTGTCGTAATGCCTGCGATTACGGTTTCAGAGCTTGATTCCAGAGACTCTTTTTTAAGTGCTTGTAAACGTTCCTGGTTCTGCCGATAGCTTAACTGTCGATGGTGAATCAGAATCCAGCGTAAAAGCAAAGCCCGGAAAATAATGATGCCAAGAAATAACCAGAGCGTGATAAAGATTAATTGGAACAGGCTCATTGCTGTAAAATAGAAGCCAACCAGTGACAGCAGTATGAGCGAACAGGGAACTAAAAGAGTCAAGAGGTAAATGATGAATTTGAAGCGATCATACCAGACTTCCTGATTGTAGTTCATGATCGATTGGAAGAGGCCGGACTGGGGATGAAAAACACGTCGCGCAAAGATTGTGTAGACGATCAGTAAAGCTACAAAAAACAGGCGTTCCAGCAGATCATGATTGCGGTCGACTTCTTTACCATGCAGCAGAAGCGTGATAAAGAGCAGGGGAATTGAGAACGGGATCACCCAGCGTATATTTCTGCGGACGTATAAAACGGTCTGCTTGTACCAGCCGAAATGAGACTCACCCAGTCCGAGCGGCCTGCAAATCTGTCGGATGAGTTCCCAGAAAAATAACAGCCAGCCTGCCTGGCGTAAACTATAGTCGACCGCCTTGACGAAAACAGGAGCGTTGGGATTGACGCCAATTCTCCAGGCGATAAACCAGATCAACCCTGGCCAGATGATGGCAATAAACAGTGTGAGAAAAGCAACTCGTGCGGTAATGACAAAATTGCGGTAATTGCTCTTGATGATTTGTTTATTAATAATTCGTAATTGTTGTCGAACATTATAGGCCAGGTAGACCAGGCTTAAGAAACAGCAGAAAACGGTGATGTAAATGACGGGGTTGTTGTAGACATCCTGTTTGATTTCCGTGAATAATTCTTTCCAATGCCTGGGCGAAAACAGCCAGCGGATGGAATGGGATGTCTGCCTGAGTTCTGACAGAGAAATCGTCGCAGAGCTTTTGATCCAGAAAACGCGCTCCCTGATATACGCAGAATAGGTTTTCGTTTGCTTTACGAGATCATTTTCAGTGACATTGAGATTAAGTAATTTGTCGAAGTAATTGTCGTTGCTGCTCATGAGAGTGCCTAAATATTCTTTTTGTTTCTCAAGAGTTTCTTCGACGACATGTTTGAGGTTGATTTTATCTTCGGTCGTCAGTTTCGGGTTGCGATTCAGGATTTCTGCGGTTTTCTCTTCGACAGTTGGAAAGTTATCCCAGGCATCGCTCAGTTCATATTTTTTTAAATGGACTTCGTTGATGAGCTGACTTCGATTTGCAATTGTTTGTTTCAGGCTTTCGATATTCGGGAGTGCCGCTTGTTGATTTCTGAGCAACAAGCCAATCGGTCCTGTTAACCCAACAGACTCTTCTTTCGCCTTTGTTTGATCGAATTGTTTTTTGAGATTTTCCAGGAGTTGACCCGTTTGAGAGTGTTTCTGGTCGAGGGTCTCGATTTTCTTGTTGAGTGCCTGGATTTCTTCTGCATATTTCTGGTTCTTTTCTGCCATCGGTTGCAAAATCGGGTTTGTTGCAAAAACTTTTTGGCGGGCTTCTTTCACACGCATCTCAGATTCGACAGTACGACGCTTTTGGATCTGATCCTTCAGCGCATCAACTTCTTCTTTTTTTGTTTTCGCGATCAGTTTCAAATAATCTTGATTAACGCGAGGGAATCCGATGGTCGCTTCAGCATCGTATTTGATCAGCTCGTTCTTGAGAGCTGGTTTTTCCGCTTTGAGAGACATTAGGCGAGTTGATAACTCAATGCTTCTGGCATTTGCAATCACTGCTGGTTCATCGGCAGGAGCAGGGACTTTTAGTTGTTTTACTGTTTCATTAATCAATTCATCAATTTGACTCGCACGCTGTAACGCCTCTTTCAGGCGATTTGCTCGGTTGGCAACTTCTTTGTCCCAGTCGCCAAGATCCTGCTTGCTTTTTTCAAATGCAGCTTCCGCTTGAACGAGATCTTGTTCCAGTTTTGGAAGATTGAGAATTTCAGCATAGGATGGTTTTGGTCTTTTGTTCAGGGTTTCTATTTCGGCTTTTTTTTGGTTAAGCCTTTGCATCGCATTTTTCGAATCCGATTCACTTTGCTGGGCTAATTCTTGAAATTTGGATGCTTTCTTCAGATTCTCAATCGCCTGGTTATAAAAATTAACCGCCTTTTTCTGATCCTCTTCAGACAGACCTTTGGTGTCTTTTAGTTTGTCGATCTGATTTTGAATTGCTTCGACGGATATCGAAGGTGCCTGGGGGGCATCGCTATTAGGTGTTTGTGTCGCTGCCTTTGATTTTGAGGGAGTCTGAGCCTGTGCTTCCAGTAGCAGAAAAAAGGCGAGTAGCACTGTTATCACAGGGAGTACGGTCGTCTGAGAAATTCTATGACGAAGAGTCATTGATTATGATTTCATTTAAAAACGGATTAATTCGAATAAAGCGGGTCAGAAGTACTTACGAGCGTAAGTTTAGTTCGTCTACGCGTTGTTCAGCAAGGTGTGGAGCTGTTTCCTCAACAAAAAAACTCGATGCAGGAGAGACCTGGATTCAATATATGCCAGATACCAGATAATAGTGATGGGATAATCTCAGTTATCAAGGATTAAGTAATCGCTTCTCACGGAATGATGGCAATTTCTAAATTGAAAAAAGTGATGAGTTGACAAAAATGATTCAGTCAGATTTCATTCTCACACCCTCCGTTTATTTCATGACGGCTTTGAACAGGGCCGTTCGATCATTGCCAGTCCGTTTGTCATTCAGCTGAACGAGATACTTAGTTCCATCATTTTCAAACAAGTTTTAGCTGGGATCACTCCCCCGCACCCGTGATAGTGGTTACCCTGTCGATATCAAGATAACGAGTTGATCTTTGCATTTCTTGAATGGTAGCGAATCGACATGAGAAGACGACAGTTATTTGAGTTTGAAGATTGCCGCTGGTTTCCGAGCCTGCTTAGAGACTTTATGACAGATTACCTGCGATTTGTGTCTAATAAATTTAATCTGTTTGGCAGCACGATACCGGTTCTTTCTGAGATTCTGCATGAGACTGGTCGTTCGAAGATTGTTGATATCGCGTCCGGTGGAGGGGGCCCCTGGCTCAGTCTGGTTCCAAAACTTCTAGAAGAATTTCCAGATTTACAAATCAAACTGACCGATTATTATCCCAATCAATCTGGCATGCAGGAAACGGCCCTGGCTTTTCCTGATACGATTGATATGGAATCGCGTCCCGTTGATGCCAAAGCAGTTCCCGCTGATCTCACAGGACTACGAACTCAATTTCTCAGTTTGCATCACTTTGATCCGGTTGAAGTAGAAAATATTCTGGTAAACGCGATCGCCGCCAATGAACCCATCGCCTTTTTTGAGGCGCAACAGCGCGATGTCGCGCATCTCATTCAGTTCGCACTTTCTCCATTATTTGTACTCCTGCTCACTCCGTTTGTAAGGCCGTTTCGAATTTTTCGGTTAATCTTGACCTATCTCATTCCACTGATCCCCCTGTTTGTCTTTTGGGATGGTATTGTCTCTGTATTAAGGACTTATACCGTTAATGAAATGCTGGAGATGGCCGATAAAGCGGATGAAAACCAGAGCTATGAATGGAGAGCCGACGTTATAAACAGCGGACAAATTAAAGTGTCCTGTCTTATCGGCAGACCCGCTGGATAATATGCCTGCTGGCAATGTCGATTGAGACAGGCGTTTACTCTCGAATTATTTCCAGAATGCAATAATTCAATGGAACTAACGACAATCAATTTTTATAATAGAACATGAAATATGGAACAATTCTGATACCAGTGAAATGCTCCGAGAATTCAGGGTGTGTGTACTTACTGTATTTTTTGAAATCTGGGTGAGACTACAATGAGCAATGAAGAAGTTTCCACTCCGCCCGAAACAGTTCAGCCACGATTTCGCTGGCGGTTTATCGGCCCGCTTGTACTCGGTTTAATCTTGGCTGCCGTTGGATTTGCCTGGACGAGCGGTTTGTTGCCGTCTTCGAAACCCAAACCGCGTGAAAATGCGATTATGGTAATTTCTCCTTATCGAGACCATGATACATGGGTATTTGATGACGCTTCTGCTGGTCTGGTCAAAGAGCCGTTCGTGGCCGGCGTCCCAGAAATGATCGATGTTCTTGTGAAAGATATTCCCAGTGCAGAGGATGGATTTCGGTTGTTGTTTTCGGCGAAAGCATTTCCCGAATATCAGAAAAAACTGGTCTGGCTGCGGGGAGATATGGGTGGAAATTATTATCGGTTCGAAGATTCGTCGATGGAAGGTTGGATCTGCCCCGCGATGTTCAAATACTACTCAACCGCACCAAAAGAACTCTTCGTCAAAGCGGAGCCAGGAAAACAACGGTAAAAGTGAAGGTGTTTTTCAGGGAAGACGAAACAAGAATGCTTTATTCCTGACAATTTTATTGAGCCATATGTGTGGTCAACGAGACTTCATTCCAAAGCACTTCCAGGTCGGTGCCGACTCCTGAACCACTGTTGAAAAAAAGTGCATTATCAAATCTTGCAATACCGCTGCCTGTGCGAAGATCAATTTTGTTTTGACGTAATTGATCGTCAATATAAAAATCGAACAGGCTTGAGCCGGCCATTCCACGCAGCTCAAACGTATGATATTGATTTGCTGAACCAGGGCCGAGATTGATTGGTGATTTTGCTTGCCAGAGTCCAACTTCAAGCTCATCATTATTGACACGTTTCAGTTGAAACCCATTCATGTGCCGGTCGCCCATGATATTCCAGCCGGGATCATGTTTTTTGTTGATCGACCAGAGTGCCAGCCCACCTCCGGAGACGACTTTGGCTCTGACTTTAAATATCCATCCCTGATCAAACATTGTTTTGAATTCAGCAGCCGTCAGAGACTGACGGTATTCGGGATTCACAATAGGGCTATTGTCGGCAATTCGCCACGCGGGGGTGTTATTGTCGTTCGTTGCTTCCATCATAACGTCGATTGTTTTTCCACTTTCCGTCAATCCTTGAACGAGCGGATGCGGAACAGCTTCCGGCTTACCCGCATTGGCTGAGTAGCCGGCAATCCGACTGGGATTTTCGACCCAGTTGCGGCTGAGAAAGGCGTCGGCAAAGCGTCGACCAATTTCCAGCTTGGATGTTTTCCCAAAATGGAGGCGATCCTTTTTGAGAGGAAGATCGTGTGTCTTTATAAATCCTATGTCAGGGCTGCCAGCTGCATGTTTTTTTTGCAGATCGGTTGTTTTGATGCGGCTTGTGTTCGACGTACTCGCGGCGATTTCTCCAACGACCGTGTACATGTTGGAAGCAGCATTCGCATAGCTGGAATTGATATGTGACTGAACGGCATCGATTAAAGTCTGCAGACGCGTGTTGGCAAGCTGTGCCTCCTGACTGCTGTTGCTTTCACCCTGCAGGTACATAAATCCCTTAACCTTAAAGGTATGCCCTGCTTTGGTTGCTTCCGTCAGCGCAACGTCGATTTGCTTCATCAGATGATTTGCCATATGTCCGGTTTTGGGCAGCCAGAAACGATTACCGCCGCCGCCACGACTGACTTTAATTACCATTACGTTCGATTTACCAGCATCGAACATGGTTCGTGCCATCCCGATTTCGGGTCCCCATGATTTGGGATTGGCTCTTGCTCCCTGCTGCATTTGCAGTGTCTTGATCGATCCACCCGAGTCACCCAGTAAGACAATCGTGTCAGGGTTAGCCGAACCAATTGAGGAAGGGTTAGACCAGAAAAAACGCGTTTGAGAATCAGCCGGATGGGTGCCGGGGGCAAAGTCATCGCCTTCGAGATTCGTGGTGCCAAGTGAGTTGCTTTGTCCGGTGAGAATATAAACATCTAACTCGTCGGCCTGTATTCCGATTGAAATACAAAGTGACATACAAACGACAACGAAAGAACGTAAAACCACTGATTCGCTTCCTGACGCATGAGATGGATATTGGAGAAGAAAAAATTCCAGTCTGACTTTCTGGCTGAAACAGACAGAAATATTTCATTGACCGAATCTATTCCTGTGGAAGTTGAACTCGGTCATGAGAAGAGTTCAACAGGTTTGACAGTTTCTCTGCAGCGAGCGCTCCATATTTGATCATAGGGCGTTCAACGACATGATACGAAAGCATGGCAATATAATAGCTGATTACAACTGAAATGAAAGCCAGACTCACACTTAGTAAGAGTGGGAATCGCGCTGTGATTTCCGGGCTTATCAGTAAAAGCATGCAATAGGCGAGCCAGTACAGAATAATAAAGTGATAGATATAGAATGAATACGAAAACTGACCGAGTTTTCTAAAGATCGCAAAATCTAAAACACGACTCAAAAATACTGTCTTTGTGGTATCAGCGAGAATTGCGATTATCAATGATGAAAATAGTGCCTCGATCAGTATCGCGCTGGACAGATTACTGTTGCCAGAGAAAAACAATCGTGAAAACATGGTACATACGATACTTAAAAAAAACATGGTATTGCAGGCATCCTGCTCTACATACAAGTTCAGTTTTTCAATGAGAGTTGGCATCATCAATCCAAGATAAAACACAAATCCATACATAAAATACAGATTTCCGTAAGGCATCGCTCTGGACATGCTGCTGACAATTACAAGAATAAAAAGAAACACAAAATTCATCTTCACGCCGACACTGCGGCTGGCAAGATACGCAAACGGAAACAGCAGTGACATGAACAGTTCCACTTTCAGGGTCCATGCTATCTGGTTGAGGTTGGTTTCCAGCAAAGCGTAATTCAGGATTGCATTCGATAGTGTAATATCAGTTTTATACCATGCCTGAAACCAGACGGAAGTGTTGGGGAATTCGATGTAGGTATGAAACAAAGTGATCGAAAGTATGATGAACGTCAGACAGACAATGTATGCCGGATAGATACGGAATATTCTTTTGATATAAAACGAGAGAATCGATAGCAGGTTTTTCGGTTTTCGATCAAGCGACATGCCCAGGACATAGCCGCTGAGTACAAAAAATATTGTGACAGCCGGACCACCATTGAATGGGATTAAGAAAAATCTTGTGAAAAATGATTGAACACCCGTGGTATCCAGGAGGCTTGTGTCCCAAATCATTTTATTATCATCAACCGCCAGTACTATAAAACAATGGCTTACAGCAACCATCAGCGCGGCAATTCCGCGAAGCGATTCTAATTTTGGATTAAACATGTCTCTATTCACTCTGACTTACCCTGGTGGCTGTGATTGACCGGGAATTCTCCCCTGGAAATCTTGAGAAAGTGGAATTACGAGTCTAAACGACACTCAGGGGCATTCACAATAAGAAAAAACCACCATCTGTCGAAATCAAAGCGCGCGAGTGTTCCATTCCTCAAAAATAGACTGGCGGGCTGCAGATGTGTACGAAGATCAATACGCCGGGCGATTCACTCAACTCAACTTTGGTGTACCTCGTCTCATTTTGAATTCAGCACTTTTTTTTTTTTGACTCCGATTGTGGTCGATCCGGGACTGCAATCGTATTACTGGCCAGATTGATGAACCAGAAGATTCGGTTTTGACCAAATCACCCGTGAAACAAAAACGGCACCTTTGGCGCCTCGTTTTCTTGCAGCGTCGTTCCAGACTCCTTCTCCCACAGTCACCCAGGATTCGTCGGCAGTAATGGCAGCCGCACCAAAGTTACCTAATGCTGCTCCTCGTTCCGGAATGAGAGTCTGCTCGGTATCTCGTAATACCTGTAACTTATTTGGGTCTACTTGAGCGATGAAAAGTGGCGCTCGATTTCGGATGATATGATCGTTTTTGGCTCCCCGGCGAGTATACGTCAGAAAAAGCCCTTCACTGTGTACTAACCAGTGTTGTTGCGTATTGTAACTGCCAAGATCGCTGCCATCGTCAAAATTCCAGGGTGTGATTGCCGCGTAATGTAATCCATCCTGACTGGTTGTGACATAGCCTTTCACATCGTTGCGTATCGTCATGTAATATTTGTTTTGATACTTGACCAGCGAAGGTTCGACCAAACCACGCTCTACATCCAGCTGAAGTACATTACCATGCTCAATATACTTGAGATGTTTTCCATCAAAAGAGCAACGGACGACAGCCACTCGATATTTTGATTTCACAGTCGGATTAAGATACATGGCCAGGAGAAGGGTGTTATCAGGTTCAACTAACCATTGTGAACTGGCGCATCGGCAAAAGTTAAATATGGGATCAGCGGGCATGATGAGTTCCCGCCATCCAGTCCACTTGTTCGTTTCAGGATCGTAGATGCTATAAGATGTCTGGTTCTGTCGAACTTTGTTTGCGAGACGAGTACCATCATGGGCGTATCGAGTCTGCGACCCGATGGCTATCATTTTACCTGTTAAGGCATGCCAGCCGGGTGTGACATCGATAACCGCAAGATTTTCGCTGCCGTCTTTTGAAGGAACCCACGCCAGTTCTGGCCTTGCATCTGGCTTTGACCAGGTTGCGCCCAGATCATTTGTTCGCATTACACTTGATCCTGTGTAATGATCACTGACCCGCAAATGTTTTTGTAATGTCATGATTACAGCTGGCTCGCCGGAATTACCAAATCCGGGAATCGCTGCTACTCTTGGATGAAACCACAAAGACTTTCGATCATCGTGTTCAAGTACTGTATCCAGTTTGACTTGAAATTTGAGACGGGGGATTTTACCAGTGTTGTCTTCAGCAAAGGAATTCGCTGGCAGTGAAACTGCCAGAGCAACAGCAGCAAAAAGGAGGTGCATGAGAATCGACTTGATCACGATATTGTTCTCCATGTTAAACTGTTGCGAATCTCACCAGGACACTGAACTGATTTTAATACATTATCAAACTTGTCTGTTGCTATTGGTTTGCTTTTTCAAGCACGAGTCCATTCAGATGGAGTTGATGTAAAACGTGCCTGTTCGTTGAGGTTTGATTCTGCATTTCAATAAGAAGTCTAAACTGATTATGACCTTGTACGTAGTGTGTGAGGTCGAACTGGATTTTGCCTTGAGCCGCTTGGCCGATGCGAGACATTGTTGCGTGAGTATGTTCTAAAACAGTATTCCACGTTTGGTTGGGAGCGGTTTTGATCTGAATTGTCACAGGTACATCTGAGGTTGAATTCCCCAATACTAATGCACCACTCACCTTTTCAAACTTGCCTTGCTTCGTATCAAAGTGATAGAGTAATGCTCCTTTTTTCTTTGTGTCAAGGACCAGGCCGTAACGGCCATCCGTGAAACCTGTTTTTTGTTTGGCATCAAGAAAAGTACGGCCACCAAGGTAATAATCTTCAAAATATTTAAAGTCACCTGCCTCGAACGTTGTGCCTTGTTCATGTTGGGCTAAGAGCATTCGTAACTGGTTTGGCAGATTGATGGGAGTCGACTCGATCAAGCGTGAAGATTTTGGGTTGAGTCGATCATGAAATTGGGGGTCGTCAATAACGGCTACACTTCGTCTTAGTAATTGCACAACACGGTTTCGTATTTTTTGGTCTTTTGTCTCAGGGTAAGTACGCATTAAATGTTCGGCTGAATAATAAAAATCGGCAATTTTGAATCCTGCTTTGACAAAATCAAGCCGTTGCCGGAAGATGTTGTTGTGTCCCTCGATGGCCGTTTCTGCTTCTCGAATGCATTGTCGCATCCTGGTTAAAACCTGCGGAGTGAATACGGGGATTAACCATTGTCGATACCGTCTCTGTTCTGGTCCGTCTTCTGCAGCCTGTTCCATAATTGCGTAAAATCGGCGCATTGGTTTTGCAGCGGGTCCATAAAACAATCGACAGAATTCATCCACTAATTCATTCACATTGGTATCTTTGTCCCAAAGGAGACGTGGGAATACAATGAAGTTTAAATGTTCTGTTCCCCAATTACGATGAGTTTCAGAATAGATCCCGACGACACCTTTACTGTGGTAATAGCGGACATCGTTTTGCAATGCATGTACGACGGGCCAGAATGCCCAGGATGTATGACTGCCCCAGTAAGGGCGTACCAGCAGGGGATGTTTGAATTTCCCCCATGCTGAAAGCGATTTTCCAATGTTCGATCGATCAGATTGTCCGTGGAATTGATCGTCATTCCAATGCACTATCCAAAATGCACTATTGGGAGCGGGATTTACAATGCCTGGAAAACCATGTGAATGATAGTCGACATAATAGACGAATCGAGTGTCGGGATAGTCCTCGCGTAAAGCATCTGCAAAAAAATTTGCATAAGCGATGATGCGATCGTCGCCTTCTGTGTAATTCTTTCCTGAACCATTTGATAAATCGGGAACGTACTTCGAGCATGCCTTGCATTGGCAAAATCGATAAGCTTTTGTGTCGTTGGGGCTGATCCAGACGAGATCCGTTGGATTGTTTTCTAATTTTATTTTGACTACATTTAATGCAAAAGTGCGACCGTCCGGATTGGTTAAGCAGAGTTGGTCTGGAGTACGTTTGCCATTCACTAACGCAAACCATTCGGGGTGTTCTTTGAATTTATCTTTCGGGATCAGAAAACGATAGCTGTGTCCCGATCCCCATGAATTCCAGCCTCCAAGATGGTTCCCACGTCCCCATTCCCATACAGCCCATGACGGATCCTGGTCTATCTTTGTGGTCGTATGGTATAAACCACTGCGCAGTTTGAAATCAGGTGCGCGAAATTTCTTCTGCTTCGCAATTGAAAGGCTCGAACTTTCAGGTATAACCGTGCCCCATCGGGCAGGGAAATACCAGCGACATCCCAGGTCTTCCAGTAGAAAGTAAACCGCGTGCAGAGTTCCGATCGGATCCACGCCAGTAATATAGACATGATCGTCGTCTTGAGTCACGACCAGCGAGGCTTCAGCGGGTTCTTTTCGCTGTTTCAGTTCGTCTAAATACTTTCGGGACCCGTTCGTATTTCCAATATAGATCTTGTTCTTCAAATTGGTACGAATCGATTCATCAGCCTCACTCACGATGTCAAGTTGAACCCCGGTAATTTTCTGGATGTACCATTGAAATCGTTCTGCTGCCAGACCTTCTTCTGCGTTGCTATTGCGGGGAATCACAAGAATTGATTGTGGTATTCCATCTTTAACCAGCGTCACATCGGAAGAAACGGTTTTGCTCAAACAAGAAACGAACAAGACAGCAACAGATGTGAAAAGAATGAGGCGATGTCGATGATCGTTCAATACATTATTGATGCCGCTTTTTGTCAGCTGTAACAATTTCATCTCCACCTTTTTTTAAATCCGATATTCACAACGAGTTACTTTTATCAAAATGATGATTGATTCGTCGATCAGTCTACTTTGAATATTTATCTGGCTGATCCCAGAGAATGCGGACCAGGAATGTGCTGCCGTTGGCACCCATGCTTTCAATTTCTTTGCGTCGCGCCGCATTTCCGAAGATGCCTTCGGTTACCGTGACCCAGGATTCGTTTTCACCGGCAGCATTACAGCCAAAGTTTCCCATTTGCGCGCCACGATTGGGGATGACAGTCTGTTCTGTTTTACGAATCACCTGAAGTTTTTTGGGGTCGACTTGCGCCATGAAGAGCGGGGCACGGTGTCTGTTGACCATGTCATTATTCGCGCCTCTCCTGGTATAGACCAAAAAAAGACCATCGCTGTGCGACAACCAATGCTGTTGCGTATTATAGCTGCCGAGATCTTGTCCATCATCAAAAGTCCAGGGTTTTAACGCATCAAAATGCAATCCATCCTTGCTTGAGGTCACATAACCTCGTTGTACATTTCGGAGCGTTAAATAGTATTTATTTTGAAATTGGACGAGTGAAGGTTCATACAACGGTTTCTCAGTCTCCAATTTGAGTTCATCACCATGTTCCAGGTACTTTAATTCGGTTCCATCAAAGCTGCACTTAAGGACGGTTGCTGTATAGATCTTGCGTTCTGCCGATGTCGTATAGACGGGAAGTAAAATCGTTCCATCATCTTTAACATGAAATTGGGAACAGCCGGGCGCGAAGAGATAGAATTTCTTGTCGGTGGGGGCGTTCGCCAATAACTTCCAGACAGTCCATTTTTTCGTTTCAGGATCAAACACCGTATATGCGGCGTCATACGAGCGGTATCTGTCATAGAGGTGAGCGCCAGCAGTTGAATACCGCAGTTGGGTTCCGATTACGATTAATTTGTTCGTCTTAGCGTGCCAGGCGGGTGTGGCATCGCACACAGAAAGAATCACGTTTTTCGATTCTTTTCGCCACGCCAGTTCAGGAATTTCGACAGGCTGCGACCATTCACCACCGGGCTGAGTCTGATACATCGCATACATGCCAGAATAAAAATCGTCGGCATGTAAGTGTTTTTGAATGGTCATCACACCAGACAGCTTGTGCTTGTTACTCCCCGGTGGCAGATAACAGGCACGTGGATGAAACCATTGAAATATTCCATCGTTATGCACGACGAGCGGTTTCAATTCAGATTGAAAGCCGATCTGTTTTTCTTCTGCAGTGATGATTCCTGAGGCGAAGGTCAGAATAAGACCGGGTATGATCGCTGACAGATAAGACTTTGTATTTGTAACTGTCTGAATTATTCTCATAATTAATTTCCACATCATATTCTCATTTCTAAGGACTATCAGAAGTGTTTTCAATTTTAAATATAATTTTAGCGTAAACACAAATAAAAATCTGCAAAAGTAAAACAGTTTGTTTATCAGAAGTCATTCTTCGAGTTTTTTTCACTCTCTGTAGATAGAAAGCAGGTGATCGCGCTTCAGTGGGTTTCTGGCCAGGATTCAGAAACAATAAAAACACGATCTACTTCGTGATAGACTGTCTGTTGATTCGATAAAACACTGACGAGAAGTGGTCTCGCTGAATTCAAGAACTGCGCATCAATCTGACTGGTTAACTCTTCAAACGATTTTAAATTATCATTTGAGGAATGGCAGACTTCGGGTGACAGCCAGTAGGGCTTATGCAGTATGCGAAACAGGTGTGTTTCATTCTGGTCATTGAGCCGGGGCAATTCTGAGTAACGAATCCAGGTTCCTTTTAAATGATCGACTGACATTGTCTCTGGTAGTTGAGTCGGCGGCGTTTCGTCGGGATGATAAAAAATGGTGCCTTTCATGAATGCGTTGCGTTTTTCAACTTCCGGAAAATGTTTTTGACTGAAGGGAAGCTGATGTTCCAGCAGGCGTTTGCTCTTCTTTTCAAATGTATCAATGGCGTTGGGGCCGATGAAGTGACTACCGGTCGGATTGTTCTGTGGAAAATGCAGGTAGAACTTAACCGCCGTCTCCCAATGATGGAGTATTCCCGTTTCGTCTTCAAAAATGAAATCAATCTCGCCGACCGTGCGGTTCTCTTCAAAGACCTGGAGCTGTTTAGCAATGATTTTCAAATGGCAAATATGTTCCAGCCAATACAGGACAAGTCCTTCAAAATAGTGGCCCACTCGGAAACTCGTATACTGAGTCAGAAATGCTGCCAGATCTTGCTCATCGATGGGGCGTTCATTGGTGAATTGAGAAGAATTGGAGTTTTTATTGGAGTTTTTATTGGAGTTTTTAATCAGAGAAGGGCTCGTTATAGCCCACTTTAAATCTCGAACGTGTTGTGATTTCAACAAGTCGCGAGTTGATTCAGACTCGGGTTCATTTTTCATAAATTCAATAATATTCTTAAATGAGCGACGCTCTTAATAGCCAATTGCAGAACCATCTTTACGCGATTCGGTTGCGCCTTTTAAAATACCTGTTTCCCAGTCGATCATGATGCCTTGATACCCGCCGAACTCGCCTTTCGATCGAATGACCTCATGCCCTTTTTGCTGTAATGCTTTGATGGTCTCATCTGAAACCCCTGATTCAGCGGCAACGGTTCCGACACCTTGCGGGGGATCACCTGTGGGAGTGGCATCGCCCCAGTGTCGCACGCGGGCTGTGTCCCCGGCTGCCTGCACGTTCATTTTGAAATCGATCAGATTGACCAGGATTTGGACATGTCCCTGAGGTTGCATATCACCTCCCATCACACCGAAACAAAACCAGGGTTGGTCCTTGTGAGTGACCATGGCAGGGATGATTGTATGAAAGGGGCGTTTGTCTGGTTCCAGGCGGTTTAAATGAGTGTCGTCCAGTGCAAATAAAGCACCTCGATTTTGCATCACAAAACCCAGATCGCCGGGAGTGACCTGGGACCCAAATCCGAAATAGTTACTTTGGATTAACGAACAACAGTTTCGGTCTTTATCAACCACAGATAAATAAACGGTATCTCCATGTTCTAATTGGGGGGCCCCCGCTGCAACATTGGCTGCCGCGCGATCCGGATTGATGCGTTGTCGCTGTCGATCGGCGTATGTTTTCGAAATCAGTTCCTCGACAGGCAGTTTTTCAAAGCCGGGATCTGCATAAAATCGGGCACGGTCTGCATAAGCCAGTTTTTTCGCCTCGACAAACAAGTGCAGATACTCGGCACTGCCGGGGCCCATTGATTCGAGATCATATTTTTCCAACAGGTTCAATATTTCCAGTGCTGCAATTCCCTGGCCACTGGGAGGCAGCTCCCAGACATCATAGCCCCGGTAGTTCGTAGAGACGGGATCAATCCAGTTGTCCTCATGTTTAGCCAGATCTTCCAGAGAAAAGAATCCTCCATTATTTTGGCTGAAATCGATTATCTGTTTCGCGATTGATCCTTGATAAAATTCCTGGCGACCTTTGTCGGCGATCAATTGACAGGTGTGTGCGAGTCGTGGATTGCGAAAGATTTCTCCTTCACGCGGTGCGCGACCTCCATCGATCAGGAACGTATCAGCCGAATCAGGCCAGGCAGAGAGACTCTCAACCGAGTCCTTCCAGTATCCGGCAATGATTTCGGTTACCGGAAATCCTGCTTTCGCAGTGTCGATTGACGGACTCAACAATTCTGCCAGTGGCCGAGTTCCAAAACGCTTGTTTAATGTTTCCCAGCCACTGACACATCCGGGCACAGACCAGCTTAATAACCCTTCTGTTGGAATCGATTTGAGCTGTCGTTTCGAAAACTCGTCTCGCGTTAGATTACCTGGACTTCGTCCACTGGCATTCAGGCCGAACATGTGTTGTGATTGTGCATCCCAGTAAATGGCAAAGAGGTCGCCGCCGATGCCACAACTCATCGGTTCGACAACGCCAAGCATCGCATTTACGGCAATTGCAGCATCGACAGCATTTCCACCTGATTTGAGAATGTCGAGTCCGGTCTGAGCAGCGAGTGGCTGGCTGGTTGCGACCATTCCATGTCGAGAGACGACCGTCGATCGGCTTTGTTTTGGTTGACCATAAGGGCGATCATAGCCACCTCCCTGATCGGGTGCTTCCCGTGAATCAGACGCTTCCTGCATGGATGAACTCCCTCGAATTGATATATGAGGACATAAATCAGAAATCAAACAAAAACAGGCGACCAGAAACTGGTTACAGTCAGCTCTGATGTTGACATCATTAAAAACTCTAGCAATAGATTGCCTGTGCTGTCTATCAAGTCTTCCAACTTTTCTCATCAGAGCATTGAAATCTGTTACCTGATATTGATTCCAGGCCGAGGATCGATATTTCGTGAGAATCAGTCAGGAACGGAAGTGGCAGGAATTCGAATCGATATGGATTTGACAAGGAGAAATGAATCTGGTGTTGATTCAGATATACCGAAAGGTCAGATTTTGCGAAGTCGTTGCATTATGTCAGAATGATGCTCAGCGGCAACAGAAAGCAGGGAGCTCAGGAGAAGCCCGTTCTTTCAGGTAGATTCAGTCTGATACAGTAGAGGCAGGGGCATAACATCCATACAACCACTAAAAACTGATTTCGTCTGCTATCTGGGTCAATGTAAGGGGATGAATCACGGGAAAGGCTTTGTCAGAGCCTCAGTTCTGTTGTTACGATTAAAATTGCAAATCGGAATGAAAACTCTGTTTCAGGCTGATTTATCAAGAATAGATAGAATCGCGATATTCGAATCCGGTATTACTTAAGGAATGAAATTTTGGTGTCAAAAGATCATCTTTCCCGCAATTTAATGATTGGCATCTTGGTCATTTTTGCTGCTGTGGCAGCAAGCGTTTAAATCAGCTTTATTTTTTGCTCCTGATGGTCCCGACTATGTTTTGATGGCACGCGGACTGATCAATGACCACGAATATCGCCAAATCGATTTTCCGGGAGAACCCTATTTCACAGTACGTCCTCCTGGAGTCTCTTTGCTTTTGATTCCAGCTGCCCTGATCGCCCCCTACAATATCATCTTGTCCAAAATTACGATCATATTGACTGCCGTCATCATGCTGGCTTGCCTGTATGCATTCATGTGTCGTCTGGATCGTTCTGTGCTTGAAGAGTCTGCTCAGCCAAAGCGTGTCATTCATTGGATGGGTTTATTTATTCTTGTGCTGTTTGCGACGAATCCTTATATCTTGCTCTATTCAACGATTGTCATGAGTGAAATTCCATTCATGGCTTTTACTATGGCGATCCTCTATCTTCTCTCAAACGGGGAAGAAAAAATGAACAGGCGAAATTTGATTCTACTGACCTGTTTGTTAATGTTTCTCCCATTTTTACGCACGATTGGTGTCGCACTGATTCTGGCGTTGGGTATGTGGGCTGTTGTAAAACGAAAACGTTGGCCTTATCTGATCTGTGTTGTCTGTTCGTGTGCAACGACCGCCTGTTGGATCGCTCGAAACAATGTGCACGAATCACAAAGCTACTCTTCATTGACGATCACGGAATCCAAATCGATGGGGATCATCGGTACTTTTCTTGCCATGGTCAATCGTTCGTTGAATCACTATGAATGTCTTAGTCAAAAGATATTTCCCAACATGCCTGGATTCATTCCCGGTTATGAACGTTTCGTGCTCGATGGTTATCACATGTTGCCTGGTCCTCAAGTTTTCTATTTGCTCGCCACGATCTTTGTGATCGCGATTGCCATTTATGGGATGTTGAAATGCTGGAATCGAGGAGGGGCTGTCAGTTTTCTGTATGTTGCTATCACCTTTGGTATTCTGTCATTATGGCCTTGGATCCAACATCGCTATACGCTGCCGCTTTTGCCAGTCATCCTGGCTTTTGTACCTGTGGGGCTATTGTGTCTTTCCCGGCGTTTATCCCGCGTCAATGCAATTTCTAAAAAAGTGCTGGCCGGGACATTGATTGCAGTTGGAGGGCTGCTTCTGATTTCGCAGACAAGAACAGACTATAGCATGATTACTTCGAATCGGTTGATGCTTTCGAAAGGAGAAGCGTTTTATCAAACCGAGTTTCCTTCTACTCATTTCAGTAATTTTGTGATAGCAGGAGATTGGCTCAAGAATAACACTTCCGAAGAGACGCGTATCATTACAAGTCAAAATAGTGTTGCAGCCACAGCGCTTCGATTTCAAAAGATGGTCCGTTTTGCTCAAACAAATCTGGAAAATTTACATGAAATCATTCAGTCATTCGCGCCCGGGTATCTGGTCAGTTACGGTCGGGATTCAGTCGGTGCGTTCCCATGGCAGTTGATGGATAATGATCTTGTCTACCGCTTAACTCCGGTTTACGAAAAATCAGGAGTGTTGATTCTCAAAATAACACCCAATTATGAGGGAACGATCAGGCACAAATACTGGCATGAAGACGAATCAATAGAAATTGCAAAGCAGGCGCTTGCGAAGTATCCCAACAGGCGATCGTTTCAAATCAGTTATCTTACGCAGCTACTCAAGGCAGAGAAATATGATGCTGCTATTTCCTTTGCTGAAGAGTTGCAGAAAAAGGGAGGGAATGAAGCGCGTATTGTAAATACAGTTGCATGGGCTTATGTAGGCAAGCGTGAATACAAACAGGCACTGCAGGAGTTTGAAAAAGCCTCACGTATGCCTGGAGAAAAATCCATTCGAAAAAGTCTTTTGCGAGGAGTGAAATTATCATCGGATCAGTTGAAGAAAGCAGACAAAAGCAGTGAACCAGATCCCTCGAAAATATCCCGGACAAACCTTGCGATAGCACGCGGTTACTGGAAAATTGCAAACTTCAATAAAGTCAATGAATTTGCTCAGAAGGTGATTGAATCAGATCAATCAACTCCCGGAGAGCTTGGAGAAGCGCATCTCTTAATAGCCAGGTTTCATCTCATTAATGGACGGACAGCAGAGGCTGTCAAAGAACTGAATCAGGCCATCACCACAGAAAATCAGGAAGCAAAAACCCAACTCGAGATGGTACAGCGGGAAAAGTCGATTGCAATCGTGCTGAAAAAAGCCAAACATCAGAAATCAGATGTACGTCAGACATTGGAGCCGAGTCAACGTGAATCGATTATGAAATTAGTATCGTATTATGAAGCACAGGGCGTTCCCGGGAAATCACTGAAGCTGTTAATGCAGGCAAATGATTATGCGCCGACTGACTCGCAGGTATTAAAGTTGCTTGCCAGGTATCAGCTGTTTTACAATCTGGTTCCTGAAGCGGAAAAAAATTATCTGCAGCTTCAGAAATCGATGCCGGACGATCAAGACATCAAAGAAGCTCTTGTGAGATTGAAAGAACTCAAAGTACTTCCCCGTTTTTAATTCTGACCCATTTTCAATATCTTGATACACTCGATTTATACCAGATTACATCTTGAAAGATGTGCTGCAGTAAAAGCCATGATAATTTGGAACAGTGAATTGAAGGATAAGGGGGAATGAGCGTAGAAAACAAACAGCCAAAAAGGAGTGACGTTATGACTTTTTGGAAATACTGTTTGATTTTCTGGAAGGTCTGGTTCTGTTTTTTTGCATTGATGCTTGTTTGTTCAATCATGAACTGGCTCGAAAACGACGGCAAAGTTTCATTCTCTCATGGTGGTTCTCTTTATATTCTTGTCTTCATGACCGTGATGAGTGGTTTCTATCTTCTGGTTAAAAGTCCTGGAATGAAATGGATTCCGGAAGTGGGATGTTGGATTGATTGGAAATATTGTTCCATTCTCAGCGAAAGCTTGAAAGCAACTGGTGATGTTCAAAAGGCAATTCCTGGCAAATATTGCCATTAACCAGTAACAACCGACAGCGCGGCGCACTCACCTCTGTCAGGTCTGGTTTCCTTATTGATCTACCAGATCTGTCAGCGTGTCGTATTCGTAATACGTGTTGTAAATCGAAAACATGCCGTTGAAATCGACCCAGATTCACTAAGTTGCCAGACTGGATCAACCCCGTCGAATATACCGAATAAAGTATATAGAACTCTGCGTTCTACTTTGGAATGGCATGTGTCGTGAAAATGGGGAGTGGACGTTGCGGCTTAAAATATTCTTCTAGTTGATTCTCTTGATGTTGGCGTTGCCCGTCGTTCAGGCAATCGGCCAGGAATGTGTGCTGGCAGAAGAACCCGCATTAATCAGCTGCTTGCCTGAAAGCGAGGCAGATCAACGGTTCTTTTCCTCCTGGCTCGATTCCGATAACGGTATTTCATTTAATCCGGTCTACTATGGGGAAGTCTTCACAAACGCGCACGGCGGCATTGCGACTAAAGATTCGACTCATTACGAAGGGTTGCTTGATCTTTCGCTCTCACTTGATTTCGAGAAGATGAAACTTCCAATCCCGGGGCGTGCTTTCGTGCTGGGACAAAATACACATGGTCGGAGCCTGACACAGGATTTTGTCGGGGAAACACAAATCATCAGCAATATCAATTCGTTTGATAACATCACCCAGATCAGTGAACTTTGGTGGGAATTCGGTCTGTTTAAAAACAGAGTCACCATGCGAGTTGGCAAGCAGGATCTGAGTACGGAATTCCTTGTGATGGATACTGCCAGTGACTTCATTAATTCAGCCTTTGGCTTGTCCCCCTCAGCCGGACTGCCATCCTATCCGGCTCCCAGTCCGGCAGTGATCCTGATGACGGACATCACTTCATCAGTTGGGTTTAAGGTTGGCGTGTGGGACGCCTTCCGAAGCGACGGCAATGGGATATTTTCCAAAAATGGATCGGCGCTTTTCATTGGGGAACTCGAGTATCGATACACAACCCCAGCTGAAGAATTACCTGGCAAGATCTCACTTGGGATGACCTATGAAACGCGGGGTGCGGTTCCTGCTGGTACCATTCCCAGATCGTTCGGGTATTATATCCAGTTCGAGCAGCTTCTGTTTCGTGAAGCTGACAGCACCGAAAGTTGTCCACAGGGACTCTCCGTCTTTGCACAGCATTATCCTACTAATGTCAGTGGCAACTCACCCTTTCCCACGATTCCCGAAGATGCCCTGGCAGGCTTTACTTATACAGGTCTGATACGTGGACACGATGAAGATGTCGCCGGCGTGGGTGTTGGCTGGGTCCAGCTTGAGCAGGGTGGAACGGACCAGGAAGTGATGGTGGAACTGTTTTACAAAGCAAAAGTCAATTCCACTATGAGTATCCAGCCGGACATTCAATACATCAAAACCCCCTCAGGTATCCACTCTGATGCACTCGTAGCCGGTCTCCGCGTCCAACTCGATCTCTAAGCGTGGAGCGGTGGTTTGGTCAAAACAGTCCGTCAACTCTGGGGTCTGCTTCGCAAAATTGTTTCACGTCTGCTAATTGACATAAGAAAAAACGACTGAATCGAAAAAGCGAGGGGGACATAGAGCAGTCAATTCTAGCTATGAATTTATTTTGGTTCACTCACCGTCAGCATTTGATTCTGTTGCAGGTAAGGAATTATTCAAACTGATTTATGCCAAGTTAAAAGAGTATCCCAAAGAAAAGTTCCTTGAAATATTTGTGTTAAAAATTCAAGAACACACATCTAAAGAAATTGGTGATCGAACTGGTCTTCCAGACTCAACAGTACGAGCAAGAGTTGCGCTGATTAAACCACTCGTTTCTGGAAATATCAGGTATTCAACCAGCTTAATCTACGTTCTGATTTCTCCCGTCTGGCAATGGTCAGACGGGAGAAACAGTCATAAGTACTTTTATTCTATACCCAGATTCTCAGCAATCCTCTCAGCCCTCTCAGAAATTGGATCCTTGAATTTATTTGGAAATATCACAAAACAGAAATCCAGGTATTTGGCAACTACATACTCGAACGATTGGTTGCTTTCCATTACCCATCCTAGAGGAGTATAGAACGTTTCTCCCCACTCTTCATATTTTTGATACTTAGGATCATCCATTACTTCGTCGTAATCTAAACCTGAGTTGTATTTAGAATAGTCCAAAAGAATAGCTGCAGGCCCAATGCTTAAAATATAAACCACTAACAGTATGGGTAGGGCATAGCCCAGGAATCGAATGAGCTTTGATCGTTTATTTTCAGACATACGAACTATCTCAGGAATCTTAAATTAGAAAATGGAACCACATTATTTTTCAGGATACATCGTTTTAAAACAAAAATACTGGTAATCAAAAAGCAGCTCATCAATGAATTGATTTTTTTTCCCAGCCCAGAATAAGGGAGCATAAAGAAATACGAGATTTTCACCAGAGAAAATTGAGTCAGCATCCATTAGTTCGGGAGTATCTCTTGCAATTATTTTTGAGTTTAAAACTTTCGCATAAAAGGGTCCAGTACTGAATGGCACTGTCGAGTCCTAACATGTTTCAAGCGGTATTGTTGCATAATCTGTCCCTGAGTACCTGTCTTGGTAGTTGCATCAGCGGGTAGGTACCACGGCGGCGTTTGATCACGCGGGGTTCGATGCGGCCGGGACGATTGCCGACTTCGCATGTGGCAATTTGATTTGCCATCGTTCGGCACATCTCGCGTAATGACTGTAAATTGTATTGCCTGCAGGCAGTCAGCATCCAGGCTGCCAGAATAAACTGACAGACGGTCGTGAAGCTGATCTGCCGAGGACGTTTATTATGCAGCAGCGCGCACCAGCAGCAGTGGTACGAATTAAGTTGTAACTCAGCATCGTGGTCCACAGTTCACAACGAATCATCGCGGGAGACTTGCAGCGTAGGTGCCCGAGATTCAATGTCTCTTTAATGCAGCGTAGATCGAGTTCCACATTCCAGCGAAAACCGTATAACTCAGCGATTTCTTCTTTCGTCAATTCTTCTTCGATGAGTGTGGTCACCACAGTCATCGACTGCGTTCGTTTCCTTTTTCGACTACGTTGCAGCGAATCTCCCGCAGTAGAATGGTCTCCGGAATCTGTGCAAAAGTCGCTTTGTCCATCCAAGTGGGACGCAGTTTCGGTCTGGTCCACGTGACGAGATGATCGTACTTGCCAGCCGCTTACCACGCCGAAAGTCAGGCTGACGTTTGTGATGCAGTCTCGCACAAACGTCCGTTCCCTGCCTCAGTAATGATGCGATCACCATGAATGAGCAGTAGTAACGATCGAAGATGGCAACGTCACCCTGCTTCAACGAACGAAACAGGGTGCGCAGTAAAGCTGTTTTGCCAGTCTGTTTCCCTTTGTGGGGATCAATGGCAACATCGAGCACGCAGGCTGTTGCCAACGAGAGAATCGCTACCGCACGGGCAATCGGTAAACCACAGCCTGTAGTTGCGCGTTCTGTTGTGGAAACACGGCCTGATTACATTCCGTGTCCGGCATGGTGAAGGTAAAGCCATCGATCAACTTGGCGTGTCTGCCTTTCCAGAGCCAGTTTTCCTCAGCAACGTCTTCGAGTTCAGAAGCAATTTCCCCACTGAGTTCTCTCAGAGCGGGCACAGATAACTTGGCGCGCGCCCGACAGAAATTGCGGGTATCAGCCGTGGGAGCAGCTTTCCCAGTGAGTTTGCAGTATGCTATCACCCGGGCGACTGCTGATTGGCAGGATGACTTTTTCCATCCCGCAGCACCTGACCCAAAAAAGACCAGACCATGATCGCAGTGGAATAAACGCCGTGTGTTCCGAACAAGCCGTTGTGCCGGGCAAAGATCCGTGCGATGCGTTCCGCAGAAAGCAATTTCGAGAACGGCAGTCCCGCTGGCAAGAGAAAGGAGTTGAGGATCTGCTGAAAACTGCTACTGCCTTGAGATGACGAATCAGATAAATTAGTAGCCATGAAAAACCCTCCCTGGTAATTTCATGCACGAAGTTTCAGGGAGGGTTCAAAATATTATCGCCGGGAGCGGTTAAAATAATAGACCAACTCCAGACAGAAATGATTTTACAAAAAAAAACATTTCTGTCATAGACCAACGTACGCACAAACGGGAAGATGACAGTGCCATTCGGTCCAGTACTCAATACATAAACCACTAACAGAATGGGAATGGCAAAGCGCAAAAGCCTCGTAACTTTCCATCTCTTTACTTCAGACATACGGACTACCTTAGGCACACTAAAAACTAACAAACACATTTTAAACGATTGAACGCAAAAAGTAAGAGCAAATCATAACGCCTCTCAGAATCGCACAGGATGCCCTGTAACGCGATGAAATTTAAGACGGCTAATACCTTCGGAAATGAACCACATTAATGGAGAATTGAAGCAGTGGCAGTAACAAAAGTATTCTTAACTAAGAGAAACAACAGCAAGTTTTTTCAGATGCGGTGGATTGATTCGGAGACAGGCCGGGAAAGATGGCAAATCACAAAGACCAACATCAAACGAGATGCGGAACGGATTGCAGGCCAGACGGAAAAGGATCTCAACGAGGGGACATACTATCGCATCGTCAAGACTGACTGGGCGGACTTCAGAGAACGCTATGAAACGGAAGTGGTAACAGGCATGGCAAAACGTACCTGAAAATGCAGCAAACCGGGAAGACGAAGAGTGACAAGTTGCTATTGAAAAAGCAAATAGAAAATGAGGGCGCAGGGACTTGAACCCTGGACCTACGGATTAAAAGTCATATAGATTATGAGTTTACTAGCTAGGAAACAGTGTTTATTGTACCTAAATATTTTTGAGTATGGTATTATTTAGGTACAACATAATTAGGTACGGAAAACAGTACCTGATTAAAAAATAACCTGTACCTAATTCAGAAAGCTTTTCAAATGGTAAAAATCCAAGCCATTAAATTGAACGGCAAGCCCAATAAAACAAGTGGTAAAACTTGGGCAGACAGGCAAAAGGCAGCAGGGATAAAGCTGGAACTTTCCCAGCACAAACCTCGCAATCATTGGAAGAAAATGATCGATGGGAAATACCACTATTTCAAGCACCCCATTACGAAAGCAGGCTATGAATCAGCATTACGGGAATGGTTAAATCTTAAAGCGGAAATGGATTTCGAAAAGCCTTACATGGCTTTGATTCAGCATCATATTGACACTTTCAAACCCGTTCAAAAATATTTCGATCATGCTGTAGAACAAACCACCAAAGAAAAGAAAATGGCACAGCAGGTTGATCAGTTTATCAACTGGCTTGAAGCTGCTTTTGATGATCCAAATCAATATATTCCAGAAGTTGATTCTTCAACATCTTTGACTCAAGATGAAATTGAAGAATTCGAAATTGTTCAACCTGATATAAGCCCAGAAGAAAACAATTTCAGATGGGCGGTCATGAGTGCATTGAGAGGCAAGGGTGAACTCGCAGATAACTTAGTACGTCGTTTTTTTGGCAAAGATCATTTTGGAACTTTGACTTTTCAGCTTCCTGAAGAATGGAAAGAAAAAACAGAATTTGCAGAGTCAACTAAAAAGCTACCACAGACTGTAGGCTACTGGGCTGAAGATTATTTAAAGGCTAAAGGCAATCAGGCTTTGAATGGTGAAATTGAAATCAGTACTTTCAGAGATGCTAAAGAAAGACTTGGCAAGTTTAGTGAGTGGATTGGGGAAAAACACCAATTGAAAAAGTTGGTAGTGAAACACTCAAAAAATATCACAGCTATTTGTCAGAATCTAAATATGCGAATAAAAAAGTTTGTACTTTCAATTCTTCAAAACATTCGTTGGATATTGTGCTACTGAAGAAGCTTGTGCTTTAGAGCACTTGCCAAATAACATCACAAGTAAACTTTTTGTTTTTCGGTCTAAAAATAAAAAGAAAATAGCACTTGCAAAAAGTAAGCATGAAAAACTCTGGACTAAAGCAGACATTCAAAGAGTCATAGCAAAAGATTCAGAAGTTCCTGAACGTTATCAATGCTGGATTTTGTTAATGTTAAATTGTGCAATGACACAGTCAGATCTAAATGATTTGAAACGGGATGAAATCGATTTGAAAGAGGGAAGAATTATCAGAATCAGAAAGAAGGCAGAAAAATATCCTAATCCACCTGTAGTAAATTACAAACTTTGGAACATCACCTTAAAATATTTAAAAAAGCAAATGGAAGCCTGTACTGATGAAGAATATGCTTTGCAATCCACTAGATCAGCTAGGTTAATTTCTGAAACGATTGGAACAGATGAAAATAATATCATCGTTTCCACTAGGTCAGACAATGTTTGCAGGTGGTGGGATAAAAACAGAAAAAAAATAGGCTTTGACGGTCTACAGTTGAAGTATGTAAAAAAATCAGGCATAACAGCTCTAACTGAAAATATTAAATACATGCATTTAGATCAGTTGTACTTAGGTCATTCACATAGAACTCTTGCTGATAGAAATTACAATTCAAAAGGTGGTAGGGCTTACAAACTCTTAGACGAAGCAATTGCTTTCATTGGTAAAGAATTTGGTTTGAAGTAAAATCACAATGTAGAAGCAGGTACTTCTGGAAGCCGTAAATGATTCAGTTCATTTAGGGCTTCTTTCACTTTTTGTTGCCGCTGAAGATGATGAAGCAATCTTCCCAATTCTATACCACATCGTTGGATTTCAAGACATGATTAACTCAGGTCCCTGTTGGACAAAAATTCGGGCATTTGTTCAAATTCGCGGTGATAGCTGAGCATGTCGGTGATTGTAGGTTTTTGTAACCGGACTGGGTCAATGTAGTCTGGCGAGACGTTGTCCCGCCTTTGTCGAATGTGATCCAGATGGACCGCAAATTCAGATGCGTCCATCGGCCGGTTCTCCCGCAAATCTTAGCGGGGAGTGATTACTTGATATCAGGTTTTTAATTTCGCCATTATCTTATCACCTATTTGTTCCCTGCCTCGGCTTGAACTTTTATATTCTCGCCAGATGCTTTTATCTCTAGCTTCGATTGTTTATTAGAGTCATTTTCCTGGCTAGCTATGTTCACTACAATGAACGAAGCGATCAGAAAGGCGAAAGTTATTGCTGTTTGACCATAAGTCCAGGGATTACTTATATCTTTTACGACTTGCCAGTATTTGACTTCCTCAGGCCACTTTTCAGACCAACCCTCTGCTCTATGCATGTAATAATGCTTGAATGCTTTGTCTTGATCAAATACGCGTCTAAGTGGAACTTGCCACCAGAAAAACCAGATGAATGTAACGAAGGAATAAAGTCCTCCGATTGCATAGACAGCCCCTGCTTGTAAGAGGTCAGTATTCTCCCACGCAAAAATATGTTATAAATCCGATCGTGATCCAAAGTCCGAATGCAACTTTCCATTCGTACGACCGTCGATTTAGAAAGCCATCCTGACTTAATTTTGAGAGTTCAATGTAAGTCGATGCCCGATCAGTGTCGTAAACTAACATAGTGTTAACGACCTGTCTGCCGGGTTCAGGTTGTACTTCTGACATTTCATAACCTCCTAAAGACCAAAACTATTTTTGGCGAGTGAGTACGCCGTCAACCCACCTTTTCTCATCTGTCTCTTTGTGATCCAGGGCGGAAAGGGACTGGGCGAGTTTCCAGAAACAGACATCGATGCCGTCAAGGCTTCCTTGATGGCCGCAGCTTGTCCCGGTTTCTGCACATGTTGCAGGAAGCAGTCCCACCAGTTCTGAACTCTACTCTCCTGCATCAGGCTACCTCGCGTTTTTGCAGTAATTCAGTATCGTCAGCCACAAATTTACAAAGTGCTGACTTGAAAACCGATTTGGGCATTTCAGATAACACGTCCTCGAAGGTGATCCTATGCATCGACAAATGCCCGAGCCTCTCTTCCAAGTCAGGATAAGACCACCCTTTCGTTTCTTTCCGAATTGCAACCAAAGACCGGCTAATGTCTTCGCGGATCGCAGTCGCGTTGATGCTGCCGTCTTCTGATACAAATTCCCGCCACTTGTATGCATAAAAACGGCTGGAAGACTCATTGCGTGGTGTCTTGAACACCGCAGGAGTGAGGAGCGTTACATGGATTCGAGCTGGCCACTGTCCATCTCCTTGAAAAGTCAGGGCTGACTCAATGATGCGCGGAGCTGATTGCGTCCCCAATCGTGCGTTGTCTTTGAAGCGATGTCGCTCAGCCACTTCGCTTCAACAAAACAGACCCAACCACCGTCAGACGTCGCCGCCGTGTTGAACTTCACGCCTGAAATGGTTGAGCCGCGATTTGTGATATCGCCGACGAGTAGGTCAATCCGGCTGTTGCGTTCACTCCTGCCGGAAACACCCTGTCGGGGCGGGATCGGCATCATCTCCAGCCACGCATTTTTGACATTTTGAAGTCTTTCGCCTGTCAACACGTGCGCTAAGTCAACTATCGACGTTTTGCGACCAGCCACGAAGCCATAGATAAATAGCAGAGTCCAGACCTCTTCATCATTCAGTCCTTTTCGGTCGGTTGCCGACTCATAGTTGCTCAACCGTCCTAACACCCTGTTCGTCAGCTTCTCGCGCGGTGCGACTCGGTCGAGTTTCTTTCGGTTGATAAGTGTATGCAGTGTCATAGTCCCAACCCCTTCTTGCGAGCCAGGACGACATCGCCACGCCCGGAGGCGAACAGGATCATCGACTGATGCACGCGATCCAGCACGGTTTCGCCAGCCTGCGGCTTTAGCTCTCCCGCGACGGTCTCTTCCGCCTCGGCTTCAATTTCGTCAAGTGTATTGAACAGGTCGAGTTGGTTGGCCTTGGGCTTCTTACGACCACGGGCAGTGCTGGGGGCTGATTCATCTTTGCCGAACAGGTGCTGGGTGCGTTCGCTGGCCGGGAGCAGGCAGGCTTTGTCGTCTGAGACTTCGACGATCGTTTCACTTTTTTCCAGATGGATGCCAAAGCCCTGAGCGATCTTGTGAGCGGCATCGTCTTCCAGCGTGTAGCCGGTGCTGGCGACCACTTTGTCGGATTCCGTTGCTTCTGCGACCTGGAGATAGTCATTCAGTTTTTCCATGGGAGTTGCTCCTGAGAAATGAGTCCATAGCCAGCACGGTTCAACTGTTTAGCAGCTTACCAAAGTCTTCTGTTGTAGACAATCTATTGAGACTGAATCGTTTAGAAGCATTGACGAACTTATGGGCTGAGTGGGATAGCTTGTGTCCAATCTGTATCTGCCGACTTGTAGGCCGATCATCCTATCCACTTCTGAAGCAAAATAAGATGCATGATCGCGATGGTGTTACTCATAGGGAATGAGATCCAGCAGGCGGGGAGCCCCGAAATGGGCTTGATGGCCCCCCAAAGTGGAGTTGGCCACAGAAATCGTTTTAGGACCATCTGTGTGGACGCTTTTTCACCGCTTTCATCTAATTCATGAACCGTATGGTGCGAATGATAAGTCCAGAACTTATTGCCCTTCAAAGACTAAATAGCACCGGTTTTCGTGTCAAAATTAGTGAAGGCATCAACGTTAGCCATTAGTACTGTTTACCAATGATCACAAAAGTTCTGGAAAGGCCTCTTTGGAGGCTACTCCAGGGCTTTTGGTGTTTACGGTCGTTTTTATCTACTAGATCCGTTTCTCAAAAGGAGTAATTACATGTCACATATTGTTCAGATTCAGACCGAGGTGTGTGACCCGGTTGCTATTTCTTCCGCTTGTGAACGACTCAAGCTGCCACAGCCAGTTCAGGGCACGTTCAAACTATTCAGTAGTGAGGCAACCGCTTTGGGAGTGGAATTCCCGGAGTGGCGGTACCCGGTTGTCTGTGATACTGCCAGTGGCCAGCTCCAGTATGACAACTTCGATGGACGTTGGGGGGAGCGATGTCATCTAGATCGGTTTCTTCAGTCCTATGCAGTTGAAAAAACACTGATTGAAGCACGCCGTAAGGGGCACACTGTGACCGAGCAGGCCCAGACTGACGGATCGATCAAGTTAACGGTTCAGGTGGGATGTGCTGTATGACTCAGATCATCGAAATCACCGTTCGATTCGGATACGGCAGAATTCCCCCTTGGAGAGAGAACTGCTTCGTCAGAGTGAGTTCGTCACGCAGCGAGTTCCGACTTCACAGGAAGGGCTTTCACCTTCCCCCCCTTGGGGCTATTAACCTCTTCCACAGGTCTCCAATTACCATCTTGGCATGAGAAGTCTTCGCATCCAACCGGCACGTTTCTTGGTGCAGGGCTCTCTCGTCGGCCTTTCTTATCAACTCTGTAGAGTCATCAACCCCTCCGCAGATACTCTATAATTCCGTCATCGGACCATATGATTCCCTTCGAGATCTTTGAGTCGACCAGCTCTTCGATTCGTTCAACCGGCATGCGAGAAAAACCTGGTACTTTCTCCACCCATTCGAACCACTGTGATCGCCCAATACCGCGTTCCTGAAGGATCAGGGCCATTAACTGTTGGGCTAGAATATGATAAGGGCAGGGTGGCATCTGGACTGGTTCAGCATGTCTAATATGTCTAGCGATTGTGGCAACCGCAAATGGCTTCCATGTGTTCATTCTGTTTTGTGATTAACGGTTGATACAAGAGTCGGTGATTCAAAAATGTTGTAATATTATTATTGCAATAAAATACAGATGGGTGTATACTAAGTACATGAATACAGAACCCGGTGATAAGGTTCGGATCAAGGGAGATGCTCATAAAGGCCAGCGTGGCGTAGTGGAAAAGGTACGACGCCGAAGTCTTTTCGTGCGACTTGCTGAGACAGAAGAGCTTATAGAGATTTTACCATCAGAAGTGACGAACTTCAGTTTAGCAGCCCGAAAGGCTTGGGAGCGGATGCCCAATCGCCGTGTTGGCAGACCGAAGGGTAAGCGCTACTACTGACCGTGTATCAGTAACTCTCCGGATTGATCGCGAATTATGGGAGCGATTCTAAGATGCCGAAACAGCCAGTTTGATTGACGACCGTACTGAAGTAATTAATGCATGGATCACGGAGAAGCTGAAAGAACTGGAAAAGTGAAGGAGCAACCCAGTTATCGGTTGTAAGGATAATCAAAATGGCACAGAACTCATCTATTGAGTGGACAGAGGCGACATGGAACCCAACAACTGGGTGCACAAAGGTAAGTCCTGGTTGCACGAACTGCTATGCAGAAAAAATGGCGATACGTCTTAAGGCGATGGGCCAAGAGCGATATGGCAATGCATTTGAGTTGACTTTGCAAAACGATGTGGTCGAACTGCCTCTGACTTGGAAGAAGCCTAGACTTATCTTTGTGAACTCAATGAGCGATCTATTTCATAAGAATGTTCCATCAGATTTCATTAGAAGATGCTTTGATGTAATGAATGAAGCAGAACAGCATGTGTTTCAAGTTCTGACAAAACGACCTGGACGAGTAGTTCGAATGGCAGAGCAATTGCCTTGGGCTGAAAACATCTGGATGGGGACAAGCGTAGAAAATGGTAAATACACGCATCGGGTTGACGTGCTCAGAGAAGTTCCAGCAAAAGTTCGATTCCTTTCGATTGAACCATTACTGGGACCGATAGACGATCTGCCGCTCGATGGCATTCATTGGGTTATAGCTGGCGGAGAGTCTGGTCCTGGAGCAAGGCCTATGCGCCCCGAATGGGTTCGAGAAATTCGAGATCAGTGTGTAGATTCTCAGGTACCTTTCTTTTTCAAGCAATGGGGGGCTTTTGATCAACAGGGGGTTAGGCGATCAAAAAAAGTCAATGGACGAGAATTGGACGGTGAGCTTTGGAGCCAGATGCCATGCGTAAAAAACAATTAATACTTCCCGAGGTAGAATTACCGAAGAGGAAGAAGTCAAAATCTAAGAAACCCAGCCATTATGTGTGGGAGCTGGGAAGCACACCTCCTGAAATAGGGCATCATAGTGTTGCCAAGCACCAAGTACTCAAGGAGTATCTGGAAAAGTACGTTTCAATTCTTGCCTCTCGCCCAGTTCAGGAGCAGTTACGGTTGACGCTCGTAGACGGGTTTGCCGGTGGTGGTGCCTACCTGCATCCAGATTCAGGGGAACGAATTCCTGGTTCGCCACTGATTATGACTCAAGCTATGGCGACGGCTGCAGTGGCAGCACAGGAAGCTCGCCGTAAAGAGTTTTTCCTGAATGTCGAGTACATTTTTATCGAAAAAGAACAACCGACAATCGACTTTCTGCAACAGGAACTTAGAGATTCAAAGGCCGCATATGAGCAGATGGAACGCATTCACCTTCTGCCTGGCTGCTTCTCGCACCACCTTGAAGACATACTCACACGAGTCGAACAACGAAGTCGTTCGAGACGGGTGATCTTCGTATTAGACCAGTACGGGTTTAGTGATGTCAGAATGGCCGATCTCCGCAGGATTTTCAATCGGCTTCCCAACGCTGAAGTGATTCTTACGATCGCGATCGACTGGCTCATTGACCATTGGACTGAAAAGGCAAACTATGACAAAATTTTAGCAAATTTGGGGATCAATCCTCTCGTCTAGATTTGCTCGTGAAATCAAAGAAGCACATCCCAGTGACTGGCGTCCGGTCATTCAGCACTCCCTTCATCAAGAATTCAGAAGTAATAGCGGTGCTGGCTATTACACTCCCCTTTTTATTCATTCCGTAGATTCCCATAGGGCATATTGGTTGCTGCATTACTCAGGACACTCCAAAGCACGCTATGTTATGATGCAGCTCCATTGGGAGATGGAAAACCACTATCAGCACATAGGACGAGCCGGCTTTGGTATGCTTGGATATGATCCTCGAAATAACGAAATTAGCAATCATCAGAAAACCTTTCCATTCGCGTTTGATAAATCTGCCAACATATGTACCCGACAGGCATTGCTTGAGGAATTACCAAGACATATTGCTCCTGATGGAATTCGCTTTCGGGATTTCTTTGATTCTGTTGCCAATGAATCACCTGCAACCAAGCAGATGCTCGGTGAACAAATCAGCGAGTTAACACTGGCGAAAGAACTCGAACTTCGTAATGCGGACGGCAAAGTCCGCAGGAATGGCGTCCACATCCATAATGATGATATTATCATTCGTCCCAGGCAACGTTTGCTGTTGCCGCCTCGTTAGCGACCTGTATGGAGTTTACAGGACTCATTTAGAACCTAAATATTATCAGTAATGGTGTCACAATAAATGAAGGCATTGCCTTTAACCATCAGTGATCAGCACAGCACAGGGAGTTTTGTGTTTACTGTCATCTGTGTCTATTCGATCTATTTTCTCAAAGGAGAATGTTCATGTCACACATTGTTCAAATTCAGATCGAGGTGCGTGACCCGGTTGCTATTCTTTCATCCTGAAACCGCCTCAATCTCCCAATGTCGGTTCAGGCACGTTTACGCTCTTTGGTACTGAGGCCACCGATTTAGGAGCGGAATTCCCGAAGTAGCGGTGTCAAGTGGTCTGTAATTCTGCCAGTGGCCAGCTTCAAGTATGACAATTTTGAGGAGCGCTGGGGAGATCAGAGTCACCTGGGCCAGTATCTCCAGTCGTACGCTGTTGAAAAGACACAATTTGAAATATTCCGTAGCACGCTATCTCTATTTTTTAAAGATATAAGGAAAATCAAGGAGCATTTCTATCAATCAGTTTTTGAAGCGACTTGTATAAGAGTCTGTTCGACGAATGTCTGTAGAATCTTCTCTTGTTCAAGTCGCACGTTATTTTTTAAACAGTACTCAAATGTAAATGCTTCACTCGCTGTTAAATTGGTAGGCATAGTGGGCATTGTTTCATTCCCGCTAACAATTCCAGTTTCATGATCAGATAACGTTTTCTGATCCATCATAATGCTCTGCGTCTGTGGGAAGAGATTCCGTAATCGGGACAATATCAGAAAACCATCCACGTCTATGTCGCCCCAGTACAGAATGCGATTCTCGTTCAACCAGGACAGGCTTTCCAGGCGACTGACGGCATTCCCTTCACCACGAATGGCAATGCCGCGTTCAAACTGTGGTAAGGTAACGAGATTCAAATTATTTTCCACAATGAAGACAGTTACATTTTTTACCGGAACCATTGCCAATGATCGCAGGGGAAGTGATAGTTCTTCGAACGGCAAATTAAATTCACACTTAAGACCTACATCAAGCATCTTGAACGCATGATGAGTTTGACCATCTCGTAACCCGAATCGGCGTTTAAATCCAGATTCATTGACATTGACTGCAGATGCAGGTAACAGAATATCCAGCCACTGTTTTAGTAGGGACTGATGCTTCTCAACGAACTTTGTATCAACGTGGACTGGGATTTGTCGAATGTAGCAATCCGGTAAGGGGTTTTCGATAAAGTATTGTGCTACTTGGATCAGGCCCTCTATCGAATCTGATATCTTGTAAAATGATAAAACGTGTGACACCAGCCAGTCACTCAAATGGGGCAGCGAATCTCTAATCCGGTTTACAACATGACGTGTGGCTTCAAATTCCTCTGTTTTTTGCGAGAGACGAAGAAAGTCATCGAGTGTATCGATGGTGATGGATTTTGGAATTAGATTTGTGCCAAAGTCACGTTTTCGAATTTGCTCGCGATGAACTGTATATCCCCAACCACGATGTGCTTTTGACTTGGAAATCAATAAGTCATTCGCGGCAATCGTTTGACCTGGATTTTGGGTATCTATGCTGAGTTTCATACGCACGCGATGCGGAAAGAATTCTGCGTCTTCACCAACAATCCATGATTTAAGAAAACGCGGATACGCGCTTACTGCCTTTTCGACAATCTGCTCCGGTGAAATCAGTGGCATTAAGGCTCCTACTTAATCGACTGCTGTTGGTTCGCTTTGGGCTTTCCTTTGCGTGAGACTTTCTGCACTACTTCGGCATACTCGCGGGCCGTCATGCTATAGAGCATTGAGCAATTCGTAGTAGGATCTTTTACCACGTGCAGATAACGGTCGACAAAAGGCTCAGTCACGCGGGCTTTTGCATCCAGAGGGGCTACAATCAAAAGTTGCAGCCCAAATTGATTAAACAGTTTCAAAGCGTATTCGGCGTTTTGATCATCTACCTTAGAGAACATTTCATCAACGACCACAAATTGAAACCGTCCGGGAACATCGCCTGTCGGATCAATGTCAAATTGATAAGCCAAAGCAGCTACCAGAATGGTGAACGCGAGTTTGGCCTTTTCGCCTCCAGACTGACCGGAACTTCCATCATAACAACTGTGAACTGATCCTGATTGGAGTTCAATTTCCTCTGCGGCAAAGTCGTACCAGTTGCGAACGTCAATTACTTTTTTTCTCCAACTCGTTTTATCTTTATCCGACAAGCGTTCAACGAGACTCTTGATGCGTAGAAACCTAGCTTCGTTCGCCTCGGGAGTCTGTTCGAGAGAATCATCAAGGCATTCACGCAACGAACGTCGAAAATCCTCGATTTCTCGATCATTTACTGGATGAGGCTTTAATCGCATATACGTTCCCGGTGCATACTCAACATCCTTCAACGCTTTATTGAGTTGTGCGATTTTGTTTTCAATCTGCTTTTGTTCCGTTCGGAGTTCTGTATTGAACAATGCGATTTCCTGACTTACCTGATCATTCAGTCGGTTTTTGAATTGACGTTCATAACGGGGTAGTCCTTCAAGGCGAAGTTGCTCTAGCAAACCCAGAAAACTGTCCAGTGATTTGAGTGAGGCATCAAGGTCATCTGCTTCTTCCTTGAATTCACGCAGATATTTTAACATTGCTGTAGTGAGGTTCTCTTTGATTCTTTCCAAAGGATCTCTCAATGTATCTATCTGCTTCTGTGTCGTACTTTGCCAGACCTGAATTCGTCGCTCAAAATTTTCGAAGGCCAAAGCCGGTTTTCCCAATGATTCAGCAATGGTTTCAAACATTTTTTGATGAATATCAAAATGTCCGGCCGTCTGCTGTGCTTGGACTTGAGCACGAGCCGACTCAACCAGTCCAGTGACACGAGTAATGTCGCTCTTTAATTTCGTGCGGTGTTCGAGGCCTTGATCACGTTCCGTATTAAGTTCCTTCTCCTGTTCTTCTGACTGTTTCAACCGTTTCTGCAGCGTTATTACGGTTTTATTGGATTCTTCCAAATTCTTTTTCTCTGTTTCCAGTGCAACAATCTCAATTTGGTGACGTTTGACATCGATCGTGTCAAAGTCATTTATTTCCAATGCACTGTCCGCGGTTCGAATAGTGGCTTGAATTTCCTCTATCTGGTTATCAAATGAAACGATGGAATCAGTGAGTATCTTTAGTTCTGATTCGAGTTCTTGAATATGATGTCGTATTCGGCGTTTTTTATCTGTGTTATCCCAACCTAACACAAAGAATCGTGGGTTGATTGTATGTTCTCGATCATCTTTTTGGTGCCGCTTTGAATTAAATTTGACGTGTCGCTGCGCAGTCAGAGCATGCTTGGGAACATCATTGAACTCTTCGACGCTATTACAGCAACGGAAGTCGAACCGTTGTTGTATTTCTGATCGAAGCCAGGGGGTGAGGTCATGACGCGGTTTGTATTGTAGTTTGGTACAGAGTGACTGTGGATGAATTCGATCACCGGCTGAAGCTGCCACTTTTCCAACACAGAGATAATCCAGACGCTGCCCTGTCCCTTGTGCATCAACAATACGATGCTGTTCGACATAGGATCGCACACGTGGATAAAACTGTTCTGGTACCAACAAGCTCAAAGCAAACGAACGGAGTACCATCTCGATGGATGCGGTCCAGTGCTCTTGATCTGGCAAGACGGAAATTAGTTCGGCAGCAAACGGGAATACACTATCATCCAGGTTCAAGTCGGCACAGAGTTGACTACGAATCGTAGAAAAACGAGAGGGCAGGTTACTATGCCGCTGTTGCAATACATCCAACTCAGCACGTTCCTGTCTCAATTTTCTTTCGATTCCCGCTTTTTGACCTATCGTTGGTTCATATTTACTTTTCAGTTCGACCAGTTTGCCACTGTTCGAACTCGATAATTCACGCAATCGTTTGCTAATCTGCTGAAACTGTTGGGCGTCTCCGACAACGTTATTGATGCCACAAACTTTTAGACTACTCTGATATTTTTGTAAGGCTTCACGTTTATAATCGAACTTTGTTTGTTCATTTCGGATCAATCCAGGAATCTGTCGTAGTCGTTCACCGCCTGCCTGCTCGATTTCATTCTTTAATTGTCGTACAGTCTCTCGTGCCTGTTCCAGTTCCTCGTCCAATCGCTTGATAACGATTTCCTGTCCTTTTAAATTTTGTTTCTGCACGTCCAGTTCCGGCTCAAAGAGTTGGATTCTCAAAGTAGGTAAATATGACTGAGATGCTTCCAACTGACTCTGATAGAGATTCAATTCTTCATTTTTTAAATGATATTTCTTGCCGATTTTCTCTACTGGAAGTAGTAGTTCCTGCGATTTTTGAGCTCGGACTAGCTCATTATGTGCGATACTCAAATCATTAAAATGTTTCAACAGTCCTTGTACTTTCTCATGCCAGTTTTGAGCTTCCAGCATGTGTTTGCGAATGAACACATTTAGACTCTGAATATCCTTGACTGCCACTGTCTGGTTGAACATATCAATGGCTTTGCTCCGCATCTGTGTCCGTTTGGTGAGCCAACCCAGATATTCAACATACGCTCTGGTTGTCTGGTATCCTCGCTGTTTGAGATGTTCGCGAACCGCATCAGATTTTTGGAGCCCTTGTAAATCGGACTATTGTTCGTGTGATTCATTGGCATTCGCATAAACCCGATCATCAGATCCGTCCGCTTTCAGATATAGGATTTGCGTCAATGTGAAGGATCGGCCCAACTGTTCATCAGTAAAGACAGCAGAAATTGCCGTCAGATGATTTCCGCGCGGACGTAGAAACTTCACTACATTCGAGTTTGATTCATCGATTGTTCGATCGAAGGCGCCTTTGATATAACTTTTGGGAGTGCGCTCGGTTTTCTTGGCTCCTGCCGCCACGTTGTAGTTTCGTGTCTTACCATCCACCAGGAGAGTCAGAAGGGCGTCCACAAGCGTGGATTTCCCCGAACCATTGTGGCCAACCAGTAGTGCAGTGCGACCCTTTGGTTCAAAGCGAAAGACATTTCCAGATTGACTATCGAAAGTTCCCCAGTTATAGACTTCCAGCTTCTGTAAGCGATAACCGGGGCGATCAGGGCGCATGTCAAATAAGTGTTGCATAGAGTAATTTCCTATTCGCGCTCATTTGCTATCAGGCGGTCGCGCATGCGTTCCAGTTCATCAATGGGAATGCGCGATTTCAGTAGTTTGCGGACTTCCCATGAACCAGATTCCTCTTTCAGAGTACTGACAAATTTAATTTTCTCGAGTTGATTTAACGCAGTGATGAGTTGTTTGCGTAAGGTGACTTCATCTGAATTCGCTGGAAAGCAGGATTTCCAAAGTTCAAACAATGAATCGACTTCAACAACACAGCGTTCGTTGTCGAGGTCCTCCTCTTCAAATTTTCGGTACTCCTCACGCAATAGAACACACAACAATGTCGGTTTATAGCTGAGTGGAGTTTTCTTGAAAAACCGCGGTAAGCGTTCGTATCCTCCGGTACGTTCATCGTCGTCAAACTGGCGGAGGTAGGCGATGCCTTCTGCTCGGTCGATGATCAGTGTCAGCCCAATCTCATAGAAATATTCGCTTATGTCTGATTCGTTAGTCAGCAGCAGGGACCAGAGATCAGCTTGCTCCTGGTAGATTACTCCTTGCAGTAGGTTTACTGCAACAATACCACGTTCGCGGAATTCCGGAATTTCGTTCTTACACTATTACTCCCCGTCCCGGAACGTCTTCGCAGTGGTTCTGACAGGAAGACAATATGTGGAACCTCGAGTTCAAGCAGTCCGTTTTCAGTGTCGATACGCACAATGTCGATAGAATGATCGTCTACTTCATGACCTTCATCATGCGCAATCTGAATGTAACCCAACATTTCAATCGCGCCATCTACTGGCGGGCAAGTCTCCAACAGATCGGAAAGCGGCACGCGTTCGGTAAACTGAACCTGGCTGGCGATGTTCAATCGCATGGCATCCCAGTCGAGACGCTGCATTTCTGCGAGATGCCGAAATGCGTTGAATCGATCCTTGTCGTCCGGTTCTTCATGCGTGATATCGATGACATCAAAATTGACGGGTGTTTGCCAGAAAGGGCGTTCCAATCCGTTATATAAATCTAGTTCAGTAAAAACATTGATGCCTAATTCGGGAGGGTGCTCTGCCTGACGTACCGCTGCCGCCTGGATTTCGCGCAGCACGGAAGCCAACCTGAGTCTGGTCGTACTAACTCGTGAACCCAGGAGCCTGCGGAGTGTGGAATTCAGTCGGCGTGTGGTGTTCAACACACGTTCTGCCTCCAGAGACAAACTGCTTACCATACTTTTGACGCGTAATTTTCCCTCTGTTTGTGATTCCAGTTCAACCATCTCTTCCAATTGAGCAATGATCTTTTCCAGTCCATCCTGTTGAGATTGTGAGAGCAGAAGATCAACAAATGCTTTGAAGCTGGCTCCCTGATCTTCTTCTTTCAGTCGATCTTCGGCATCGAGTGCAAATCCCAAAATCTGGCCACGTGTATCCAGAGCTTCGGTTTGCTGTTTCTGAACATCACGCGTAATGGACTTGAATGACTCCTCGACAGCCCGAAAGTCGCCCTGTAATGAAATTAGATCAGAAATCACATCTGAAAAACGTTCACGAATGGCCGTGGAACTGTGAGTTGAAACGACGTCTCCAGATTCAAGTGAGCGTATTTCATCTTCGACGCGATCACGTTCAGCGCGGAGATGCTCCAGTCGACGCTCACGGTCAGCAGATCCGCGGACGACAATATCAGACAGTGTTCCGATAATACGTGTCAGCCTCGATTCGGTCCCGACAAAACCGAGAGAACGATCCATGATTTCTGTGAGGAACTTCAACACGTCTTCAGAGTGGGGCGTTAGTTGAAATACCGACTCAGCATGTTGGGAATCGAAATAACGCCTCAACCATCGAGTTTCACCTGTTGACCATTGCGTGAGATATGTGTTCGCACTCTCACGCAGGATTTCTGGTTCGCTTTCGTGGATCTGCTCTAAATACTGATTCAGACGTTGCTCAAGTACAGAATGAGGTGTGGTAAGGTTTGCATCTACTTTGAAATGTTGGTTCAGAAAGTAAATTACGTACGCCGAGTGAGTCGCGCGAAGCAATTTCGCCGACGGATTTGTCGAAAAAAATATAATGAGATGATCTAGTTCCACAGAAGACATCACTAAATGACCATACGATAGTAATCAGCACACATACTTCAATGTACACTAGGTGTAGACCAAATGGGACAATGGAATTCAGAAAAAACAGATTTTCAGTATTTTCTGAGCCACTCCGTTATATTGGGGAAAGTTTACCGAAATCGAAGAATATAGCGGTTCGGTGCTAGAGATGTTGCAACATTCAAAAGCACCGGAAAGACCGGTCATGATCCATTTGGTGACAAAAAGATTTTGGGAATCTACCATAACAGTCCAGAAGTGTATTTCCATTGAATGGCTTCCCATCTCTGGCCATAGCAGCCATTCGCCGAATACATCTGTTTTGGGGCGATATATGCGTAAGAAACCATCCTCACCTGTAGATGAGAAGTGAAGTTGCTGTACGTATTTGAGCGAATAATTAAGAAGTATAACTCTGATGCTGAGCCTTCCAACTTATGCTGCAAATCCTGCGCTGTTTAATCCCAGAAATAGGGCGAATCTCTACAAATCTGTGGCATATTTGGCGATGGTGGCCAGTTCCTTGGGGTAAGATTCCTTGAGATATATTTGTCACGTTAGATGACTTATTATTCCACCTACAGAATAGTGCGTGTTGCCAACGTCTCAACCAGATCCAGTTCAATCAGTTCCCGCAAACGACGGCTGGCACAATCGCGTTTCTGATCAATCAGCTCCCGCGCGTGTTGATGCCAGAGAGTTCTTCCATGGGAACAGGTAAAGCGGTCATGCAGATGCCCCCGCTTGCTTATGGCTTCCGCATAACAGGTTGGGCCATAACAATTACGTTTGACCTCACACTTAGTGCCACAGACAGGGCATTTCAATTCAGCTTTCTCTCCTGGTTTCGTATGCAGATATTGCGTTCCTTTTAGTAACATTGTCTGTGTCTCCTCCGAATCAAATTGGAAAGATTCATCACGGGCAACGCCGGCAGACAGACAAATGCATGCGAAGAGATAATCCATCGGATAATCTCAGAGCCATTCTTTGCCTTAATAGGCCGCATCGTTTCCTTTCGGAAAGCTGTGGCACCTTGGTGGCTGGACCAGGTTGCCGGGCGTTTCAAAGGGCCAAATCCCTCAACGCCACTCGTGATGCAATAAGGTGGAATTAACAAAATTTATTCCACTGACAATAATTATCATATTATACAACAAATTCTAGATCAACTTCCAATTTAATATATTTTGAACGAAAAGAGATCGATAAACGATCTGTCGTCCGTCTTTGACGTTAATTATGTTTCGGTCCCTATGTTGAGAGAGGATGTATGCGGTCCATCTCTAAATCCTTCGGATACGTGTGGGCTTGCTTTACAGGGATCTGGATCGAATCTTATCAACACCAGTAAGCGACTTGGTCAAAACTATATCATAAAATCTTTACCCGTGATAACAACTATCAATCAGGCGGCAAATAATCACTCGATAAGATGATGGACGAATACAACAGAATTAATCTAATCAATCCACGTTTCAGTTTTTCGAGTAAAAGACTGCTCGCCTATCGGAGCGGAACGGAAGTAGGTAAGTTGCTTTTTATTTATTTAAAATATTCAGTAGATGTTGGATTTTCTGGTACGCCCCCTCTAAATCGATCACATCTTGAGCAATGGACCATTCGAGAAGTTGATCGGATAGATAAAAATCATACTTTCGCCTTTGCTTTGGGTACACTAGTTGAGCTAATACTAGCGGGTCGTGCTGAGTCGACGCGATCTTGTTGACGATTGCTTTCGTTTGCTCTATTGATAAGTCCAATTCAATTGCTATTTCATAATCAACACAATTCACTTTGTACTTTTCCAGAAGAGCGATTATAGTTTGTTGGATATCAGTTCCAGTCCATGTAAACCAAAGGGATTTTGAGGGAGATAATTCGATGAGATCCTTATGTTTCAACCCCGCGTTATTAAATACCGTTTGTGCCTGCCCCAGCAGTTGAATTGCTGTCGGATTTAAATAACCATACTGTTTATTGTCAGCTAATATCTGGCGCATCTTTTGGCGAATTCTCTGATGGACCTTAAGTCCGAGAGAGCCCCAGCGTGGTCTTTTTCTTCCTCGAGCTGGAATTACCCCAATTTCCCTCCGATCATGATCAATGCCAATCACTTGCCAGCGTTTTCCTGCAAGGAGAAAATGTTGTTTTTCCGAGGGGAGATACGTTGTGGGAAGCATTCCAATTGGTTGCCCCTGATAAACAACGCGGTATTCCGGCGCGGAACTGAATGCAGAGTAAAACTCGTAAGAGCGAACAATTTTCTCACCTTGCAAGCCAAGAATCAGCTCTCCTGGTTCTGTCTGCTCAATTAAATCTTCCTTCCCAATTTGATGCAGAATATCAATAAATAAAGTTTGATCAATTTGTAGAAAAGCACCAGATACGATGAGTCGATTAAATAATTCAGCTGCTTTGATTCCTCCTGTTTCTGCAATGATGCTCAGAATCTGTTGCACTAACGTGCTGAGATCACCAGAATTGGGATAGCAGGGTTCAACCCATTGTTCTTTCATTAGTTCTGTGATCGCAATTGTCTGGATAAGTCGAGGGTAGAGTTGATCGCGTAATTTACTATCCGCTCGTACTTCATCTTCTAGAACAAAAACTCGCATAATTTGTGGCTGAAATTCTTCCCGCCCACTTCTGCCCAGTCGTTGCACGAGCGAACTAACAGACCAGGGGCATCCTATCTGGCCGACTGCACGAATATTCCCGATGTCAATTCCTAATTCAAGAGTTGCTGAACAGACAGTGGAAAAGGGAATGTTTCCTTGCATTAAATTTTCAGTATGTTCACGGATATCACGACTCAGTGCACCGTGATGGATTAAGAATTGATCTGGACGACCTTCCTTTGCTGAGAGGTGATTTAATTCATCAGTGTACCATTCGACGTCATCACGCGTATTGGCAAAGATTAAATTTTTGCCCTGAGAAAATGATTCATAGAGGTCAACTGAAATATCTGAGGGAGGAAGTAAATCCTGTTTTTCCTGTCTGCCTCTGTCATCTGACATCCTGTATGCAAAAACTCCAAATTGAATTGTTTTCTTTGACTGATCGTCTTGGATCAATTGGACTTGTTCGGGTACATGCGGACGAATCCATTCGGCACTGAGCTTGATATCTCCAATTGTTGCAGACAAGCCAACAATACGGGGAGGACTGACCGCGTAATTATCAATCCGACACAAAAGGCTGCGAAGATGCGTTCCTCTTTCAGTTCCTTGCAGAGCGTGAATTTCATCGATAACTACAAATGACAGACTGTGAAAAACATTCCTGAGAGCCGTCGAACGATTGACGAAAAGTGATTCAATTGATTCTGGCGTGATGAGCAATATACCGCTTGGCTTGCTCATAAATTTCTGTTTTTTTGACGCGGAGACATCCCCGTGCCAGCGATGCACGGGGATCTGAGCATACTCGCAAAGTTCTTCCAGTCGGCGAAACTGATCGTTTATGAGTGCTTTCAGAGGTCCTACATAGACTGCTCGAACCGAGTTACCAGGATTATGACATATAGTCGATAATATAGGCAGAAAAGCTGCTTCTGTCTTGCCTGATGCCGTCCTGGCCGAAATGATCAGGTCGCTATCAGAATTCTGCAGGATTTTGATTGCATCGTCCTGGATCGGGCGAAGCTTTTCCCAGCCGAGTTTCCACAGCGCTCTTTGTATCGGTTCAGCAAGAAGTGCGTAGCCATCTGATTGACTCACAATCTGAACTCCGAAAGTTGATCCGGAGAGTCGGTGCTATTTTGCTTTGCCTCACTATGGGAACTGCGATTGGGTCGATTCAAGATGTCAGACCATGATATTTCCGGGTTCTGTGTCAGAACACGCAACAGGCCGGTAAAGTCTTTGACGGTGTCACGAGGAGTCTGATAATACGCCGCCCCCATCCTTTCATTGCAAGATTGAAGATATTCTGCGATACCTTCGTCCGAAATCAGGTGTTTTTCGTGGTCACCTGATGCGAACACATTACGAATATTGTGCAGCAAAACAAAACAGTCTTCCGGAGTCAAACTTTCAAGCCTGATGACTGGACCAGAAAGGTCTTTTTGTGCTTCTGATGCGAATCGGTTTGAAGCGAGGCGTGTGGCTAATGCTTCATAACTAAAAAGACCGCGGCGCCGATCTTCGAGGCAGTCATCGGTTCCTGCAAAAAGAAAAGACAGTCCTTCTGTCTGCCCCTGCAGACAGTCATTAAGAATCCGCAAGATCGCTTCGTAGTTATTGTTTCTGGCTTGGGAATTATTCAATCGATGTGACAGAACAACAAGTTCATCTAGGGAGACGAGCAGCCCCTTATATCCTGCAATGCGCACAAATTTAGACATCAGCTTCATGGATTCATAAATATTGGCATCTTCAATGATTGACCGCACACCAAGATCGTTCCGCGCCTCTGTTTTCGTACGGTATTCTGCCCTGAGCCAGCGCATTGCAGCCTGCTGGAGTGCATCGTTCTGCTCTCGATAACCCTCATAATATCGTGAGAGAACCTTTGCAAAGTCATATCCATTTACCAGTTCCCGCAACTCTGAAAGTTGTCGTTGAATTTCTATGGCTACGTCTTCTTCATTCCCTCCGGAACTGGTAATTCCATACTCGACATCTCCAACCCAGCGTTCAACAAGATTCGGTAACGCCCCTCCCTCTGGTCGAGCGGGAGTTGCCAGATTTTTCATCAATTCAGAATATAGTGATCTGGGCTGACCACCTGATCCATGCAATCTGCGGTCAGTGGTAATGTCGGCCTTGAGAACAACAAATTTTCTTTTGAGGGCTACATTTTGGATCAGGTTAAGAAAGAATGTTTTTCCAGATCCAAAACGTCCGATGATGAAGCGAATCGTTGATGATCCTTGTTCGACGATCTGTAAGTCCCTGATAACAGCCTCAACCTCGTCTTTGCGTCCCACCTGAATGTGCTGCAGACCAATAGAAGGGACAACACCAGCTCCCAGAGACTGAATAATGGCTGTTTGTTCTCTTGAACGTATCATTGAAATTATCACCTCTGTTTTATCAGGATGTTTTATTTGTGTTTATTAGGTCAATCGCTATTTCCACTGTACTGTCAGACTCATCAATTATCCAATCGCCCAGAGTCTCCAAAGACCATTCATTGATGGCTTCAGTGGTTCCCATCAGCATCAAACCCTGAGAACGAGCGAGTGGTTCCAACTCCTCTGTTGACCAGCGTGGTCGAGTCAAGAGTTCATTTAAAAATAAATGGTATCTTTCATCCAGTCCCGTACAATCTATGTCTGATTCAGAGGATGTGCATACCTCAGTTTTCTCTTCTAAAGAAGAAGTCTGGTTGAGATTTAAAGGTACAGAATCGGCTTCAACCTCTGTGATATTATTTTGATCAAACAATATTTCATCTTCTTCCTCGTCTTCGACCATCACGTTTTGCAGGAATTCTGCTACTTGTGAAGTTTCTGACAGGATCTCACGGATACGATCATGATTCAAAACGAGTTCCGCATCTGATGGGGAATCATTGTCTACACTGACTATACCTTCGGCGAGTTGATCAATTCGAGCCGGATCAAGGTTTAGATTTCGGAAGGCCTTTCGAAGTGCTTTGGATTCATCAGGAGTCACAATATCATCTGCTGAGGCAATCCCTACAAGGAGGTCACCGACCATATTCCGTTGCTCTTCGGGAAGCTCCTGAAGTTTTTTGGCCAGGCGAGTATCGTCTGCAGGGTAGCGGGAGAGCAATAATGAAAGATGTTCCAGACGAGTTGACTCCTGATGTGACAGTTCAAATTGTTGCTCAAGATGCACTGTGATCAATCTCAATTCCTCGTCATCAACATTCCCATCGGCTGCAGCGATAGAAATCCCAAGCCGCAGAAGAATCGATGCAGCATGATAAGATGCCAAGTTTTCGCTATTATCATAATCTCTGGGGAAAACGCTTACGAATTCATGCCAGCGATAGTTCTGACCGGTTTCGCGGGAATCAGGCTCCAGACATAAATCCATGCAGTCTGCAGAATTCAAAATCTGGCTGCATTGTTTTTTAGTCAATTTTGCACGTTCAGGAATTCCACGTGCAGTTGCCAATTTCGAAAGGGGGATTAATGCAATACCACCGCTGTCGTCAGTGTATTGATCGATGATCTGATACCAACTTTCAAAATCCGGATGGTCCTCATCACGAAGTTCAGCTGGTAATGCCTCATACATTTCTGCAGTCATAGACTGGTCAGAACCGGATTTCCTGTGAATTCGATCGAAAGTCTTTAAGTCAGCTATCACTTCGGACCATATGTGAATCAGTGGTTTGAACTGTGATGGAATGCCGAGCGTATTCGGAAGCATAGTTCTGTTGGGAGAGAAACGGCTATTGATACCTTTCAGAGATTCACTGGCCGAGCAATAGCTAAAGTTAAAATCCCGCTTCGCAGTTTTGAGTCTGAATCCATCCTTATACATCTCGAGATAGCGGGAGAAAAACAGTTCACGAAACTTCTCCGGATGGCGTTTGAAGACCACACTTCGAGGTGAACGAGAATCATGTTCTGTTATAATGAGAGCTACATTTGGAGGTACAGGTAAGTTCTGCTTCTGATAAATAGACAGCAAAGCAGAAATGTTTTCTTCGTTCCAGTATTCAGTTGCATTGATAATCTGTTCAAGCAAGTTGTCAGATAGTTGTCTGGCTTCAGCAGCGCATAATGTGGCCATCCATAGCAGGCTTGAGCAGTAGCTTCGAAATGATCTGGAATATTTGTAAATCGGTAACAATTGGAGAAGTTCGCTGATGATAGCTTGGGAATCTTTATGGTCGAGAACGATTCGTCTTTCCAGTCCATAGAAATAGATAAACACATAACCCAGTTCTACACTTGGATCACGCCGTCCGCTGGTAAGCCAGTTCAGATAGATATGCCGCTGCTGTGGCGAACATTGTCGGTAATTGGGCCAGTAAGGGAGTTCATTTGCACCTCTGCTTGATTTCGCCACTGGCAGACCTGTCTCTATTAAAGACGCATCATAAGGCTGCTTCAATGTTCCTGATACGAGATAGATTAAAGAACTGTCAAGTTGATGTCCATCAACGGTCGCGACTGAATCAGGTCCATAAAAAACCACATCATCTTCTGAAGCTCCGCGTATCCAGCGAGACACAATTTTGATATTGCTGCGTTGTGGAGGAGGCGAAGAGATAAGCGGATGTATTGTGGCTTGCGAAGGTGCTGAGTCTTGTGTTTGAAGTTCAAACAGATGGTCAATGTCGACTGCAGATTCTTTGGCTATGCTGGATGAGTTCGATTCGGAAGTCGGCACTTGTTTGGTTGTCTGACTGGCTAGCGATTTTTGATGAGCTTCATGCTGCCAATGTTCAATTAGCGATGAGACGAAATCTCTTTTCCAGATCAGCACTGTTAAGCAGCCTAAAACCAATACTATTAATACTGTCTGGATCATTCCAATCGCAAGGCTCATTATTCCGAAAAACAACAGAACAATTGGAATGGCGACAATTATTTTGAGCCAAACAGGAAAGTATTCGCCGTCAGTGTCTGGACCGGAGTTCAGTGCAGGGGCTTGTAGAGGGGTCTTGCATTTGGGACAACGGATTCTCCGACCTAGAAGAGACGATGCAACACGTAAATTGCGTTGGCAATTTACGCATTTAAGAAAGATCATTTCCTTGTCTGTTTGTGACATTGCAAATCCTGGGGCTCAAATATATGTGATATCCATTTAAAAGATCTTTCCTAAAGAATTTGTGCTCAAATGGGCATTGTAAGGTCCCTGTATTAGAGTGACAAGCATTTACCTATATGAGCATTAATAAGCTTCAAAAATAGTAACAAAGATTAGTGATACCTTAGATATAGGTAGATTTGGAGTCCGGCTTTCGTTCCCCATTGCGATGGTTGCAAACTTAAATGTTCTAGTCACCATTTTCACGGATGAAGCGATGCCTTGTATACCAAAGTTCCCAATCGAAATTATCGAACTGGAGCTTGGGTAACTGCGGTGAGAGAGGTTCCCCTTGCCCGAAATACTAAATTTCACCGGTTTCCGCGTCACAATACATGAAGGTATCGCCTTTAACTATCAGTGATCGGAGCTGGTGGTTTCAAACGCTCTGGAATAGCCCTAGAAGGCTGTTTCAGGGCGTTGTTTTTACCACGCCGTTGACCTTAAACGGTCCATTTTCCAAGTTGTAAGAAAGGAGCAGTATGTTAACAAAAAAAGAAATATTGTTAATCAGAGCTGCTTTGCAGTTCTGGTCCGAAGAAATGGATCTCGAAGATTCAAATCTGTTGACGATTTACGCCGGTGATCCTCAGCAGATCAGAAATGGGAGCAGGAAGAGATTCAACGGCTGCGAAGCCAACTCCTGACGGCTCAGTTGCGTTATGTACTGTGCCATGCTGACGGAACCAAGGTGCAGAACCCGAGTCTGTTTAAAATTTCATCAGCTGCAAACGAGGCAATGCTGGATGTTTCCGACCGGTTGGGGATCGTTTTGATTGTCGATTCAGCAAGCTAGGTCGTATCAAACCCCATCCATCAGTTCAGCCAGACTAATTTCGAGGGTATCTGCAATCCGCTCGATATTACGTAACGAAAGATTCCTTTCTCCCCGTTCGATCCCACCGACATAGGTCCGATCCAACTCACACGTATAAGCAAAATTCTCCTGAGAATATCCTTGCTCTTTGCGCAGTTTGCGGACTCGCTTTCCAAATCTCACCAATATGTCTGCTCGTTTTGCCATACGAGCATTTAACACTTGACAAGGACAATAGCACCACGGATTATAAGTATCATTATTAAGTGTAAACTTGGACAATTAGATTGCAGATATTCAACAATATTCGTCACTGAAAGAGGAGAAGATTAATGTTGCCACCATCAGGTAGAATAAGCTGCGATAAGGAAATCATCATTTCGGTGAATCAAATAATTGCATCTGTATGCGTGTTATCTCTGACTCTCATGCTTTTGGGATGTGGTAGTGACACAACAGCAAGTCACCTCCCCAAATACTCGACCCCCTCCAGTAAACCCTTGCCTGTAGAATTTAGAGTGCTTGCTTCGCACCTCAGTATGGAGATGAAATCTGATCCAGGTCAATTTCGGAATAATCGCGAAATGACGGAAATCATGGCGGAGTTTCAATACGCCTTATTAGACTTACGTGAGATCAAATCGAACGATAAAGAGATCATGTATCTTACTGAGCAAGTTCAAAATGTGATTCCTGTAATATTGAAAGGTCTTGACAACTTAAATTCCCTGCCAAAGCCTCCCGATGCGGGAACACTGTTTGTAGGTTCGATGCTTGATGGATTCTTTGGTGATTTTGTGGGTGGCTATCACCGTGGCCTTGATGCAGAGGCGAAGCAGAATGCTTTAAAAGCAGAATTACAGTCAGCTATTGCCGCGACCGATAAACTTGAAGCGGCGCTACAGATGCTTCCCAAAGTTGCAGAAAAGTATTCAGCAACCTTAAGTGACTCAACCGGTCGTATCGTAGTCGATTTTAATGAATCTTGGGGAGACTCTGGACCAAAGGATTGGCTTGTACTTCAGAACCTGGGTGAAACTCTTGAAGATTGTACTATTTTGGTGCAATTGACTGGCGCAAGCGGAGAGGTTCGAAAAAACGTACATTTTCTGAAAACATGGCCCACGAATACCAGTATGTGGGGGCGGTATCAAGGCGGACAGAAAATCCTGGGACGAACGGTGGATAAGACGACCGTCACGTACGTGCAAGAAATGGAGATTACAATTTATTCACCACAGTTCGCAACTCAGATCCAATATGTGTACAAGGGAGCGGAAAAAGATAAAGACGTTGCTCATCTCTGTAAAAACCTGAGTTTTCAAGGCGCTTACCAGCCTTACGAAGCAGGAGTTCTCTGGGATACACAGCGTGGTGCTCAATTCACCTTGAACGGAGTTTCATTTCTTCCAAAGTGCCGCGTTGATGTTACGTTTCGAAAAGGAGACCAATCGAAAGTCTGGTACTGGGAACATGATTCCTGGATGAAAGGAGAAACAAAGCATTTTACGACACCAGCGGGAGGCTTGGAATTCGAACCAGACAAGATTGATTTCGAAGTCTCTTTTCCCGAGACGAATTACAAACACAAAGCAACTCTGCCAGTCGCCCTGGGATCTAAAAAATAAATTAAAAATGACATTCCAGCAACAACGCTGTCTGGTCTCTTTGACCTACATCTACTTTTAAGTGGCACTAACCTTTCTTAACATGATTTATCCGATATGGCTTTAGCGTCGACGTTGAGTCTACACTAACAGTTCCTAAGTTCTGGTAAAAATCGTGCCAAAATAGATGAGGGGTGCATGTCGTTATCAGAGTACTACATTTCAAATGCTCTGGAATAGTTTCTTCGGAAGCTGTTCCAGGGCTTTTTGCATTTACGGTCGTTTGTATCTACTAGATCTGTTTTCTCAAAGGAGTCAATTCATGTCACACATTGTTCAAATTCAGACCGAGGTGCGTGACCCGGTTGCTATTTCTTCCGCTTGTGAACGACTCAAGCTGCCACAGCCAGTTCAGGGTACGTTCAAACTCTTCAGCAGTGAGGCGACCGGTTTGGGAGTGGAATTCCCGGAGTGGCGGTACCCGGTTGTCTGTGACACTGCGAGTGGTCAACTGCAGTACGACAACTTCGAAGGACGCTGGGGAGATCGATGTCATCTCGATCGGTTTCTCCAATCCTATGCCGTTGAAAAAACACTGATTGAAGCACGCCGTAAAGGGCACACTGTGACCGAGCAAGCCCAGGCTGACGGATCGATCAAGTTGACGGTTCAGGTGGGAGGTGCTGTATGACTCAGATCATCGAGATTACGGTTGCCACTGATGGCCAGACCCGCGTTGAAACCAAAGGCTTTTCCGGAAAAGGGTGCCGCGAAGCCAGCCGGTTTATTGAAACAGCCCTGGGAAAGCGGACGGAGGAGCAACTGACTGCTGAATTTCACCAGCAACTGGGGCAGCAGCAAACAAACCGTCAGTAGTCCTGAAGGTTATCCAATCTAAATAGTACTTTCTAAATTGAAAGGGAGACCATATTGAATATTCGAACTCGATTAACAGAATATGTAAGGGCCTGCTTTACGGGGATCTGGATCGAATCCCACGAACATCAGGAAGCCCTGACTGAGATTGCCGAACTCTGCCGTGACGAACAGTGGCAACTCGCTACCTGGGACATTGATTCGGGATTGAACATACCCGGACAAAGTGAGACGGAGAACTCCAACTCTGATCCACTGGCGGCCATCCGTGCTGTCAACGCGCTGGCGACATCTGATGGAACAGCCATCATCGTTCTGCAGAACTTTCATCGGTTCATGCAGCTCGTACAGTATACGTTGCGCACTGCCAGACTCAAGATCCAGCAGCCACAGCCAGCCCTGTGGCAGCAAAAGCTGGTGGCGGACGTCCATCCGGCGACGGTGCCGGGTCTGTCGGACCGGCCGCGAGTATCGGCAGCTCATGCTGCTCCAGATAGGTGTGATGCCCGAAATCGCTGAGCTTCGAATAGCGGTTGTTCCATTGCGCCTGGGCGGGGGTTGCAAACGTTACCCATAGTGACGCTGCCGCGAGCAGCGTTACGGCGGTACGCCACAAGACCATGCAGGTTGCAGTGTTCCGGAGAACCGGCAACATCAAGGTATTGCCCGAAGAGTTCAAACTAGTCATCCGTATCCTCATGGTCAGGGTAAAGTTTAAGGCAGAGCCTTGCGATGCGCCGCGAAATGGTATCGATATGCCGGTAGCGCTGACCATTTCCGACTCCATCTGAAACTTGTCGACGCGCCCCGGCTCCAGGTCAACCAGGCGCGTCGCGAGATAGGACGTGGCCTCCTGCGCCAGGTCATTGATGATCGATTTACGCTCGATCACCTTCAAGGCGTCGTCCACACTGCCAGTATCAAGGGCATTCAGTGCCAGCTTATAGGAGAGGAGCACTTCTGCATCGAGCGCGGCGAGTTTCTCTATCGTGCCCGGGCTGACAACAAACCCGGTTCGTGCCCTTTTCTGGCGTTGACCAGCATGTCTTTCTTGACCACATCACCAACGCCCTCAATGTAGTTGGCAATTCCGATCAAATGACTCAACTGCATGGGTTGCGTATAAGAATAAGATTTTCTGCGCCAGCTTGCCCAACTGACAGTATCTCTATAGAGCAGATCAACACTTTTGTCCTCCTCTACGATGCGATGGATCTCCACTTCACCCGCAAGGGTCATGGCCTTGAGCGACTTTCCGAGCATGGCACTTGTCAGTCCACCCATCCTGACCAGTTCCTCGTCGCGCCAGCGTTTCGGCGCCATGGCCGGCTGCTCAAGATAGAAATCATCCAGGTGAATTCATGCGTAATGTCCGGGCTTCGTCTCCAGCGGCACGATGTGGTTCACCAGCCGCGCCAATGGTGTCGTGAACCAGATGAACAGCAGCAGATTGCCACGTTGAAAATCGTATGCGCGTTGGCAATCTGGCGCGCCAGGTCCGCAGTTGATGCCGGATCGCCGGGCAAGGCGACTGAAGCAGGGGATAGCGCCCGGGACAGCTCGGCAAGCTGGGGGATAAACAGGATCCAGAGCACGACGCCGGCCACGTTGAAAATAATGTGCACCCAGGCCGCCTGCATGGCCGCGCGCGGCCGGCCGACGGCTGAAATAAAGGCGGTCACGCAAGTGCCGATGTTGGAACCGAGCACCAGGCCGATTCCGGACTCAAGGGAGATCAGTCCCTGGCTGGCGAGCACAATAACAATACCGGTGGTCGCCGAAGAGCTTTGCACGATGGCGGTAAATGCCGCACCGATCAGGATGGACAGCAGCGGATTCCCGATGCCCTGCATGGCTTCGATAAACGGCGGCCATGCCCGCAAAGGCTCCGTACCGATGCTCATCAGTTCCATGCCGAAGAAGATCAGGCCCAGCCCCATCACCGCGACACCCCATTGACGCAGGTATTCACGCCGCGCGAGGATCTCAACAAAGAAGCCGATGGCGATCATCAGCAATCCGTATTTATAGACCTGGAAAGCAATGATCTGGGCGGTAATCGTCGTGCCCACGTTGGCGCCCAGAATCACGCCAATGGACTGACTGAGATTGAGCAGACCGGCAGAAACAAATCCCACAACAAGCACCGTTGTTACCGAGGAGGACTGAACCACTGCGGTGATGATTGCCCCGGCCACGGCCCCGGTAAACCGGTTGGTCGTGAGCTTCTCCAGCAGGTTCTTCATCCCCGTGCCGGCAACCGTCTTCAGCGCTTCGGTCATCAAGCGCATGCCGAAAAGGAACAGCGCCAGGCCGCCGCCAAGCTGCGTAACTAATGCACCTGTTGGGTCAAGGGTCTGGAGGTGAGGCAAGGCTGGTCATATTTGCAAGAAGCGGTCCGGTGCGGTGAGGCCCAATTCATCATTACGCGATGTTGCGGTATGCGTCAACGGACTTTACCGCTGGCTATTCACGCATCATTGCCTGGCCAGTAGGGTAAACAGGCCGGGGGGCGCTTGCTCATCCGCAAATGCGTGGCAATGCCAATTTCCAGGTTATGGATAGCGACAACGAGATGCGCATGCATGTCACGCCGACTATGGGCCCATTACAATTTAGGGTATAAGGCCCTGTTGATAACCCTTCATCCGCCGAGATACGCAGGATCAAAGACCGTGCAAGTAAAACCAACATGACCGATGGACCACCACGCATCCTGTTAGGGCCGCAGCGGCCTGTGCACAATATCGGGACTGAATTTGCTGCGCTGGGCCTGCCTGAAGGCCGGGTAGCAGTTATTTCGGCCGGTATGCAGGAAGCAGAAGGCGATGTTGAACACGTGGCGGAAGCCATTAACCGGTCATTGCTTGATCTTCGCTTGTACCAGCGTGCTGAGCAGGTTTTCGCTGCCGACAATGCTTTGCGGGAAGCTTTCCGTGCCCGCCAGGAACGCCTGCAGGCCCTGCAGCGACTGTACCGGCAACGCCTTCGACCACTGGCCCTGGCGCTGCGCGAGATTTACGGGATTGAGGGAGAGGAGAACTTACTGGCACCGGAGCGGCGTCATGCGGTCGCCCAGGTTCGGGCCCTGGATCACCACCACCTTGGGCGCGTAGAGGCGACGCACCGGGCGTTTGAGGAAGCATTTCCAGCGGAGGGTTACGCCAGCCTGGCAGAGCACCGCGAGGAGATCGCCCAACAGCTGGCAGCATGCAGCGCACTGATCATTACCGGCGGCAACCTTATCGTTCTGTTAAACCGGTTGCGCCTGTTTGGGGTGGACGGGATGCTGGCTGAGCGGCCCATTCTCGCCTGGTCAGCAGGCGCCATGTTGTTGGCGGACCGCATCGTACTTTTTCACGATCGCACACCCCAGGGTCGCCGTGATCCGGAGATCCTGGGCCCCGGCCTGGGGCTGATTAATCGCAGGGTGTTCCTGCCCGATGCGCGGCATCGCCTGGACAAAAAAGACCTCTTGCGCACCCGCTTGCTCGGACGCCGCTTTACACCCGCCACCTGCGTTTGCCTGGACAATGGCAGTGCTTTGCGGTTTGCCGGGCAAAAGCTGGTGTCATGCAGCGGTGCTCAGCGCATCACACGCAGCGGCCGCCTGGAAGAGGTCAGCGTGGCATGAACCCGGAGCTGCAAACGCTGTTTCAGAAAGGCGGATTCCCTCACCCGCTGCCATCAATACGTTTCTCGCCGAAGGCACCTTCCCCTGGTCGACGACAATGCCATCACGTTTATATGGCGGGGCGAGGCAGAGGCGGTTTGCCTGCGGTGCTGGATTTCCGGGCTCGATACCGCGCAGCCCTTTGAGCGCATGGACGGCACAGACTTGTGGGCCGTCACCATTGAGCTGCCCCGGGGCTCGCGCATCGAATACAAATTCGAAGTGGTGGCGCATGGTGGTCGTGAACTGGTGCTGGACCCGTTCAACCCGGTGCTGGCACGCGATCCCTTTGGCGCCAACTCGGTATGCCAGGGCGCCGGTTATGTGCGGCCGGCAATGGACCTGCCCAACCCTGCGCCCGGCCCGGCCGCTTGCAGACGGTCACAATTAGAGAGCAACGTGCTTTCGGTGGCAATCGTCGACTTCAACGTTTACCTGCCGGCGCGTTATCGGGAAAACAGCAGCTACCCCTTGCTGGTGGTTCATGATGGCGACGACTACATGAAGTTCGCCGACCTCAAGACCGTGCTCGATAATCTGATCGATGCACTGGAAATACCCGCGATGGTGGTTGCGCTCACCCAGTCGCCGGACCGGCTCAAAGAGTATTCGGGAGACGAGCGGCACGCCAGGTTTCTGGCCGGGGAGCTGCTGCCCTTTATGCAAAATCACTATTCGCTGATTGACCGCCCCGAAGCCCGCGGCCTTATGGGCGCCAGTTTTGGCGGAGTGGCGTCCCTGCACACCGCGTGGCGTTATCCGCAGATATTCGGCAATCTGTTCCTGCAGTCGGGCTCTTTCGCCTTCAGCGACCTTGGACGTCACCAGCGCGGACCGGCTTTTGACCCGGTGGTAAAATTCATGAATGAGTTTCGGAAAACCCCGGCAAACCAGCGGACCGGATTTTCATGAGTTGCGGGATTTACGAATCGCTGATTTATGAAAACCGTTCACTGCTGCCGCGGTTGCAGGCCCAGGACATCAACGTCAAATTTGAAGAAGCACGCGATGCGCACAACTGGGAGAACTGGCGCGACCGCCTGCGCAATGGCCTGTCCTGGCTGTTTCCCGGCCCGCAGTGGCTGGTCTACGAATGAACCTGCCGGCCTTCTGTAGTTACCCACCCGCAGTGTTCCCTGATCGGCGCAGAGGAGCAATCAACATGTGGCAACACACCCGGCGTATTGGATTGTCACTTGGCGCAGATATCTGCTGGCCAATTTGTTATGAAGCGCTGCTCGAGCAGTTGGATCTCAAGCTCGACCTCGATGGCGACACCGTAAGTTTTGCATCCGAACGGCTGCAAATCGAACCGTTTGACCTGCGCCAGGACTGCAAATACGACGTGGTCATCGACCGCCTGACCCACTGGTATCACCCCTCGCGCGAGTGGATCAAGCAGGCCATTATCACGCGGCGATATGTACGTGTTCAATAACCCCTGGACTCTGCAGTCGATGGAAAAGCAGACCACCTACTGCGCCATGATGCGCCTGGGCTTTCCCATCCCGGAAACCTGGATGATCCCGCCCAAGTCCTACCTGGAATCTGCCGACCTGCAGCGACCCTGTCGCGCTACGCCGAACTGTTCAACCTCGGCGACATCGGCGACAAGATCGGCTATCCGCTGTTCATGAAACCCTACGATGGCGGCGCCTGGGTGGGCGTGACCGCGATCAAGAACCGCGAGGCCCTGCTGGCGGCCTACGACGCCAGCGGCACGCAAGGTCATGCACCTGCAGAAAGGCGTGATCCCCAACGATGGCGTTTGTGCGCTGCATCGGCCTGGGTCCGCAGTGGCGTTGTGTCAATTACGACCCGATGCGCCCCCTGCATGACCGCTACCGGATGGACGTCGATTTTCTGACTGCGGACGAGGAACTGCGCCTGTCGCGATATGACCATGGTGATCAATGCGTTTTTCGGTTGGGACTTCAATTCCTGTGAGTCTCTGCGCAGCGACGGTATCTGGCACCCGATCGACTTTGCCAATGCCTGTCCGGACTCCCAGGTCACCTCCCTGCATTTCCATTTTCCCTGGCTGATCAAGGCCAATCTGCGCTGGTCGTTGTTCTGTGCCGCGACTGACCGCCGTCTCAATATGAACCTGGACTGGGACCGGTATTTCGAAATCGCCGACAGCGACCGCTCCCTTGATGAGAAGCTTGGAGGCCTACGCTGAAATCGCGATGGCGCGGTTCAGTGCCGACGAGTTCGAGGAGTTCTGCGATCTGAAGCACCTGGGTCAGCTTGATGAAGTGGCGCGATGAGTTTTTTGCCTCCGACACGCTGCGCGACGCCATTCAGCAGAAGGTGACAGCACTGTTTCCGGAACACGAGGTCGATGAGTTCACCGAACTGTTCTGGGATCGCATCCAGTCCTGCGGCGTCGATACCGAAGGGGCATCAGCTTGAGCAACAAAGAAATCACGTGCTGGCATTCACCGCGCCTGAGCAGAACGTGCAGCTGGTACGTTGGGGTCACTTCGGTACGCCGGTCATGCTGTTTCCCACTGCCGGCGGTGATGCTGAAGAGGCGGAGCGTTTTCACCTGATTGGCGCGATAGCCCCCTGATCGATGCGGGCCGGATCAAGGTCTATTGCACTGACAGCGTGGCCGGCAAGGCCTGGATTTCCGGCGAGCACTCCGATGCCTACTGCTCAAAAGTTCCAGAACCTTTTTGATGCCTTTATCTATAACGAGGTGGTTCCGGCGATTCGCAGCGACACGGCCAGCGATGACATCGAAATCATTGCCGCCGGGGCGTCGATCGGCGCGTTTAATGCAGTGGCCTCCGTTTGCCGGCACCCGGATGTGTTCAAACTGGCCATCGGCATGAGTGGCACCTACGACCTGTCCATGTTTCTCAAGGGGCAACCCAACCAGGACTTTTATTTTTCCTCGCCGATACACTTCCTGCCAGACCTGGAAGGCCCAGGCCTGGAACCGTTACAAAAGCGTCTGATCCTGTTGCCTTCTGGCGAGGGCGATTACGAGGATATCGGCGAGTCCCGGAGTATGGCCAGTGTGCTGGGCGCCAAGGGTATCCCCAACCGGGTTGACCCCCGGTGCACGAAGTATCGTCACAACTGGGTCACCTGACGGGAAATGCTGCCCAGGTATCTTGACGAGTTTGCCTGATTGAGGCGCAGGTTGGGAATATTCCCGGCAGGTTAATTTCCGGTCAACTTCTTATCGCCTAACTGTTTTCAGCGTACAGGGTTCAGCTCGTGCCGCCAACCGCGTCGGCCATGTCTAATGTCGTGGCCAACTCGGGGTGACGCAGCATGATGAACCCGTCAGAAACCAGTGTCCAGGCCAATCACGCCGCGGCGTGCCCGGCGGCAGCAGGGTGTTCTCAGACCACATGTTCGCCAAACCGCTCCTGCAGCTGCTGTGCGCCCTCAATGCGGGCAATGCGGCCGGCACCCTGGGCGCGCTTGTAAATGGTCGCAACGTTATAACGACGGTGGAACTGCTGTTTGATGCCGCCACCGGTGACCGCCTCACCCTGGCGCTGACGGAACACGTCAAAATCACAGGCCCATTTCATTTGATCGACCTGGTGCGCACCCGGTGGCCGGGCGCCAATTTCACCAAACACAACTTCGCCGTCTGCCTTGCGGTACCACTCCATGTGGTGAACCCGGTGTCGAAACCCAGCGCCTTTGATCACGGCCCGTCCCATGGCGGCACCGTCGGCCACGGCCGGGTCATCCACATCACGCAGGGCAATGACCTGCGGGCTGATCCACTCATTGGTCTGCGCAACTATAGGACGGGGGCCGGTACCATAGCGGATATTGTGAAACAGGATGTCACCTCCGGCGCAGATAGTGTCGTAGGTGTACTCCTCGCCCTCAACGAACTCCTCGACGCTCAGAAACGGCACGTGACCCAGCCGTGGTAACACCATGCGCAGCTCTTCCCTGTCGCTGACGCGATAGGTCTCGGCCGAACCGGCGCCGGCCAGGTTTCAGTATCAGGGAAGCCAATTTCCTCTGCAGCCGCCCAGCAGCCTGCCACGCTGTCAACCGCGATATGCCGGGGTGTCCGAATGCCTGCGGCATCCAGCGCCACCTTCATGGCCTCTTTGTCACGAAACAGCCGGGTCTGTTCTACCCCCATACCTTGCACATTGAATGTCTCGCGTAATTGGGCAGCCAACTCCATGCCGGGTTCCCATAAGCACTCAATGCGGTCCAGGGCATGACCCCGGAGCTGGTTGCGCAATTCAGACGCGACAGCCGGCGTGTCCCACAAGGAGGGCACCTGAACATAACTCGCCAATGACCGTCGAACGACCGGAGGCAAACCATCACGTCGCTGGTCACCGACACCTATGACCTTTGGGCGCCGCATTCTGACAGTCCACGTGCAAACTCTGGCATGTCGGCGGGATAGCCGGGTGAAATAAGCAATATATTCATATATTTATATTCATAATATCAGGCTATGTATCAAGTTATAAAAAGCACAGGTCCAGCGGGTTAGAATAGCACTTCATCAGCACTGCGCAGGCAAGCCATTGACCGACAAGCGACCACTGAAAATCTGCATGGTCTCCGCCGAATTTTACGCCCTTCGCCAAGACCGGAGGACTGGCCGATGTCTCGTCCGCCCTGGCCGCTTATCTGCATGATGCGGGCCATGAAGTATTGGCCATCATGCCCCGCGATCCCCGCGTGGACGATGCCGGCAGCGAAAACACCCCCGTTGCCGGGCTGCAGAATCTTGACATCAGGATCGGGCCGCACCTTGTCCATTACAGCATTGACCAGACCACCCTGCCGGGTCGCGAACTACCGGTGCACCTGGTGCGCTGCCCGGCCCTGTTTGGACGACCGGGCATCTATACACAAGATCGCGATGAGCACTTGCGCTTTATTGTGCTGTCACGGGTGGCCATCGAGGTTTGCCAACACCTGGGTTTTGCACCGGATATTTTCCACTGCAACGACTGGCATACAGCACTGATCCCGCTGTACCTGAAAGCCGCGTATCGCTGGGATCGCCTGTTCGACAAGACGCGTTCGGTCTTTACCATCCACAACAATGGCTACCGAGGCATGTTTGGCGCTGGCGTGCTGCCGGATCTGGGCCTGCAGGGTACTGAGCATCGTTTGCACCAGGATGACCTGGAGCAGGGTTACATTAATTTCCTCAAGACCGGAATCCTGTATGCCGACCTGGTTACCACGGTCAGTCCTACGTACGCGCGCGAGATCCAGACGCCGGAATATGGCGTGGGCCTGGATGCCTTGCTGCGCGGGCGTCGCAATACCGTGGTCGGCATACTCAACGGCGTTGATTATCAGGAATGGAACCCGGCCACGGACCCGTTAATTCCGGCGAATTATTCACCCGAAGATATGCGCGGCAAAGCCGAGTGTAAACGCGTCCTGCAGGAAAGCTCAGGGCTTGAAGTACAGGCCGACCGGCCGTTGGCAGGCATTGTCAGCCGTCTTGTTTCGCAAAAGGGTATCGACCTGATCGAGAAGGTTATTCCGCACTTACTGGAGAACCGGGACTTCGCCATGGCCATTCTCTCGGCTCCGGTGAAGCCACGTTACGAGCAGTTCTTCCACCTGGCTGCAACAACGGTTTCCGGGCCGGGTTTGTTTTTATCGCGGTTACAACACCACCCTGGCGCACCAGATCGAAGCGGGCGCCGATCTGTTCCTGATGCCTTTGACTATACGAGACCTTGTGGCCTGAACCAGATGTACAGCCTGAAATACGGCAGCTGCTGTACTGCCGGTAGTTCGCGAAACGGGTGGCCTGTATTCTGATTCTGGTGATCCATGTCGACGCCGGAAAAGGCTCCGGTACCGGTGTTCTGTTTCGCGATTACGATGTCAACGGACTGGCATGGGCGGTAAATCGTGGGCTTGACCTTGTAGGCAAACAAGCAAATCTGGCCCAAACTGATCGCCAATGGCATGGCCCAATGCGATTGTTCCTGGGAACGCCATGAGCGCTGAGTATGTTGAACATTACCGCCAACTGGTTGGACAAGCATGAACATTATCTTTATCGAGCCGTCCATTTCCCTATAACCAACGCGAGTTTGTTCGTGGCCTGCATGCTGCCGGAGCGAACATCATCGGCATTGGTGAACGCCTG
>CALOEF010000071.1:0-6460 GCA_942492165.1 uncultured Planctomycetaceae bacterium
ATGTCACGCACATGGGCCCCGATGGCAGCGATCAAACTGGTTGAAAAAAACTCTGGCTAACTGGGAGAAACAAGCAGCCATGAAGCTGGGGGGCAAGGTCGATCGGTCTCAATTTTCCGTTACCCGCGGATCTTGTTTTGAATAGAGAAATCGAAATGAGATTACTTACTGACAGGAATGCCAGACACCATTTTCGACTCTATTATCCCATTCAGTCTGCCAAAAACGCCCTCTCCCCATTTCACAGTTGCGTTCTGAAAAGCATTGAAATCATCAAACTGAAAATCAGAGGTTGCCAGTACTTTTCCATCCTGAAGAATCGTAAGCCGATTTTTTTCAATTACAAAGTCGAGTTTGATGGGACGGTCCTGCCACTTGATCTGCACCGCCAGATTCCCCGGCAGTTCCATTTGAATGACGGCCCCGTATTCGCGTCGCTGCGCATCCGTCAGAAAGTCATATTTGTCGAGCCATTGAGAAGTTCCCTTACTCGAACTGGAAAGCATTAAGGAACTGCCCAGGGGCACCATGCCTGTGACTCTTTGTCCCCAATGATTCATAACCAGCTTGAAGCGATTTGCCTCCGCTTCATAGGGATGCGTTTGTTTGTCTGTTAACTCGGGATGCGTAAACAAGCGTCCCATCGAATGCCACTTTTTTTCATCGCGGTTGTAGCGCCAGACTTCAGCCCAAGGCCAGACCCCTACCATCAGATCACCGCGATAAATGGACATCGTCTGCGACTCGCGTGCTCCCGAGGAGACTTCCGGTAATTTTGGCGGCCAGCCTTTCAATCGTTTCAGCTCTTTGCCTTGATATTCAAAAAGTTCGCCCGTCGGATATTGTGCCATCAATAACCGGTCATGAAAATTGAGCATTGAATAGACCTGGAAGCTGACTCCTTTGCGTGCTTCTGCCAGTGTCGTCCACTGATTGTCTCGAAATACATATACTCCGCCATAGTTTGAAACGGTGAGTACTTCATCTTGATATTGTCCCCAGGCAAACGGGGTTGCACCGACATATTTCGCCTGCATGATCGTAGCCTGTTTCAAATCGATCGGCTTGGTTGAATCGCTGGTCCAGGGACAGGCATAGATTTTTGTAAAGCCATTGGTCTCTGATCTGTTGGTGTGATAGAAAAACAAATGACCGTGCGCGTAATAGAAATTATAATACGTCCCTAATTTCGGTGGATTTAAAATGATGCGATCATTATAGGCAACCGTATTACCAGTAAATGTCAACATTCCTTTTCCCAGCCGCATCATGCCATCACCTGAACGAACAGGTCCTGTCTCAGGAATCGGTGCGTCAATCCATTTTCGGTTTTTGGCGTCCCACAGGCGGACTTGATCTTTTTGAGCACGCGTCCATGCCTGGAGCTTTTGGTCCAGGTCGAGCAAATAAATTCCCGTATCCAAATCGGGGTGGGGTAAACGCGTCACCGAAAATTTGTCGGGATCCGTCTGTGGTCGAACGAAAAATTGCAAAGTATGTCGATCGCTGCGAAATCGGGTATTATAAACATCCTGAAAACCAGCACCGGCAATCACACGATTTTCCTGATCACGAACTTCAAACAAAGAGCCAAAACTCTGGCCACGATCTTGTCCCAAATCAACTTGAACTGAATACGTAATTTTCTTGTCGGCTGCAAAAGTACATTCGTGCGCTGCATGAAAACTGAACGAACTGACAACAGCAACAACCAAAGTCAATATTTTAGACCGACTCGAACTCACCATTGCGCTTCTCCCTGTCCGATATAGTATTAATAGGCGTATTTTAAACGGTATCCCACATCGTAACATGCGACAGACACGCAAACAATGCCCAGGAATCGAAGCGGAAATTTGATCACTATCTGCTTGTTTCCAGCCGTAATGTCGATTAGAATGAGGCTCTCCGCGGTCATGAATTGATTTGAGAACTCCCACCCCGATTGAATTCACTAAAGGTATCTTATGAGTCCTGATGAATCCAAGTCCATATACTGTCCGGGGCCCATGTCCCGGCGCAGCTTTCTCGAGTCTGGTTACCTGGCTTTAGGTGGACTGGGATTGGCTGACCTGTTACGCACACGCGCGATGGCTCAGAAATTAAATACGCAGGCAAAAGACGATACCGCTGTTATCTTTATCTGGTTATTAGGTGGTCCCAGTCATATGGAAACGTATGACATGAAGCCAGATGCCCCCAGTGACTACCGTGGTCAGCTTAGCCCGATCGCTACAAACGTTCCCGGCATGGATATCTGCGAACTTTTACCAAAGCACGCAAAAGTTGCAGATCGATTTTCGATCATTCGTTCCATCTCACATGAAGACTCGCAACATGCGCGAGGCTCAGTCCGTTTCTTAAGTGGTCGAAAAACACAAAGCGTTAATCCCATTTCGGAATTTCCGACCGTCGGTCCAATCGTGTCGCGCATGCGTGAGCATCGCCGGGTCGGTGTTCCAAATTATGTCGCCAGTGCCCCCCGCGCTTATGGTGGCGGTAGTGCCTACCTTGGCGAATCGGCCATGCCCTTTGTCGTGCGAGGCAATCCCGGTGCCCCCGGTTACAAAGTTCCCAATTTGTCGCTCGATAATGAACTGAAAGAGCGGCTCAATGATCGCGTGCATTTGTTGAAATCGTTCGATCAATTTCGCAGAGACGTCGATTTAAAAGGTTCGATGGAATCGATGGACAGCATCAACCAACAGGCGCTTGGACTGCTGACGAGTGACAAAGCGCGTGAAGCCTTCGACCTCTCGCGTGAAAGCGATGCAACCCGTGATCGCTACGGCCGCCACAAATGGGGTCAACGTGCACTCCTCGCCAGACGGCTGGTTGAAGCAGGCAGTAGTTTTATCACGATGTATATGAACAATCCCGATGTGCCTGGATCGCAGAAAAACCGCATCCACGGAAACTGGGATATCCATGCAATCAACGGTGACTTGTATTACGATCTCGGTGTGCGTATGCCTCATTTTGACAGTGCAGTCGCAGCGTTGATTGAAGACCTTTATGATCGCGGGCTTGATAAAAAAGTCATGCTGGTTGTCTCGGGTGAATTCGGACGCACCCCTCGAATTACCGTACAACCCGGTACGCGCAGCAAAGTCATGCAACCCGGTCGAGATCATTGGCCTGGTGCCATGTCCGTTCTCGTTTCAGGTGGTGGTGCGCCGATGGGACAGGTCATCGGCTCAACCACAGCCAAAGGGGAATACGCGAAAGACAACAAACTCGATCCCAACGATCTCCTCGCCAGCGTTTATCGCTTCCTCGGAATCGATCAGCATCATGAATTTCTCGATCGCAGTGGACGACCAATGCCGATCCTGCCACATGGGTCGCCCATCCGGGAACTGATCTGACACGGCCAAATCGAAGCGACCCTTAAGCAGTTGCCTGGTGCTTCAGGTATTGCTCAATGAAGATCTTCGCTCGGGATTAAAACTCAAACAGATGAATCGACTCCAATGAAATCCATCCTTGTTCTACTTTCAGTTCTATTCATCTTTGCCGGTCCACTTTTCGCCGACGATCGACCGAACATCGTCTTTTTCTTTGCCGACGACCAGACAACAAGCACACTTGGCTGCTACGGTAACGAAGTCATTCAAACGCCGAACATTGATGCCCTCGCCGCCCGCGGGACACGCTTTAACAATGCGTTTGTCAGCCATTCGATCTGCTGGGTGAGCAGAACAACGATTCTGACCGGAATGACCGGTCGCAGTTACGGCACTGTCGGGAATCGCGAACAGGCCAGGCCGGACGCGGTGGCGACTCTCTATTCCGACATCCTGCGGGAGCACGGTTACCGAACCGGCTACTTCGGGAAATGGCATGCAAAGATGCCGCAGTGGCTACAAACGCGAGGACCACTTCGACGAGTTTGAAGCGATCGGCCGTAATCCCTACTACAAGAAACAGCCCGACGGCAGTCTGCGGCACGAAACGGAACTGATCGTCGATCGCGGGATCGACTTTGTTAAGTCGCAACCAAAAGACAAACCATTCGCACTGAATCTGTGGTTCAACGCCTGTCATGCTGAAGATGGTGATCGTCGACCGGGTATTGGTCACTTTCCCTGGCCGCGAGCCGTCGATGGAATGTACGAAGACGTTGAGATTGCCCCGCCGCGTCTGAACGATCCTGCGATCTTCAACGGCCTGCCGGATTTCCTGAAAACAACGATCAACCGCGAACGTTATTTCTGGCGTTGGAACACCAGACGAAAAATATCAGTCAAACATGCGGGCTTACTACCGCATGGTCAGCGGTATTGATGGAGCGATCGGACGTTTCATGACGGCCCTCGAAGAAGCCGGACTGGCCGACAACACGATCATCGTTTATTCGGCCGACAACGGTTACTACATGGGCAATCGTGGAATGGCTGGCAAATGGTCACATTACGAAGAAGCCCTCAAGGTGCCTCTCATTATCGCCGATCCGCGCGTTCCCGCAAATCAAAAAGGCAAGGTGACCGATGCAACAGCCTTGAATCTTGATCTCCCGGCAACGTTCCTTGATTGGGCAGGTCTCAAAATCCCCAGTCGCTATCAAGGCTCCAGCCTGAAACCGATTATCAATCAAGGAAAACCTGACGACTGGCGAACGGAAACATTTCACGAACACTTTCGCCGTACGCAACCGTATCCCCGCTTTCGAAGGTCTGCGCAATGAACGGTTCAAATATGTTCGCTATTTCGATCACGAGAATCATGAATTTCTGCACGATCTGAAAAATGATCCGGACGAATTGGTGAATCTGGCCAACGATCCACAATACACGAAGACTCTCAAAGCAATGCGTCAACGCACCACAGACAGAATAAACGAATTAGGCGGCCCCCTTGACCCACTCAATGGGAAATTGAAAACAGCAACGATCCCACATCCCGTCGCTTCCGCTGCCATCAGTACCAGGCCCGATCAGAGTGGATTCATTCGCGTGTTCGATGGCAAAACACTGCGTCACTGGAGTGGTGACACCCAATACTGGTCGGTGGAAGAAGGTGCCCTGACCGGAAAAACTGACGGCACGCTCAAGATGAATCGATTCATCACCTGGAAAGATTCCACCATTCGTAATTTTGATCTGCAGGTCAAAGTCAAAGTCACCGCAGGCGGCAACAGTGGCATTCAATATCGCGGCACATCACGCCCCGATCTTGGATTGGACATCGTTACCGGTTATCAATGTGACGTCGTCGCCAATGTCCCCAAATATAATGGCATGCTCTATGAAGAAAAGGGACGCCGCATTTTGTCGCATACCGGAGAGAAAGTAATTATCGATCCAAAGGGACAACCCTGGGTGGTCGGCCAGATGCCGGTCAAGGAATTTGCTCCCGATGAGTGGCACGACTTCCGCGTCTTAGTTGAAGGCAACCATCACCGACATTGGATTGATGGCCACAAAACAGCCGACCTGATCGACCTCGATGAAAAAGGCCGCGCCCTGGAAGGAGTGCTCGCAGTACAGGTTCACGTTGGCCCGAAGATGAAAATCCAGTACAAAGATTTCAAGATCAAACACCTGCCTGATAATCTTCCGCTCAAACAGGCCAAAGACTACCCTGTCCCCAATAACGCGCACGGCGTTCGCCCACAGGGTCGACTACCGAAAAACTGGAAGCCCCCCATCTACGGCCAGCAGTAATCTCAGTTGGGAGAGAGAAAGAAGCCTCCTATCAATTAATAGCGCTGCAAGGAAAATTCGAAATTCCCAAAATGAGTGATCGAGAATACCTGACGATCTGATTCGCCTTCAACACCGATATCCAGTATCTTAGCAGCTTGATGCTGGAAGGTGCCGGTGACGATCTGGAAACCAGGGCTCGGATTGGCGGCGATCGGCGGACAGGCCTCAATCGACAGCACTTCGGCGTTGCCATCAATGCCGCACTCGGGGACGGAAATATAAACGGTTCCGCCAACCGTGGCCGCCTGCTGTGTTAACCAGTAGTCGGGACGTAACAGACTGACATCGGCCAGCGTACCATCCAGCTTCGGCGCTTTGAGTTTTAGCAACATCCAGGTGTTCGGATCGACGTGGTATCCGAACTCCGTATCATCCTCTTCGGCAGGATTATCGGCTTTGACCCATTGACCGGGTTGGATGTCTTGAATTCGTTTGTGCGTTAAAGGCACATCGCTGGATGCGACAGCGAGCGTCTTCTGTACTTCTTTTGCTTTGGGAGCCGCCATCCAGAGCAGGCTGCCTGAGAACAACAACGTTGCCAGCACACCGATTAAGCCGACGATACTAATGCCACCAGCCAGACGGGAACGTTTTGGAACCGAATTGTGTTTTGAATGCGGTTTGTGCATTTCACTCTTAATAAGATACTTCGTTCCCGGCACCTTTATGTGTCTGTTCATCGGGCTCATTTGCTCCCTTTCCGATCATAAACAGTGTCAACATTTGACTTGACGGGCAGTTGTCCCTGGCAA
>CALOEF010000072.1:0-285510 GCA_942492165.1 uncultured Planctomycetaceae bacterium
ATGCGAAGAAGAACGGGAGGCAGGAATGCAAATTAAAGAAAATAAATTGCAACTCAACGATCTGGATACGGGAATCTTATTCAAAAATGATAAGCCACACGTAAAAAGTATTCATGCCTATTTCCCTTCTGTTGCAGTTTTACCAGACGGTTCTCTGATCGGCATGTATACCCTGGCCGAAGCATTCGAAGCAGCAAACGCACAGGTGCATTTATCGCGTTCCAACGACCGGGGTCAGACATGGGAGCATCAAGGCCGACTCTGTACAGATATCGCAGACCGCATTACATCCACGTTTGGACGCCTGGCGATCTCTCCTGAAGGCGAATTGATTGCCAACCTGGTTCGTTTTGACCGAACCGATCATCCGGGTGAAGGCCTCTCCAATCCTGAAAATTTAGGAATGGTCCCTGCAAATCAACTTCTCATGCGATCTCAAAATCAGGGAGAAACCTGGAGCGAGCCGGAAATCGTCACCTCCCCCTTAGATAATCCTGAATTTGAAATGTGCAGCCCCATCACATTTTTGCAAGATGGTCGCTGGATCTGGCCAACATCGCTCTGGCGTGACTGGGAAGGTAACTTACCCTATGGCAACCGCATGATCGCATTCGTCTCAAAAGATCGCGGCGCCACCTGGCCAGACTACTTTGATATCATGCACAGCGAAAAAAATAATTCGACTTACTGGGAATCCAAAATATTGGAGTATCCTGATGGCCGCTTAGTGGCGGTTGCCTGGTGCTATGATGAAGAATTACAAGTCGATCTTCCCAATCAATATTCCATCAGTGATGACGGTGGCACCACCTGGTCGCCGCTTGCTTCAACACAAATTGCAGGGCAGACTTTAACGCCTTACTTATTGGATGACGGAAAAATCCTCAATATTTATCGGCGGATTGACCAACCGGGACTCTGGGCCTGCCTCTCCTGTATCGAAGACGGGCAATGGGTCAACTATGACCAACAACCGCTCTGGGGTCATCAATCGTTAGAAGGAACCACAACGCGCGGCGGGAACATGTCCGAAAATTTTGCGGTCTTAAAATTTGGCGCTCCCCACATCACGCGCCTGCCCGAAGGCGATCTGTTTGTGACATTTTGGTGTTATGAACAGTCAATCAGCGTGATTCGCTGGTTTCGCTTCAGTGTCGAATAGAGAAGTCTTCCCCATCCGAAACCCATTCCAGGTGCAGACAAGATTCACTTTCGCTTGCCTGAGGGATATACTGGACAGTCCATAGAACAGTCGCCGGTCTGATAAATCAAAAGCTTCTTCAAACACAACTCGCTCTCAAAATGGCGATGTACATTTATTTGAAAGAGACAGCACAATGACATACCCATCTACGATTGGTAAAACGCTGGGAATTTCTCTGGCCATTTTCCTGCTTCACATGTCTCCTGAAACGATGAGTGCTGCTGAACCAGCAATTCAAATGGGAAAATTTTCAGTTGATATTACGCCCGAAATCGGAAAACCGATCGGCATGGGCTTTATTCCCGTACCGAAGACCGTTGAGCATCCTCTCCTGGCAAAAGGTGTGATTCTGAAGCAAGGTGACCGGACTTTTGTTTTGTGCACTAGACTTGATGACGAAGTCATAATGATTCTTACGTTTTCCTCAGAGAGCAAAGTGCCAGCACAGCTTGAAAACCCAACGCCATCCTGTGTCGCCTTGCATTGCCTGCATCAACACACGGGCCCCGCAATCGATTCCACCGCTCAAAATATCCAGTTTGATGCGGAAACTCACAGACTTTCCGCCTCTCTCCAGTATGAACAGGAAGTCGGGAATAAACTACGCGCCGCAATCAAGAAAGCACGCCTTGAATTATCACCGGTAACGCACATGGGAACCAGCAAATGTAAAGTCGAACGAGTCGCATCAAACCGACGGGTTAAACAACCCGATGGCTCCATTAAAGTAAGATCGAGTAAAGCCACGGCTCCCGATTTACAGGCCGCACCGGAAGGGGTCATTGATCCCTGGCTGCGGACTCTCTCATTCTATGATCAAGAGAAACCAATCGCACAAATCCATTATTATGCAACTCATCCACAAAGCTTTTATGGCGATGCCCGAATCAGTTATGACACTGTCGGCATCGCTCGAGAGCGTCTACAGAAGAAAAACAATGTGTTTCAAGTCTACTTCACCGGCTGTGGAGGAAACATCGCGATGGGAAAATATAACAATGGATCGCGCGAAGCACGCAAGGGATTAACAGACCGCATTTTCAACGCAATGGAATGCTCCCTCGACGACGTCAGACGAACACCCGCCAAAACCCTGGAATATGAACCAGTGGATGTCAATTTTCCGGTTCGTCGCGCAGCAGCATTTCTGGAAGACCGGAATCGCGCAATCCTCAAGGATTCCAACTCAAAATATTCACAGGTCATCAAAGCGGCCATCAACCTTGCCTGGATTGAACGCGCAAAGAAAAAGGATCCTGTTGAATTGAGTTGCCTCTCTTTTGGTAAAATCAAGATACTGCATTTACCGGGAGAACCATTTGTTGAGTTTCAGCTGGCAGCGCAAAAACAGCACCCGGAATTGTTTCTGTGCGTGGCCGGTTATGGAGATTGTGGAATGAGCTATATTGGCAACGACATTGCCTATTCAGATCGGGGAGGCTACGAACAAACCTGGTCATTCATCGACCCCAGCGAAGAATTATTGCTGGACACCATGGAGCAATTACTCACCGGCAAAGGAAAAAAACACTGAGTCGATAGAGTGAATACCATCCTGGCAACCATTGCATCTACTCCAGCATTGCGTTTGTGACAGCTGATTTCTTCTGATTAACTCCCATTTTATTCACATCACCCGTGTCAAGCTGCCTGTCCTGTTTTACGACGTGCATTGTCAGACGTCTTCCCGGTGACTTCAGCGTCAACCGTTATTTTGACCTTGAACGACAGCAGGTCAGTTCCAACGTAAATTACGAGATTCATAGATTTTTTTCATTTTTTTATTGACAATATATCTATTTATAATAATGATATATCATAATATATCACTTTCGTTTCGGTCATACATTTTCTTTCACCATATTCAAGAGGTATTAAAATGCTGTCGCAAAATCACACATCCGAAACAACTCGCAAAGGCTTTACCTTGATCGAGTTACTGGTCGTCATCGCCATTATCGCAATCCTGATTGCCCTGCTCTTACCAGCAGTACAACAGGCCAGAGAATCAGCGCGGCGCAGTACCTGCAAAAACAATTTGAAGCAAATTGGACTCGCACTACACAACTATCACGATTCTCACAGTATTTTCCCTTTTGGAAGAAGCTTTACAGACAATGCCACTTCTGCGCCACAAAACTTTGGATCGCAAATGTGTTCCACGATGCTGTTACCATTCCTGGATCAGACACCTCTCTATAACCAGTTCAACTTTCTCCTGGCATTCAATGCCGCGCCCAATTCGACGACAACACAACAAAAAGTCATCGTTTTCATATGTCCCAGTAATCCACAAGATGAAGGACTCAACTGGACTGGTGCTGGAACACTCGATGATTCGTGGGGCAGTCACTATCAGCCAGTCGCTCACAGTGGCCGGGATGGAAACCCTGCTCGTGATGGACAGGATGCAGTTGGTTTTGACAAAGACGGCATGTTCTTCAGAAACTCGAAAATACGATTCCGTGATCTTGTAGATGGTTCAAGCAATACACTGGCATTCGCTGAAACCGTTGGCGATGCACCAGGTTCGCATGAACTTTATGCATGGGGCTCTTATGGAGGTGGAGGTATTGGAACGCGTAGTGGAATCAATGCTAACTTTCCTCTGCTGACTGGCTGGAGCTGGAACGGCGATGACTTCACAGGCCCTGCCAGTTACCACACGGGAGGCAGCCACTTCCTGATGGGTGATGGCGCCGTCCGATTCATCTCTGAGAATATTGACTTGGGAACATTGCAAGACCTGACGACACGTGCCGGCGGCGAAGTTGTTGGCGAATTCTAAAACAACGATTTTTTTGAGGATTTAATTCGACTTGCAACAGTTTTACTCTAACACTGGTACCGGTAAATGAATCACAAATTAATAATTGGCTTCTCTTTATTACTTTTGTCCGGGTGTAATCAGTCTGCTACTGCTCCCGAATTAATCACAGTCAGTGGCAAGGTCACTTACGATGGTCAGCCGATCGAAGAAGGCGTCATTCGTTTAACCCCACTGAAAGGTACACAGGCCCCGGCCAGAACGACACAAATCAAAGAAGGACAATATCAGTTTACCGAACGATCTGCTGTAAAATCCGGTGCCTATCAGGTCGCGATTGAAGGCTATCGTGGAGGTGGCCGGCTTCCAGGAGACAAGACCAAAGACTCGCCAGAACGAGAACAGTATCTCCCGGAACAATTCAATAAGAAAACAAAAATTGAACAATTGACAGTCAAGCCCGATAGCGGCGAAATCCAAAAGGATTTTAATCTCAAATAAAGGTAAAAAGAATGCCTGTTTCTATTAAGGTGAATCAAATGCGTGCTGTGTGTATGACGCTGATTGTGATCTTTGCTGCTCAAAACCTGTTTCTCAACAACAGCTACGGCGAGTCACGCCTGTTAGTCAAGGCCACAAAAGAGCTGCCTCGACACGGGGAAGGTGCCATGATCACGCTCGACAGCGGGCGTTTACTGCTGGTCTATACGCAGTGGTACGGTGCAACGGGAAACGATCATGATCCAGCGCGACTGGTTGAAATCCATTCGGACGATGGTGGAAAGACATGGTCTGAGCCGAAAACAGTCCAGGAAAATATCGGAAAGATGAACGTCATGTCTGCCAGTCTGGTGAAGACAACCAGCGGAAAAATCCTGCTGACTTACATCCGCATCGACAGTAACCGCTTCGCCAATTTATGGTTCAAAGAATCTACCGATGAAGGAAAAACCTGGAGTGCACCCAAACAGCTTTCGCATGGAAAAAAGGGGCTGATCTTTACGGTGAACGCAGCCGCCATTCGTCTGAAATCGGGACGAATCCTACTGGCCGCCTATGGTTCTCCCAGCGCCTGGCAAAAGGACGAACACTTTCGTGCCTTCAGTTATTATACAGACGATGAAGGTGCAACATGGCACAGATCCACCAATGAAGTTGACTGCCCGTTGCGTGGTGCGATGGAACCTGAAATCGAACAGTTAAGTGATGGCCGGATCCTGATGTTAATTCGCACACAGACCACCAGAATGTATCGATCCTTCAGCAGCGATGGCGGCAAAACCTGGAGCCCTTCTGAAAAAACCGATATTGTGCATCCCGAAGCGCCCCTGCTGCTGGAACGCCTGCCTGGAAAAGATGCGCCCCTCTTGTTGATCTGGAATAACGCCGTTGTTCCAGGAGCCGGTCACCAGGGACCACGCACACCACTAACAGTCGGACTTTCCTATGATGACGGGAAAACCTGGGAGAATCTGATGAAGATCGAAGACAGCACCAAAGGCTCGTACTGCTATGCCAGTATTGCGTTTCGAAAGGATATGCTGCATCTGGTTTATTACGGTCCGGGAGGCCTGCGTTATCAGGAAATTCCTTTAAAAAAACTGATACAAAAAAAACAATCTTAGCAATCCCTCTCACAGGAATGTGCATAACCAAAGCTTCTTTGATATTGAGAAATCACCTCGGTTATTGATGACAGCGCCCTGCTCAGAAACTACCATGAATGAGCGGGGAGCTTGCATCCCTGGCTTTGATTGAACTGCACACGATTTCTCTGCCGACTGAAATCTCTTGAAATCCTCAGTCAGCAACCTGCCAGAAAGCGCACCATGAGATTCCTGCTAAGGTTGATTGCTTTGTTTGTAACACTCCCTGGATCAGCCGACCTGTTCGCTGATTGGCCCCTCTATCGGGGAGACGCTGCCCGCACCGGCTATACCAAAGAGCCATTACCCAACCGCATGGAATTGAAGTGGACCTTTCGCACACAAAAACCGCCGAGACCCGCCTGGCCCACACACACTCGCATCAGATTTGATGAAGTCTTTCAGCCAATCATTGCGCAGCAGACCGTTTTCTTTGGCAGCTCTGCTGATGATCAACTCTACGCCCTCGATTTAGAAACAGGCAAGCTGAAGTGGAAATTCTTCACGGAAGGTCCGATCCGATTTGCACCCGCGGCCTGGAAAGACAGAGTCTTCGTCGCCAGCGATGATGGCAACCTCTATGCCCTGTCAATCAAAGATGGTTCCCTGCTCTGGAAAAAACAGGGCGGCCCGAAGAAAAAATTGATCATGGGCAATGATCGACTTATCTCACACTGGCCTGCCAGAGGTGGCCCGGCGGTCGTGGGAGATCAGGTCTATTTTGCAGCTGGAGTCTGGCCTTCGGACGGCGTTTATCTCTATGCCCTCGATGCAGCGACAGGAGATGTGATCTGGAGCAATCAGAATTCAGGTCAACTTGTCATGAATCAACCGCACGGTGGTGCGAGCGCCAAAAGTGGTGTCTCGGCGCAAGGCTATCTGGCCGTAAATCAAAACCAGATTTTCATGCCAACCGGTCGCGCTGTACCTGCCGCCTTTGATAGAACAACGGGAAAGTTCCAGTATTATCATATGCAGAAGAATCAACAACGCGGCGGATCCGATGTCATGCTGGCCGATCAATTCCTCTGTAACGCAGGCTGCCTCTTCGATCAAAAAACCGGTCAACTGAAACAGCAAACGGGCACAGGTGCGATGGCAGCCACAACAAAAGGCATCTTGCGCGGAAGTGGTGCTTCCCTCGTCTACAGTACCTGGTCAGAAACAAAAACCAGTGACCGCAAAGGCAAACCAGTTTCAGTCAAACAACTGAAACAGAGACGAATCATTCCCCTAGATTACCAGATCACCGATGTCATCATCGCCGGTAACGACGCCTATTGCGGATCGGATAATAAAGTGACTGCCGTCGATTTCAATGGCCAGGCCAATACCTGGTGGTCGCATCAAATCGAAGGTACTGTTCGAGGACTGGCAGCCTCCGATGAATGTCTCATCGCCAGTACCGATCAAGGTGTGATCTGCTGTTTCGGAAATGGTGCAGCAAACGAAACTAACACGAAACAACCTGGCACAGTGAAGACTCTACCTGCAATCAGATCCGTTTATCAAAAAGCTGCTCAGGAAATACGGGACAAGACCAACACCAGAACCGGAATCTGTATCGATCTTGGAGCAGATGATGCGCGTCTGGCAGCGGCATTGGCCCGGCAGACTTCATTCCAGATTTATGTCGTCATGAAAAACGCAGATCAGGCAGCCAAAGCGCGAACATTTCTCCACAGCGCGGGCTTATATGGTTCACGTGTTACGGTACATGTTGCTGATCCCAAACAGCTTCCCTGTTCTAAAAACATCGCAAATCTGGTGATCTGCTCTGCTTCGCTTTATCGAGATATGAGTCCGCCACTTTTAAAAGAAGCACGTCGCATTCAACGTCCCTATGGCGGCCAAATCTGCCGGGGACCTCTCAAAAAGATGCAGGTGGAAACCAAAACGGCCCTCAAAGGGGCCGGTAGTTGGACACACCAGTATTCCAATGCCACCAACACAGTCAACTCGGATGACGAAATCGTCAAAGGGCCACTCAAAATGTACTGGTATCGCGATATGGATTTTCAGATCCCCAATCGTCACGGCCAGGGGCCTGCGCCACTTGTGAATCGTGGCGTCATGGTCGTCGGTGGCCTGCATGGACTGTGTGGACTCGACGCCTACAACGGACATACGCTCTGGAAATACAAGCTGAAGAATAACCTCACCGAAATGAATGGTATTCACCATGATGTCGGAACCGCCGAGGTCGGTAGCAACTTTTGCCTGGGAGGTGACTACGCCTTTGTTAAAAAAGACACATTCTGCCATCAGATCGAATTAAAAACCGGGAAACTGGTTCGCAAACTTTCCACACCCGTCAGCCAGGATGATTCCAACAAAAACTGGGGTTATCTCAGCTATCACGACGGCGTGGTTTATGGCACCGTCAGCAATGACGCCCATTACACCAGCCCCCGCTACAAAGACTTGAAACTCCGTAATGAATCGGTCCTGTTTTTCGCCATGGATACCAAAACCGGGGAAGTGCTCTGGACCTATCAACCGGAATATTCAATCCGCAATAATGCAATAACGATCGGCAATGACCGCGTCTTTTTAATTGACCGCGAGATTGCTAAAGCCGACCATGTGAAAGAATCTCGCCGCAATGGCAGGCCCAATCCAGCCTCGGCCGCAGATGAAAAACGAAAAGGAAAACTGAAAACGTTCCAGGCAAAAACCGGTAAAGATCTTTGGGAGTCCGCTCAGGATATCTTCGGAACACAGCTTGCGGTCTCAGAAAAAAATCAGATCCTGTTGATGTTCTATCAGGGAATCCGTCATAACTTTTTCAAACTGCCCTCCGAAGTCGGCGGTCGAATTGCCGCTATTGACACCAGGACCGGCAAACGAATCTGGGACATCAAAGCCGAGTATCAATCTCACCCCGTAATTAACGATGACAAAATCTATGCCCAGGGTGGCGCCTGGGATCTGAAAACGGGTAAAAACATCGACTTCCAATTTGATCGTTCCTACGGCTGCGGCCAAATTTCCGCCAGCAAACACCTGATGGTGTTCCGCTCTGCCACCCTGGGTTATGTCGATTTGACCCGTCAAGCGGGCGTCGAGAACTTCGGCGGCATTCGACTGGGCTGCTATATCAATGCGATCCCCGCAGGCGGACTCGTTCTCGTCCCCGATGGCTCATCTCAATGCAACTGCTCCTACCAGATGCAGGCCTGGTTCGCGCTGGAAGGCAGCGAATAGAATCGACACAGATCAAACGAAAACACCTCACGAGTTCAGAAGCATAAATTGTCAGTTCTCTCTATTTTAATAAATAACCTGTGGTGAGATTAAAATGCCTGCGTTACCTTTCGTATGGCTTCTGATTTCAAACATATTGACGTTAAAAACAGGCTGGTTTGATGCAGAAACGTTGACTGAAGAACACATCTATTATCTCTCAGAGGGTCGTTCCACATGAAAAACTTAGTCGTATTTGTTGTTTTAACAGGATTAATCACGACCAGTGTCTCTTCTCAGCCCCCACGCAATGACCGTGACGGAGGCCCACCGGGACCGCCGCCTCGTGATCCTTACTTACTCCTCTTTGATACGAATCAAGATGACGAAATTTCACAGAATGAAATTGAAAACGCAACTCAGATTCTCAAAAAACTGGATCGTGATCGGAATGGAAAAATTACGAGAAACGAACTACCCCGCCCTCCCCGTCCGGGCGATGATCGTCCTCGTCCCCGCGATCACCGTGAACGGAAAACCTCGGCATTAGAAAATGCGCCCAAAGGTACCGTCGTTTTCAGAGGGGGTTATGAAACCGATTCGCGAGATCGTGGACGCCCCGTAGCACTCATCGCGGCAGCGCTGGATGTCAAACCGGAAGTCTTTCGCAAAGCCTTCAGCAATGTCAAACCGGCCCGCGGAGGCGACCCGACCGAAGCAAGAGCGCAAGCGAATAAAAAAGTACTCATGGCTGCCCTGGGGAAACATGGCATCAGCAACGACCGACTCGATGCCGTCTCCAATTACTATCGTTACCAGCCCGGCAATGGTGAAATCTGGAAACGAACACCGGCGACAGCCAAAGCGATTATCAAAAAAGGAAAAGTAACGGGCATCAAAATTACCAATCCAGGATCGGGATATACAACTCCCCCCACCGTTTCCATCGCCGGCTATCGTGATATCAGCGTGAAAGCAACGCTGGCATTCAGTAAAAATTTCCGCACCAATGGAAGTGTGAAGTCACTCAAGATTGTGAAGTAATCTTTGACATATACTGACCCCCTCCGCTGAATCGCTCACGCTGGAATAAAAGATATCGCAGGACTATCTGTCATGCGGTGTCTTTTTCTCGGATTCCTGAATTCTAACTCGTGCTCCAATCAAGAACCTTGCTATTTCATTTTCCCGGACTTACATTAGTAAGGGTGAGCTGTGCTGCTCTGTTTGCGTCTGCATTAATCTACGCCCTATTGCCGCATTAGGCAGACCTTCGCACATCAGAAGCATTCTTAAGCAATCTACCTGAAAGATCTGTTACAACAGAGAGATCGATTACAATATATTAAGGAAAACAGAACCATGAGTTCGGCACAAAATCCTGAGTCGCGTCAAAAAATGTTAAAAAGTTCGATTCGAATGTTCTTTCTACAGATATGCGTGCTTGCCATCGCCGTTTGTGGATTTGTTAACACAAACGCATCTGCGGCAGAAAACTGGAAAGCCGGCATTTCCAAAGCGGTTATTACCCCTCAGACTGCGGTCTGGCTCGCCGGTTATGGTTCTGCCAGAGCCCCCGAGGGAAAACTGCACGATATCTGGATGAAAGCGTTGGCATTGGAAGACCCCAAAGGACATCGCGCGGTATTGATTACCAGTGATTTCCAGGGCGTTCCCAAAATCATGAGCGACCGCGTCTTTAAAAAGATCAAAACAAAATTTGGACTGCAGCGTCATCAGATCATGTTTACATTCTCTCATAACCATTGCGGACCTCGCCTGGGAGATGATCTATACGATTACTATCCAACAACCCCCATGCAGGATAAACTGGTCGATGAATACACGGACCGCATGGTTGACAAAACCGTCGAAATGATTGGACAGGCACTCGGCAACCTTGCTCCTGCCAGCTTAAACCAGGGAGTCGGTAACACGACTTTTGCTGTCAACCGTCGAAATAATCGAGAAGCTGATGTCCCCGCTATTTTGAAAGCAGGCAAAAAACTGGTCGGCCCCGTCGATCACTCTGTTCCCGTCATGACGGTCACTCGTCCCGACGGAAAACTGGATGCCGTGCTCTTCGGTTACGCGTGCCACCCTACGACGCTCAGCTTCAAAAAAGTCTGTGGCGATTATCCTGGCTTTGCTCAACTGGAGATCGAGAAGAACCATCCCGGCGCCACAGCAATGTTTGTTAATACCTGTGGAGGTGATCAGAATCCGCTTCCACGTCGCACAGTAGCGCTTTGCGAAAAGTATGGCCATATGCTGGCAGTTGCCGTTGAAGACACCCTGAAAAAGCCGCTGAAACCCATCTCGTCAGGGCTGTCAACCGCCTTTGAATATGTGGACTTGCCCTACCTGAAAGTTGCGTCTCGAAAAGATCTGGAAGCCGACGCCAAAAGCGGAAATGCAATCAAAAAACGCTGGGCCGAACGCATGCTGAAAAAACTGGATCAAGGCGAAACATTCCCCACAGCCTACTCTTATCCAATCCATGCCTGGCGTCTTGGTAAAGAAATGCTGGTGATCGGCATGGGCGCTGAAACTGTCGTTGATTACTCACTGAGATTCAGAAGAGAATTCGGACCGGGCACATGGGTTTGTGGCTATGCCGACGATATGATTTCCTACATCCCCTCCAAACGTGTCTGGCTTGAAGGAGGCTACGAAGGCGGTGCCAGACTGTATGAATATGGACGTCCCGCGTACCGCTGGGGTCCCGATACGGAAAAAATCATTTCCACTTCGGTACACAAACTGGTAAAAGAGGTTGATCAAAAGGCCGACTGACAATCGGCCCTCAACAGTGGGTGTCAAACCTCAATCGATGCGGCTGGTTTTACAGTCTTGTTCGCGAATATTTTCTGAACAAGGGGCTCTTCTGCAATGATCGCTCGTTCCTCGTCTGTCAAACAACGCATGGGACGTGGTGCGAAATTACCCGGAATTCCTCGCATGTTGAGCAAAGCCGTAACGGTTGCAAACAGGGGTGCGGAAAACGATCGCAGAAATTTCAGCAATCCAGATAAGTCCTGCTGAATTGCCGACAACGCTTCCCAGTCCTCTGCCTCTGTCGCTGCGACCATCTGCTCCAACCACTCGGGGACAAGTACATAAATTCCGTCCAGATGCTCGCGGATACCCGAGCGTAAAAGTGTATCCATTAAATCTGGCTGAGCCACAATCACACGAAATTGCTCACCGATGGAATCAATCACCGGTCGAATTGTCACAAAATGATCTGAGCATTTAATGCCATGAATGTTTGGATGCGCGGCCAGCTTCAATACCGTCTCCACTTCCAGTTTGGTTCCCGTCGTCTGTGGCAGGTCATACAGAAATAACGGTTTGGAACTCAGGTTGGCCAGTGACTCGAAGTAATCGATCAAATCTTCCTGGCTGTATTTAATAAAATAAGGGGAAATCACAACCACGCCATCAATGGAATAATCCTCTACCATGCGAATGCGATCGCGTGTTCTGGCAAAGCTTGTATCCCCCACACCAACCAGTAACTCCGCATTGCCCGCATTGAATTGAATACTCTGCTCAACAAGCTGACGGTAGGTGGAGTCTGTCAGAAGCTGCATCAGCCCCATCGTTCCACCAACCAGAAACCCATTAATTCCATGCGCCAGCTGGTCATGAACCTGAGCCTCCAGACCTGGTAAATGAAGCGTTTCCTCATCGGTTAGTGGTGTACCCAGAGCGGTAATCATCTTGATCGGTTTTTTCATTGTAAGAAACTCTCAGAATGACATTGATGTGAAGAAAAAACAGCTGGCGCAAGGAGTAATGAAAAAAACCATGTAGAAACAGACTTCCACTCTGCAGCAGATTGTGCTCTCGTGCAAACGAATCTTGATCATTGTTTATCTGTGATCAAACAAATGAAATTCCCTCATGACAAGTAGCGCAATCAATTTTGATAGAGAGAAGCGACTTCAGATTAAATAGTTTTTTAACCAATAATATTCTAAATTTGCTTGACGCCCTTTTTATTGCTCTTATGATATTATTTATGATTGTAATACAATCTACTATCTAATACTACAAGCCTTTCTGAGAAATAATCGCCGCATATCATTCTGTATGAGGTCGTTTCAATAAACAGCGTGCGTTTCACACATTTGATCGATTTGTTTTCTGCCTGATAATTGAACGTCCAGAAAATAGAAATATCACGATGAAAATATTAACGGACGATCAACGATCTGGTACAGCGGCTGTCAAAACGTCTTGCTCTTTAAATAATCAGGCACGATTCAGTGCATACATAAATTTTATCGTTTTGTTCTCTTTGCTATAATTGAGGGAGGCTGTTCAATGCTACTGTTCAAATCTGAAAACAGACAACGTGGATTTACGCTGATTGAATTGCTTGTGGTCATCGCCATTATCGCAATCTTAATTGCTCTGCTCTTGCCGGCGGTACAACAGGCACGCGAAGCTGCCAGACGCTCATCATGCAAAAATAACATGAAGCAATTAGGCCTGGCGTTACACAATTATCACGACGTGCATTCCGCTTTTCCCTCTGGACGCATGCGAACAGCTGCCAGTGAATATCTGGGACACCAAACGCACACAATGCTCCTGCCTTATTTTGATCAGGCCCCACTCTATAACCAGATGGATTTTACGATCGGTTTTAACAGCGCACCCAATTTTGCTGCGGGTGAGACCGTTCTGACCGCTTTATTATGCCCCAGTAACCCGACGACCGAGGGAGTTGATTACACGGGAGGTCACGCAGGTGCTGATGCTGCACGCACACATTATGTGGGAATTTCCGATACCGGTACGGGAAGACGAGGATCATCAAGTATCGTCGTTTCCAACGGCGATGGTCTGTTCTTCTGGAATTCCAGAGTCAAAATTCGTGATATTATCGACGGCACGAGTAACACGCTCGCATTTTGCGAAGTCGTTTCAACGGGAGCAGGCACGCTTGGTTCACCCGCCTGGATCGCTTATGGCGATGGAATCGGTACCGTCAATGGTATTAATGCACCCTGGCAAACCAACGGCGGAATAATGCCACTCACTCATAATATGTATAACGGAGATGCTTTCAGCGGTCCTGCCAGCTTCCACACTGGTGGATGCCATTTCACACTCGCCGATGGCTCGGTACGATTTCTCTCGGAAAATATGAGCCAGACAGTTCTGACAGCACTCACCACACGCGCGGGTGGGGAAACCGTTGGTGAATTCTAGGCAATCTTGAATGTTCAACATGGCGATCTGACCTCAGTGCTGATGACAGATCGCCATGGCTTTGATGTCAATGGACCACCTTCAACTGACACCACAGGCATACATTATTTTTATACCTTAGATCTGGGGAGTACACTGGAATGCGATGGGCGATGATGGGTGCTGGATTATCACTAATGATGCTGGGATGCGGAGGTTCTTCGGGCCCCGAATTAATTGAAGTCAGCGGCACAGCTTCATATCAGTCAAAGCCAATCCAGGATGGTGTGATTAAATTTATTCCAATAGCGGGTAGCCAGGCACCAACACGTACTGTACCAATCAAGGAGGGAGCATACAAAGCAACAGGCCGGGCTGCCCTGGGCGTGGGTACCTATAAAATCGAAATCACCGCTTTCACTGGAGAACCAGCCAACACAAAATCCTACCCCGTTTCAGACGCTGAGTCTGAGAAAAATCAACCCAAGCCACGCGAACAAATCCTGCCAGAAAAATATAATACGAAATCCACCATAGAAGAATTAACCATCAATTCTGGCAGCGAAGCGATCACAAAAGATTTCAAACTCGATTAACCCAAACCACAACATCTGCGGTTGTTTTCACCGTGTTGCCCAAGACAGATTATCTGAGCCAATGACACTTTTTCACACATTTGATCGAATATGTTCTACCTGAATAATTTTTTAAAATCCACAAAATAGAAATTTGAAGATGAAAATATTAACGGACGATCAATCAACTGGTTCAGCGGCAACCAGAACGTTAAGTGCGGAGATTGCTGACAACCTCTGCGAACGAATTCGTAATGATCGACTGCCCCCCGGTGCACGCCTGGGAACGGAAGCCGACCTGGCTGACCAGTTCGGTGTTTCGCGGACTGTGGTTCGTGAAGCCATTGGTTCCCTCAGAGGATTAGGAGTCGTCACAGGGCGGCAAGGCTTAGGACTCTGTGTCGCAGAAGCAGACAAATTTTCTTCCGTACTCAGAAAGGCGCTGGTACCGCAAGTCGCCAGCCCAAAAGGTTTGCATGAATTACAACAGCTGCGCGCCGTCATCGAAATTGGCTCCATCGCGCTCGCCGTCGAATTAATTACATCGGAAGAAATCATCCGCCTGCAAACCATTGTCGGCGAGATGAAACGCGCAATGAAAAATATCAAAACCGACGAAGCAGGCGCCAGTAAAGCCTACAAAGAAATGGATTGCCTCTTTCACCAGACCATTCTTGCCGCCTCGCATGGCAGCTTTGTAAAACAGTTTCATGGAGTTCTGCTGGATTATTTCCATGCGGGCGAATTCTATAGCCGTATTCCCAACAACAGAGGACTCCGGGAGCATGAAAAGATAGCCAATGCCATCGCGGACCGGGATACTGATAAAGCAACAAAATATTTAACAGAACATCTCAAACCACAATTGAAAGCACCCAGCGAATAAAAACTGAGAAGACCTGGAACGTCTCTTGCCTTTAACAAACATGCACATTTAAGTGCTGATATTTATTTTATTGTTTTGTTTTTTTTGTAAATATGAGGGAAATTGTTCTATGCTGCTATTGAAAAATCAACACAGACAACGTGGATTTACGCTGATTGAATTACTGGTAGTGATCGCCATTATTGCCATCTTAATCGCTCTGCTATTACCAGCGGTTCAGCAGGCACGTGAAGCTGCCAGGCGCTCATCCTGTAAAAACAACTTTAAACAAGTGGGACTGGCCCTGCATAACTACCACGACACACACAAAACCTTTCCCATAGGTGCTGCAATCGCAGCAGGTTGTAGCGGACTTTCGGGTAACCATATGTTTTCCTGGGGCGTACATATTCTGCCTTATCTGGATCAGGCAAATGTCTATAATAATATCAATTTTTCGGGACAAGCATTCGTAGCGACAAACTTTACGTCAAGTAGCTGTCTTTCGACCGTGCAACCTTATATCTGCCCCACCAATCCTCATCCCGATGTGATCGTCAATCGGGCAGGAACATTTGCTGGTGCTTTGGCAGACGGACTAGGCAGGACCGATATGGGAGGCGTCGCTGATTCGGTTGACTGGAGATGTAACAATGGGACCGGAGTACGTCCAACTCCAACCGGAAATGGTGTCCTCTTTGGAATTTCCAGCGTTCAATTTCGTGATATTACTGATGGGACAAGTAACACATTGCTCGTTGGTGAAGTGACCGGATCCCTCTCTCCAACCGGGCTGAACGGAAACTTTTATACAGGTTATGACGTCTTCTCTACCAGCAATGGCATTAACAGTATCGACACGGTTCCCGGTGGAGGGTCATTTGGATTCAGGCCCCAGGGTTTTTCCAGTTACCATGTCGGAGGTTGTCATTTTTTACTGTGTGATGGTTCTGTGCGTTTTATCTCAGAGAACATCGACCAGGGATTACTCGCTGGCATCACAACTCGCGCCGGTGGTGAAGTTATCGGTGAATTTTAAGTTCACTCTTTACTTCAACTGAATCTGGAACACTCAAACATCATTTCACGCTGGCCAATTCGATTTGGTCAGCGTTATTGAAAGGAGCATTTCGTGCCTGGAACACGACTCGTTTTTTGGGGATTGCTGGTGCTGTCTGTCGGCTGTGGAGGTGTCACTGATGCCCCGGATCGCCGTATTGTAACAGGAACGGTAACACTGAATGGTATTCCAGTAGAAGGGGCTGCGATTCGATTTGTTCCCCAACCAAAGGGGCCCCTTGCTGCTGGTAAAGTCATCGACGGCAAATATGAAGTCACGAATAAAGGTGGAGTCCCCTTGGGAAAACACCGTGTCGAAATTAAAGGAACTCCGATTCTTCCCGCTGATACGACAGGCATGTCTTTGGGAGAGATCGATGCCGCTACCAGACCTGCTGTCAAGATTCCCCAAAAATACTATAAAAACTCAGAACTGGAGGCGACGATCGAAGCGGGCAGTGCGCCATTCACAATCAACTTTGAGCTGAAAGATTAGCCTGCCCTCTACTGAAAACTCCCACTTAATTTCATTCCTGATCCAGGAAACTTCTAAAAGACCAACGTACTTTCGCATTCAAGGTAAAGAGAAATGAAACAGCTGTTTCTATTGACGTGGACCATTACCGCAGTTTTATTTTCCGTTGAAAATTCACAGGCAGAATGGAATCACCCGCAAACTCAAAAACTGCCACACAGGCACCTGGGGCCTTTTGTCAAACTTTCGAATGGAAATCTACTGGCTCCGGATACGAAGCAAGTCTTAATCAGCAACGATCAAGGCAAATCCTGGGATAGCAAACCGTTATATAAAAATTCTGCGAAATTCCATACCAGCAATGAACGAGCCATCATCAGAACAAAGAATGGCACACTGATTCTTGCTTTTATGAATCTGGCAGAACGCAAATTCAACTGGAATGACAAAAAAGGAGGCCCCCAACCAGACTGTTTCCTCCCCGTTTATATAGTACGCAGTACCGATGAGGGGCAAACATGGCTGCCTCCCCAGATCATTCAGGATCATGGCTGGTGTGGCGCGGTTCGCAGTATGATTCAAACCAAGTCAGGACGAATAATCGTTGCCGTCTCACAAGTCATTGCTAATCCTGGTCGGCACGTCATGATCACTTATTACTCGGATGATGACGGCGCCACATGGAACCATAGTAACATGATCGATCTCGGAGGCTCCGGCGATCACGATGGTGCGATGGAGGGTACCATTGTTGAATTGAAGAACGGCCAGATCTATTCGTTGATTCGTACCAGGTTTGGACGGTTCTGGGAAGCGTTTTCTACTGACGAAGGTGCTTCATGGCGTATCATTCGCCCGTCAAAAATCCCAGCCAGCAGTTCACCGGCGATACTCCAACGACTGGAGAGCGGCCGCATTGTCGTCTTATGGAATCGCTTCCGTGACCCCCAACAGAAAAAAGGCCGCCGCGAAGAACTCTCGATTGCTTTTTCAGACGATGAATGCCAGTCCTGGAGCGAACCCGTCGTCATCGCGCGCGACTTAACTCCACCCGGACAGAAACGGGAAAAACGCGTCTCATACCCCTACGTTATTGAGACCAATCCGGGAGAACTCTGGATCACCACAATGCAGGGACCGGTTCGATTGAGCCTGAAGGAACAGGATTTTGTTAAGCAATAAAAACTGATTCATCTCGGAGCCTGATCGCGCCATTTCAAACGTGGCAATGAAATTTCTATTGAGCCACCTGTTCTCTCAGCAAGGCTCTCTGGCCAGACCGTAGTGAATCCAGCCTTATCAAGATGAACCGGCATTCTTATTGCTTCGATAAATTCGTTGCGAATTTAGCTGATTCTACCCACCAATAAATGATCTATATCCGTTTTTTTTAGAATGTAAGGGATACTTCTTCCATAATACCAATTACAATTTAGCAGAGATCACTCTCAACTAAAATATATGATGCACAGATCATTTCAGTGAATGAACCATTTTGATGTATGAGAGAAAATGTGTTATGCACGGCTTGCTTCGACATCTTTTGCTCCTGATATTTATATTGGGACTGTCTGGGGAAATTAGTTCTGCTGCTGAGCCGCAAAATTCAGATGTACTCACATCCCAGGTGTTGAGTATCATAAAAACGCACTGCGGAAAATGTCATGGGCCAGTCAGACCGAAAAGCGGCTTAACACTGATGAGCCTGAGTGGAATTGCCCGCGGTAGTGAAGAGGGCAATATTGTTGTACCTCATCAAATCGAAAAAAGTTCGTTATGGCTTCGAATTCGTGACAACGAGATGCCTCCCGAAGAACCACTCAGTCAAAACGATAAAAAACTGATTCGACAGTGGATTGAAACAGGCGCCCCAGGCTTAGCCAATGCACCTCAGAAAAAAAAGGGACATTGGGCATTTCAACTATTGAAACCGATGACTCCTCCCAAAATTCAACAAGGTAGCAAGAACACAACACCCATTGATCAATTTCTGTTAGCCCACCTGGCACAACAGGGTTTAACATTCAATCCGGAAGCAGACCGACATACTCTGATCCGTCGTGTCTGCTTTGATCTCACAGGTTTACCCCCTGCTCCGGAAGAAATCAAACAGTTTCTGAATGACGCAGATCCAGATGCGTATCAAACGATGGTTGATCGATATCTTGCCTCTCCCCGGTATGGAGAACGCTGGGGAAAGTATTGGCTCGATACAGCCGGCTATGCAGACTCCAATGGCTACTTCAATGCGGATACAGATCGCCCACTGGCTTATCGTTATCGTGATTACGTAATCCGCTCGTTTAATCAAGACAAACCTTTCAACCAGTTTGTTCAGGAACAGTTGGCGGGCGATGAAATTGCCAACCGGAAACCAAAAGATCCATTTACTCCACGTATAATTGAATTACTGGAAGCAACTCACTTTCTACGTAATGCATCCGACGGAACAGATAAAAGCGATGGAAACCCGGACGAACGCCGGATCGACAAATATAAAGCACTGGAAGGCACCATTCAGATTGTCAGCTCCTCGTTATTAGGACTCAAACTCAAATGCGCCCGCTGTCATGAACACAAATTCGAGCCGATCGAACAGAAAGAGTACTATCAGTTTCAGGCAATTTTTTACCCTGCATTCAATATTGATCGCTGGAAGTATCCTAAAGATCGATTCATTTATGCGTCCACCGCAGCAGAAGTGTCGGCATGGGAACAAGAACAGGCCCGTTTGAACCAGCTTTCTTTAAAACGGAAACAGGAATTCCAGAAGTGGATCAATGCACACCAGCCGCAAAGAAGCCTCGTGTTTGAAGACACCTTTGATTCCGATTCGTCTTTGAAACGAGACAATCATTGGAGCAATCGTGCACCCGGCGATAATCAACCCGGGGGAACCCCAGCAGTCAAACTCGATTCATCAAAAGCTCCTGCTGCAATGATCCACAAAGGACATTTACAGCTCATCGAAAAGGGAGACAAAGGTGACCGACTGCTATCGACGCAACAAAAGTTTGACTGGACGCCCAATCAGAAAGGTGACTGGATCGAAGCGACCTTTGACCTGATCGCAAATCGAGTTGGCACATCCCCACCATCTGCCCGAATTGGCTACTTCATCTCAGTCACAGATTTTAACGACCGGCTACCAAATGTCGCTGGTAACATCCTGATTGATGGGCATCCAACCAGCAAAACAGCAGTCCATTTAGATTATCCAGGTAGTGAATCTCAATCTATCGGTGCGATTGGGATTACCGGTTACCAGCCAGGTCACCGTTATGGAATCCGACTCACAAACGCCGGTGGAGGAAAATTTGAATTACAGCATGTCGTTGATGGCATTCCCGAAGGCAAACCGCTGATTCTGAATGACAGACAACTGCCGGATGGTGGATTCGGTTTTGAATACTGTTGTGGCCGAAGCTTCATTGTTGATAACGTGGAAATCGCCATTAATGATCCAGATGAAGATCCCGTAATCAGAAAATCGAAACAGGCACAGCTCCAGGCACAACGTAAAGCATTGGCTGAAGCGCTCAAAACAATAGACGATCAACGCTCAGCCAAACCGGGAAAAATTGCCTGGACAACCGACCTTTCGCCTGACCAACCCGACGTCTTTCTACTCGGACGTGGTGAATACAATGCACGATTAGAAAAAGTTCAACCCGCGGGACTGCAAATTCTATCAGAACCAAAAAACCATCTGAATGTCGCCACAGCCAGACAGCGTCGACATTCCACAACCGGCACCCGATTGGCATTTGCACGTTGGCTGACAAAACCGAACTCGAAAGCAGCTTCACTTTTTGCACGAGTCACAGTCAATCGAATCTGGCAAAACCACTTTGGAACGGGCATCGTTTCAACTTCTGATAATCTGGGTTACTCCGGTTCGACTCCCACTCATCCGGAACTACTCGACTGGCTCGCTTATCAATTTATTCAAAATCAATGGAGTGTCAAACAGATCCATCGTCTGATTTTAAATTCAAACGCGTATCGTCAATCCAGCATCGAACATGAAACCGGTCGAAATAAAGATATTGAGAACCGACTGATGTGGCATTTCCCCCTGAGAAGGTTGAATGCCGAAGCGATTCGCGATGCCATGCTGGCACTGAGCGGCGAACTGGATTTAAAAATGGGAGGCCCGTATATCCCTACCAGCAAAACAGCAGACCTCATGGTGATCGTCAATAAAACAAGTGCTGGCGTGAATCGTCGTAGTGTTTATTTACAACAAAAACGAACCCAGGTCCTTAATCTTCTGGAAGTATTCGACACACCTTCAATCGTCTTTAACTGCACACAACGCAGTTCAACGACCGTCCCAACGCAATCACTCAGCCTCTTGAATTCCGAGTTCGCCCGGAATTGTGCCAAGCATCTCAACCAACGTGTCAAGCGCGAAGTCGGCGCTAACCAGAAGTCCAGAATATCAAAAACCATCCTGTTGGTCTTTGGTCGGACTGCGGCTCCCGAAGAACTCGATTTTGCGAACACGTTTCTGGCACAACAACCAGCTAACTACAAAGACAAAAGAAATGCAAACCAACTGGCATGGATCGACTTTTGCCAGATGCTGATGGCCAGTAATTCATTTTTATACGTGAAGTAAATCTGGAATTCGTACCGGACAAGAATCATGATATTTCCTCATCACCTTTTTGAACAAAATCGACGTGCATTTCTCGGCGGTACAACAGGTGCACTCGGAATGATGGCTCTAGCGGAACTGCTTGGTATTGACGAGAAACAGGCAGTGGCCAGCTCTTCAGACTCCGTCCCGCATCAACTTCCCGCCAAAGCAAAATCGGTCATCTGCCTCTTTCAACATGGTGGCCCGAGCCAAATGGATTTATTTGATCCCAAACCAGAGCTCACAAAATATCACGGAAAGCCTTATCAAGGTGATATTGAAGCACACTTCGAGAAACAAAAAGGAAACTGCCTGGGCTCTCCATTCCAGTTCGCCCCCCGCGGTGAATCAGGCATTGAAATGTGTGAACATTTACCACACACAGCCAGTATCGCCGACGACATGACACTTGTACGTTCCATGATTACTGACTCGGTCGACCATGAAGCCGCATTACGCCTGATTCATACCGGTCAATTCAGTCCCGGCTCACCTACCTGGGGCAGTTGGACTATCTATGGATTAGGAACAGAGAATCATAATTTGCCCGCTTACGTGGTACTCTCCGATCCCGGTGGATTGCCTATTGATGGCACAAAGAATTGGTCTAGTGGCTGGTTACCCGCGATATACCAGGGTTCCATGTTTCGCACAGGCACTTCGCCTGTGGCCAATTTGACTTCACCCGATCAAGTTACGCCAGCTGCTCAAAAAAGACAACTGGATTTTTTGAAACAACTGAACACCTTTCATAATAAATCGTATCCACAAAACTCGGAACTTCAAGCACGCGTGAAAAATTATGAAATCGCCGCACGTATGCAGACCGCTGTCCCCGCGGTACTCGACATCGCTTCAGAGACGAAGGCCATACAGAAAATGTATGGCATTGATAACCCCGAAACGGCCGAATATGGCCGACGTTGTTTAATGGCGCGACGGCTAGTGGAAAGCGGAGTCCGCTTTGTTCAACTTTTTCTGAATGGACAACCTTGGGATACACACAGTCAAAATGCAGAAAAACTCAAAGGCCTCTGTGCCAGAACAGACCAACCCAGCGCCGCACTCGTCAAAGATCTGAAACAACGCGGCTTGCTCGACTCCACAATCGTACTCTGGTGCGGAGAATTTGGCAGGCTTCCGATTTCACAAGGCAAAAATGGACGAGACCATAATCGGCATGCATTTTCGCTCTGGTTAGCCGGTGGTGGATTCAAAGCAGGATATGCGCATGGTGCCACAGATGATTTTGGCTACAAGGCAGTAGAGAAAAAAGTCACTGTGCACGATCTGCATGCGACTTTATTGCAAACCCTGGGGATGGATCACCGAAAATTGAGCTTTCCCTATGATGGAAGAGCATCATCCCTTTCCGATGCCGATGTCACAGGTGCGAAAGTCGTCAGCGACCTGTTAGCATAGACGCCATTTTCAGCCAGGCTCACTTCGTATTCAGTGCTCTCTGGTGGAGCCAGTCTTCGGCGCGTTCGGTCCAGGTGCTGACATTGGAGTTCTCAACCGGCCGCATACCGTAGCCATGCCCTCCTGTTTCATAAATGTGCAATTCGGCCCCCACGCCATTCTTCTTTAAAGCAGAATAAAACTGGATACTGCTCATGGGAGTCGCGCTATCATTATGCGCATGTACGAGAAATGTCGGAGGCGTCTTTTTTGAAACCGTAACAACTTCATTCAGCTTTCCCGTTTTCTCATTGAGTAACCGCCAGGGATAAATCAGTAAGCTAAAATCAGGCCGACAGGAAACAGAATCAATCGTATCCAGTGGCTTGTATGCACGCTCTTCAAACCGGGTTGTCACAAGTGCACCTGCCTGCCCGCCGGCTGAGAAACCGATCACACCAATCCGATCTGGTTTGATATTCCATTCGGCAGCGCGCTGGCGTACCAGACTCAAAGCGCGTTGCCCGTCCTGCAAAGGTCGCTCCGAAAAGGGAGGCAGTTTTGAATTCGTCTGCACAGGCGGTGTTTTCTGTTGCTTCGTTCGATAGTGTACCACAAACGCTGTAATCCCCTGCCTGTTTAACCAGTCAGCAGCCTCAGAACCTTCCTTGTCTGTCACAACATAGTTGTAACCACCACCGGGAAAGATCAATACCGCAGTTCCGTTTCGCTTCTCAGCAGCAGGTTGAAAAACGTATATTTGCGGGCGGGTAATATCTTTGACGCGGGTCGCCGGCGGATTTTCTTTAGCACGTCGCGGTAGTTTCGTACCTGTCTCACGTGTCGTTTCACCCGGCGCGAGTCCTGGCCAGAGATCAATAATTGCATCAGGCTCCCGCGCGTCCGCACTGCACAGCAGACTCATATTTATGCCAACGATCAGAAACATCATTGCGAACCGCTTCATGCCAGAATTTCCTTTATAATACGAGACGGTTCAACACCCGTCAGTTTGAAATCAAGACCCTGATGTCGATATGAAAATCGTTCATGATCGATACCGAGCAAATGTAAAACCGTGGCATGCAAGTCGCGCACGTGGACCGGGTTTTCTGCGACGTTGTAACTGAAATCATCAGTGGATCCATAAGTCATACCCGACTTCACACCCCCACCTGCCAACCATGTTGTAAAACAACGCGGATGATGATCGCGGCCGCCATCAGGACTGTCCCATTTACCCTGACCGGCCACACCACGACCAAACTCACCACCCCAGATCACCAGTGTCTCATCCAGTAAACCACGCTGTTTAAGATCTTTGACTAACGCAGCGCTTGGCCTGATCTGTATCGCGACAACGGGCACACACCAGGAACTGAGACGGCTGTGATGGTCCCAGTCAGGATGAAACAACTGCACAAACCGCACGCCCCGTTCGATTAAACGTCGCGCCTGCACGCAATTGGCAGCATAACTACCGGGCCGACGTGAATCGGGTCCGTACAGCTCAAACGTCGATTCGGGTTCGTCACTCAAATCATTCAATTCCGGGATACTGGATTGCATTCGCCACGCCATCTCGTATTGACGAATCCGTGTTTCGATTTCAGGGTCACCCGTCTGCTTCAAACGCATCTGATTGAGTTCAGAAATCCCATTCAACATACCACGCCTTATTTTGCGAGGCAGACCTTCCGGATCACGCAAATACAGGACCGGCTCTTTGGAATTACGAAGTTTCACGCCTTGATAGCGGGACGGTAAAAAACCACTGCCCCAGTAATGGTCGTACAGCGGCTGGTCACTGGGCCGCTTCATCTTGGATATTAAAACCAGATAATCGGGCAGATTCTGGTTCTCACTACCCAGTCCGTAGCTGGTCCAGGCGCCAATCGAAGGTCGCCCTGCCAATTGATGCCCGGTGAGAAATTTCGTCATCGCGGGTGCATGATTGATCTGATCGGTGGTCATCGATTTAATGAAGCAAAGCTCGTCGGCAACTTCGCGATGATAAGGCAGCCACTCGCCCAGCGTCGCACCACTTTCTCCATAACGACCAAAACTGGTTCGGGAAGGCATAATCAGTTGTTTCTGATTTGCCGTCATCGTTGTCAAGCGCTGTCCACCTCTGATACTTTCAGGAAGTTCCTTCCCGGCCCACTTCACCAAATCAGGTTTCGCATCAAACAGTTCCAGCTGGGAAGGACCACCTGACTGGGTCAGAAAGATCACATTTTTTGCTTTCGGAGCTTGATGAGGTAGCTCCGCCAGACCAGATGTTTTTGTTGACTGAGCCTGGGCGACCTGTGTACCTTCCAGCAACCCCAGGGCCATCGCCCCCAGACTGACTCCCGCACCTTGTCCCAAAAAATAACGACGCGAGGCATCAAAGGCCAGACATTCCTGATTGTGGATTTGATCATTCATGAGTGATTGCCTCGTCTAAATTAAAGACCATGCTCGCAATGACCATATAAGCGGCCAGCTCGCTCGAATCGATCTTGCCCTTCGCTGGCTGTTGTCCCACATCAAGCAGTTTTAGAGCATCCTGTGGGTGCGTTTGATAATGCTTGAGCGACGTTAGTAGTTCTCGTTCCAGTATCATTCGTTCTGCTTTACTTAATGAGCGAGAGAGAATATGGCGGCCTACCAGATCGAGACGCTGTGATACTTTGGATTCCCGTTGCATGGCAGTGCGGGCCAACTCGCGCGCAGATTCCAGAATACTCAAATCGTTTAATAAGGTCAGAGCCTGTAAAGGAGTATTCGTTCGGCGCGGACGAACTTCACACACTCGACGCTGGGCACTGTCAAACAAAAATGTCGGTGCACTCGATCGTCGCCAGAATGCATAAAGACTGCGACGATACTGAGCCGCTCCCTGGCTCGGTTCGTAGTGATAACGCCCCATAAACATTTCCGCCCAGACACCGTCCGGCTGGTAAGGCATGGTTGGTGGGCCTCCCAGCGCTGGGTTCAGTAATCCACTTGCCCGGGCCGCCGCATCGTGAATCATCCAGCTGGGCAAGACGAAACCGTGCGCCTCGAGCCAGTAATCGATTCTCCGGATCAAGGGCAAACAGTTTCGGTGAGACTTCACTACTTTGCTGATAAGTCTGGCTGGTCACAATCAGACGCAGTATATGCTGCAGATCCCAATTGTGATCCATCAATTCCACCGCCAGCCAGTCAATCAGTTCAGGGTGTGTCGGACGCTCACCTTGCAAACCAAAATCACCCGGTGTACGAACCAGACCAACGCCAAAACACATTTGCCATAAATGATTGACAACAACACGCGCCGTTAATGGGTTCTCTTTAGCAATAAGCCAGCGCGCGAGATCCTGGCGGCTCTTCGTCTTCTCAACCGGCCAAGGCAGAATCGCTTTGGGAACAGACCGAGACACTTCTTTCCCATGCTTGTCCCAGACACCACGTTCCAACAGAAACGTTTTGCGCGGCTCTTTACGTTCCGACAAAACCATCACACTCAATTCACCTGCCGCTTTTTTGACTCGGGATAACTGCGAATTGGCCCGATCCCGTTTTGCTTTGATAGTCTGATAAACACTGTGATCTACCAGAAACTGATCTAACAGTCGTGTTCTTAACTTCGGATCAATCTTAGATGAATCGCCGACTTTATTCGCAGCCAGTTGTTCGAGTGGCATCGGATCCAGCGACCTCACTGCCTGTCCAGGCTGATCTGTCAGCATCACACGAAACCTGCCGATGTTTGCGTCTCCCACTGTCGAACGATGCAACATTACAAAGATCAACTCTTCCTGATCATCGAGCACCAGCGGTTCCTTTAAAGCAAATACCGCAACGTGGCGCTGTTTGGGGTCGTGTGATTCTGTGGTCCAGCCATTACGGGGATCATCATCAAGCGTATCTTTAATCTTGCCATAGTTGCGCCCCTTGGCATTTTTTTCAACATCGGCAACCGCAGTCGTGATTTCAATATCACGTAACTGGGAACTCCCCTGTCGACGCACCTGGAGTTTGACATCGGTCAAAATGAATTCGCCATTGGCACCACGCGCTAATTTTCCGGCTGTATGCGAATGATGCGGAAATACTTCCAGTCGCAACCCTGTCACACGAGATAAATCCGTCGAAGCAATCAGACGATAATCTTCCTGCCTGGGATTCGGCCCACTTGTCTGAACAATGCCATCCGCTTCCCGGGTGAGGATCGTTCCTTCCACAGACTGGAGCGAACTCGTTTGAGGAAGATGCCAGGGCTGAAACCCTTTGCGAACTGACTTGATTTGCTTATCCAACCAGGGCTGAAAGTCTTGTTCAGCCTGTTTGCGAGCCGCTGCTTCCAAAGGCATGCGGTCATCAACAACCTGTTGTGCTTCTTTGACATCACGATTGACAAAAGGAGACTTGTATTTGAGATAAGGCTTTGCCCGTGTACCCGCTTTACCATCTTCATCAATACTGTTAAAGAACGCAAACAGACTATAAAACTCTGATTGAGATATTGGATCGAATTTGTGCGAGTGGCACTGACAACAACCGAGAGTGAGACCCAGCCAGACGGTTCCCGTTGTGTTAACGCGATCGATCACATAATCGATTCGCGATTCTTCCGGGTCGCGACCTCCTTCACCGTTCGTCATGTGATTGCGATGAAAACAAGTCGCCAGCTTCTGTTCGGGCGTTGCATTGGGCAATAAATCACCTGCAAACTGCTCAATCGTAAATTGGTCGAACGGTTTGTTCTCGTTGAACGATTGCACAACCCAATCCCGCCAGGGCCAGTTCGTGCGCGTAGCATCGCCCTGGAAACCATCTGTATCAGAATAACGAGCCAGATCAAGCCACCACATCGCCATCCGCTCGCCATAATGTTTTGATTTCAACAATCGATCAACGAGTTTTTGATATGCATTTGCTGACTCATCTTTCAAGTACGTTTGCACTTCATCATCGGTGGGAGGTAATCCGGTCAGGTCAAATGAGAGCCGCCGAATGAGTGTCTGTTTCGCAGCAGTCGGAGAAAGCGACAAACCCTTCGTGTTTAACTGACGTTGAACCAACACATCTATCGGATGTTTTTTACCTGTGGAAGATAATGCGACTTTCACAGGTTTTTCAAATGCCCAATGCTTACCCCACCTGGCACCAGCGCCAATCCATTTCCGGATGGTTTCAATTTGCTGATCTGTCAATTTTTTGCGATGTGAATCGGGGGGTGGCATTAAAAGATCCTGATCGTGGGACATCACACGAACCAGCAGTTCACTTGCTTCCGGTTTTCCAGGCACGATCGCCGCCGTTCCATCGCGGCTCTTAATCGCAGACTCACGTAAATCAAGACGCAGATCTGCTTCACGATGTGTGGGATCAGGACCGTGACAGTGAAAACAGCGATCAGAAAGTATTGGCAGAATATCGCGGCTGAACGTAATCTCATCCGCTGCAGACAGCTGGTCACAAGCCAGACAGGCAACAAAAGACATCATCAATATAAAAACAGAGGATATCGATTTCAAAACAGAACTCTATCCAAGGCAAGAAACGAAAGGCAGGAAAACTTCGTTTCATGTTAATCATGATCATACCTCAGGTCCAGAGAAAGCGGCAAAGTATCCAAGGGAAGCTCAGACAGAATCCACAACGGCTTGCACATAATTAGCAAGCTTGAATTCCCTGAATCCAGGGATCCGTTCAGACTAACTCCACTTAAATCCATTTCTTTCGAAATCAATAATCTTTTCTCAACTGTCCCGTTAAAGTGATCATCATTCAAAAACAATACTATGCTTTATAGCTGGTCTTATTATGCGATAACAATTGCTCTCAATTCGCATTATTCGATGCATACGGATACAATAAAGCGACAGCATAATTGCTTTTGTTTGCTTAAAGCCATGCTATTGATCAAACTATCAATAGCAACTGAAGCGATATACATTTTATAATGTCGTTAACATAAAGAAAATCGATGAGTCAGCATTCACTCTCCAGCCGCAAACAATTCGAACAATACAAAACGGAATTTCAAGAAGCACACAGCGCTTCACAAAACAAAGGGGCTTCAAAACGGGAGCGATCTTCCTGGAAGTTAGTACGCAATTTTTTCGAACTACTTAAGGTCCATCGCTGGTCTGTCACGCTTTCACTCTCCACATTGTTCATCGCAACGCTGCTCGCCTTAATCCCCCCTGCCGCCACAAAATTTGTCGTTGACTATGTACTGGATGATAATCCTGTACCTGCAACATTGCCGGAATGGATACCCCATGAACCCTGGCCACTCTTAGTCTCAATTATCATCGCCGTAATTTTGATTTCATTCGTGCGCATCGGCTTACAAATCTGGGGTCGCTGGCATGCCACGCGAATTACAAAACTGATTCAAATGCAAGTCCGCAAAGAGGTATTCGCTCAAGCGGTTCGTCTGCCTTTGCATCGGGTACAGGAATTAAAATCGGGAGGTGCAGCGAGTATCTTGCGTGAAGACGCAGGCAGTGTCGGCGAATTGTTTTTTGGAATGTTGTACAATCCTTGCCGCGCCGTAATTCAATTACTGGGGAGCCTGCTCATCCTGGCGTGGGTCGACTGGCGACTGTTATTAGGCGCCATGTTTCTTGTCCCCCTGGTGTATCTGACACATCGCACCTGGATCAGTCGTATTCGACCACAACACCGAAAAATCCGAGCACAACGCGTTGAAGTCGATGCACTGGCAACAGAATCTTTTGGAGGGATGCGCGTTGTACGCGCCTTTGGCAGACAACGTTCGGAAACAAGCCGCGTCATGCGCGGAAACCACTTGATGGGTCGCCAGGAACTCTATGCATGGTGGTGGTCTCGATTCATTGAAATTGTCTGGGAAACCATTATTCCTGTCGCATCTGCCTGTCTGCTGCTCTATGGTGGCTGGCAGGTTCTGCAAGGGGAATTGACATTAGGAGATCTTGTCATGTTTCTCGCGTACCTGTTGATGTTACTAGGTCCCCTGGCCACACTCGCTCAAAGCGCTGCCCAGTTTCAAAACAGCCTCTCCGGTTTTGACCGTGTGCTTGATCTTCTGGATGAACCACGCGAAATGGAATCGACATCAGTAAAAACCATTGGCAAGTCAGAAATCACTGGTCGAATCACATTTGATCAAGTCAGCTTCCAGTATCCTGGCTCTCAACAATTTGCCTTGCAGAATATTTCTTTAGAGATCGAACCAGGAGAAACAATAGCGCTCGTCGGTCCCAGTGGCGCAGGGAAAACAACCTTCTGTAATCTGGTCGCACGCTTCTACGATACAACAGAGGGACGTATTCTCCTCGATGGTCACGATTTGAAAGATGTCGATGTCGAAAGTTACCGACATCATATCGGCGTTGTAGAACAAGATGTGTTTCTGTTTGATGGTACCGTGGCTGACAATATCGGCTATGGAGATCACAGAGCTACTGCAGAACAAGTTCGACACGCTGCAGAAATTGCGAACGCACATGAATTCATCAAAGATCTTCCGCTTGGCTACGAAACGTTGATCGGTGAACGCGGTGTCAAGTTAAGTGGCGGACAAAGACAACGTCTGGCCATCGCACGCGCCATACTGGCCGACCCACGTATTTTAATATTTGATGAAGCCACCAGTAATCTCGACACGGAAAGCGAACGATTAATTCAGGCCAGTTTGACTTCATTAATGAAAAATCGCACCTGTTTTGTCATTGCGCACCGACTCAGCACGATTTCGCATGCCGATCACATCGTTCTATTCGAAGCAGGTCGTATCATTGAAGTCGGAAGTCATGAAGCTCTGATGGAGGCTGACGGTAAATACCGTGAGATGGTGATGCTGCAAACAAGCCCTGTTGAAGTCACCTGAACAAGCATCAGCAAGCACACGAGACCACCTCCGTTTCCTGACTGTGTTGACTCAATCGCAGGGTAATTTGAAAACGCGCGCTTACATGCCTATAATTTGATTTATTAAGGGACCTGCAATATATTATTTTCTCATTCAATAGACAAAAAAACCGGGACTCGCCGGAAAGGAATAAAGTGGAATGAAGTTATTAACAGATAAGGGACATGTTTTATTATTCAAGCTCTGTGTGATTTCTGGAATGGTTACAGGGACAGTTTATGCGGCTGGCACTAAAGCCCCCCAGCAAACCACTTCCAATCAAGTCCGTTTAGGTACAGATGAACTGACTTCCGGAATTCCCGGAAAGGGACCGCTGACACTCAAAGAAATCAAGAGCTGGCTCAATCAACCGGAAAACCATGAAACACTGGAAGTGAGCTTGCCTCTGGGGCTCAGTGCCGGAGCTGGTCAAATTGTGGGTCTTAAAGAAAATCCACTGACACGAGCAAAAATTGAATTAGGCCGGCAACTTTACTTTGATAAACGCCTCTCGATTGACAATACGGTCAGTTGTGCCAGTTGTCATCACCCTGATGAAGGATACGGCCGCCATACGCAATTTGGAGTCGGCATTGAAGGTTTGAAAGGTGGTCGCAACTCTCCAGTCAGTTACAACCGCATATTGAGTGGTGCCCAGTTCTGGGATGGACGCGCTGCCTCTTTAGAGGAACAGGCAGTCGGTCCCATCGCAAATCCCATTGAAATGGGGAATACACACGAAAACGCTGTCAAAACGGTCAAAGGAATTCCCGGTTACCAGATTCAGTTCGCTAAAGTTTTCAAGGATGGTGTCAGCATTGATAATATCGGCAAAGCCATCGCCGCGTTTGAACGAACCATCGTGACCGGGCCTTCTCCATTTGATTATCAGGAACAACTGAGGCCTTTCCTGAAGATGGATAAAGAAGATCTTGAAGATCTGGAGAAAGAATACAAAGCGGCTTTATCACTCACCAAAGCGAAACCGATGTCAAAAAGTGCTCTGCGTGGACGGGAACTGTTTTTCAGTGAAAAAGTCAATTGTGCCGCCTGTCACCTGGGACCGAATCTGGCTGATGAAAAATATCATAATCTAGGCGTGGGCATGACCGTCAAAGACCCAGATTTGGGACGTTATGCGGTTACCAGACAGGAAAAAGATAAAGGAGCCTTCAAAACCCCCACGATTCGAAACGTGGAATTCAGTGCGCCTTATATGCATGATGGTTCTTTGAAGACTCTCGAAGAAGTAGTCGAACACTATAATAAGGGTGGTAACCCTAATCCTTATCTCAGCGATAAAGTGAAAAAGCTGAATCTATCGGATCAGGATAAAAAGGACCTGGTCGCATTCATGAAAGCCTGCACCGGTTCATTTCCAAAAATGGAAACCGGACGACTGCCTCAATAGCATATTTTTGCTAATACATAAAACAGCCCGGATTCAAATACCGGGCTGTTTTTATTGATGCTATCAAATCGAATAGAGACACGAATCATAAAATAATAAAACGACATCAACCGCATTTACAAAAAGCGCTTACGTGACAGACTCCAGCCCATCAAACCAGAAGTCATCGATCTGGAAATCGCTCGAAACGTGGATCGCCATTTTTACGATCCTCATGATCGCCGTGCATCTCGTCTTACGATATGCGTTCATCTGCTCACAAACGACACAGAACATTCCCCTTTTGTCAGTCCTCGTCTTAGGTGGCACACCTCTGGTCTGGGGCCTGTTGGTCAAAATGGTACAGCGTGAGTTCGGCTCTGATCTGCTGGCCGGAATTTCCATCGTCGTCTCTGTTTTACTGGATGAATATCTGGCGGGATCTTTAGTCGTGTTGATGCTTTCCGGCGGAGAAGCATTAGAAGCGTATGCCGTGCGCAGCGCCTCTTCAATCCTGCAGGCATTAAGCAAACGCATGCCGTCAATCGCTCACCTCAAAGTCGATTCGAGAATTGAGGATGTTCCCCTGGAACAGATTTCGATTAGCGATACTTTGGTGGTCTTCCCCCATGAAATTTGCCCCATCGATGGAATTGTCCTCGAAGGTCACGGTGTGATGGACGAATCATATCTGACTGGTGAGCCTTATATGATGTCCAAGACACCCGGGTCTCAAGTACTTTCGGGCGCGATTAACGGCGAAACCGCACTGACGATTCGCGCAGAAAAACTGGCCGTCGATTCCCGTTACGCCAAAATCATGCAGGTCATGCAATCATCGGAACAACATCGTCCACGCATGAGAAGAATGGCAGACAAACTTGGTGCGTGGTACACGCCACTGGCAGTTTTGATTGGACTGGCCGCCTGGATCATTTCCGGTGATCCCGTACGATTTCTGGCGGTGATGGTCGTTGCCACTCCCTGCCCTCTACTCATTGCGATTCCGGTCGCCATCATCGGCTCCATTTCATTGGCAGCCCGCAGAGCAATTATTGTTCGAGACCCGACAGCGATGGAAACAGCCGACACATGTCGCACGATCATATTCGATAAAACGGGCACATTGACTTATGGAAAACCAGAGCTGACAGAACAGTTGTGTGCCCCCGGGTTCAAACCGGATGAAGTGCTCTCACTCGTTGGCAGCCTGGAACGGTTTTCCAAACACCCTCTTGCCCAGGCTGTTCTGGATGCAACACAGGCTGCAAACGCCGTCATCCACAATGCAACTGACATGAGTGAGCTACCGGGAAAAGGGTTACAGGGAACCGTTGCAGGACATACGATTCAGATTACCAGTCGCAAGAAACTACTTGAATTACAATCCGATCTGAAAAACCAGTTGCCACCACAGTCCGAAGGGCTGGAATGTGTAATCCTCATCGACCGTCAATATGCCGGCACTTATCGCTTTCGGGATACACCACGTACCGATGGTCTCTCTTTTATCAATCACCTCTCGCCACAACATCAGATTGATCGCACCATGCTGGTCTCCGGCGATCGAGAATCAGAAGTACGTTATCTCGCTGAGCAAGTTGGAATTGACAATGTCTTTTTCAGTCAAAGCCCGGAACAAAAACTGGAAATCGTGAATGCAGAAACAAAAAACGCGAACACGATCTTTGTCGGCGATGGAATTAACGACGCACCGGCGTTGATGGCGGCTTCCATTGGAGTTGCTTTTGGCCAGAACAGTGACGTCACGACGGAAGCTGCCGACGTGATTGTGATGGATAGCTCGCTGCAGAAAATTGACGAATTTCTTCACATCAGTCGCCGGATGCGACGCATTGCCCTGCAGAGTGCACTGGGTGGCATGGGCTTGAGTATGCTGGGCATGCTGCTCGCGGCAACCGGCTACCTGCCCCCTGTAGCAGGAGCGATTACTCAGGAAGTCATCGATGTTCTGGCTGTACTCAACGCACTTCGGGTTGCGCTCCCTCCCAAAGCGTTGATCGATTTTGAAAAAGAACCCGAAGCCTGACGATGATATTCAACAAAGTGTGGCTCGGGTCCGAATCTCAGTTCGTTTCATTTTGGGATGATTTCCCTTTTGGCTCAAAGCGAACGGTCGGCTTGCCATCAGCATAAGAGACAACATAGCGACCATCTGAAGTAGAATAAACAACGTCCTGTTTTAATTCAAAATCAGTTGGTGACTTACGAAGAAGAAAATTCTTTCGCCCGGGTTTCATGTACTTGCCGCCCAGTTCCACCATCATCTTCGTTCGATTCCCCAGACCATGACCTGTGGAGCTGAAAATCACTTTGTCAATATCGGCCGGAGTCACAAACCTGGCTTCAACATCCAATTGCGCGTCCTTCATGTTCTCATACATCTGCTTTGCATCAGGAAAGAGACAGGCCCGGTCAGTAGTTCCATGAATAATAATAATTTTGGTTGCGTGCCCCAGATCTTTCATTGTTTTTAAGTGCGCAGGATTCCCAATATAACGGATCTCCTGTGCTCCCGGTGCCAGATAATTGGGAGAACTTTTATCCTTGCTATAGCGGGCAAAGAGACCGCTGCCTCCCGGCATATCATAAGCAATATCATCTGTAAGACGTGGCATTCCACAGATATCAACAACACAGGTAAATGTATGTGGCGCCAGTTTGTTACTCATCAGCGTCACATTCCCGCCACCGGAACCTCCACTGGCATAAATGCGGCGCGAATTGAAAGGAATTTTTTCTTTGACCAGTTCGTGAAACACAAACGAAAGCGCACGCAGCGCATCAATGGCCTGCAGATATCCAAAATCATAAGGCGGCCCCACCTTTTCTTTCCAGAGACCACTTTGCAGATAATCAACTGAAATCGCGATCACATTCAGTTCTTTTGTCAGGACCGCAGGATTGCCGGCTCCCGATGTATTCGTACCACCCCAATTATGTAAGTTGAGCATTAATCCTGTCTCGGCATTGACGTTTTCCAATTTGTTTCCAGGATAATAAATGTAGACTTTGACCGAACGCGGACCGGGCTGGAATAGCCATTCCTGAGTCTCAATGGAAACGCTCCCATTTTTTGCGGGCAGCTTTTGAGCCTGCAATTCAGTAACCCCGATTCCCGAATAAACTACAGCCAGAATCACAACGACTGTTTTCATAATCAGATTGTTCATTGAGGGAAAAAATGTTTGTTTTAAATACATATCATCCTCTATATTGATTGACTCAAGTTTGATCGATCAGCGCAAATTACTTTCAGATCAGACTTGTCCTGATCTTCAACAAAGTTACTTGACGAGCACCATTACATTGATCATGGTGAATTAGTTCACTTGAGTCAATATAGACCAGTAAAATCGAGGTTTCAGCTATGACTTCCCTTCCCATTGTCAAACCCGAAGAAATCAATTTGGATGGCGATCGTCTACAACAAGCCGGGAAATTACTGAAAGAATGGACGGATGCCGGCACAGTTCCCGGTGCAGCCATCGTCGTCGGCCGACATGGAAAAATAGTCGATCCACAATTTTTCGGTAAACAGGGACAGGAAAAAAACGCCGAAACGGTTCGTCGCGACGGTATGTTTCTACTCGCTTCCATCACAAAACCGATTGTTTACATGAGTGCCTTGAGGCTCGTCGAACGCGGTGAACTGGTTCTAACTGACCCAGTCACACGATATATTCCCGACTTCGCAGCCCATCATAAAGAATCGATTCTGGTACATCATTTGTTTACACACACCTCCGGCATGCCCGATATGCTGGAGAACAATGTGGCCCTGCGTCAATCACTGGCTCCCCTGAATCAATTTATCAAGGGTGCCATCTATGACACGGTTCCACTCTTTCAACCCGCGGGAACCAATCTCAGCTATCAGAGTATGGGAACACTCATTGTTGCCGAGATCATACAACGCATCACCAGAAAAACGATTGCCCAACATGTGCGTGATGAAATCATCAAACCGCTTGGGTTGAAAAGTACCTGGCTGGGTCGAGGCGACTTTCCGCGCGAACGTCTGGTACGCGTGGAAACGCCCGCATATCAAATTGGCTCGAAGTTCGGCTGGAACAGTAATTACTGGCAAGACCTCGGCGTTCCCTGGGGCGGCATGTTCAGTTCGCCCGAAGATATGGCAGTCATCTGCCAGTGTATGCTCAACTATGGCGAACAGAATGACGTACGTCTCTTGTCTCGCTCGATGATGGAAATGGCAACAACGAATCGGCTCAATGACTATCCTGATCTACCCGAACCGATTCGCCGCTCACAACCATGGGGGCTGGGTTGGAGATTGAATCATCCTGGCCAAACTGGAAGTTGGGGAAATCTTCTGGACCGCAGTGTTTTCGGACATACAGGCGCCACTGGCACAATGGTCTGGATGGATCGACGACGAGATGGCTTTGCTGTCATACTGACAACGGCAATTCGATCAAAGGCTCCCTGGCGACTCGTTCGATTATCGAATATCATTGCTTCTTCATTTATTTAATCAGAGAACAGACAGTCATCGAACTTCGCGTTGACAGAAGCAGTATGAAAACACTCTCGCTATATTTGCTCGCCCTGTTCATGACGGGGGCAGGCGTGATGCATTTTGTGAATCCCGAATTTTATATCAGGATCATGCCACCCTATTTGCCCTGGCATCGTGAACTGGTTTATCTCAGTGGCCTGCTTGAAATCATTCTGGGAATTTCCCTTGTGATTCCTCGCTGTTCACGCTGGGCAGCCTGGGGCGTGATTGCATTATTAATTGCAGTTTTTCCTGCCAATGTTCAAGTCTTCTTGCATCAGGAACTCCTGCCCGCGCCGCCCTGGCTGCATTTTTTTAGGCTTCCGCTGCAAGGCCTGCTCATTCTCTGGGCCTATTGGCATACCAGAGCAGGTTTGCGAAAAGAACAAAAGTAAACACGTCTAATCAGGTTTGATCCAGACAAAAAACCATGATTCGCATAGCAGAATGGCTCCTCGTAATTCACTGTTGAATTCATTCCAGTTCTCAATCAATTCTCATTGAATTTCAATCTCATCGAAAAAAGTGTTCTACTTTAACATCGACCCGGGTAATATAGCTCATCAGGGCTTCACGAACACTTTCTTTTTGTGCTCATCTCAAATTTTATTGTGATTAGAAATTGATCAATTCAGATCCATTCTGCACACTATGTACTAGATTTAAGTTCTACTCTGATTTTCTGTTCTTCATTTATGAAGTATTCATCTTAGACGATCAAACTCCGGGCATTGATTATGAACTCTGTGATTCCTGTACTTGACCCTGCGTCGCCACAGGCAGAGGCAATTAACGATCTATTCATGCAGGTTCTGGTGATCAGTGCCATCATCTTTACGATCGTGGCTGGATTGATCCTGGTCGCGATCGTACGTGGTCGCCGCAAACATACATTACCCGAGCAGGATTTTGGTAGCGAAAAAACAGAAATCGCCTGGATGGTTGGTCCTGTCATTATTGTGATCTGGCTGGTTGCCATCAGCGCGAATCTGGTCATCACACTCAATGCCATCCCCAAAGCCGATCCGGACGGAAAAACAGATTTCAGCGAAATCGATTTAATCGTGACAGGCCACCAATGGTGGTGGGAAGTCGAATACCCCAAATCAGGTGTCATCTCGGCGAATGAAATTTACATACCTGTTGGCAAAAAACTGCGGGTACAGATTTCTTCCGATGACGTGATTCACAGTTTCTGGGTCGCCCAGCTCGGCCGAAAGATTGACGCTGTTCCCGGACGCGAAAATTATATTTGGCTCGAAGCCAGCGAACCGGGCGCGTATCAAGGCCGCTGTTCCGAATATTGTGGCGCACAGCATGCCTGGATGAACTTCAAAGTCTACGCGGTTCCCGAAGCGGAGTATGAGCAATGGATCGCGAGTGAGCTCAAAGATACCGAACAACCAAAGCTGCTTTCTCCTCTGGCTGCTGCTGGTAAACAGTTCTTTTTGCAGGCGACCTGCCAGCAATGCCATACGGTTGAAGGGACTCCCGCCAAAGCCAGGATCGGCCCTGACCTGACACATTTTGCCCGCCGCAAGGAAATTGGTGCGGGGGTCATCGAAAATTCACCAAAAAATCTGGCGCTGTGGTTAAAAAATCCACAAGCACTCAAACCAGGATGTAAAATGCCAGACTTTAAACTGAATGAAGAGCATCTCAAACAACTTGTAGCTTACCTGGAGACACTCAAGTGACGACAGGATCGATTAAACAATCAGAACTAACAAACCTCGACCCTCCGGTCACTTCGACTGTGATGCTCGACTGGGTGAGTACGCTCGATCATAAACGTATTGGCATCATGTATATTCTGACCGCCGTCTTTTATCTGGCGGTGGCAGGTTTTGAAGCGTTGCTGATGCGAGCACAACTGGCATTCCCCAATAATGATTTGCTTTCACCGGAAATGTTCAACCAGTTGTTTACGATGCATGGCACAACCATGGTCTTTCTGGTGGGTATGCCAGTCTTGACCGGGTTTGCCAATTATTTTGTCCCGTTAATGATCGGTGCCCGTGATGTTGCATTTCCCCGCCTGAACGCCTTCGGTTTCTGGATGTTATTTTTCGGGGCCCTGCTGATACATTATAGTTTCCTGACAGGCTCAGCCCCCAATGCGGGCTGGTTCAGTTATGTGCCTCTTTCTACAAAAGCCTATAGTTCATTGCAGGGTGTCGACTATTGGATTATTGGCTTACTGATTATGGGAATTGGTTCCGTCTCCGGAGCGATTAATATCTTTGCCACGATCATCTGCATGCGCGCCCCGGGCATGAGTTTGCAGCGGGTTCCCCTTTTCGTCTGGATGATGCTGATGCAGGTCATTTTGATCATCCTTGCATTACCAGCCTTGAACTCGGCACTGTCCATGCTGTTAATTGACCGCTGGCTTGGTTCCGGTTTTTTTGATCCCACACGTGGTGGATCAGCGGTTCTCTGGCAACACTACTTCTGGATCTTTGGCCACCCTGAAGTTTACATCTTGATCCTGCCTGGCTTTGGTATGATTTCAGAAATCATTCCCGTCTTTTCCCGCAAACCAATTTATGGTTACCGCTTTGTCGCCGCCTCTTCAGTGGCGATTGTCTTACTGGGATATGGAGTCTGGGCGCATCACATGTTTGCGGTTGGCCTCGGTATGTATGCCGATATTTTCTTTGCCATCGGTTCACTGTTAATCGCCATTCCGACAGGTATCAAAGTCTTCAACTGGACCGCCACCCTCTGGGGTGGAGAAATCCACTTCAACACGGCATTGCACTTCGCAGTTGCTTTTCTATTACAATTTGTCATCGGCGGCTTAACGGGTATTATGTTCGCAGCCGTCCCGATCGACTGGCAACTGACAGACACCTATTTCGTTGTCGCCCATTTTCATTACGTCTTGATTGGTGGACTGGTCTTCTCATTGTTCTCAGCCGCGTATTACTGGTTTCCGAAGATGACAGGCCGCATGCTCAGCGAACGCCTGGGCATTCTGCAATTCTGGCTGTGGGTACTCGGCTTTAACATGACGTTTATGGTCCAGCACTTCCTGGGGATGATGGGCATGCCACGTCGTGTTTACACCTACGCCGACAATCCTGGCTGGGCGCTCTTAAATGGAATTGCTTCAATCGGCGCTGTCTTTATGGCGGTTGGCACACTCGTATTTCTCTGGAATATCGGGATCAGTTTACGCAAAGGTAAAATTGCCGGCGATAATCCATGGGATGCGTTCACACTCGAATGGGCAACGACTTCCCCGCCACCACCTGAAAACTTTAACTCGCTTCCCGAAATCAAGAGCCGTCGTCCTGTCTGGGATATGAACCATCCGGAATATGCTGACTGGAAAACCGAAAAAACACCGTCTGATAAAGGTAAGCGCGCCAATTTACCCAAACTCGCCGCCTGGTCATTTATTGCTTCTGAAGCCGTTTTCTTCGTGCTGTTACTGATCGCATTTGTTGTGTATAACTCACCCGGTCGTAGTGGTGAAAATGTAGTAACCTCTTCCGTACTGGATGTCGAACGAACCGGCTTTTTCAGCCTGTTTTTGATCTCCAGTAGCGTGACATTCTGGATCGCAGAACGCTTTTTACGAGCCGGCAAGAAATCCATGTTTGTTATCGCTTTGGGAGTGACCATCCTGTTTGGAACCATATTCCTGGCAGGACAGGCCTGGGAATATACAGGTCTGTTAACCAGTGATGTGACAATCAATACTGATCTCTTCTCAGCAACATTTTTTACAATCACCGGATTCCACGGAATTCACGTTACGGTTGGTGTTATTGCCTTAATCGTCATGCTGATCATGGGAATCAAAGGCAGTCTGTCTGCCAGTAAAACGCATGTATTTGGCGCAGTAGGCGTCTACTGGCATTTTGTGGATGTTGTCTGGCTGTTTGTTTTTGGAATCATTTATCTGGGACTTCTGCAATGAGTTCGTATTTCGATCTGACAAGCGAATTATGGAAATGGAATTCACCAGTCTGGTTACTGGTCTTGTCTCTGATGGGGCTCTATCTGCTGGTTCAGCGTGGCGCACCTGGTAAACGTAGTTTTTATTTCGTGATCGCAATGTTTGCTCTGGCTATGGCCTATGTTTCACCCATCGGCGTTTTGTCCGATGGTTACCTGTTTAGCGCCCACGTGATTCAGCATCTATTGTTGTTACTCGTTGTGCCACTGTTCCTGCTATTGAGCCTCCCCCAGTCGAAGATGGAATCTCTCTTCAGCCACCCCTTCATGAATCGAATGGGTCGTGTATTAGCGGTTCCTTTTTTGGGTTGGATCTGCGGTTTAGGCGTCATGTGGTTTTGGCATGTCCCCTCATTTTGTAATGCGTCCACAGAAAGTTATCGCCTGGGAATCTTTCGAGATGCCACCTTTTTGCTGGCAGGTCTCGTCTTTTGGTGGCCCATTTTTTCGCCTGTGAAACGATTTCATCTACATTCCCCGACAGCAATGATTTATCTTTTCTCTGCCTGTCTGGGATGTACTCTGCTCGGCATCTACATCACTTTCACAGTCATTTCAATCTGCCCGGCATTTGCCAACCCCGTTGATCGACTTGGAATTATGCATTTGCTCTACGATCAGGGAATGACTCCTGCCATGGATCAAAGATTGGGAGGATTGTTGATGTGGGTTCCCCCCTGCTCCCTTTATGTCTGCGCCATAATGGCTGTGCTCAAACGCTGGTATTCTGAAATGGATCAACTCGCAGTACCTGAAACCGCCGGTACAACAAGTTCTCTAAGGGAGGCCCGCTCATGAATCAGCCAGACACAAAAGCGTCTCCCGAATCGGAGACGAACGCCCCGGAAGAAACAGAACAGGAAATCGAACCAACGTATGCACCAGCCGCACTCGCCATGGGTATTACATTCATGCTTTGGGGAATCCTGACACATTGGAGCATGTCCCTGATCGGAATCGCAGTGATCGTAGGTGCCCTCTGGTCCTGGATGCATGAGATTCATAGTTCATGGAGTGAAACGCCTTGAATAACGAACAACAAAAATCAGATCAACCATGTTGCCAGCAAGAACGACGAACGTTTCTTACCCGGCTTTCCATTGGACTCTCTGCTGTCATCGGATTTGTGATCGCATTACCGACGATCGGATTTGTACTCGCTCCCGTTTTCAAAAAACCAAAAGAGAAATGGAGAACCGTTGGCAAGCTGGAAGATTTCAAAGTCGGCGGATTCGTGCTCGTTCAATACGAAGATCCCTCGCCAGTCGCCTGGGCTGGTATCACTGCGAAAGCAGGTGCCTGGATTCGCCGCGCGAGTGAGTCAGAGTTTATTGCCTTTTCAATCAATTGTCGCCATCTGGGTTGTCCTGTCAGATGGGTCGATGATCCCAAGCTGTTCATGTGCCCCTGTCATGGTGGCGTTTATTATGAAGATGGAACCGTAGCGGCAGGACCTCCCCCTGAGCCTCTGGAGAGACTCAGTGTTCGTATCCGTAAAGGCATGGTCGAAATACAAACCATTCCAACTCCACTGACTTTAACGACGCTGACTTGAACTACGCTGACTTGAAACTACTTTTGATAAATAGCGAGTATCCGGCTGAATGAGTAATAACTTCATAACTCGAATCTGGAACTGGATCGACAATCGAATCGGCTTTACCGATTATATTGTTCCTCTCATGGTACACCTCGTGCCCAGTAACGCGCGCTGGTGGTATATCTTCGGAAGTGCGACTCTCTGCGCGTTCATCGTGCAGGTTGTTACGGGTATCAGCCTTGCCATGTCTTATGTTCCTGGCGGCGAAGATACTTACCAAAGTTTGAAATATATTACCGATATCGCCCCTCTGGGAAGTCTCGTGCGCGGCATGCATTACTATGGCGCCTCGGCTATGGTCATGCTGGCCGTCATTCATATGGTGCAAGTATTTATGCATGCCACCTATAAGTACCCGCGCGAAATGAACTGGATGAGTGGCGTCGTTTTACTATTCGTCGTACTCGGCATGGCATTTACCGGGCAGTTATTACGCTGGGATGCGAATGGCGTCTGGTCTGTCACCGTTGCTGCGGAAATGGCGGGTAGAACGCCCATTATCGGGCCCACGCTGGCACATTTCATTCTGGGTGGCGAAACGGTCGGCGGTTCCACAATCACCCGCTTCTTTGCCATGCATGTCTTCATCATGCCTGGCTTGATCTTTGCCGGTATTGGCTTGCATCTGTTATTGATCTTCCGACATGGCATCTCAGAGATGCCTGATGTCAACGAACCGGTCGATCCGGAAACCTATAAAGAAGCCTATGAAGAGCGAATCAAAAAAACGGGCGTTCCTTTCTGGCCCGTCGCCATGTGGCGCGACGTACTCTTTTCGACGCTCATTGTCGGCATCATCATGGCCTGTTCCATTTTTCTGGGACCTCCTGCGCTGGATCCGCCTCCCAACCCCAGTAGTATCAACGCCAACCCGCTCCCGGACTGGTATTTCCTGTGGTACTTTGCGGTCCTCTCTTTGCTTCCTCCCCAACTGGAAACCTGGGTCATTCTGGGAGTACCCATCGTCGGTTTTCTTGCTTTATTCTTACTGCCATTCATCTCAAATAAAGGACATCGTGCCCCTTCCAAACGCCCCTGGGCGGGTGGCACGGTCATCTTTATGTCGATGGCCTTCATCGTACTGACGATCTACGGATACAAAAAACCCTGGTCGCCTGATTTTGGCGTAAAAGAATTACCAGCTTCCATTGTTGGCACCGATCACGGCCCGCTTGCAGAAGGCGCCAAATTGATGCACATCAAAGGCTGCCTGTACTGCCACGATATTGGTGGCTACGGAGGCCATCGTGGACCGGAACTCACAGAAATCGGGAAACTGCTGACGCGCGATGATATCATTATCCGCATCAATAATGGCGGTCACAATATGCCTGCCTTTGCCAGTTCGATGTCTTCTGTTGAATTGAATCTTATCGTTGATTTTCTGTTAACTCGTGGCGTCAATCCAAAAGAGGATGTACCCAAAAACCCAACTCAGTAAATCACTTGAACTGTTCGTCATGCAGTCTATTTAATATTACTCTAGTCACTGTCACTGATTGGTGAATTCAATGCGATATCTGGCCTATATCCTGACGATCGTTTTTACACTTTTGTGCCTGATTCTGGGCATCGCAGTGAGTCATTATTTTTTTTGGGCGCTACTGGGATTCGTTCCGCTGGCCTTACTGGGTACATGGGATCTGGTACAAACACGCCATAGTATTACACGTAACTATCCCATCATTGCACACTTTCGTTTTCTGTTTGAAGAGATTCGACCCGAAATTCATCAATACTTTGTCGAAAGCAATATTGATGGTCGTCCCTTTAATAATGATGAACGGTCACTGATCTACGAACGTGCAAAGAACATTGATGGACTGAAACCTTTTGGAACTGAGCTGGACATTTACGGCGAAGAATATGAATGGCTCAATCATTCAATCGTACCACGTCCCAAATCAGAGGAACTGTTCCGTACGACAGTTGGTGGACCAGACTGCAAACAGCCCTATTCCTGCTCCATTCTCAATATCTCAGCCATGAGTTTTGGTGCACTCAGCCCGAATGCATTATTGTCTCTGAACGCGGGAGCAAAGCGAGGCGGATTTTATCACTGCACGGGTGAAGGTGGCGTGAGCCCCTATCATCTGAAAAATGGCGGCGATCTGGTATGGCAAATTGGGACTGGTTATTTTGGTTGTCGAAACAATGACGGAACGTTCAATGCAGACCTGTTTCGCGAACAGGCCAGCCACGATGCAGTAAAAATGATCGAAATCAAAATCTCACAAGGTGCCAAACCGGGACACGGTGGCGTCTTGCCGGCTGCAAAAATCACTGCGGAAATTGCTTCCACGAGAAAAGTGTTGATGGGACAAGATTGTGTTTCTCCTCCCGGTCACAATACATTCAGCACCCCCATTGGGTTGTGCGAATACATTGCACAACTTCGTGAACTATCAGAAGGGAAACCAGTTGGCTTCAAATTGTGTATTGGTCATCCGGGTGAGTTTCTCAGCATTTGTAAAGCCATGCTGAAGACCGGAATCATGCCCGATTTCATTACCGTCGATGGTGGTGAAGGTGGTACAGGAGCGGCTCCGCTTGAGTTCTCCGACAATCTCGGAATGCCGTTAAAAGGGGGCCTGATGTTTGTGCACAATGCGCTTGTCGGCTGCAATCTGAGAGACAAAATCAAAATTGCCGCTTCCGGAAAAGTAAGTTCCGCATTCACGCTGGCCCGCAGCCTCGCCATCGGCGCAGACTGGTGTAATTCCGCACGAGGCTTCATGATGGCCGTCGGTTGTATCCAGGCACAGAAATGTCATACGAATACCTGCCCGGTTGGTGTCGCTACTCAAGACCCGGGAAGACAAAAGGCATTGAATGTCGAAGACAAAAGCACACGCACCTATAATTTTCATAAGAATACCATGGAAGCATTCGCCGATGTCATCGCAGCCGCTGGCCTTGATCATCCCAACGAATTACGCCCCTGGCACGTCTATCTGAGAACCGGACGCACGAAAATGGCATCTTATCATGATGCCTTTGATTTTCTGGAACCGGGCGAACTCCTGGAAGGCAACATCACCTATCCCGTATATAAGAAGATCTGGGAAATGGCATCGGCCGAATCATTTCAAATGCATCACAGCTAAGAGGAGACGTACCTCCAACACACGACTCAGATCACTACCTGAAAGGTGATGCAACGCAGCCACAGGCGAAAGGCAACAAGATCATCGCGCTATTTGAACGTCCGGGGGGGGAAGGACGCGCAATCAGTAAACCTGGTCAGACGGAAGCAGAATACCGCAAATGGCATCGGCGCATCTCAATTGAACTCGGTCCGTCCAGTTTGTGGAAGTGGTCAATACACGTGCATTGCCAATATGACGGGGGAGGGGAGGGGGTGAAAGAGAAGAAGTGAAACGGGGGGTTTGGGGTGGGGGGGAAGGGGGGGAGTTGATGAACTCAAGCACTACCCATAACCACGATATGCCCGATGACTTCTTCTCCGTATTCCATTCTCAAGAAATCTTCACGATGATAATTGAGATTCAGGCCCGCAGACCGGTTGACCTCTTCGATGTGTGCCGCGTGATGTGCATAACGCCCCGAGTCGGTAAGTACGTATCTGGGTTCCTCGCTGCGTTCAACGCTGAATGCAATTGCGCCCCCTCGATTTAAAAGCTGGGAAGCCGGATGTATGACTTGTGACAAATCACCAAAATAAATCAACGTGTCACAGGCAACAATCAAGTCGTATTGCCGTGTTCCGTTATTGGAATGCGACTGCGTTTCCGCTTCAAGCCAGGATGTGATTTCAGCGACTTCCAGCGAGTCATACACATTTCGCTTCCGCGCTTTGGCAATCATCTCTGACGAAAGATCAATACCATCAAGCTGGCTGGCACGAGATCGAAGTCGTTCACCAGACAATCCAGTACCACACCCCAGATCAAGGATCTTCAAATCTGTTCGACCAGGAAAGACAGACTCAATAGCCTCACTCAATCGCTCGGGAACAACGTAGTCAAGTTGATCGACGAGATTCGAATCATAAAAGGCTGAAAACCGTTCATAGAGTTGTTGAATACACTCATCAGGCACACGGGCCGGCGGTGCCTCATCTCGCAATGCGATAAGAATGTGCTGTACTTCCGCGTCGTCGGGACAGAGCGTCAAATAGTGCTCGTAACTGGTGCGTGCTTCTTCACGCAGGCCGGCAATGTGGGCCAGCTCGCCCAGATGAGACCATCTGGAAGCATTTTCCGGCTCAAGTTCCGCTGCCTGCTTTTGACAAAGGTAAGCCGTCTGAATCTTCCCATGTTCGCGAAGCCTGTCGGCTAACTTAGCCAGTTGCGCAGATGACAGAACATCATTCAAATCTGTACTCGTATTTCCGACAGAGAGCAGATCCTTTTCCATCGCTTCCCCGATCCATTCACGCACAGCCGATGTCTCTCCCGCTGGTAACAGTGCCCGAACCGCCTTATCTATTTCTTCAGTCGAACGTGTACCATCACACAACTCAACGATCAGCGAAGCCATCGCATTGAGCCGATGCAGTTCGTCAGTCTCGGTATCATAGGCAACATATCCATCAACAATCGGCGAAAGGAGAATCGTGTGCTTGAGTTGCGGCTGGATCATGATAAATATCCTGAAATGAATTCATAAAGAAAGAAAACAGGCCGGGAAGCTGTCACATCTTCCCGGCCTGGGAACCACTCAAAAAATAAATCAACGTCAATCCAGGCTATTCCTCAGTTTCGCCTTCACCCTTTCCTTTACCTTTGCCCTTCCCGTTGCCACTCCCTTTTCCCTTTCCTTTTCCTTCACAGTTTCCTTTGCCTTTGCCTTTACCAGAACCTTTTCCGGTACCTGAACTATTACCGGAACCACTGCGATTTCCTTTACCCTTGCCTTTACCACCACGGTTTCCGCCGCCGTTCCCGCCACCTTTTCCTTTACCTCTGCCCCTGCGTTGATTCGGGTCTTCAGCCAGAGTTGTCGATGTCATAAGCGGCAAAGCAGCCACGGCAGCCGACCCTAGCAGCAACTTCCGCAGAAACGCACGCCGCTGCGGGCTCACTTGCTCCAGAGTCTCCTCAATTGATTGTCTCAATTCTTTTTCAGTCATACATTTCACTCCCCAATGAGATCTGCAAATAAGTTCCGCAACGCTGATGAAATGGTCGCAGCCAGTTAATTAAACGCAGAACAAACGGAAGAGTTTCGCTGTTTCCTCCCTTTTTTTGAATAATTCCCTGATTTTTTGTATTCGAAAAATCAGTATTTCAGGAAAATCGACCAATAGAGGGAAGAGCTGAAGTGATTGAGATGATTCTGACAGCATCAGGACAAATCATGAATTACAGATTAATATCAGCGAATCAAGAACAGTCAGGCTTATTCAGACCACCTCCAGCGACCGGCAACTTTGCCCGCACTGTCAATGGCTACATCTGCACTGACTCCCTCTCGTTTCCAGGCTCGTAACGGTTATTTCTGAGTCGCCATACTGACTCGAAAATTCATTTGAAGCAGTAAGCTTCGTAACCGGTGTCACCAAAACGCTATTTACTTCTCACAGAGATTTTCTGAAGTCGAATATTCAAATCAAAGCAAATCAAACTTGGACTGCTGATTACCTGTTGCCTACAATAAAGCAAATGAAGAACACTCCCTGGTTCAATTTCAAAGACACTCTCATGCCACGAAACAGGAATCAGCACATATTGATCCGACTGGTTTTACTGACCATACCGGTATTCCTGCTGACCAATACATCAGCTGCTTCAGCTGAAAAGTGGCTTGACCAGAAATTCATGGAAAAGCACGGTGCAAAGTACATACTGGAAGGTGTCGAAATCCCACGGCGTGAAATTCACAACATGCCATTTACCGTTTCAGAAATTAATGGTGACTGGCTCTATATGGGAAAAGCGTGGATCAAAAAACAAGACATCATAAGGGTAAAAGATGCTAAAGAGTACTACACTGAATATCTGAAAGAACACCCTCAGAGTGCATGGGCCTATAATAATCTGGGACTGGTCAATGGCACTTTAAATGAATACGACAAAGCGATTCAGTATTTCACAGACGCGATTCAGATCGATCCAAAATTGAGCTCCGCTTTCCACAATCGAGGTAATGCCTGGTATTTCTCAGGATACTATAACAAAGCAATCGCCGACTATAGTAAAGCGATTGAACTTGATCCACTTTATAAAGGGCTCTACTGTGCGCGTGCCCTGGCACGGTATCAAGTTGGCGAATCTCGGCTTTCCATCAGGGATTTTGAACAGGCCATCCGTATCGATCCCCAATTTGGATATGCATACACAAATCGTGGTCTTGTAAACGCTGGTAACGGCTATCTTCAACTTGCCATTAAAGACTACACAAAAGCGATTCAAATAAATGCATTTGACAAAAACAGCTATCTTTATCGTGGCCGGGCCTGGTATCAACTCAGTGATTCCCAAAAGGCAATCAAGGACTTTAACGAGGCCATCATTATTGATCCCGATTTTGGACCCGCTTACAAAAACCGAGGTAATATCTGGTACGAACTCGAAAATTATAATCAAGCAATACAGGATTATACAGCTGCGATTCGCATCAATCCGAAGGATGAGAGTTCCTATCTCATACGCGGCACTGCATGGGCGAAAAAAAAAGAGCAAGGCAATGCAATTCAGGATTACACCAATGCGATTCGTCTCAATCCGGAGAATGCGATCTCTTATTACTATCGAGGTCTCGCCTGGTTTGAGAAAGATCTTAATGATCTCGCAATCGAAGATCTCAGCACGGCGATTCAAATGAATCCGAATTTTGAAAATGCTTATAATGTGCGCGGAAATGTGTGGCTCAAGAAACAGGAAATTGACAAAGCACTTGCCGACTATAACTATGCCATTTACCTTGATCAGGAAGTTGGTGGCTCAGAATTAGAGTTTTTTCATAATCGAGGAATCGCCTGGCTTCAAAAACGTGAATATTATAAAGCCATCAAAGATTTCACACACGTTCTTCGAGCCAACTCTGATTCGGCACCAGATTACTACAATCGGGGTACGGCATACTATTACGTTGGTGAATACGACAGGGCGCTCAAAGATTTTAACGCAGTGATTTATCTTGATCCTAAATTTGTAAATGCTTATCTGAATCGTGGTCTCATCTGGAACAGGGAAAGTGAATTTGCGAAAGCCGTCAAAGATTTCGAGGCCGTGCTTCATCTTGATCCCAAAAATGCAGAGGGACACAGCAATTTAGCATGGCTGCTGGCGACCTGCCCCGAAGAAAAATATCGAAACGGAAAAAGAGCCGTATCGTCAGCACAAACTGCGTGCGAGTTATCCAGCTGGAAGAATGCCGAGTTCATCAGCACTTTAGCTGCTGCCTGCGCGGAAACAGGCGACTTTGACCAGGCACTCAAATACCAGAAAAAATGTATGAAGATGCTTGGTACGAAAATCTACCTGAAGGAACATGAAGCACGACTGAAGCGCTATAACGCACACAAACCATATCGCCAAAAGAAACCAGCCAAACCTGCTACATAATCGTTCGTTTCCTGATGAGACAAATCCTCATTTTCAAAGTGTATCAAACAGATACTTTTCGTAGAGTTTCAGACGGTAGTTCTCCAAATCGCTTTCGGTAATCAGCAGCAAACTGACCCATGTGCCAAAATCCCCACTGAATTGCAACCTCTTTGACCCTTACGTATGCAGGATCGGCGACACGTAACTGCTTACGCACTGCATTTAAGCGGTAAGCAGTAAGGAATGCCTTAGGCGTTAATCCGAAACGTTCCATGAATGCATAATCGAGTGTTCGCTGGCTCACTTGCGCCGTGCGGCAAATATCACGAATGCTGATATCATCGCAGGCGAATTGTTCTATGAATGTTTCAGCTCGGATCAGAGCGAGCTCACGTTTACGGCTTGTCGCTGTTGCGTTTGAACGAGTCGAAGTTGCAATCGCACTGAGCAATCTGTGAGGAAGATCATGAGTGACACCATCGAAGAAATAGGAACTCGTGAGTAATGAACTATTACTGCGGGCGATTTCACAAAGATTGCGTAAAGACTGACGCACGGATTCCATTACCGCGGGTGAACAGTGAAAGACTTCTGATTTTTGACAAAGATCATCGATTCCATCAACATGCAGAGTTGCAGAGACCGCCGCCAACAGGTCTTCGGAAAATGAACACGTATAAATATGGAAGTCTGGATGGGAAACACACGACAATTCAGAACCATTGGGAAAAACAATCAACTGGCTTCCATTAATTCGTTTTCCGCGCCAGATGAATTGAACATCAGCAGTAGCCGGCACGCAAATGGTTCGAAATCCAGATGGTGGAGACCCCTTTTGGTTAAGCGATCGGCCAAAACGAGCTTCTGCGACATGAGCATGATCAAACCCGAATTGCAGCAAGTCTCCACGAAATTTACCAACACCAAGTTGATTCAGATCTAAGTCCCACTGACGTGCCTCAGAAGCCAATTCATCGAAATCAAGAAATGAACGTTTGAAGATATATGCCGGGGTTGAGATTTGAGACATGAATGATTTTTGAAACCGTTTTTGCGTTTTGCAAATTTTTGATACTGCCGATTCAACGAGAACTCTAGAATAACATTGAAGACTGAATCCAGTCAAATACATTCTGAATCAATTTCCAGCTGCTGTTCATATTCGTCCCGGCCCCTTTGCAGTACTCAAGATGTTTTTCAAAACGAGTTTTGAAAAGAAACCACGACGAAAGACTGTATGATTTGTGTTACCAGCGCGACCTTCCACCATTCAGGAGAGGCCGTCTCATTGTGATTCAAGGATTAGATCTATGTCGAAAGAATCCCTGTCTCGTAGACAATTTATGATTACGACTGCGGGGCTTGGGATCACCAGCCTCATTGATCCGCCGGCTCCGAGTTTTGGCAATGACCCGAAATCAGCAATGACGACGCGTCTCGCCATCTCCAGGTTGAAACTGGGAAACCAGCGTTTTGCAGCAGGAAAACCTAAGCACTTCCGCACAAGTCGTGGGTGGCGGGAAAGTCTGGTTGCGAACCAGCATCCGTTTGCCGTCATTTTGGGCTGTGCCGACTCACGTGTTCCAATCGAGTTAGTTTTCGACCAGGGATTAGGTGATCTGTTTGTCATCCGAAATGCAGGTAATGTTGTCATGGAAGATGTACTGGGTAGTATCGAATACGCGGCCCTTCATCTGCACACACAACTGGTTGTGGTTATGGGACACGAAGGCTGCGGTGCTGTCACCGCCGCACTAAAAAGCCAGGCAGAACGAGCAAAAGAGCCGAAAGAGCTTCAGCAAGTTTTGAATTTGATCGATCCAGCCATTACTCATCTTGATCCGCAGGAAAAAAACGCGATTTCGAAAGGCGTGGAAGCAAACGTTCGCTGGTCTGTGAATCATTTGAAACGATTACAGATAAAACGTGGCCATACGAAAGATACTACCTTTGTCGGCGCTGTTTACGAACTTAAATCAGGAAAAGTTCGTTTCCTTGATCAACCAGCAACAAACTCGAAATAGATACAGTCGATGATGACCTGTCGTTCGTTTCTAGACGGTAATCACTGTAAGAACATTCCTTTATCAGTCAGCAGCACCAATGTCGTTATTGAATGCGTCCTGGAACAGTCGGCGTTCATGTCGCTGGTGTGCGATGTAACTGGCGATCCAGTCTCGCAGATCGTGTCGCAACTCACCAGCAATTTTGCGTAAAGGGCGTGCAGTCTGCATCCGGGTTTGCAGCTCTGTCAACTTGACCAGCAATTCACAACGTTCGTCGTAGAGATTTTTAACCTGCGCTTGCCAGTTGGGTTGCTCTTCAAGCACTTCCTCCAGATAGCCACCCTGATCCTGTAACTCAAATTCACGTGGCATCGTTTTTAACAGCGTATCCAGTACCTCTGAGATCCACTTCCAGGCACTCACATCACCATCGGCTTCTTCCAGCAGATCCAGTAAATCACCCAGAAGAATATATTCTAAAGCGGAGATATCGATTAACGAGCTTTTCATACTGCCTGCGTTTTTTTTAGTCATGTTGAGGCCTCCTTCAAATGGCATCATTGCCGGTTTTCGAAAAACTTCATCTTTGAGTTGAGATTGATTCTTCGTAGGCATCTCCTGTTTCACTCCAGTTCATTCATTCGGAAATGAATTAAGATTACTTGATCGGATAGCCCCAATTTAACAATTGAAATCTCTCTGGTCAAAAAAACTTTCGAATCTGGTTATATTGTACAGGTAACAGACACGAATTCAAATTTGATTTACGAAAACGATAAATCCATCAAAACCTTTATACTACATGATTTATATGATTGAATTGAACCGAAGTACGAGAGCAAAGATTATTCTGTTTATCTCAGGCTTAAAACAAATCTTTACAATAATACATTGGATTCTTGTCATAGAAGAGGGATTATTCTTCTTCAAGACAGGAGAGAGACTGCTGAGCAATTCTAGAATCATACTCATGAATTCGATACACTGAGATTCAGCTTCAGCAACCATCGGAATCACAAACACAGTCACAATAAAAATCAATCAGTTTCATTTTGCTGTCAGGATTAAAATGCCCACAACTACTGGTATGAAAGGGGGCGGCTATTACGACGCCAACTCCAAAGAACAACGCTCTGCCTTGAATGCATTTCTACCCTGGCTGGAGGCAGCGATCACCGATTTACCCTCACCAGCAGGGGAAGCCTGGCATGCTCTTGACATCGGTTCTTCTGAAGGCGCAAACGCAATTTTTGCAATGAACCGCCTGGTCTCCGCCTTGCGTCGTCACACGGACCTGCCGGTTTGGGCATTGTTTGACGATTTACCAACCAATGACTTCAACCAACTGTTTTCTAATCTTTTTCCGCAAGGTCAGTCTGCTTTTTCAGAATTGAATCTCTTTCCTGCTGCCATCGGTGGATCCGCATTTGGACGGCTTGTTCCGTCCAACAGTCTCCACATTGCCACAACTTTTAACGCCATTGGTTTTTTTGAAACCAGACCAGAGGCACTATTGCCAAACTTTATTCTGCCAATGCTGCCAAACCCGCTCAATTCTCGTGAGGGGGTTACAGTCATGGAAAATGAACTGAAACCCTTTCAAGAGCAAGCGCATCAGGATCTCTGTCGTTTTTATGTCGCACGGAAAGCAGAACTGGTTTCCGGTGGGAAGCTGTTAGTCCAGGTGTTTGGTAGAAATGAAACCCAATCCACGGGTCATGGAATTTGTGATGTCCTGAGTGATGCACTCCTTGATTTTGTAGAAGCGAACATGTTACCACGCAGCTTTTATGATGAGTTCGTGTTCCCCGCTTACTATCGCAGTATTGAAGAGCTGATCGCACCGATACAAACAGAGACAGAATTAGCATCTGCCTTCCGCATTGAACAAGCCGAGTGGCGTGATGTTCCCGTCCCCTTCAATGACGCGCTGACACAAACAGGTGATCAAAGTGCCTGGGCACACAGTTACACCAGTTTCCTCCGTGCTTTTACGGAACCAGTTGTTGCAGCGGCACTGCCTGATGAGTTACCTCAGAAAAATACCATTGATCAAATTTATCAACGTGTGGAACGCCTGTTGTTGGATCATCCGAAACAGTATGAATTTCACTTTATCTCAATTGCAGCTTTACTCACACGCATTTGACAGGCACCTTCAACCAGGAGTTCCTTAATGGAATCAGAACCGAAATACAATGAATTGACACCTGAGGAAGCCCGAGTCATCCTGCATCAAGGAACCGAACGGCCTTTTGTCGGAGAATATACAAACCTGAAGGAGTCAGGCATCTTCATCTGCCGCCAATGCAACGCGCCCTTGTATCAGAGTGAAGACAAGTTTGAGAGTCACTGTGGCTGGCCCAGCTTTGATGATGAATTATCCGAAGCCGTCGAAAGGCGTCCCGATGCAGATGGTTCGCGCATCGAAATTGTCTGCCGCAATTGCAGCGGTCATCTGGGACACGTCTTCCTTGGCGAACGCATGACTGAAAAAAACACGCGGCACTGTGTGAACTCCGTTTCAATGAAATTCGTTCCCGCTGGTCAATCATTGCCAACTGTGATTAAATAAATTGATTGATAACAAGACTACGAACTGCATGAGAGCATGGAACAACCGGCCCTGCTCCGTGCCCAGTCCGGACGTTTACCGGCATACTGTTCCTGATCGGGTTGCTCGTCGTACGGATGCCGCAACAACTCAAGCAGTTCATTGACCAGAGAAAAGTCGCCCTGCTCTGCTTTGTCGATCGCTAACTGCGCCAGATAGTTCCGTAATACATACCTGGGATTGACCAGATTCATGGATTCGCGTCTTGCGATATCGGACGACCGTTCATCGCGAAGTCGCCTTTGATAGCTGCGAATCCAGTCACAGATTTGAGTACGCACCTCACCAACCACTTTTTCGGGCTCATAGTAAGCATCCATGAGTGGAGCAAGTAACGCCCCTTCATCTGTGACCTCTGCTTGATCTCCCTCAATTTCTAACATTGAAAGTTTACGAAAGAATATGGTCATATCCGTTTCGACCAGTTGAAGCACTGCCGTCAGTTCTTCAAACATTTTGAGATCTGTTTCCGGCTCAAAAGAGTTCAGCCCCAACTTGCTGGCCATCATCGATTGCCAGCCCTGCTCAAAACCGTCGGCATAAGTATCTAACGCCTGCTGTAAAGGATCCACATCTTCAATCAAAGGGTAAAGCGAATTCGCGAGCTGGACTAGATTCCAAAGCGCGATCTGTGGCTGATTTCCAAACCGGTAACGCCGTCCTGCTGCATCGGTCGTATTGGGAGTCCAGTTTGGATCGTAATCTTCCAACCACCCATAGGGACCGTAATCGATGGTCAATCCGAGTATTGACATGTTGTCGGTATTCATCACACCATGCACAAATCCCACACGCATCCAATGCACGATCATCTCTGCCGTTCGCTGACAGACTTCTTTGAACCATGCCAGATAGACATCACGCCCCGGCTTTCCAAGATGAGGGAAATCAGTACGAATCGTATAGTCAACCAGTGTGCGTAATGATTTAACATCACCACGATTGGTAAAGATCTGATAACTACCAAAACGAAGAAACGACGGCGCAACACGACACACAACGGCTCCCGGTTCGAATTTAGGATTGCCATCATAAAACATATCGCGCTCGACCTGTTCTCCCGTTAAGACCAGACTCAACGCCCGCGTCGTAGGAACCCCCAAATGAAACATCGCTTCGCTACAGAGAAATTCCCGAACCGAAGAACGCAACACCGCCAACCCATCAGCTGTGCGAGAATAGGGAGTCGGACCTGCCCCTTTGAGTTGTAAAGTCCAATGTTCACCTCGCTGATTGAGAACTTCACCCAGATTGATCGCCCGACCATCGCCCAGTTGTCCCGCCCAGTTTCCAAACTGATGCCCCCCATAACACATGGCAAACGGTTGCATGCCATCCAGAACCTGGTTTCCGGCAAAAACATCTGCAAACTTCTCAGACTCGCAAGCATTCACCGGCAGGTCTAACAGGTCAGCTACTTCTTTCGCATATGCAACCAATTGAGGCTTGGCCACTTCAGTGGGCAATACAGTCGAGTAACAGGCGCCCGTTACCTGACGACGAAAATTCTTCTCTTCAGTGTCAGCAGGCAATGCGCGGGTAAACTGATTATCGAACTGAAGCTCATTCAGATCTCGGACTGTTTGTTGTTTTGTCATAATGAAATAAAATCGCTCTGCTGGATTGATGAAAAAGTAAACGTCTCTGAAAACGGTTCAGGTTCTATCAAATGTGAGTAGACAATTCATACTATTATAGGCAGTCTCTTCGCATAAACATGGCCCAGTAAAAGAAAAAGAGTACTTAAATCCATCAAAGAGACCGTAAAACGGAATCCATGTAACTGAACCTATTAATTAGCGCGCTCAAGGTGTTCTGTTTGTTAAACAACAAACGGTATCCCCGCTTGAGGTCATGCTTGAAGAAAAGGAGCCGATGCGACATAGTTAAATAAGATCAAGCACGCTGTGTATTTAAGAATTGGTCATGGCTCCCTATTTTTGATAAGGAGTCAACGAGTTCTGAGTCCGGAAAAACAAGAGGTAAGAATGTACTGCATCAATCGACGAACCTGGTTCCAACAGGCTTCTGTTGCCTCCCTGCCTTTGTTGATGCCAAACGTATCCTTTTCAGCAAAATCTCCGGCGCGCAAAAAACTGCCTGTCGCCGCTGTTGTCACGGAATACACACCCAAGTCTCATGCCGATGTACTCGTTGGAAAAATTCTGGAAGGTTTCAAACAGCAAGGAGGACCGGGCCCCGATCTGTACCTGGCTTCCCTTTTCACAGATCAAGTTCCAAATAATGATTTGAGTCGTACATTGTCACGCAAATTTCAATTCTCCATTGCGCCAACGATTGAGGAGGCAATTACTCTCGGAACGGATCAGGTTCAAGTAGCCGGAGTACTGAGTATCGGCGAACACGGAAAATATCCACACACGCCTGACACCAATCAGCATATGTATCCCCGCAAACGATTCTTTGATGAAATCACCGCTACCTTTAAGAAGTGTGGCAAATCAGTGCCCGTTTATAATGATAAGCATCTTGCCTACCGATGGAGCGACGCGAAAGACATGGTTGACACGTCCCGTAAAATGGGCTTTCCGTTGATGGCGGGATCGTCACTGCCACACACCTGGCGTGAACCTGCATTAACCTTGCCTGAGAATTGCGAAATTGAATCCGTACTGTCCATCGGCCGCGGACAGTTTGAAGCGCATGGGTTTCATGCACTGGAAGCACAGCAGTGCCTGATCGAAGGCAGAAGAGGTTCGACAGGTGTGACTGCCGTACAAGCGGTTCGCGGCAAACAAATCTGGGAAACAGAGCGTCAGGGCCTCTGGTCTCGATCAATGCTGCAGGCCGCCCTGGACGTCATACCCAATGTTACGAAAGGTCACTGGGAGGACATCCTGAAAGAAAACAGCGCGTTCTTTCACATCGATCATCAAGATGGTTTAAAAAGTACGATGGCGATGATCAACGGTCTCGGACTTCATTATGCGGTCGCAGTGAAATTACGTGGCCAGGAAAAACCACTGGCAACCTGGTTCAAACTGGACCTGAATCCACCATACGAACATTTTTCCTATTTGCTCAAAGCAATCGAGCATATGATTCATACCGATCAGCCCCCTTATCCTGTGGAAAGAACGTTACTGACAACAGGAATTCTGGACGCAGCCATGCATAGTTTAGCCGCAAATGGAAAACGGCTGAACACTCCACAACTGGCCATCGATTATCCGGCTGGCAACTGGCCTTTTGCGAATCAGCAAACGAAACATTAACTCTGCTCGCTTGGATACTATGTTCACGGTCGATTCGCTATTTTAATTCCTCGCAGAGTCGCTTCGCCAATATGCGTGCATAGTCTGCTGTGAGACAGATTGGATTGATGGTCAGCATCGCGTCATGTAAACGACCATGTCCTGCATAAATCGGAGGCGAACCCTGACGAAGTTTTTGACAAACCTCAAATGCAGATCCGATCGCTGCCTCATTAATTTGAATTTCCAGTTGAGGCCAGCGTTCGCTGCATTCCGGATCCACTAAGTAGCAAGTGGCATTGACATTCGCCAGTTCCAGTTCCTCTCCAATCATTTCGAGCCACGACCGATATTCCAGATTCTGTGCGTCATAGGCTCCGGAAGCAAACAAATCGAGTGCCGTCAGAACGGCAACAATTTCCTCTTTCGAAACTTTCAGTGCTCTCCCAATCCCGTGACGGGGAAGTCCTTTGAAAAGCGAGGTATCAATATAATCCGTGGGGGGTTGCCAGAGTTGACCATGATCATCCATGTCGAGCATTTGCAAAGCGGCAGAAGAAATCAGCTCTCGTTTTCCGCACAACAAACCGGTTGACTGTGGTCCACGAATTGCCTTGCCGCCACTGAAAGAGACCAGATCAGCCCCTGTGGCGGCAATCGCTTTAAGATTGGAACGCGGAGGGACTTCACCGGCAGCATCGACGAGAACGGGAAGACCATGCCGGTGCGCTACCTCGACAACTTCCGTTAATGCCGGCTGTGAATCTTCTGCGTGCACATACACAATCCCTGCGGTATTCTCATTAATCGCAGCCTCGTATTCCCAACTTTCTGTACGACGTACACCGGCGTTCGAAACGATTTCGTTAAAACCAACTTCAACCAGTCTGGCTCCGGAAGCACGGACGGCATGGTCGTAGCCGCTTCGTTGTTCCCGCGCGATTATTAATTCGTGTGGAAAACCATCACAATGTGGTAATTGTTCCATCCGACCCAGGTCATGACCGGCAAGGATTGCAGCCGCACCCAAAGTCTGAGCGCCGGCAGAACCGGAAGTCACCAGACCAGCCTCGGTTCCTGTATGTCCGGCTATTTTTCGAGATGCTGCCGCTTGCAGCAATTCAAGTGGAACCCACTCACCAGCGGCCTCACGAAATGACTCCAACACGTCAGGTGGCATCGGAGCCCCTCCAAGACGTGTGACGCTCCCACAGGCGTTGATGATGGGTTCGACACCTAACTTCTGATAAATATTCATTTAATTCTTTGTCTTTCAGGGATATTCACTGGAGTACAGATTTGATCTGTTTTTATAGTAATTCGATTACTACCAATGATCAATCTTCGGGGAGAGAGTCCAATACAATCCATTCAAAAAACGGTGAATCATTGATCAAGGTATTTATTGACTAAAGTGTTTAATGGCCCTGACACTAAATATGCCCTTCGTCTGCTTCAATCACCATCGACAGGTTTCATTTTTTGAAACAGGTACGAATATTTGTCGAATACAATGAATTCGAAAAGCTCAAAAAACAAACTGAAGCGTATTCATAAATGAATTTTTTAATACACTTTTTTTGTGAATAACGAAGCTACTGAACAACCGCACTATGGCTTACTGTTCTGTATCGTCTATGATTGATACATTGAACTCATCTGAAAAAAAGTGTTATGAAATCGCTTTCAATGTTTTTGCGAGTTGACTTATCAGGATGCAACAAGCAATCAATTCTTCAAATCACTAAATAAATCCAAAACGAGAAGACTTTATGGATCGCCCTACCAATCTGGCTGAACTTCGCGAAAGCGGCTGGCAAAGTAAAACAGTTAAACGAGAAATTTATGATAACTTGATGCAGGTCCTGCAACAGGGCGATGAACTGTTCCCCGGCATTGTCGGCTATGATGATACTGTCATTCCCGACATCGTTCTGGCCCTGCTCTCCGAACACGACATGCTCTTTCTGGGTGAAAAGGGACAGGCCAAAAGCCGCATCATGCGACTACTGGTCCGGTTTCTGGATCCAGAGATTCCCTATCTCGATCTTCCTGAGTCGCCCGTTCACGACGATCCCTATCAGCCGATCACCAGTAGCGGGACGCAAAATCTCCTGGCAAATACCCCGGATCACGAAGTTCCCATCGCCTGGTGGTCACGTGAAGACCGCTATGCAGAACGACTGGCACCGGGGAACCAAGTTTGCGGACGTCATTGGCGAAATCGATCCCGCCAAACTGGCACATGGCGAGAGCATGTCAGCAGAAAGTGCCCTGCATTTTGGCTTAATTCCCCGCATGCACCGCGGCATCTTTGCGATGAACGAATTGCCGGAACTCGATGAACTCGTTCAGGTTGGCCTGTTCAACATTCTGGAAGAACGGGATGTGCAGATTCGCGGCTATCCGATCCGCTTCGACCTCGACATGCTGATTCTGTTCTCATCCAACCCTTCGACCTTCAACCGCAGTGGGAAAGTTATTCCCCAGTTGAAGGACCGTATCGGCTCAGTTGTTCATACGCATTATCCCCGGGAACGCAGCCTGGGAATTGAAATCATGGAGCAGGAAGCCAATGTCGATCTCGAAGGGGATGTCCCCGTGGTCATTCCCTACTTCATGCGTGAGATTATCGAACAGATCTCCGTCGCTGCCCGCGCTTCAAAATATGTCGACCACGATTCCGGCGTGAGTGCCCGCTTCAGTATTGCCAACTACCGCATGATGGTTGCTGCCGCCCGCCGCCGAGGGTGCTGTGCTCAATGAAAAGTCCGGCTGTCCCCCGCATCAGCGATCTGGGACACCTCTATTCTTCCTCACTGGGTAAACTGGAACTCGATTTGATGGGCGGCAATCAGATGTCGGAACGACAGGTACTCGATGCCATTATCGCTCAGGCGATTCAGGATGTCTTTCAGGAATACATTGTCGAACATGGCCTCGCTGAGATCGGTGAGATCTTTTCACAGGGAATTAAAATCGAAGTCGGCGACATGTTTCCTTCTTCCCAGTACGCCGAACGCCTGAAACGGGTTCCCCCGTCTGGGACAAAGCATTTGAAGTCAATGCATCGGGCGATGAAGCGTTCGGGCGTCCTGTATTGAATTCGTTCTGGCAGGGACTGTATGCCAACAGCAAAATTTCGCGTTCGCAGGATCATGGTCGCATCATTTACGAAACCTGATCGACACCTGGTCTCCTGGCTCTCGTCAGAGAGATTGAGACACGACTATGACTGACAAACGACTGACCGGCGGTATTATTCATACATACCAGAAGTACGATCCGAAACGATTCCCGACCCGATGCAGCCTCCTCCGGATCTGGTCTCACCCGCGTTGAACCACATGATGTATTATGGATCGATGCGGGAACTGACTGAAGAGGAACTCGCGCGTGCCATTCAGCTTGACCCCAGTCAAATCGCCGGCCTGGGCCCCAGTCTGGATGCGCTGATTGCCATGCTGGAAGAACGCAAACGTAACATCCTCGAAACGTATGAAACCGACGGCGTTCGCAAGAAAGCCCGCCGTACATTATACCACGATTACGCGAAAAACATCAACCGCCGCGAAACGCTTAAAGACTTCTTATCGACAGGCAGTTCGGGAAGAACAGATCTACGATCTGGAACGACTCTGGTACCGAATCAATGACGACCAGAGCCCGTTCTCCAAAGGACTGGTCCAACTGGTGGACCGCCTGGGCGACAAGTACGAAATCGATGAACTCGCCGCCAACTACCATTTCACAGGCCGAACTTCGCTGACCATTCCCGAGGCCCTCGAGATCAAAGCGAAGCTCGAAAAAATCGACGAATTACTTAAACAACTGGAAGAAGCCCGCGAGACAGCACAGATTGCCATCATCGATATGGATGCACTAGCAGAGTTCACAGAGTCTGCTGACATGGAAACACTGGCAGAGATACAAAAACAGGTCCGGGATCTCTTGCGAGAAATGGCCGATCAACAGGGACTCGAATTTTCCAAAGGTCAGTTTCGACTCACACCCAAAGCATATCGTATCTTTCAAAGCCACATTCTGGAACGAATTTTCAGCCAGCTGCAAGCATCACGTACTGGCAGACATTCCGGCCCCATTATTGGCGAGGGTGCCGTCGAAACACAGGAAACCAAATCGTATGAATTCGGCGATTCTGTCTCCAATATGGATTTAACTCAGTCATTCACCAACGCGATTCTACGTGATGGTCCGGGACTACCTGTTCGACTTAAAAGCGATGACCTGGTGATTCATAAAACGCGCAATTCACCTAAATGCGCCACGACCGTTTTGATGGACATGAGCGGGTCAATGCGCTACGAAGGACAGTACGTCAACGTGAAGCAAATGGGACTGGCGTTAGAAGCACTCATCCGCGGCGAATATCCCGGTGACTACTTGCAATTCATCGAAATGTATACTTTCGCCAAACCGCGAACTCCGGGTGAGATTGTAGAACTCATGCCTAAGCCGGTCACCGTATTTGATCCCATCGTCCGGCTTAAAGTGGATATGAGTGACGAAAAAATCAGCGAACAGGTTGTGCCACCTCACTTCACTAATATCCAGCACGCCTTGCAACTCTCACGAAATTTTCTCGCACTCCAGGATACGCCCAATCGACAAATCATCCTGATTACCGATGGCTTACCGACAGCACACTTTGAAGGGGAAATGCTTTACCTGCTGTACCCACCCGATCCACAAACCGAAGCCGCCACAATGCGTGAAGCGCATTTATGCCAGCGCGAAGGAATTACGATTAATATCTTTCTGATTCCGAGTTGGTCGCAGTCCAGCGAAGACATCCAGTTCGCGCATCGTCTGGCAGAAGCCACACAGGGCCGCGTCTTTTTCACCGCAGGCAGTGACCTGGACCGCTATGTCGTCTGGGATTATGTTTCACACAGACGCGATATCATCGGCTGATTCAGTCTACCTGATTCACGAACAGATTACTTACGGAACCATATCGATTTCGAGCTGGTTTGAACCGGATTTCACTTCCACTTTCAAATCGCTGGTTTCCGATGAGCGAAATTTTTTCGGAAAACCTTTTGGATTTGGTGGTTTTGTCACAGGTTCACCTTCTTGAGGTGGCTTGGGACTGGGAGGATTCACAGTGACCGTATAGGTTCCGGCTGGCAATGACGAATTGATCTCGAATTCACCAGTCGAACTAATATCGCCCGCCGCCCCCTTCCCTGTTTCCTTCGAAAGAAAACCAATACGACCTGTTGTAACCGGTTCTCCTTTTAATGTCACTTTGCCAGAAATGGATCCCATTCCCTGCGCTCCACCACACCCAGTGATACAGGCAACAGACAAAAGAACAATAAAGACCTGCTGAATCCGAGAGACAGATTTCAGACGAACCTTTTGAACGAGAGTATGCAAATTCATTTGTATTCTAACAGTCTTGAGAATTGATGAAACGAAATCTGAAATATTAGAATTCACCGACGACCTGTCCATCACTTTTACTTGATATATTTCTTAACGTATCCATATCAATATTTTCGGAAAGAAAGCGTACGCTTCCATCAGTTAATAATCCATGAATTCCACCGACATGGAACGAGTTGATAATCGTATTACCAGCGTAACTCGTAGCAGCCCCTTCCTGGTCAAAATCACTGTTGGGAGAATAACGGACTGCGGTGATACCCGACCCCCAGCTTGCTCCTGACGAAGTAGTAACGGGAGCACCAGCTGTCGTACTTGACCAGCCACCATAATGGTTGCCAACTCTCTGCCGTTCACTCTGCCAGACTGTTCGGCAACAATCAACGTATTTGATGTTCCATCTGTTACATCTCTCATCCTGACATTTTGCACTGCCAGTAAAATTCCATTATTACAATTATAAGAATCCATGCCCCAGTTCATAGAACGAACACAGATTACCTGAATTCCCATAGTGATGGGCCTGCCCACGGTCACCATTGTTCCCGGGTGCTGTTGAAGTCGGATCCAACGGACTGGAAGGGCAAGCATAAACAGCAACGATCAAACCCGCCAGTACATCATTCGGAGCTGTATAAGGACTGGCGAAATCACCACTGACCATATCCAGTTGGTTATAAAGGGGCGCCTGATCCATATATGGAAGTATACCAACGCGCCAATTCGGTCTTGTGTTTCCTGGTTGCTGCCCGATCGGAAACGTATTAAAGACATCATGATAATTGTGCAGCGCCAATCCAAGTTGTTTCATATTATTTTTGCAGGTAGAACGCCGCGCTGCCTCTCGTGCCTGTTGCACAGCAGGTAGTAACAAGGCAATTAAAATCGCAATAATGGCGATCACCACCAGAAGTTCAATCAGAGTAAACGCTCTCTTTCGAACGTTATAACACACAAGTCTGCTTGTATTTGATTTCATGTTATATCTTCTTTTCTTTATATCGATAAACAAAACAGCCATATCCAATGAACATAGGTTAAGGCATAAGGCCAGACTATTCAATGCTCCGATTTGATTCACATCAAATATACCTATATTGCTGATCCAAACCAAACCAGCAAACTAAACATAAGAACACATTCATGTTAATTCAACCTCACAGGTCTGATTGGAATCCCCTTTCACCTGTTCGAGTTTTAACCTCAATGATCGGTAATCCCATTGTGACACAAAACAGTGTAACAGGATGAATCTCAATAAATCGAAATTAACAAAATCAAATATTCAAATCCAGATTATTGAATTCGGAATTGCTCTAGCCTGCAGGTTGTGCCGGATTAAATCCTTTAATGTTTTTGTAAGTTGGTTTGACTGTCGACTTGTCATCGACTCGAAAATGAGCCGCTGAACTTTTGCCCGATGCCAGTTCCTTCACATGCACGCGCCACATCCCCCCTTTATCATTCGGAGCAATTTGAATTGAGAAGGTCTGTTTTCCATCAACCAATGCACGATAACCAGACTTCTCAGCGATGCGCCCTTCCGAATCTTCAATTGTGACTTTCACCGGTATCACTGCGGAGACCGGCTTACCCTGATTATTGGTGACTTTAACAGAAACGGTTGCCGCTTCGCCTCGCTTCAACTGCTGGGGAACATCAATTTCAACTCGTTCAACAGGATCTTTTGTAAGTACATATAGGCCGCCGGATCCCGGCCCCAGTTGAACGGGTAGAGTCTGTTTGTTTCCTGATTTCGTCGTGGAGACAGGTTGATGATTCACCAAATCATAAAGATACCCATCTGGCTGATTGATGGTAAGCGTTGTTTCAACAGGCAAACCATTCTCCATCACTCGACCGTGATGGCCCACGTACTTTCCAAATTCACGATGATCATTCACCAGGAAGATGTAATCGGCATCCTTTGAGCGTCGGGAGTAATGCACGACATTCTGGTTCGATGAATCGACAAAACTTTTGTATTTGCCTTTTAATGCTGTCTTTAATTCCGCCGCTTTTTTCAGAAATTCCTGTTTGTCAACATCAGCCTTACCAGTTCGCCTGTAAGATTGGATCCGAATATCAGGTTTGATCGCAGGCGTGAGATGTTCATCTGAAATGACCAGCCCGCCATGTTCCTGAAATGCCTTTACCTTATCCAAAACAGATTCAGTAATCACATCACAGTGCATCATGACGAGTACTTTATATTGATCCAAACCCTGCTCTTTTATCGTTTCATCGAAGACGACATCATTCTGTAAGCCCGCCCATTGCAGCATCTGGTGTGAGTCACCCAGCCAATACCCATTCCACCCGAGTGTGCCTCGGTGAGCAAAAACCTGTGCTGCAAAACTTTCATAAAATGCAATATCATTTTTTGCTTCCGGAATATTCTTTAATGTGGGACCTAAAGGCTGTACCACTTCATGAATAATTCGCTCCAGTTCATGCTGTGTCTGCGTGTTCGTTAAACGATACGCGCCTGCTCCATCGGTGGGTACTAAAGACTGCCAGCCATGGTACATGATACCTTTAATCGGTCGCGAGATTTTTGCCCAGAATGCCTCACGTAATTGCATCGGTGAAATCGTAATGAAGTCGGCATCCGGTTGTTCCTGTTCCCAGGCCGCCTGGATTGCAGGAACATCTTCTGGTTTCTTCGGCTTGGGAGCTGTTTGCGATCGATACCAGATGATCTGCGTCATCTTCATAACTTCCTGCTTCTTCTTTGAACCACGTGCCATCGCAAATAACTCATCGTTGACAACATTAATTCGAATGGGATCGGGGTAACTATAGGTCCAATGTGAGAGCACATCCACATTTCCACCCGAGCCAAATACAGATGCCACGCGCATCGCAGGGTCGTACCATGTCCAGATCTTTTTGTCGGTCGAACTTAATCCTCGTTCAAGATCACTGTTTAAATCGTTCCAGCCATCTCCTTTTTTCCAATGCCATTTGTAATAGACATAAAGCGGGTTGTTATCTTTCACAACACGATCTTTGGGAAAATCTTTGAGGCGACTGTAGGAAAGACCATGCGGAGGCCCTGCTTCCGCGGGAACATCAAACCCGGAATGTTTTTTGAATGCATCAAGATCATGTTGATGAAAACAGGGACGCGAATGCCCGCGCACTTCGGTATGCAACAGCGCAGAATCGAAGGCCGGATAATCTTGATACGTCTGGACAACCGAAGCGCCCACATTATAAGCATAATCTTTGATCTCAGGAATCACCGGACAGATATCGTGACGGCCTGATTTTTTCGTTCCATCCCGATTCATACGCTGATATTTTTCCCGGTTACGCAAATAAGAACCAGGAGAGAGCGCCGCATAAAAGGAAATCCCGTTGGCTAATCCACGATCCAGCCCCTCACGATTCGCTTTCACTCTCTGCTCAGAATCTGCAAGAATTGGCTTCCCGGCTTTGAGAATACTCGAGTAATTGGCTCCCAGTCCTGCAGCATGTGTAAAGCCGATCTTTTTCAATCGATCAATATGATTGAATCCAGCGCCCCACATAACGACCGGAAACTGATCCGGCAATTTTCGTGAAACAATCTGAATGGGAAAATATTCTTCTGCAGATGTACTCTTTGGCCCTGTTGTATTCAATTTTGCTGTTAAGAGATATTTGTCAGGTCTCAAGGTCGTATTCAGAGGAAACAAAACGTCTTGTGGTTTTCCTGATTGTAAATTCTTGAGAGTGGAAGTACCCTGGAATTCACCATTCAGCAACCAGGTGACGGTTGCTTCTGATATTGGTTTCCGTTGTAAATTCGTTACCTGAAAACCAAGTGTGCGATCTTTTTCCATTCGAATAAAATTGGCACGTTGAGAAACTCTCTCAAATCGAACGGGACGAAACTCCAGCTCCCCTGCACTGATTCGGACTTGATCAATTAAACCGGAAAACCCGCCATGATTGCTGCCATTTCGATCGCCAATGGTCAGAGGCTTTGTGCCGTCTGCAACCGAGCCGAGACCACTTACCGTTTTTTCACCATGGGGAATTCCATCGATCAGAAAACGTCCCCGACCCGCTCCATCATAGAGAAAGACGACATGATACCACGTGCCCGGTTTCAACTGCAGCGGATCGGAGTACCAGATTGTTGACGCGGCACCGAATCCAAGCACCGCTTTCAGAACCCTCGTACCAGAACGTGAAGCAGGAGCAAAAACAAGTTGATAATCGGTATGGCTGACATATTTTTTATCCAGCAGAAAAGCCGACGACGATTTGTTGAAATCGTTGTCCGGTTTGATCCACATTTCAAGAGTAAAGGCACCCTGCGGAGTCAGTCTGGGTGAATCTTTTACTTTTGCATAATGACGTTTATCTTCCACAGGGTAACCAGGATAAGAACGGAGCGCTGCACCAAATCGTCCCTGTTTTTCAACCGTGGCGCCTTCAAATTTGGCGGTATGTTTATTGCCTGAGAGATCCTCTCCAGGATCGGTTCCGTCAAATGTCCACAATCCAAGCACATGTTTTCCCGTGGCGTTGGCTTTGTTATATTGCGACTGCCAGGGTTCCTGAAGCGAAATAGACTGTGCCTCAGCCGCATTAGTGAAGACACAAATGCTGAGAGATAGAACAGAGAAAGTCACAAGACGAATATTTTTCAGCGTGAGCATGAGCCGATGCCCCTCCACAATCAGATGCAGGTTAATTGTATGTATAAGTTGATCTATTGAGTCTAGCGATAACACATAACAATGAAAATGCAGTGAGACAGAAATTACTCTCTCAGCGGAATGAGAATCAGATTGTGTAGATATTTCTATTGACCGGAAACGGAACCGTCCTGGTCACGGTGAACCGTTTCCGGTGAAAATGCGGGAGTGCAAACCGCAATATATTCGGCACCTTCCGCATTGGGAGTACTGTAGCGCACCCATTCGCCAGGCTCTAATATAATCGACTGACCGGCACTGACTTCAATGACGCCCTCTTTGTGTTCCACGCGCAAGATCCCTTTGAGAACAACCGTCATCTCACGGAACTCAGGTGTCTGGCCTGGTTCCACCCAACCGCCGGGGGATACCATTCGAGCCAGACTGATTGAGTTATCATTCGTATTGACGCGTCCCACATATTCTTCGATCCGTTTGGGCTTATTCCCGGCCGCCTGGACGATCGTTGGCTGTTTAATCATTTGTGGCATGATTCTTCCTTCGTGATAATGACTGTTTTCGAAAGCGGACCAACACGTCAGTATGATAATTTCTCAACGAAAGATTGTCTGCATACTAGGAAAGCCTGAACATAATTTTTATCATAAGTGCAAATGTATGCCAGACATTTTATTCTGAAATCAGTCACTACGCCTTTCAATTCTGTTCTGCAACACTTCATTCAGGAGTAACCATATGTTGGCAAGTCTCATTTTACCAATTATTGTGTCAGCGATTGCTCTGTTTTTTGCCAGTTTTTTGTCCTGGATGGTATTTCAACTCCACCGTGATGATTGGAAGAAACTGGAAAAAGAAGACGAGTTCCTCAAGGCGATGCAAGGTCTCGATGTGCCACTCGGCAACTATATGTTTCCAGGCTGTGATTCACCAGCAGAGATGAAAAGTGAAGCATATCAACAGAAATGGAACGACGGACCGCGAGGAATCATGACTCTCTTCCCAAATGTCAACATGGGGAAAAAACTGGCGCTTACGTTCGTTTATTATCTGATTATCAGCTTTTGCTTAGCCTACCTTGCAACACTGGCACTGACCCCGGGCGCAGAAATGATGGTCGTCTTTCGATTCATGGCAACTGCCAGCTTTTTAGTCTTTTTGGCTTCAGTCGTGCAGCACTCTATCTGGTTTCATAATCGCATTACCGGACATATCATCGAATCCATTTTGTATGCCGTAATTCTGGGATTGATCTTCGGCTTCATGTGGCCCGGCGCATAATACACCCATCGACTAAAATAAGCTTTGATTTTTAAGGAAATAGAATATGACTGCTTCCCTGCCCTTGTCAGGTACAAATTTTTTGCTGTTTGTCGGCGAAGATTATGAAGACCTTGAACTCTGGTATCCCAAACTCCGTCTGGAAGAAGCCGGTGCCAAGACGACAATGGCGGGGCTCGAAGCAAATAAAACCTACCTGGGAAAACATGGTTACCCTGCCGTCTCGGAAGCAACAATCGACAGTATCAACTCAAACGATTTTCAAGGCGTCATCTGCGCCGGTGGTTGGATGCCTGACAAACTACGCCGATTTGAAAAGGTCCTGTCACTGCTCGCCGAATTTCATGCAGACGAAAAACTGATCGCTGCCATTTGCCATGGCGGCTGGATGCCAATCTCGGCAGGGATTTACCAGGGAGTCAAAGTCACCGGTTCACCAGGTATTAAAGATGATCTGATCAACGCCGGTTGCATCTGGGAAGATGCGCCCGTTGTCGTTGATCGGCACTTTGTCTCAAGCCGTCGACCAGGAGATCTGCCCGACTTCTGCAGAGGGATGCTGGAAGTATTGCTTTCTTCAAAATGAATCGATTATGAGGCTGAACTTTTTCAAAACCATCATTGTATTTATGGATTAAATATTTGCCTGGCCTGTTTTTGAATCTCTTGATTGGAATGTTCTGTCAACTGTTTTTGAACGGCAGCATCAATCAGTTTCAATGCGATTTTCTGCATTTGAACCGCTTTCAGGAATGCCTGTACCCGCTTCTCTGTTCTGAGCAACGCTTCGAGAGCAATCTTGCGATTCCGCACATTCATTTTACAAGCCGCATTGATCAGCAATACCGTTGATTCATCACGATCAATATCCCCCAAACCACTCACGGCTCCCATCTGTAATTCCGCGTGTCTGGAATCCTCTAAATAGCGTTTCAATTGCGCCTGACACGTTTCATAATCGAGCATCGCAATCATCCGCAACGCATCATAGCGCGTACCACCTTTAACTTTTGAGTCATCTGCCATTTTAACAGATTGTAATAACGCCTGTTTCCATCGCGCGGTGAGTTTGGCGTCACCTTTTAAAATTGATTCGATTCGTGCACGCGGCCAATCACCGGCAATCGTAATCCCATTGATGATTCCCCCGCCAATCACAACCGCCTGCCAATGTTGAAGCGTTTCTCCCTTTTCTGGTAACGACGCTTCCAGCAATTTTCGAATTTCATCGACCTGATTACGTTTACCTAAGGCAACCGCTGTGCGCCATATCTCAGGTATCTCACGATATTCATCAACCGTCCCCACCTTCACACTGGCAACGAGCGATTTTATTTTTGTGATCGGATCAACGACGACTTTCTTTGGTTTCACATTCTCGACACTGACAGGAGTTGCCTGATTCTGAGTGTTCGCTGCATTACTGGCAATTGTTATTTCCGAAAGAAACAGCCAGCCCTGTTTACTCTGAAAATCAATCCGCACAAATCGAGATCGCTGCTCGGGAATATTAAATTCAACAGTACGTCGTTCAATCCCGTAAAGTCCCAGTTCATCGGGGTGGTTATCAAAGCGTGAATATTTGAGATGGTTTCCATACTGCTGACCATTATTACTGAAAGAAACCAGCACGGAAGAGGGAGCATGAATTGTCCCGGGTTCATGATTGACTCCATACACGATCTTTAACGAACGAACCGGAATCTTCTTACCTAAATCAAAGTTGATACCGGGTTGAGGTTCAGTTTCATTAAATCGAAAACCAACCCATTGCCCGTCATTAAACCGATCAGAACCCACTGACTGATTGACCAGTTTCAGCTTCTTCGGATCATCAGGATAGAATGCATCAGGTGTCACTGCTCCGACATATTTGTAACGAACAGGAGCACTGTGTTCCTGAATAAATACCAGTAAATCGGCCATTGACTCCAAAGAGATTTCACGTTCCAGCCCTTCGGGCATGAGAGACTTACCCGTATTCTGTAATTCTTCCAGCTGTGTCCTGAGGACCCTTTGCAATTTTCCTTTCTGACCTTTCAAGGTAATACTGTTACTTTGTTCGGAAACGAGAATCCCCGTGTGAATTCGTCCGTCATCGGTCACAGCCAGATAAGAGGCATAGCGGCCATCGACGGCTTTGTTGGGATCAAGCAACGAAGTCAATAAATGTGACTTTGATTGATCCGTTAATGCAGCTAAATCTGGTCCGACCACATACCCCTTACCATTCAAACGATGGCAGGCGGCACACTGTTTCTCAAACACAATGCTCCCACGTTCTATGTTTCCCCGCTTCAGATCAATCGTCTGATATTTTTTGAGAACTGCCTCGCGACTCGCATTGGTTGCGACCGCGAATATTTTCCTGGCACGCTTGCTGATCTCTGGTCGTTTGTGCTGGTTGAGCTTTTGACGACTTGTTAAATCGATCTGTGAGGGCTGAATCAGTTTTTGGTCGATATGATTTAACAATTCTAACGTCGTACTCTCACGTGAAAGCAATTGCCCCAGCACTTCCGTTCGTAGCGCAGGAGTAAACTGTTTCCAGTTTTCGAGAACTGCCTTTATTGCAGCGGGATTCTGCGTATTGATAAGACTACGCAGGGCGGCAACTTGAATTTTCAGGGACTTTGAGGTGAGAGCAAATCAGAAATCAATTCAAGATCTTCCTGCCTCTGGCCTGCGTTCAACACAAAATCAATCGCCCCGATTCGATTCTTTTCATTGCTTTGACTATCTGCTGTCAACTGGCTGGCACGCTCTCGCAACATTTGAATTTGCTGATGAACTGTTTTATCTTCTTTCACTTTCTGGTGATTGAGTCCGCGCAAAACCTGCGAAAGTGAATTCCATTCCCACAACTGGTTCTCCTGTTTTTTTACCGCATGCTGCAGCAGCCCGTTTAAAATCGGTTTCAGGATCGCTGTATCTTTTGTGGCGATTGCCATTGCCAAAAGTGCATCGTAAAGCGGAAGCAAATTCGGTTCACTACTGATTTGGGGAATCAAAACCGTGATCGCCGGAGCCAGGCGATTTCGTTCGAAGCTGGTCAGTACTGCTGACCTGATATAAACATTTCCAGAATGCTGTTCCATCAGTTTTAATAAAGCCTGTGTCGCTGCCTCTCCTTTCAACTCACCTGAGGAGTAAGCTAACTGCAAGATTACTGGCAAATGTTTCTCCTGCTTGATCCGTTCGAGAACTGCATTTGCCAGTGAATCTGACTTATTCAAAAACGGCTCTGACAAACGGATGGCCTCTTTGCGAACTCCCGCACTGGAATCGTTAATCCGTGCCAATAACAGATCCGCATCCAACGCCTTTAATCCTTCCAACGTGCTTAATGCCTGCACCCGGGACTCTGGTAAGTCGGCATTTCCAGCAATAGATTTGATCACCGGTATACTTTCCGGTGCGGATCGCAAAACCAGTTCCTGCTGAACCATATCGCGCAAGACACCATTGCCGCTATTCAATAGAATTGCCAGTTCGGTTCCAGATAATTTTTTGAGATTCGGTACTGGTTTCCGTTTTTGATCTTTGCGACTGATTCGATATATTCTGCCACGCGTGTCACCAGCGCGCACATTGAGCCTGGAAACGGCTTCGGGAGAAAGCCACTTGGGATGCTCAATCAGATAACGATACATGTCGACGATCATTAACGATCCATCAGGGCTCATGCGCGCCTGCACCGGACGAAACCAGTTATCGGTTGATGTTAAAAACTCGCGATCCTGCTCTTCAGGTGCACGCTGACCTGCAAATGTAACTCCTTTTGGATTAACCAACATGCGATGCACTAACTGATTGACGGGCTCACAGACAAAAGCATTACCATAGAATGCAGTACCCAGTTTACGATCACGATAGAGTCCCAGTCCACAGGCGGAAGTGGGACGTCCCCTTGGTCCGCTCAAATGAAATTGCACTAACTCACCTACTGGATAGAGTTGGCTGTTATGGCTCCCCTGTGGAACGGAGACGACTGGTGGAGGAGAAACGACATATGGATTTTTCCGATAATACGATTCATTCACCGGATAGTGCACACACAGACTTCCATTACTACATCCAAACCAGTTTCCCCAGTCATCACGAACACGCCCTTGCTGTGTTCGCCCACTCACCGGTTCCAGCACTCCTGTATCAGGTTGAAAACGAAAATCGCGATTGGTCACGTTCACTGTCTGACCATTGAAAGATTTAATGACTCCGCCAAACAAACCACCTGACGCATAGACCCAGTTATCCAATCCGGGAACGAGGCTGTTCACGCGCGCCTGAAAATTGTGCGTTGCAAACCCGGTTAAGAGTTTGCGCTGAATATCCGCTTTTCCATCACCATTTGTATCTTCTGCATAGATGACATCGGGCGCGGTACAAACCAGTACTCCTTTTTTCCAGACCATCAAGCCAGTCGGAAAAGGAAGCCCTTCTAAAAAAACGGTTGCTTTGTCGTAGACTCCATCCTGATTAATATCCTCCAGATATTTGACGACTCCTCCCGATTTCATATTTGCATCGATGCCGAGCGGATAATCACGCATCTCGACAACCCAAAGTTTTCCATCGGGACCAAATTCAATCGCAACAGGATCAATGACAAGCGGCTCCGCAGCGACCACTTCGACCTTGAGATCATCAGCATAATTCATACGAGAAATCGATTCAGCAGGACTCAACGGTCGTTTCCCACCCGTGCGACTCACATCTTCCTTTGCACGAAATGCAACGGGTAACTGCTGATCGACTTCGTTTAGAATCTTCTTTTCCAAACCCGGAGCAAGTGGTGCCGGCAAGTCATACCAGACCATTGCATTGCGACCTTCATAACCACCTTCTCGAAGCACCCGCTCTGACGGAATGTAGCAGGGAACATCGTTAGCATAAGAAGTGATCCATAATTTCTTTCCATGCCGTTTTTTGAGCGTCAGAGAATAATCGACGACAACCTCTCCGCCTAAAAACACCATCGCCAGTGAATCACCAAACACCCATGTTTTGACTGGATATTTTATCCTGTCTGTTAAAGACTGTCCCTGTTTTAGTCGTCGTAAATTCTTACGTGCAAAATATCCTGTAATTCCTTTTTTGTTTTTGTTCTGTTCCCATTCTGACTCTGCTGGCAAACTGGCTAAAGGAAGTGTGAGTTCTTTCTCCCGAGCGGTCAGGTTACCTGAAATGGGATTTAATTCCGTTTTGAGACGCTGCTGCACTCCCTTCGCAATGACTAAGCCATTCACTCGCGGTGCGCCTTGATCATCGCCTCTGAATTTCGGATTCTGATCAGCGCCACAACCGACGACCACCATCGCCATACAGCCTGGAATGTCCGCTTCGATTCCCTCGACAGCACAACCGGCCCAATCACCGGACATAAATGGAACGCCACCTAAGGTTGTACAATGACAGGCATAGTTCACCAGAATAGCACGTGTCTGCCCTTCATGATCTTTCACTCTGAGAACAGGCAGATCATGATCTTTGGGACCTGTAATATTCCGACGATTTTTTGCAAAGTCGGCAGTACCAATTCCCCACTCCAGAAAAGAAGGTTGTGCATCTCTGATGGCATTCTCTGCAACCTGAGTGAGTGAAGTGACCAGATCCTGAGTATATCGATCAATACCAGCCGACTCCTCGGGAGTAAGATCTTTCATATACAAATTCGCCAGAACTCCTGTTAACATTGGAGCGGAATGTGTATGAGTGGAACAGATCACAAGATTCTCAGGGGTGATTTGATACTTGTCTGTTAATTTTTTGAAAACCGCTTTCGTGACTGAAGCAGGTACACCACAATTATCAACAGATATCAAAACACAGGGTGGTTTCTGTTCATTTCTGACAGCGATCGCACGGGCCCACAATTTTTGTTCCACACGAGAGATCAATTCCGTACTGCGTGACGCATAACCACTCAATAGCACAGGGTATGCAGGAGTGATATCAACCTTGGCAATCCCGACCAGATACGTAGTCTGATTCGCGGCAGATAATCCGGAAATAGAACCAGCCAGTACAATAACAGAGATAAAAAAACGGACTACAGCCATCATCGTCATCTTAGTCTCCCCAACACTTACATATCATATGAAGTCAGTATCACAGCAATCTAAAAGAAAGTCATAAATGGAAATCAAGATTTACTGTATCCCAATATCTTATTTGTTTATGATCATTTTTGAGCTCGCCATCTCAGTTTAACGGCGTTGATCAAACAGAATCAATCTAGTCCTGCGACATTATCTTTCAATTTTGCGACAACATGAAATAACACATGCCTCATCGTACACCACAAGTTGCTGTTTTTGTTGAAACATCAAAATCATTTGGTCGCGGAATCTTGCAGGGTATCTCGACTTATTCAAGAACACATGGCCCCTGGTCAATCTTCATTGATGAATGGGGACCTGCAACCTCACTCCCAGACTGGATTAAAAATTGGGAAGGTGATGGAATCATAGCCCGAATTCGTTCGCAACAGATGGCTGATCGTTTAATCGAATCTGGTGTTCCTGTAGTTGATACGCTAAATCAAGTACCAGACCTGGGTCTGCCGGGAGTTTATTCTGATGATTTTGCCATTGCGAAACTGGCTTTTGATCACTTGCTTGACCGACACCTGCGACAATTTGCCTTTGTCGGTGTCGAAAGAACGAACTGGTCACTCCGACGTCGCAACGCATTTGCTGAGATTGTACATCAACACGGTTTCAACTGCGAACTTTATGCTCCTCTTTCCCGCAGGCGTTTTGCGGAAAGCTGGAATGGAGGCCAGGAAGATCTGGGCGACTGGTTAGAGTCGCTTCCCAAACCAATCGGCTTGATGGCGGCCCATGACCTACGCGCTTTGTGCGTTCTGGATGCTTGTAGCCGTCGTAAAATCGCTGTCCCGGAACAGGTTGCCGTTGTCGGTGTCGATAATGACGATGTATTCTGTGAAGTGATTGACCCCTATCTGACAAGTATTTCTCATCAGGCTGATCAAATCGGCTTTGAAGCTGCTGCCTTGCTCAACCGGTTAATGAAAGGGAAAGCCGCACCGACATCTCCATTGATGCTCTCCCCCAGAAATTTGCATCCTCGCAGGTCGACCGACATTATTGCCGTTGCGGATCCGGCGATCGCCTCTGCTTTGGAATTCATTAGACGAAATGCCTGTTCACAAATCAATGTCTCTTCAATTTCGCGACATGCCAGACTCTCACGACGTTCTCTCGAGCGCCGCTTTATGAAGCTGGCAGGTAAAACTCCACACCAATTAATTTCAGAAGAACGACTACGCCGCGCAAAACAGCTTTTGATCGATACGGATTTTACCCTGGAAAAAATCGCAACAATGGCGGGATTCTCCAGCGCTGCTTATTTAAGTGTTATTATCAGAGAGCATGAAGGTTGCACTCCCACTGAATTTCGTCAAAATACATATTAAGAAATTCAAAATAGTCAATTTAACAAATTCCAGATGAAATAACCTGTTGAACCCTGCTGAATGGTCCCTTTTCTGTATTTCGATCTCAACATGCTCTCGCTTTCGAAGATCAAAAGATTCATTTCCCGAATTTGATTGAGCGATCTCAACCGCAAACGTTTGCATTCTCTGTTTCCAATAATTCAACAGGCTTGCTGTGAAAGCCTGCCAGTTGACTCCCTAATAGTTTACATGTAAAATAGCACTCCTTACGTCTTCCATAGTAAGGAAAAAAGATGCCTCATCGCAATTTGCAACAAGAGCTTAAAAAGAAGCAGCCTTTCGAGTCGCCGGAACAGGAAGCAATCCTGAACATTTTGCGTACCAGCGACATGTTTCATAATCAATTCGGAAGACTCTTTCGCGAGTACAGCCTGACACCTTCTCAATATAATGTGCTTCGAATTTTACGCGGAGAAGGAAAACCACTGCCCTCTCTGGAAATCGCGAATCGAATGGTACAAGTCGTTCCGGCGATTACAGGTTTAATCGATCGACTTCAGGCTCAGAATCTGGTGAAACGCAACCGCTGTACCGAGGACCGACGCATCGTTTATGTTGAAATCACCTCGAAAGCACTCAACCTGCTCAAAGAAATTGACGAACCTGATATCAACCTGCATCGCAAACTCATCGGTCATTTAAGTTCAAATGAACTCTTCGAACTGTCTCGACTGCTGGAAAAAGCACGTTCTTCTCTGAGTTCTCCCGATGAACGCTAGAGTGAATCAACTCATTTTTTTCTGTGACAGCCGGTCCTTTTTCAATGTCAGATCTCGTTCCGCCACTACCCTGATCAGATAAGGCAACGGAATTGAAAAAGGCTCAATCGAGTTTCAGGCTTGAACTCCTAAACAATAATATCGGTTGCAGCCCAGATACTGTATTTATGTAAACGTCATCTCACGATAAATACTTTTTTTTAATCATATCCGCCTGACTCTGTTCCAATAAATAACTGTACCAGTCCAGTTACAGTATAATTTTGTTCCATTCTGAACCTCACTTGGTTAGATTAATACATAGACCGGTGGTTTTCCAAAAATGGAAACAGACAAAATCGATCACGAATGATCTCAATCGAAACGATCAGAAAAAATGCAATACACAAAACAAACCTCTTTGAAATTGAAATGGGATGAGAGATGAATCATTGCCACTGGGAACAAGCTAAATGAATTATGGCACTGATTGGCCTTCAACACATATTTCACTCTTAAATCGAGTGCGTGTACCAACTGACACCGAAGCGTGGAAAGAATTCGTTTCGATCTATGGCCCCTTAATTTTCAACTATTGTCGAAAATGTCAGTTAAACAACTGTGATTCGGAGGATGTTTGCCAGGAAGTTTTCCGCCGAATCAGTACTTCTTTTCACTCTTTCGAATACAACAGGAACATCGGTAAATTCAGATCGTGGCTGGGCACGGTCACCTACCATGAAATATGCCGTTGTTTCAAAAAAAATCAACGCTTTATCAATCAGAGAGGAGCTGAAGGAACACAGGAAATTCTTTATGAACAGCCAGGCGAAAGTGACGCTGTCTGGTCAGACGTTTTTTGCAGCCATATCTATCAAACCGCGATCAATAATGTTCGAACTGAATTCAATGAGAAAACCTGGAAGGCATTTGAACGCACCTGGATAGAAAATAAACCACCAAAGGAAGTGGCTGCTGAGCTCGCCGTTGAAATTTCGTGGGTATATAAGGCAAAATTTCATGTTCAAAAAAAGCTGAAGGACGAAATTCAACGGCTCTCGTTTGATAGTATTGTGTTTCAAAAATAGGTAGATTTTGAGTTTTCATGGATAAATGCCTCTCTGACAGTCTGATTATCAAATATCTGCTCAACGACCTTGATACTTATACAAACACACAAGTACAAGATCATTTAAATCAGTGCCCCGGTTGCCAGAAAAAAATCGAAATTCATGCCGAAGACAGTGAACTTAAGCAATTCCAGCAGACGCATAATCGTCTGCAGAATGACGAAAGTTCACAAGACCACCTGCTTTCAGACGACAGAATCAACCAAATCCTTGATTCAACAATTTCGTCCGTTCACCAGGCAAGCTCTCAAGCTACCGGAAGCAATCCCCCATTTGTGAAAAGTGGCAGCTTCATCAGCGGCAAAAAAACGGAATCTGCATCCTACCGAATCATAGGACATTATCAGTTAGTCAAAAAAATTGGCCAGGGTGGCATGGGGATTGTTTTTCTTGCCACTCATACACGTTTAAAAAAACAAGTCGTACTCAAAATTTTATTGAATAATGACTGGGAACATTCAAACCAGACACAAAGATTCTATCGGGAAATGGAATTGGTGGGGCGATTGGATCATCCCAATATTGTCAAAGCAACAGATGCAGGTGAGGCAGATGATCTTTGTTATCTGGCAATGGAATATTTAGTTGGTCACGATCTGAAAACAATACTCAAATCAGAAGGCCCTTTGCCACTCACGGCAGCTTGCACCCTTGTGAGACAAATTGCCAATGGGCTCCAATATATTCATAATAATGATTTGATTCACCGGGATATTAAACCTTCCAATCTTTTCCTCACGATAGATGGCCAGGTGAAAATTCTTGATTTAGGTTTAGCAGGACTCAGGTATTCTCATTCCTCAAACAGCGACCTCACTCAAAGTGATTGTATCATGGGCAGTGTTAACTATATGGCTCCTGAGCAGGCACAGAGTATTAAATACGTTGATCACCGTTCCGACATTTACAGCCTGGGCTGTACTTTTTATCAACTTTTAACCAATCAGCTGCTTTTCAAAAGAGAGACGCCCCTTGAGACGATTATCGCTCATCGAGAAGACCCTGTCCCGCTTCTGAGCAAGCAGATGCCTGAGATCCCTGAACCGCTGGAAAAACTGTTCCAATCCATGGTTACAAAACGTCCGGAAGACCGAATTCAATCGATGTCAGAAATTGTACAAATCATCGATCACTTTCTGGAACAGCAGAGCAATCTACCAGCGAACGATGAATCTAAAACCACTTTATCTGAAACCCGGGAATTGCGACAAATCTGTCAAAACGTTGAACTAACACAACCAGTTGAACCGCTGATGCATGAGACAAGTACACAATATCTGCCAACTCGCCATTTATTTTCTTCCGGATATTTTCTAATCACCATTTCAGCAGCAGTTCTGATTTTCAGTGGGTTTCTCGGCTATCTCCTTATCTCCGGATCGAATCCTGTTCAAAAACCAGAAAGTGTCACTGAAAAAAAAGAACCACGGCTCGAAACAATTGCATTCAAGACACAGGCTACGACAGAAAGAGAGGTCGCCCTCTGGGCCTTGAAACATGATTGTAAAATTATTGTTCAGCTTGCAAATGGTGCAAAATCTCCGCCTGTCACTCAACAAAATTTATTACCCGATGAAGATTTTTTTATCACACAAATCGAATTTAAAAAACCACTTGATTTAACACTGGAATTTTTCACTCCCTTAAGAAAACTCTCAAGACTGCAGACACTACTGCTGGCAGATTGTTACATCAAGGATGATGCCCTGGACGCAATCAAGAATATGACAACTCTGCATAAGCTGGATCTGCATGATTCTGGTATCACCGATCAAGGACTCTCACACATCGGTGGTCTTATTAATTTGAGCCATATCTCGCTCCAGAAAAATAAAAATCTCACTAACGATGGTTTACAGGTTTTAAATCAATTACAAAAACTGAACTCCGTAAACCTTGCCAGATTGAATATTTCAGATGAAGGATTGATATTTCTTCAAAACAATCCGAAGCTCGAATGGTTGAATATTTCTGAAACTCAGGTGACCGATCAATCAGTGAAATATTTGAAAATGCTCAATAAGCTGGAAAATCTATATTTAAGCGACTCGAAAATTACGAAACAGGGAATTGACGAAATCAGAAAATCCTTTGAAAGTAGAGATCCGATAAAATTTGATTAATGTTCTACCCAATGTCCAATTAGTTTCTTTCAGGTAAAAGTTAAACCCTTAAAAGATAAGACTCACCTTATTCTTAAGATCCATTCAAGAACTGAAAATTCTTAACTTGACGCGATCACGCCCTACTTAACAATTTGTTAAACACAAGATTTATCATCAATAAAAATGTAAAGAGGGCCTGGAAATGGTAGGAAATGCACTCTGTCCAACCCCAGAGAAATCAGCGAAAGCTCAAACGAAATCAGTCCAAAGTCCAATGAAGCGAGAGAAAAGAGTCAGCATCATTATTGCTGCAAGGAACAACTCTGGTTTTCTGGCGGAAGCAATCAACTCTTCAATTAATCAGAGTATACCTTGTGAGGTGATTTATTCTGATGATTGCAGTATGGATGATTCACTTAATATTGCAAACCAGTATCTGAGCCAGGGCCTTGTGATCATCAAATCAGATTACCATAACGGTGTCTGTGAAGCCCGTAACAGGGGCGTTTCTCATGCGAAAGGAGATTACCTGCTCTTTCTTGACGGAGACGACATCCTTCCGCCTGACTATGTCAGTAATCAGCTGGATGCGATTACTGACGCGACACCATTTGTGTATGGAGGTGCGCAGGCATTTGGAGATTTCACGACACTCTGGGACGCACCAGATTGGATTGAAGGTAAACTGTGGATCAGAAATTTTGTGAATACTTCTGCTTTATGGAATCGACAGGCTTTTGAGACAGCGGGGGGCTGGAGAAATAAAATCAATACTATGTGGGACTGGGACCTGGCTCTCAGAGGTGCCAGACTTGGAAATCCGGTACGCAGTAAAGCGATCCTCCAATATCGACAACATGCAAAGTCATGGTCTGCTCAAATTCAAACAAAATATGAAAAACGACAGGAATTACTATTGCCACAAATGCGTAAAATATGTTCCAGACTCAGTGTCGGTTCTATTATTAGTGGCAGAGTTTCTGATTTTTTCCCCGAATGGATGTCAGCTGTTGCACAGGCAGTCAGACTTGTTGATCGTTCAGAACCTGTTGAGCTTGTTCTGCTTGACAATACAAATAACCTTGAAACACTTTCCCTGATCAGATCAGAATCCAATCGTTATCGAAATACATTTGAAACGATTCGAATCGTCCCTTATCCAGAGACGTTCACTTTTTCAACCGAGCGAGAGCGCAGGAATAAAGTAGCACAATTTATGGCGCGTGCATGTAATCGATTAAAGGTCGAAATGCGAGGCGATATTCATTGGCTGATTGAAGATGATATTCTTGTCCCCATTGAAGCCGGCATTAACCTGATCGATCAATTAACCGCAAACTGGATTCCACCCAATGCTGTTTCAGGTTGCTACCGAAATCGACACACCCAGACAGATTTTGTGGGCGGTTACTTTGATGATGTCCACATTGTAAATGCATTTTCAGAGATGGGATCTGAAGTCAGAGCAGTTGACTGTTGTGGAACCGGCTGCCTCATGTACTGGAAAAACAGAACACCACGATACTGGAACAGTCACTACGGCAATGTACCGGCACATGATTGGGCCTGGTCTGCGAAAATCAAAGAATCAAAAGGCGAAATTTTAATGCTGCCCTCTGTCAGATGTGGCCACGTGATCGATCATGCAAATATTCTCTACTGAGAATCTCTCAATCCAGGGAGTTTTTAAAATGCACAGGCCCCAAACACAATGATAGGAAGCAGGCACTAGTCCCCTAACGTTGCGCGCTATTTGAAGCAAGGGGCCTGTACAATTTCGCGTTGATGCGATCATACAGAAGCATGATCAGAAAAAAGGTCGCCCTCTATATTCATATAAAGAGGTAAGCTGCACTTCTTCCCCATTAATTTCATAATTCCAAAATATTTAATAACAAACAACCAGAATCGAAACAAATGCACATACATGATATAATGAATAAATATACGCATCAATCGGATTAATTGATGATGATCTTGAACTCAGATTCCTGATTTGAAATCATTAAACTCAATAATCTTATTTATTTACATACATAAACAATAACTTATGTTTTTTTCAATCTGATAGACAAGATTTTATCGTGTCGCTTAATGCCTGAGTTTTAAACGAAATATATCACAAAGCATACATTTTTACACCACAAACATCAGAGAAGAACAGGAGGATATTTTTGTACCGGATAAGTCAAGATGCTTCACTTTTTATTTGACATTTTATTGTTAACAATTTACAAGTAATCATTATTTGAAGACGGGCCGGTTTCAATCCTGTTTTCTCAACGCAATTCCCCAATCCATTTTGATCAGCGATGTTCACAGGCACAAAACAGAAACATCCATTAATTGAAACAGAAATAATTTCAGATGAACTTTGAATTTCTCAAATCAACTTCTCCAAAAACGATTCCTCTAATCATACTATTATCAGTTTTGACTTACACATTTTCAGGTTGTTCTCAGCCAGTAAAAGATGCTCCCGATCGGGCAGTAATGAGTGGACTCGTGAAATTGAATGGAGCGCTTCTCGAAGAAGGCACGATTACATTCTCTCCAATCTCACCCACAACTGGTCCTGCAACAGGTGCCAAGATCAGTAATGGTTCCTATTCCATCCCAGAAGAGTCGGGCCCCGTTATCGGCAATAATCGCGTGGAAGTGAAAGCTTATAAAAAAACAGGGAAAAAAATTGAAGCAGGAACCCCCAACCCGCCAGGTACCATGGTGGATGAAATCGTATCGCTGATACCCGGGAAATATAACACGCAAAGCAAATTAACTGTTCAAGTTAATGCGGGTGACAATGCAAACACTGACTTTGATCTTCTCACACAAGAGTAACTTTACTGTTTGATCAATTCTGCATTGTCCAGCATAATATCACAGATGTATTTTAATAGAATTTCACTGGTAGTTTAAGGAAGCAAATGAAGGAATCACAGTTAGTCCGAGGGCTGGGCGAACAGATTGTCGAACGTTTGAGAGAAGACATCTTTTCAGGAAAGATCGCCGAAGGAGAACGTTTACGCGAGAGCGATCTGGCCAGACGGTTTGACGTTAGTCGAGGGCCAATCAGAGAAGCCATTCAACAACTAGCCTGGGAGGGCATCGTCGAAACAGACCGCAACAAAGGTGCGATCGTATCGACGTCGGCTCCTAATGAAATTTCGGAATTGATCATTCCGCTGCGTTGCACTACTGAAAAATATGCCGTTCGACTTTTCTTCGATACACTTACTGATGAAGATTTTCTACTTTGGGAATCCATCCTGGATAAAATGAAACTCGCATGTGAAGCGAAAGATTTTGCATTGATTTCAGAACATGATATTGCCTTCCATCGCGCCCTGGTCAACCGCTCTCATTCTCCGGATTTATTAGCCATCTGGTCTTCTATTGTATCACGTGTCAGAAGACATTTTCGTGAGTCCCATTCCAACTATTCAAAACCAATTCAAATCTATGAAGAACATCTGCCGATTCTCGACGCTTTAAAAAACAAAAGTCTGGCGGATGCACTTCTGGTGATTGAGAATCATATTGAATAATCCACTTAGTAAATCAGCAATGTATTTTACCAAAAACAAAATACTGGTATTGGTATGCCTTGAGTTGTTCTGCACTGTTGCCTTCCTGTCCGGACCATTTTCTGATCACGCGAAAGCGATGAACAATCAGAAAAGTCTGACAAAACAGGAACGCTTTTTTGAACAACAGGTTCGCCCGCTTCTGATCAAGCACTGTTTCGAATGTCACGGTTCTAAGAAACAGTTTGCAGAACTGCGTCTTGATTCCCGAAAACAACTGCTTAAGGGAGGCGAAAGTGGTCCTGCAATTAAGGTGAATCATCCACGTCAAAGTCTCCTGATGAGTGCCGTCCGCCGCGAATCGCTTGAAATGCCACCTGATAAACCACTGCGAAATGAAGAAATTGAAATTTTAGCAACATGGATCCGTAACGGCGCTGTCTGGCCCGAAACGGCAGACAATGGACAAACAACAAAAAAAGATCCTTCGAAACACTGGGCGTTTCAGCCATTACAAAAACCTGTCCTTCCTGCGGTGAAAGACACAAAATGGCCGCAAAATGACATTGACTATTTCATTCTTTCAAAACTGGAGCAACATCAACTCAAACCATCTCCCGCTGCAGACCCGGCTACACTCACTCGCAGAATCTATTGGGATCTGACTGGACTTGCTCCCCCGTTTGAACAGATCAAACAGAATACTGCGACATCTGGTTCACACAATTATCATTCAATCATTAACCAGCTGCTCGCATCCTCACATTACGGAGAACGCTGGGGAAGATACTGGCTTGATCTGGCACGATTCGCAGATACCAAAGGTTACGTTTTTTTTGAGAAGCCGGCATTTCATAATGCATTTACTTACCGTGATTATGTCATTAATAGTTTCAATCAAGACAAGCCTTTCAACCAGTTTGTTCTCGAGCAATTGGCAGCCGATTATTTAAAAGATCAAATTCCTCATCAGTCGCAGGCAGCACTTGGGTTTATCACTGTCGGACCGCGGTTTAAAAATGATATTCATGATATTATTTCAGATCGAATCGATGTCGTTACCCGCGGATTTCTCGGACTCACAGTTGGATGTGCACGCTGCCATGACCATAAATATGATCCTGTTTCCATCGAAGATTATTATGGCCTCTATGGAGTTTTCAGAAATTCATTAGAACCCATTGATCTTCCGTTTCTCAATCAAGGCAACATCCCCGCTAACCTCATTGAAAAAGCGCAAAGTATAAAACAAGCAGCAGAAAATTTAGATCAGCTCTACCAGCAACAGTACGAAAAAGTCCGACAAAACGCTTATAAAAGATTGTCCGAATACCTCACAGTAGCACAATCACGCAGGAGCGGTCCGGATACCGTGCGTTTTGATGTCATCGTCGATGGTGATGATCTTAACCCGGAAGTTTTACTAAAGTGGCAGGAATTTTTGGACCACTCCGAAAAATCACAATCTCCCGTTTTTACTCTCTGGCATCAATTGGAAAAGATTCCCGACGATACATTTGCCATCAAAGCCCCACGCTTAATTCAAAACACAATACAGCATAATACTGATGACCCACTCATCCATCTCATTGCATCACACTTGTTGAAACGCAATCTGAAACACTTTCAGAATGTCATCCAGGCTTATACAGACCTCTTCAAACAAATTAACCGAGAATGGGAAAACTGGACCGTTGAAGCGCCAAGACCTGAAAGTGTTACGCGTCCAAAACAGTTTCCCTCTGAAAAACAAGCTTATCTCCGAGCTTTTTACAGACCGCACTCACCGTTAGTCGCCCCCATGCACGCATATACTATATTAAAGTTGTTTCCGGATCGAAAACTACAGAAAAAAGTCAAGGAATTGAATACTGCTTTGGATGAGGCCCGCGCACAGGCTCCCCCCGAACTCGTTCAGATGATGTTATTGCAAGACGCCGAGCAAATAATTGAACCACGGGTTTTTAAACGGGGAAATCCGGGGACGCCAGCAAAAACGACTCACAGACAGTACCTCCGTTTTTTTGATCAGGTATCAAACAAACCTTTTACACAAGGTAGCGGCAGACTCGAACTTGCAAAAGCGATTATTTCACCACAAAATCCGTTGACGGCCAGAGTCATCGTAAACCGCATCTGGCAACATCATTTTGGTCAAGGCATTGTTTCCACCCCCAGTGACTTTGGAATACAGAGTACCCCACCATCTCAACCCGAACTACTGGACCATCTTGCGATCTGGTTCATGCGTAACGGCTGGTCAATCAAAAAACTGCATCGCTATATCATGCAGTCAGCGACTTATCAACAACAGAGCATCTCACATGCGACTGGAGAGAAAAAAGACCCTGCCAATAAGCTGTTATGGAAAATGAATCGCCGCCGTCAGGATATCGAAACGATGCGCGACATTTTACTCCAGGTAAGTCACCAGTTGGATACAAAAGTCGGGGGAAAATCAACCAGGGGCATATCATCAAAGTTCAATAAAAGAAGAACCTTGTATACTTTCATAGATAGACAGCGCGTTTCCGGACTCCTGCGAACCTTCGATTTCCCCTCTCCCGATATTAGCAGCGGAACCCGGAATTCAACCTCGGTTCCAGGACAATCTCTCTTTCTGATGAATCATCCACTGGTATTAAAATCGGCACTAATTTTAGGAAAAGAGTCTGAGCAGGCGAGCAACCCGACGGCAGGGATACGGCAACTCTATCAGAAAATACTACAACGAGAACCAAGTCAGCCGGAAATAACCGAGATGCTCAGTTTCCTGGAAACTGACTATCAACAAGAGAGACCATTACTAACGGGTTCCCAATGGAAATATGGTTATGGTGCCTATGACATGAAACAAAATAAACTTTTAAATTTTACACCACTCCCTTACTGGAATGGAAAGCAATACCAGGGTGGTGAAAGTTTACCTGACTCTAAGATCGGCTGGGTCTTTCTTGATTCTGCAGGTGGCCACCCGGGCAACAACATGAACCACACGGCTGTCATTCGCTGGCGCGCTCCCGAATCAATGACTGTTTCCGTTACAGGTATTCTCAAACATGAAATTCCTCATGGAAATGGAATTCGTGCCCGTATCCTGATCAATGGAGAACAACGCTTTGGGCCGTGGAAAGTTCACCATAATTCTGTCGAAACAAATATTGAAAATATCGACCTGAAAAAAAACCAGACCATCGATTTTATCGTCGACATCGCAGATCAATTGGGCCATGACTCCTTCGCCTGGTCACCGGAAATCCGTGTTCAGACTGTTGAAACAGTGAATTCATCTAACACGAACCAGAAACAACCACCCAGACGGACCTGGAATTATTCTAATGATTTTCGAACACCCGGCCCCGTACTAATGAATCCCTGGCAAAGTCTTGCTCAAATTCTATTGCTCTCCAATGAGTTTCAGTTTGTCGATTAAGTCAGCAGGAATACTATGAATCTTCTTACAAATCAGATGCCCTTATTGAACCGACGCGAGATGTTGACGCGTTCAGGAATGGGAATCGGTATGCTCGCGTTAGCAGATCTGACTGCCCGGGAAAACGCACATGCAGCAAACAGTTCTGCCGTAATCACCAGACATCATCCACCGCAGGCGAAACAAGTCGTCCACTTGTTTATGAATGGCGGCCCCTCTCACGTTGACACATTTGATCCCAAACCATTGCTCAAAAAGTTTCATGGAAAACCGCTACCGAACCCCAGTTTACCTACAGAACGAAAAACAGCGGGTGCTCTCAGTTCACCCTTCCAGTTCAAAAAACAGGGAGAATCCGGAATCGAAGTGAGCGAATTATTTGAAAAAACGGCGGCTCATATTGATGACATGTGCATCATTCGATCAATGCATTCCGATATTCCAAATCATGAACCCTCTCTCTTATTAATGAACTGCGGAGATAACGCCCTCCCCCGCCCCAGTTTTGGTTCCTGGGTCAATTATGGTCTGGGATCCTTAAACGAAAATCTACCCGGTTTTATGGTACTCTGCCCCAATGGATTTCCCGTAGTTGGTCCCAAGAATTGGCGCTCCGCATTTCTTCCCGGTTCGTTTCAGGGTACACACATTGATACGAAAGAAACCACTGTCTCGCGTTTAATTGAAAATATTAAGAATCCGCAACCACCCGCGCGTCAACGTCGCCAGCTGGACCTGTTACAGAAAATCAACCAACGCCATCTGGCTCAAAAAGGTCATGATACATTACTGGAAGCAAGAATCCACTCGTTCGAACTGGCATATCGCATGCAATTTGAAGCGTCTGATGTACTCGATCTATCAAAAGAACCAAAACACATTCAGGAAATGTATGGCGATGGTTTACAAGGCCGACAACTATTAATGACCCGTCGCTTGCTGGAAAAAGGAGTGCGGTTTATCCAGGTCTGGCACAGCGGGGGTCAGGAATGGGATCATCATAGCGGCATTGAAAAAGGTCTGAGAAAACTCTGTGGTCAATGGGATCAGCCGATTGCCGCGTTTCTGACTGACTTGAAACAACGTGGAATGCTGGATTCAACACTGATTCTCTGGGGAGGTGAATTTGGTAGAACTCCCGTTGCAGAACTTCCTTCCATGAGTGGTCGCGACCACAATCACTATGGATTCAGCATGTGGATGGCAGGTGGAGGAGTCAAAGGCGGATACGTACACGGTGCAACTGATGAAACCGGATTCGCAGCGATGGAAAACAAAGTCCACGTCCATGATTTGCACGCCACGATGCTCCATCTACTCGGCATCGATCACGAACGACTCACGTACCGTTATGCAGGACGTGATTTTCGTTTAACTGATGTTCACGGACGTGTCGTGAAAGAAATCATCGCATAGAACTATTCTTTTAATCACACATTTCATACAAGGCACAATACACAGATGAAAATCGAACAAATTGTTTGTCAAATATTACGATCAGGATCAGTCACCAGTAAAACAGCCAGTTGCCAGGATTCGGTTCTGGTGCGAATCAGAACAGACACGGGTCTGGAAGGAATCGGTGAAGCCGACTCCTCTCCGGAAGTTGTCAAAGCCGTCATTGATGCCCCCTACAGTCATAATGTCGCCTGTGGTTTAAGAGAATTACTTGTCGGTGAAAATCCGCTGTAAACCGAACGACTCTGGCAGAAAATGTATCGTCACACCATGTACTTTGGTCGAACGGGAGTCACAATCACAGCCATGGCTGCTATCGATATGGCGCTTTGGGATTTAAAAGGGAAACATTTTGGCGAACCGATTCATCGACTCTTAGGTGGACAGCACCATACAGAATTTCAAGCCTATGCATCGATTCTCTTCGGTAAAGATGGCAAGGAAACATGTGATATTGCTCAGCGATGGATCGAAAACGGTTACACTGCTGTCAAATTTGGCTGGGAGCCGATGGGACAGTCAGAAAAACTCGATATCGAGCTCGTGGCTGGCGCAAGGGAAGGCATGCAAGATGGTATTTTATTGATTGACGCGGGCTGCGTCTGGGATGCCAGGACGGCATTGCAACGCGCACACGCCTTTTCCGATTATGGAATTGGCTGGCTGGAAGAACCACTTTACCCACACGATATCGAAGGATACGCCTGGTTAAAAGATCGCTCTCCCGTCCCGATTGCCGCAGGTGAAGAAGAATGCGGTCGCGAATCATTCCGTCCCTATTTTGATAAGAGGGCCCTCGATGTCTATCAAATCGACCTCGCCCGAAATGGATTCACAGAAGCTTCTTACCTGAAACAGAGAGTGGCAGAAATTGGTGCACGTCCCTGCAATCATTGTTACACCAGCCCGATCACTGTTGCAGCAAGTCTGCACTGGTTAGCAACTTGCAAAGATGCTTTCATCTTCGAAGATTGTGTTGAAGACGAACCTCTCAGGCACGAACTAACCTATGAAAAAGTGCAAGCCGAAAACGGCATCATTCAAGTTCCCGACCGACCAGGACTGGGAATCACTTTGAATGAAGACTTCGTTGCCGCACAACTCGTAACGGAATCTAAATAATGACAGTAAACTTTTTTTCTCTTTAATTGATAGAATCAATAATATGTCTCAATCTCCCATTAGTACAAAGATCGATTTTAATAAACCCGGAATTCAGTGGGGCACTTTGAATATCCCATTCTCTTATAATCTAAGTGGGTGGGCACAACTGCAGATTCCCATTTCCACTATCGCGCGCGGCGAAGGACCAACGGTACTCTTGATGGCCGGTAATCACGGCGATGAATATCCGGGGCAAATTGCCATCATGAAATTAATGAAATCCCTCAATCTCGAAGAGATTTCCGGACGTATTATTTTCATCCCCGCAATCAATATTCCGGCAGCGAAAGCGGCCACGCGACTCTCACCTCTTGACGGTAAAAATCTGAATCGCTGTTTTCCGGGAAATGCAGACGGGACAGCCAGCGACATCATGGCACATTATCTGACAAACGAAATTTTCCCCATCGTCGATGTCGTCATCGACCTGCACACGGGAGGCCGCGGCGTTTATTTTTATCCGTGTGCCCATATGCATCTGGTGGACGATCTCGAACAACGTCGTCGCATGGCGCAGGCGACCCAGGCATACAATACCGATTTCGCATTCCTGTATGCAGATATCGCCGGCAAAGGCCTGTTGCCTGTCACAGCGGAAAATATGGGTAAAACAGTCGTCACAACGGAAATGGGAGGTGGGGAAGTCACGTCGGCTCCCGTCCATCAGCTCTCACAAGAAGGCCTGCGAAATGTATTAGTTCATTTGGATGTCTTAAAGGGGGAGGAAAAAAGTCGCTCGGAATTAGGACTACCTCCAACACGCTGGATACAGGCACTCGATGCCGAAGATTACATTTTTGCACCGGAATCCGGTCTCTTTGAAAGTTTTGTCGATATCGGCGAAGACGTTTCCAGAGACCAGCCATTGGGGGCACTCTACTTCCTTGAACGCCCTGACCGTGATCCCACAATAATTAAAGCCAACTCTGATGGAATTGCCATTGCACACCGAGCCCCAACCTTGACCAGCCAGGGAGATATCCTCTTCTGTCTGGCCCACGATGTTGAAGAAGCTGTTCTGAAAACCTTTGAATAACCGATCGTTGATTCAACAACAGGGATAACGCACATGAGTTGGCTGGACTGGTTTATCGTTTTCATTCTGAATGGATCGGTCATTGCTTACGGATTTTATCTTGCGCGCAATACCAAGAGCAGTAGTGACTGGTTCCTTGGTGGTCGCTCACTTCCCTGGTGGGGCTTAGGGCTCTCTATTTTTGCGACCAGTGTGGATAATGCCGATGCCGTCTCTTTAACCGGATTTGCATACAACAATGGAATGCACATCATCACGGTCTTTACTCTCGCCAGTGTTTTTGGTGCGATTGTGGCCTCATTTTTAGTCGTACCAGTTTTATATCGCGGCGGATTTTTTACCAACGCGGAATATCTGGAAACACGATTTGGAAAATCGATCCGGGCCTTTAGTGCCCTCATTCAAATTCAATACCGAACGACGATGCTGGGGTTGATGATCTGGTCGATCTATTTGATGTTACAGGGCATCCTTGATATTTCACCGTTTCAATGCTGGACCTTGATTGTATTGCTCGTCATTTTTACAGCCGCCTATACAACCTGGGGGGGATTGACTTCTGTTGTCTGGACAGACGCGTTACAAAGCCTGATTATGATGGCGGGTGGCATTGCCATTTTCCGCGCAGTCTGGGTGGCCAGTGGCGGCTGGACCGCTACCGTTGAAAAGCTCTCTCAAACCACTCACAAGAACGGACAACCCCTTATTAACTGGCTGCATATCGGGCAATTTCAGGATGGCCAGTCTACCTCTCCCTACTTGATTGTCATTGGTTGGACCATTATCGGACTGGGTTATTATACCGTCAACCATACCCAGACCATGCGATTGATGGGCGCCCGCTCGCTGTGGGATATGAAAATGGCAACTCTTTTAGGATGCTTCCTGATCATGCCAATCATGGTTGGAACTGCTCTGATGGGAGTTATGGGGCGTGTCCTGGTTCCTGAGTTTCCCGAACAACAAGCCGATCAGTTGTTTCCTTATTTCGCAAATCAGTTTTTAGCTCCCGGCGTCAAAGGTCTGGTCGTCGCCGGAATTCTGTCAGCAGCGATCAGTACATTTGATTCGATCGGGTCCGCTTTATCCGCACTCTTCACACGTGATATTTATGCACGCTGGATCTGTAAGTCTCAGACCGAACAACATTATTTGAAAGTCACACGCTGGGCTACCATTGGCATTCTGCTGATCGGGTTTCTGTATATCCCGTTCATCGTACGTTATGACAACATGATCTCTGCTCTAAAAACAGTAATTCCTATTTTTGTCACCCCGTTATTTACGGTCTACCTTCTGGGTGTGCTGACACGCGTCCCACGTGAAAGTGGCCTGGTGGGTCTGACCATTGGATCTCTGTATGGGATGGTAGGATTTCTTCACCGTGTAAAAATTTATGAGTTTGACTGGATCAGCCCTGTCATTACCGATGGCTGGTATGCCTTCCCCTGCTCCATGATTGTCACCACAATTGCCATGTATGCCTCCGTAATCAAGTGGGGATGGCTGAATAAGGAAACCATGCCGAAACCGGTTCAAACAGATGGCCCAGTGAAACTCGATTGGTTATCTGAAAGTCGCAATGAATTGACGTCGTTCAAAGATTCTCCCTTTGAGAAACCAACGCCGCAATACCTGAACCCAAACTGGTATGCGTTGCTGCTAATCGCCCTGTCTGTCTGGGTTGTCTTTGGTTTTTTCTGGTAACTCACTTATAAGGATACCGGTTTCAATGAACGATTTCCTGATGAAACCATTCCGAAGTCGCTCTATCATTTGTGTACTGACGATTTCTCTTGCTACTGAAACCTTTGCATTAAAGGCATCGGTTGCCAGCGAACCACAGGATATCGAATTCACCGCAAACTGTGATCACACAATACAAAAGTATGTGATGATCCTGCCGCAAAGTTTCTCTAAGCAAAAATCATATGCGTTGTTGATTGCGCTACACGGACACGGCTCTGATCGCTGGCAATTCATCAAGAATCCGCGAGGCGAATGCAAAGCAGCCCGCGATATCGCTTCAAAATACAATATGATCTATGTTTCCCCCGATTATCGCGCAAAGACATCCTGGATGGGGCCGAAAGCAGAATTGGATCTCGTACAGATCATCGGCGATCTCAAATCGAAATACAAAATCAACAAAGTATTTCTGTGTGGCGGCTCAATGGGAGGCTCATCCAGTCTGACATTTGCAGCACTCCACCCGGGTCTGATTGATGGAGTCGCAGCCATGAACCCCACTGCAAATCATTTAGAATATAAGAACTTCCAGGCTGCCATCAGCAAATCGTTCGGCGGAACCAAACAGGAAATACCACAGGAATATAAAAAACGAAGTGCCGAGTATTGGCCGGAAAAATTGACAATGCCCGTCAGCATCTCTGTAGGGGGACAGGACAAATCAGTTCCACCTCATAGTGCGCGTCGATTGGTCAACGTTCTCAAACAGCGCAACCAACGCGTGTTGCTGATCGATCGACCGAAGCAGGGACATGCAACGTCCTACGATGACAGTATCGCCATCCTGGAATTTATTATCGAACAATCATCGAATCAGAAGAGCGAATAATCGTTCAGCGTCTATGCTCATCACTGACCGATCTGTGTTTCATTGCGCAACAGGTTTCCACGGTTCAGTAACTCATCTGTCGGCACAACCACTTTGGGTTGCATCTGATAAGTAAACTCGTGACGGTTCGTGACTTCAAAGGGAAGCAGATTATCGGAAACAGCGTCTAATGGAAACGTTTGATACCAAGGAGTTTTTATCTTCTGCATGATACTCTGCGTTTCGTAACCATCTTTGGTTAATGTGATATCACTTGTTGAATAATAGGTAAAATCAACGGAAACGGGTGTGTATCCAATCTCTTCTCCGTCAACTTTCACCAGCGCTCCGGATGGAACCGACCGAATCGTCATTCTGCGATGAACACATCCAAACTGGATGGACGTCAAAAAAACAATCAGCGCAATCAGCAACCACCGTTTTGCAGGTACAATGACCTTTTCAAAACGGGCCGAGAATGAAATCAGACTGACAGAGAAAACAGAATTTGGCATTGATAATGGAAACAAGAAATGGCAATAACTGGAAAGGACGAAGAAACAGATTCCAGAACTGGATTCAGGAACCGGGATTCTACTGCTCTTCCATGATTGTGCCAAGACATGTTTCAAGCAAACCGACAACCCACAAATGCACTTAACCAACTACTACAATTACACTTACAACACATACACCAAAAGCATTGAATATCCTGAAAACCGTGAACCTGCAGCATTCGATATGTTTCTAAATATTGAAAGTGGTGGGAACGACACGGTTTTGTTGCTTTTCGCCGATTATTTTGAAGACAAGAACGGGTAAGTGACTCGGTTATCTTGAATTTCGACTGCCGTCGTGCGATAAAGTGCGAATAAGAAATAAGTTATCAATCACTGAACAATTAAATCAGGTTCGATAACAAAATCGGGACGTGGCGCAGCCTGGTAGCGCGCTACACTGGGGGTGTAGAGGTCGCAGGTTCAAATCCTGTCGTCCCGACTATCTTTCAAAAGCTTAAATTCCGTTTAAAGTTGTGAAGACAACTGTTAACGGGATTTAAGCTATTTCTTTACCCCCCTACTGAAGTGTCACGATTTTGAGAAACTCACAAGGCAGCTCAGCATCTCTCTTAGTCGTTTCAACTTAAAAGTCGCTTCGATTCTCGACTGAACTGAAGGTAAGCGACTCAACGAACAGACTTCCCCGCAAAAACCAAAAGGAAATCTCAATGCAGAAACGGAAACTTGGAAACAGTAATCTGGAAGTCTCCGCACTGGGGCTTGGCTGCATGGGCCTGAGCTTCGGCTATGGTGAGCCCGTTGAGGAGCAGGCAGGAATCGATTTGATCAGAACGGCCGTCGATCTGGGCATGAACTTTTTTGATACGGCTGAGGTCTATGGAGCATACACGAACGAAGAACTGGTTGGTAAAGCGTTGGCTCCCGTCCGTGACCAGGTGGTGATTGCCACCAAGTTTGGGTTCGCCATTGATGAGCAAGGCCAACAGACGGGCCTCGACAGCCGACCGGAACACATTAAGGAAGTCGTGGAAGCGTCTTTGAAGCGGCTGCAGACCGACTATATCGATCTGTTCTATCAGCATCGTGTTGACCCCAACGTGCCCATCGAAGACGTGGCGGGAACGGTCAAAGAACTGATTCAGGCAGGCAAAGTCAAACACTTCGGCTTATCTGAAGCGGGCGTAGAGGTCATCCGCCGCGCCCATACAGTGCAACCGGTGACCGCGCTGCAGAGTGAATATTCACTCTGGTGGAGAGAACCGGAAGACGTGATCTTCCCGACACTCGAAGAGCTTGGCATCGGCTTTGTGCCCTTCAGTCCCCTGGGGAAAGGTTTTTTAACCGGTAAGATTGACGAATCGACTACGTTTGACAGTAGTGACTTTCGCAATAAAGTTCCACGCTTCTTTCCGGAAAACCGGAAAGCAAACCTGGCACTGATTGCAATTCTTGATCGGATCGCGAAGCGTAACAACGCCACGACGGCGCAAATCGCATTGGCCTGGATACTGGCCCAACAGCCCTGGATTGTCCCCATCCCGGGAACAACGAAAGTACATCGAGTCGAGGAAAACATCGGAGCAACTGAGATCAAACTCTCCGCATCCGATCTCGCTGAAATCGAGACTGCCGCCGCACAGATCATAATGAAAGGGGATCGATACCCTGAAGCCGCAATGAAAATGATCAACCGCTGAGAACCGACGACTGAAACGGGCAGAAACGATGTTATTGGCGGTACCGTTTATATCTCCGTCCCCGAATGTGGCATCGACGGCAACGCGAAAGTGCTGTCGATTGAGGCTTGTCCTCCCATCGGCGCCAAGCCGGGCCCCGGTTTTCAAATTGTTACCGGCACCTTCCAGCATCAAGCCGCCAAGATATTAGATATCGGTGTTGAGAGCGAATCAAAACCCATCGGCGCCAAGCCGAATCACCCCATCTAAAGCGTCGACCGCCAGGCCTTCGTCAGAGCAGACAGCCAGGCAGTAGGCGAAGGGCTGCAAAACTTAAACGGAGTGACAACAGTCACCGGCATCACCCCCCGTGGTCCGCCCGAACCAGACCGATGCGCGGTCTCCAGCAGCGGGCAGAAGAAAAAACGGAAATAAATCACCACTCGTTAGACACGGGTGAGGCGCGATGTTAAGTTGGGGAGCGATTCAGGGCATGGTTTAGCCCTCCCGCTTCGTCAGCACGAGGTGGTTCTGGTAGACGATCACCCCTCGCAACAAAGGTCTGCCCCTTTTCTTCCGGGCAAAGTAAGAATAATGATGGCTATGAGCTTCTTTGATATCGCTGGCATCCTCGTGACCCTCGCAGCGGCCTTCGCATTCATTAACCACAAACTGCTCAAGCTGCCGACGACGGTAGGTCTGATGCTGCTGGCCATGCTGCACGCGGTCGCCCTGCTGCTGATTGACTGGATCGTACCGGGGACGGAAGTGCTCACCTCGGCCGAAACGCTCATCGGCTCCATCGACTTCGACCAGACGCTGATGCAGGGCATGCTCGGCTACCTGCTCTTTGCCGGGGCGTTGCATGTCAACCTCAACGACCTCAAGAAACAAACCGCGGTCATTGTCCTGCTCGCAACCATCGGCGTACTTGCCACGACGTTCATCGTCGGCGGGCTCACCTACGTCATCACCGGCTGGCTCGGCATCGAGGTCCGCTTCATCTACTGCCTGATCTTCGGTTCGATCGTCGCTCCAACTGATCCGATCGCGGTCTTGGGGATCTTCAAGAGCCTCGGCGCACCCAAATCGCTGGAGACCAAGGTTGCGGGCGAGTCGCTATTTAACGATGGCGTGGGCGTGGTGGTGTTTATTGCGCTCCTGGGCATCGCAGGTTTGGGCGGGCATGGCGAGTCACCTGAAGACCTAACGAACAAGGAAGAGCCCAATCGCGTCGTTGAACAGCGCGAACAAGAACATCCGCACGAGGTTCCAGCAAACAGAGAAGTGACAGAGACGAACGCAAGCGACGTCGCCAGGCTCTTCGCCCTCGAAGCCGGCGGCGGGATTGCGTTGGGCTTTGTGCTGGGGCTGCTCGCGTTCTTTTTGTTGCGATCAATTGATCACTACGCGACGGAGATATTGCTTTCGCTGGCGGTGGTGACGGGCGGGTATGCGCTGGCAATGAAGCTGCACCTGTCCGGGCCGTTGGCGATGGTGGTCGCGGGGCTGATCCTGGGTAACCATGGCCGAACGCTGGCGATGTCCGACAAAACGCGCGAGCACCTGGACACGTTCTGGGAGTTGGTGGACGAACTTCTGAACGCGGTGCTGTTTGTGCTGATCGGGCTGGAGGTCCTGGTGCTGTCGTTCGAGGGGCAGTATCTGCTGGCCGGGGCTCTGGCAATCCCTGCTGCGCTGCTGGCAAGATTCCTGTCCGTTGGCACGGTGGTGACCGTCTTGAAGAAGGCGACCGGCCGGGAATTCACACCGCACGCGATCAAGATCATGACCTGGGGCGGCCTGCGCGGCGGGATCAGTGTTGCACTCGCGCTATCGCTCAAGGAAGAAATCCACGCCCAGCAATCGCAGTATGACAATGTTGGCGAACTCGTCCTGACCATGACCTACGTCGTCGTCGCCTTCTCGATCCTCGTCGGCGGGCTGACCATCGGGCCGATGCTGAGCCGGCTGGGTCTCGCGGGGCAGGACAAAACAGACGCCCACTAACTACTTATAGCGGCCTGCTCGCGGGGTTCACTTCGACTCAACATCCAACTCGACGTGGGAAGTCAGCCGCGCGCCGAATAGAAAAAGGTGCCAGGTATGCCCTGTAGAAAAGCTGGCTCCGATTGCTATTTCCGTATTTAACGAGTCATGATACACCATAGTGCATGACACAGACAAGCAAATCTCCACGGATGGTATTGGTGACTGCATTCGAGATTGCAAAGCAATCGCTTCCCGAATACGCAAACCGCTATAGCCCTCGGAATTTTACACAGCACCAACTGTTTGCTTGCCTGGTGCTTCTGCAGTTTCTACAACTTGATTACCGGAAACTTCAGGCGTTTCTGATTGACACTCCCTGCCTGACTTCCGTGATTGATCTACAGGAGATCCCCCACTTCACGAACTTCCAGAAAGCGGCAGCGCGCTTACTCAAGTCAACTCCCGCACATCGTTTACTCGACAAGACCGTAGGTACAGCCAATCAATCAGGAGTGACGAAAAAACGTGTGAAATTAGCCGCCGTCGATGGAACAGGTTTTGAATCACGCCATATTAGTGCCTACTTTGTGAAACGGCGAAAAAGAGCCTGTAAAACCGGATATGAAACGACAACGTACACGCGATATCCATCTGCAGGAATTGTCTGCGACTGTGCCAGTCATCTGATTCTGGCAGTGGTGCCTGGGCGTGGTCCGGGGCCGGACGACAAGCATTTCCAGCAAGCAGTGACACAAGCAGCAAAGCGGGCAAATATTGGAACGATGCTCGCAGACGCCGGCTATGATAGCGAAGGAGCCCACTTGTTCGCGCGTCAGGAATACGGCATGCGAACTATCATCCCTGCTACACGTGGACGTCCGACAAAGAAACTCCCCAAAGGATACTGGCGACGGCTAATGACAACACGATTCAACTCGGAAAAATATGGTCAACGTTGGCAAGTGGAAACCGTTAACAGTATGATTAAACGCATGCAGGGATCAGCACTGAGGGCACGTTGTTACTGGTCACAGTGCCGGGAGATTGTTCTGCGAACGATCACTCATAACATCATGATCTTGTAACAAAATACGACCTTAGATAGAAGGTAACACTATGCCCAATATGGAATTCGATTTCCAAGGTCTAATACAGCTACTGGCCAAGAATCTTTACAGTGAAAAACGAGTCTTCATTCGTGAGCTCATCCAGAATGCTCATGACGGGATACTTCGTCGCCAATCACGTGAACCCGATGCGTTTTCACCAAGGATCGATATCGAAAGCCGCCCTGACGAACTTCAATTCATCATCCGCGACAACGGGCTCGGAATGGACTTGGACGACATCGGCGAATACCTGGCTGTCATAGGACGCGGAGCAACGAGACTTGAAAAGGGAGACGTCACCGGATTAGTGGGGCAGTTTGGAATCGGTTTTCTCTCAGCATTCATCGTGGCCGATCGAGTCGAGGTCAAAACTCGAAAGGCTGGCGATGATAGTGGGTGGAAGTGGTCAAACAGCGGCACACAGGAATACTCGGTAACCAGTATCAGTAAGGACTCAGTTGGAACGACCGTGACAGTCTTTCTTACAGGGGAAGAGGACAAAGGTGTTATCCATCCAGAAGAAGTTAACAAAGTCATTCGTAAATATGCCGACATGCTGAAAGTACCCATTCACCTAAACGGTAGCCGCGAACCGATCAACGAGATGATTATGCCCTGGGAACGTGACGGATTGAACAGGGAGACGCGTGACCAAGAAACACAAATCTATTTGGCAAAGACAATGCCCGACAGCGCACTTGCCATTATTGACATAGACATAGCGGACCCTGGTCCTACGCGAGGAGTGCTTTACATTTCCGACCGGCGTTCGCTTCCAAATCATGATCAGCCTCCAGGCAGGGTGAGACTTTATCAGCAGAGAATGTTTTTGTCCGAAACGACTGATCTGCTTCCACCATGGGCTCGATTTGTCCGCGGGGTTATAGATACTTCTGCAATCATACCAACTGCTGCACGAGACAACTTTGTGCGCAACGACACAACAGATCGCATCAAAGAAGAACTCGGACACCTCGTCATTGAACAACTCCGTGAACTTTCACTAGATGAGCCACAACGCTTCCAAAGAATCCTGAAATATCATGATCTCGGCATCAAAGCTGCCTGCTACGAACACGATGATCTTTTCCGAAACGTGGCTAACTTGCTCGAGTGGCGAACGAATCGTGGTGGTAAGGACATCGAGGAGGATCATCACTACGGTTATTACTGGCGGCGTTTGCCTGACATCCTTTCAGCCCTGCCGAAGCCGGAATTTGGACCACAAGTCTTACCATGTTTCACAACAGCATTCTCCGCTAATCAATATTTCAATATGGCGGAATCTGCGAACTCGCTTGTTGTTGACGCAAGTGATCCCTATGAAATGTTGCTGCTTGAAAAATACGCAGAGTTCGAAGACGTTTCAATTAAAATTATTCGCGTCGATCAGGTTGATGACCCCAATATATTTCGCCATGTGGAGGAACACCAGGAAGAGATTCGATTTCAACGTCTCGCAACACGAATGGAACAGGTTGTTAAACCTCGAGGGAGATCAATCCGTGTAGAAGCACGGCGGTTCAAGCCAACGGATCTGGCTGCATTGATTCGGACAACGGATCGTTCTGAGATGCATCTACAAGCAGAAGAGTTGGTGAATCAGCCAAATACTTCGCAGAGTTTACGTGAGATGGCGGAGACGCTTCTCAAGATGACCGCGGCAGAATCAATGCGGCTCACAATTAATGCTGATAACAGTCTGATTCGTGACATTGCCGAACGTCCAGAGTTATTTGACGAACCGGAACTCAAGGAGATTCTAAGCGGAATCTACAACAACGCAATCCTCTTTAATCAAGACCTCTTGACCGCTGAAAGCACTCAGGTTCTGAATCAGCAAATGCATTGGTTGTTAATGAAACGCTGGGAAACGGTAGCTGGCATGGCAGAAGCGGTGGAATTTCAAATGGAGATGGACCCGCCCACGTCGGATGTGGTGCATGAGAAAAAAGTGGCTCGACAGCATCGCAGCATCTTCATGGTGGCTCCAGATGCAACGGAATTTAACGAAGTCATTGACGCAGTGCGCACCGTCGTTGAAGACCGCTGGAAATGTGAATTGCTCTTGGCTCGTGACTTGAATCAGGGACAGGATTCGACCGACGGTATTCGCCGGCTTATGGATCGGGCTGATGCATTTGTTGTCGAGTTCACAACCATGCAACCGCAGGTGGTGCTTGAAGCTGGCGCGGTTCGATTTGATTCTCGCACCCGTCCCTCTGTGTTTCTTCGCAACGAGATGCACAAAATGCGAGAGGATATTCTATTCGATCTGGGCCATCAGATTTGGATTGACTACTGTGAGCAAGGAGACGTCTCGTTGGTAGATTATCTAGATCAGGAAATGCAAAACAATGATAATATCTCCAAAATGCTCAAGGATCCTTCGCGGCAGTGTTTTCTCTCCCCCAGTAGACTTGTCGAGCTGTTAAAGCCAGTGACGCTTGACGCACTCATGATTCGCACCCTGGTAAGCAGATTTCCCACCGAAGAACGCTGGCGAGATGTGACAGAGGTCGATCTCGCCGATTGCCTGGATGAACATAAGGGCTTCGCAAGCATACTTCTTGAAAACGTACACAAATCATTGAATTGAAGGCTATTGCAAATGGATTACGAAACATACAACAGCTTAAGGTATAACGCGCACGAAGCTTACACACAGGGGCGTTTTGTGGAAGCGGGCCTGGTGTATGGGCAAATATGCAACGAGCTGCAGAAGGCAGGCTTCGACGAAGAGGCGTTCTATATGGGTTTGAGTCAGGTGACTAGTGTTCTGCGTGCTGGTAGACCGGTAGAAGCATTGAATCGCCTTCTCACTATGGAATCTTGGGAAGCGCCTTCCCAGGAGTCTTTGTATTCGATGAAAGAAATGACTTTTGATGTGATGCGGGAATACAATCCCGATATTACACAGTTAGAAACGCGATTTGAAGAACTGGAAGGTCTTGCTGGAAGGGCTCGTGACGGAGTCATTTCCGACCTCCGATTGTATGAATTTTTCTTATTGGAAGACCAGGGCAAGGATGAGAAGGCCCTCAATGCAACAGAGTTAGCGTGGTCGGAACGCGGCGAAGGAACCATGAACCATGCTCACGCAACTGCATCTAACGGATGCCTTGCGAATTTGCGATTGAATCGACGTCCACAGGCTGAGGAATGGATAAGAATTATGGAGCGTGATGGCGAGACCGAATGCCTGGGATATCAAGCCGACCTCGCAGACTCCAAGGCTGAATTGGCACTTTATGATGCTCGTGCTGAGGACGTGTTTCATTTTGCACAGCAGCAACGTCAAGTTGCGATCAAATATGAGGATATTGATCGCGTTCACGAAGCAATCGAAAAACAGGTAAGGTCGCGGCTCATTAGTGAAACATTCGGTGATCCAAGCGATAGCAAGTCCGGCGTGTTAGACGTCCTCAAACAGGCTCTTCCCGGAAAACGCAGCTTTCAATTACAGTTTGCTTTTAGCCTTCTAATTCTTGATATCCGCCTCGCCGCAGTTCGTTGGGCTGTAGGAATGAAACCGGCAGAAGATTACTGGTATCAGACTCCGCAAGTTGTGGCAAATGAGCTTCGGGTAGCGAAGGACGAAGTTATCCGCCGAATTGACAAGACAAAGACTGCCATCCGACGTACGGACAAAATCGCTCGTCAATTGGATCAAGCCTTTTGCTGTGACTGGCGACGAGAATCGGTTAATCGCAGGAGAGAGCGGCTCCAGGAAGTTGTTTCCAATCTGGACCGAGGCGTAATCAGGAATCACATGATGATTTAGGTGTGTCAGGCATCTCCGCTTTGTAAGCCGGGCCAATCGTAGTCGATCAAATAAAGGTGTCCGGAACCAAATACCCTGTTGAAGATGAAATAAACTGACGAACCGGATGCTAAATCGCAGTTAATCCTGGTCTAAAGACCCGATCTTTTTCGCTGTTCAAATCCCAAATCTACCGCAGTGCAATTCATTTCTGGTATCTCGCATACGAGTAGAGTTCCACCGCTTTTTTATGTCATCCCCTCATGACTTTTCGCTTACTGCTCTTATAACGCTACTGCCGGATATTCATCTCCGATTCGATCACTGATATCAAATAGAATATGATATTACGCGCCAGAGAAAGCGCGTGTGGTAGCGTTTCGTTCTGTTTGCAGAGTGGTCCTGTTTTACCTGTTCTATATTGGAGTCTGTCGGTCATGGTGTTCTGGTATTGGTACTGTCTGCATTCTCTCAAGGATTGTCTTGTGACTTCGAACGATCATCGCCAAGGGCGTGAAGGTGTCAAGCAAAGATCCATGCGCTGTTTTGGCGCCGTTTGTGACAATCTTGCAAGTAAACTGTATGATGATGCCCCTCAAATCGGTTTTCAGAGGTGTGAGACATGGTGCTCATTCAGAACCAGAATTGATAAAGGTAACAAAATATTGCTCAACATAGCGGGTTTTATAGTGCTGAGAATTGCAGGGGGTGTCAGAAATTCACTAGCGAATCAACACATCTCGCGCGCGCGACGCATAACTCCGCAGTTTTGCCAGGGACAACTGCCCGTCAAGTCAAATGTTGACACTGTTTATGATCGGAAAGGGAGCAAATGAGCCCGATGAACACGAAAACGCATTGGCATTATTCCAAAAGATCTTCAATATCTGTCCGGAAGCTAAAAACAGAATCTATATTGAAATATTTTTTTCTCGTATGAGAACCATTCTGAGCGTAATGACTGTATAATCAATCAGTGCTACAGACAAATAAATGCCGGTTTTCCGCGATCTATTTTTGATGAGAGTCCATGAGCACTTAAATAACTCCAACTGGTAAGACATGTCTCTGAAATCACGTGCACTTGTAATCGTCTGTCTGTTATTCCTGATTCCCCTGGGAACCTGGATCATTCTACCCGTGTTACCTTCCTGGGAGAAGCCGCCCGAAATCTTTTCGGGGGGAACGACATATCCACCCTCACCGCTGAAATTTGAGCGCGCCCGCGTCGGGTTGGAGCCGGTCGGCTTACCGTTAATTACCAATGTGCAAATTCTTGACTTCGATGGAAACGGGCAGAATGAAATTCTGGTCTGTGATGCGGCACGTGGAATCGTTTCTCTATTCCGTCCAGACGGCAAAGCGAACTGGCAGGAAGAGATTCTTATAGAAGATCTGGCGGCTCCGGCCCACGCAACGGTCGTCGATATCGATGCAGACGGAGACCAGGACCTGATCATCTCCATCCTGGGAAACCTGTTGCCCGATGACCGCGTGATCGGACGCGTAGAGCTGTATGAACGCCAGGGAGATCGGTTTCAGCGACACGTGATTCTCGATGATGTCCGGCGCGTGGCTGATGTGCAGCCGGGCGATTTTGATAACGATGGTGATCTGGATCTCGCGGTTGCCGTATTCGGCTACAGTCGCGGCTCTGTCCTCTGGCTGGAAAATCGCGGGGGATTGCAGTTCCGTGATCATGAACTGCTGAATGCACCAGGTACCATTCATGTGCCTGTCGCAGACTATGACGGCGATGGCGATCTGGATATCGCTGCTATTGTCACTCAGGATGAAGAGGAGTTGTGGGGTTTTGAAAATCTGGGGGCAGGTCAATTCAGGAAACGCCGTCTCTGGATGACAGCGAACCTCGATCTGGGAAGCGCAGGCTTGATCCGCGCGGACCTTGATCAGGATGGTGATATGGACCTGATTCTGCCAGCCGGTGATAACCTCGAAGATCTGGACGCCTATCCGCAACCTTATCATGGCTGCCTCTGGTTTGAAAACCAGGGAAACTGGAAGTTCGCACCACATCAGATTTCAAACCTGGGAGGCACCTATGCTGCCGATGTGGGAGACCTCGATGCCGACGGTGATCTGGATGTGGTTCTCGTCAGCATGACCAATGACTGGTACGATCCAAAAACCGCCAGTCTCGTCTGGCTGGAGAATGACGGACGACAAAATTTTCAGACCTGGCAGATCGATAACCAGCCCATTCATCTGGTCACGGTCGCTGCAGGAGACCTGACTGGTGACGGTCGGCTCGATATCGTGGCAGGAGCACTCAACCTGCGCAAACCATTCGAGAGAATCAGCCGGGTGACCGCCTGGTTGAATCAACGAAAGGAGTCACCATGATCCATTTCGTCCGCCTGCTTTTAATTCTATTGGTTGTAGAACTGGGATTCTGCGGCTACATGGTCACCCAGCGACTTTCGCGACCCGTTCCGGTTTTTCCTGCTTTCGAATTGAGTGATTCGCTTTTGAAGGAAGACCTCCTTGCACTGGCACAGGAAGCGGAAAAGGGAGGGAGTCGGGAGTGGATCAATCTGGGGGAGGCTTTTCTGGGACAGGGATTCTACAGCTATGCCGAAAACTGTTTCCAGCAGGCGATCAAACTGGATCCACAGAGTGCATTAGCACAAGCCAGCTACGCGTTCTGTCTGGAACGTACCGGCCAAACACAGAAGAGTACAAGAGAGTATCATAAATTATCTGAGCTCAAACCGGCGCGCTCCTTGCCTATCACCAGTCAGAATTATTATTTGTATGCGATTGGCAAAAACTATCTGCGTGAAGAAAACACAGAGAAGGCTGAGGAGATATTCCGGAAAAACAGTGGCTTCGCACTGGCAGATTACCAGCGGGCCAAATTGATGGTCCGCTCTGGACGCAGTGCGGAAGCGTTACCACTGATTGAAGCAAACCTGAAAGAAATTCCTGATTCGATGCGTTTTCGTTTACTGCAGTCGCAGGCACTGGAATCTCTGGGACGTGAAGAAGAAGCCCGGCAGGCTGCCAACCGGGCCGAACGTGCTCGCTCTCTTCTTCCGTTCAGTTTCAATACGGAATACTTAACACCTTTCAGCACACGTTACGGGATCGAGAAAGAACTCGATGCTTATGATTCAATGACCAAATGGAGCACTATGGATCAGCTGGCGGAGAAGCTGGATGACGTGCTGGCTCAGATTGACTCTCAGCAGACCCCCCAATACAAAGTTTCCCTGACCAATCTGCTGGAAGTAGAGTTTCAGAGAGAAAATCCGGAACGGATGCTGGCAGTCCTGGAAAAACTAAAAGCGTTTGGCGTTGAGAATGCCGCGACACTTCAATATCGAGCCAGTGCCTACATGCTGCAGGGAAAAATGGAGCAGGCAGTGCCGTTGTTACAACGGGCATTGAAAATGAGCCCAACCATGGAATTGCATGAGATGTTGGCTGAATATTACGCAGAGCAAAACAAAATTGAAAAGCGTGACTATCATCTGGCTGAGTCGGCATTCCGCCTAGCCATGCATCATTTTTATAATAATCAACTGGAGGCAGCGGAAACCGCGATCTCACGCTCTGTCGAACTCAATCCACTTAATGCGCGGGCCTGGTTCTATTATGCCGAGATCAAACGTCTGCTGGGAGAACAGGAGTCAGCCCGGACGGCATATCAGAAATGCCTTAAACAGAATCCAAATCACGGGCGCGCACTCGCACGACTGACGCGCATGCAAAATTCAAAGTAGTGCAACGATTGGAATATCCCGTTTCCTGACATCCTTCGCGCCAATTTGAGCTGAAACAGTGTAAGCACACTGATTGAAAATAAAACAGATTTCCGTTTTTCGAAATCGACTGAAGATTCAAAATAACAGGGTAAACATAGCAATCTGCTCTAGAAGACGCCCATACAATACTTTAAGATCTTTTAATCCACTTAAAGGCCGGGTCATCAAAAACCGGGTCATCAAAAAACAGACCAGCCTGACTCACACATAGCAATTTGTAACGCTTTTGAATCACTTGAATTTCGCAACGGAATTTTTCACATGCATCAGCAACCAGTTGAAAAACTGATGGCTTATACCATCGTAATAATTACTCTGTTCTCAGGACTCGTAATTTGGGAAACGCATAGCTCTCGGATTGTCGAAGCAGAAGAAACGACCGATCAAGCAGAACAGAAAAGCGACAATAGCCCAACAACTTTGATCGAAGCGCGCGGACGTGCCAGATTATTACACGAAACGATCCATGGTACACTGCAGGTCATTCATCGCGATTTTTTCCAGGAAGACGAAAGCCTTGTCATTCCCTCCCATTCGCTGGAAGACGTTTTCAAGGAACTGGCTCGCAGTTATGACGTCAAGATCCGTTGGCTGGCCGTGAATGCCAAGGCGATGAATATTGACAATGAACCCAAAAGTCCATTCGAACTCGATGCTGCCAAAGCGTTAGCAAAGGGTCAGCGGGAATTTGAGAAATTGACTAAAAACTCTTACCAGTTTGCCGGGCCTATACGTTTACCTTCGCAATGCCTGAAGTGCCATCTCCCCAGACGAACCAGTAATAAAGATCGTATCGCGGGGCTCACAATCAGCATGACACTGAAGAAACCGTAACGACACAGGTCAAACAGGCTCGATTTTCAATTCAGACGTTCGATCTGTTCTTTGGCCTCACGCTGCAGCCTGTCTGAAGCGGAATCATCTTGAAGAATTTCCTGATAGACCTTGCGTGCCTGTTCCTTCTGGCCAGCAGCAGTCAACGTTTCACCCAGCGACAACTGTAATGCATGGCGCCAGTAACCTTTGAGTTTTTCAATCCTGGCTCGATGCAAAGCCGCCAGTGACTCATCGTACTTACCCTGCCGCTTCAGAATTCGTGCCGCTCCCTGTACCGACCGGAACTCATCTGCAGCTCCAATCGTATCAACAGACTCATAATTCATCCGATAGGCTTCGAGAGCAGCTTTGTCATCTTGAAGGTTTGTTTCGCGATTGCCGCCCATAGTGGCCAGAATTCGAGTTCGAATATTTCTGACAGACGTATATTCCAAAGCAGTCTGCAGATCGGATTCAGCCTTATCACCCAATTTCAGACTCACACAGGCTCTCGCACGCAAACGCCCCGGCACCAACCTGCCAGAACGGCCACTTCGCAAAATTTTCATTGCCATACTGCTCAATGATCTGATCGAATTTTCGTTGCGCCAAAAGATTTTCCATCAACACAGTTTTTGCTACCGCATCAATGGGAATCTGGTGAGCTAGTTCATTGGCACGATCATAATCCTTAAGGCTGATCGCACAGACCGCTGCATGCTGAAGTGCATCGGACTTCTGGAAATCAGTTGTGCCCTTCACCTTATTCATTGCAAGATATGTGGCTAATGCGTCTTTGTATTTTCGCCTACGCATCAATTTGTCTGCAGCCCGACTGGCAATCAGATAATCATTCACCGTTGGATCAGACGCGAACTGATGTGAAAGGCCATGGTAAAAATGCGCAAACTTCATCGGTTTGTGAAATCCTGCTGTTCCCGTTGGTGAAAAAGCAGAATATTCCGATCCGTTTTCCCGAATCCGTTGTCGACACACATTGATATGCCACGGGAGACTTTTGGTTGGCTTTCTTCCGATGACCTGATGCAGTGGATCATTTTCATCCTGTACTACGGGAATACGAATCTCGACCGTCCAATGATCGTCGGCTACATGCGTGGCAACCTCAGCCTGTGAATCCCAATTGAACCAGTTGTTTCTATCCGTGCCACGATCAAGATCAATGAGTGCACCTGCCGGATTGACTCCGATCTGGTAATAACTGTGTGACTCTGTCTCAAGTAATATTTCTACGACATCGCCGTACCAGATTGCCTGATCACCATTTTTTGTCGTTGAAATGTTAGGCTTTTCTCCCAATCGTTCCTCGCAACGAACCGCGAAATAAAGATTATTACCGATCCAGGCCGTTTTAATCGATGTGCCATAGATGGGCTGGCGTCCCGTTTGCAGTTCACGCAATTGCCCTTTTGAAGCAGTCAGGCATTTCTCCCACGGTTCATCATCGAGTTTTCCGTCAATCACAATCTTGCCGCGCGAACCACCAACAAGCCTCAAGCGTGAAACCGGACCACGTTTCTGCGCCAACTGCACACTTTTGTTCCGTAGACCGTTGAGGTATTTATCGATGAGTGTAATGCGGCGGGCGTAAACGGTATCATTACTAACCCTGGTTTTTGCAGCAGCAAACAGTTCAAGAGCTCGTTCCGCCTTTGCTCCGTCGTTTTCCATCTCGCGCCAGTGATCCTCGCAGTAGCTGAAAAATGCTCGCATCTCATCTGAAGCCGGCCCGTAAAACAGTCGACAGTATTCGTCGAACAGTTTGACTGCATCCTGTTCCTTTCCACCCCAATACATGCGCGCTGTGAAGTAAATTAAAAAATGGTTATAGCCAATAGCATTCTCACGAAAGTCCATTGTAAGCCAGATATCTTCGCCCCGCGAAGTGCCTTTGGTTGCGTTGATGCTCTCACCCAGAGTGCGCGGGATGTAAGCCGGTAAATAGAAACCACGACCGGTAAAAGGATAGTTCTCGAAAACGATGATCGGATTGTCGGTCTTTTTACTCCAATCCTTACGTAATTGCTGAATTTTGTCGCGTGCTTCATCAGTAGGTCGACGACCGCCAACGATAATGACCTGAAGATTCGGTTCCAGCTTGTCTATATTTAGTGGAGGTTGCGTGTAGGCTCCGTAGGCACAGTTCGAGATTTTTTTGTCAGGATGCGTTTTACGAACTTCTTTGGCAACTCGATTGACGAAGTCCCACACATAGTCAGAAAACGAACCTCGATAACCACGTTCTGGAGTGTCTTTTCCTTCGCATAGTTTGCACTGACAAATCGCAGTGTAACCATCTGGCGGCATCACTGAGACCACATCCATATTGAATTGATCAAACTGAGCTCGCACATAGCGTACCGACTCTTGAAACAGTTCGTCGTTCGAATAACACAACTGGTTGAGTCGCTTTCCTAACTGTGTATGCCGCTTGCCACCATATAGTGCGAACCACTCTGGATGATTCATCAGCGTATGCTTGTTATGAGTCATATGATCCAGACCGTGTGCCGCTTGCCTGCCATAAGGCTGACGTACCCCCAGATGCATCGCCCACATTGCCGCATCACGCCCATAAACGCCAAATCGGAAATTAATCGCCCGCAATGGAAAGTCAGGGCGGACTACCTGATCAATCTTTGGTAAAGAGATGGTTTTCCTTTCGGGCACAATTTCACCCAGCTTGCCTGGCATATACCAGCGGACGCCGAGACTGCGCAGATAGCCGCAAACCGCATTGAACGAACCTCGCTCGTCATATCCCCAGACATTGACGTTGCCTTCCTTGTCAAAATACTGTTCTTTAGATGTCCCGAACAATCCCACAGAACCTGTATAGTGCTTATGTAACTGAGAATGTGGATAGCCCCAATGTTTGCCAGTAATCTTGTCCCACGCATCTTGCATTTTTCCACTGGCAATATCCCTGTAACTTCGCGGCCAAGGCTCACTCGGTACGAAGTTCGTATCGTCACCAATCAGTACAAGCCAGTTCTCGCCAGAAACAATACGGTATGCACCGTACTTTAAATCTTCAGCGGAAACACCCAGTTTGTCAGTGTGCACGCTTTGGCCAACATAAATGTTAACGGGAACTTTGCCACTCGGCTCAGTAACAATGTTTAACCTGGCGCCGGAAATCTTTTCAACATATTTCTGCAGTTCCTGTGCCGCGAGGCGCGTTGTACGCGGAGGCTGTGTCGAAATAATGATTTCAGCACGAGGCTGGCTTTGATCAACAAGCAAAGGCTCAGCAGCAATCGTCGACAACGCCGGAAAAGAAAGACAACAGAGAACAGCAAGCAAGATTTTTTTAACCATGGCGGGATCCATATTCTTCGGTAAAAAGGCAGGCATATCGATCTGTCTATTTTGAAGACACTCTCAATTAAACGCAAGTTACCTTAAACACAAATGGACGTTTCGTATCACTGTGGTGCTGATTGACATTGGGGTTTTATGGAGAGATAAACACTGTAATTCGCCTGCAGCACTTTACAAACCTAATATTTAAGCAACAAGACAATGACCCCACTCGCAAAAAAACAGGCAAATGTAATCAGTTTTAAAATCACACAATACATGATTCGAATCAAGGAATGCTTTTCAATTCGCCACTCCCACAATCCAAGCGGGAGCGCTCCTACCGGCCCCGCCAGAAATGCCCACTCAAAGACAAGACTTAAGCGTCGGCAGAGCAAAAAATACAGAACGCCGATCACCAGAAAAAAGAGTAATGGTGCACGGTCTTTCCAAAAGGAGGTTTTCTTCACATTGTGAAATTGTACGGTTGCTAAAACAGGTTCGAATGCAATGAAGAGACAGAGAGGCCAGGTGAAGACGAATTCCTGAGTCCAATGACTGATCCAGGTTGTTCCTAAAGCACCGACAACAAACGCGAGTAAACGATACCCAATCACCCAGGTCAACAAGCGGCGTTCAGAGCGAACAAAATAAACAGGGATCGCAGCCACAATCAGACTGACAAACAGTAGCCCGAAAGACCAGTAGAACCAGTTCCAGAACCATTCTCGTGAAGGGATGTCAAAAGCATACTCAGGCTCCACCGAAAGAATTTGTCCTGCCCAATCGAAGTAATTATCCTGGGGAATATCAGCCAGGGTCAATGTTATCTGATGATCAGACAACAATTCAGGCTTCCCAACATAGATGCAAGCCGCCCTGGATTGATTTCTGATATAAATACAGCCGCGGTGCAGGATGGGTGGTGTCCAGGTCAACTCACCTGTCAGCACGGAACAACGCGCCAGAATTTCACACGCGTTCGGATTCGCACGCAGCAAAATCAAATCACCACGCTCATTAAGCAGAATCAACTTGCCATCTGCAACAACGATTCCAGACTGACCTAATTCCTCAGAGATATCATTGTTGGAACGCTCCGGCCGCCCAGACCCCTGTTCCCATAATTCCAGCCCGGTCATAAACTCAATACAACGAAATTTTCCCCGTGATGGTCGTTGTGTTTTTGATTGTTGATCAAAAATATCAAAACCATAAAGATTTTCATCCACTAGAACGCTCGAAAGTACATCATTGGATAATGTACGAGAACGCCAGATATTTTTGAGAGAACTCTTCTGATTCAAATCCTCAGGTATTTCGAATAATTGTGAACCAGATCGAAACGGGGCGGCAATCCATAAATACGGTTCACGGTAAATGGGCCAGGCAGAATGTTCATCGTAACCCTGTGACAAGTCCTGTTCAATCAACAATTCCCCGGATTTCATATCATGAATGACAAGCGCATTCTCCAGATAGCCAACAACAAGTTGCCTCCCTTTTCTGCGAATCGGCAGAACAGGAGTGTAGCTGGCAGGTTGATCGCCCGAAGTCCAGATAGTTTTACCATCCATTAAATCGAGAGCGACCAGACTTGCTCCCGGTCCTCCTACAGGTAGAAGTACCAGATCATCAACGACTATGGGCGAACAGGAATATCCAAAGCCAATGCCTCCATCGCCTTTGAAATCTTCTACCACATTCCGTGACCACAGCAATCGCCCACTGTCAGCATCCAGACATCCAATCAATCCACTGGGAGCAGAAAACAGTAAACGCCCCCTGGCTAACGTGGGCGTTGCCCTGGGACCAGGGTAAACACCCGCTAATTCATAAGGCCAGTCATAGCGATATTCCCAAAGCGTATTCCCAGTCTGCGCTTCGAGACAATAAACATATTGACCTTGTAGAGTCTGGGCTTGAGTGTAAACCCGGTTGCCTTTGGCAACAAATGCTGAATAGCCCTGACCTAAATCTTTGACCCATAAAACAGGTGGACCTTCTTTCGACCAACTCTCAGCAAGATGAATTTCTGGCGAATGGGCATCATAATGAGCACCACGCAGGGAAGGCCAACCCTCATCTTTTATTCCCTCAGGCAGAAAAGGATTGACATCGTCCGCCTTCAGATTGAGAGACATGGTCATCGTCAGTAAGACCACAATCAACTGAAATCTCAACCCGGAATAATATCCTCGCCATCTCTTTGATCGATTCAAGAATAAATATTTCACAGGTGGCCCAGCGTTTATCGCGGATGAGGGCATTTCTAAGAATCACTAAATGTTAAGCCTCAGAATCACTGCCATTTCATTTCAGTATATCGATGAAATAAGCATTTGTCACGAAAATTAGTATTTCATATTTCGACTTGAACTTGAATCAGGCCAAACCGGGAATCACACAACCGGCACCAATAATGCCACCATTAAGATCTTCACAGATCTCGCTCAGAGTTTGCCACATCGAGACGGCAAAGCTACTGTCAAACCAGAGTCGGTATGCAGGAAGTCCTTCAATGAGTTCTGGTAAAACAGCACAGCTGACGCCTGCAACACGCGTAAAAACCAAATAACGGGAGGGCACTTCACGAAAATTGACTCCACAAGTTTGCAATAACACCTCAATCGCACGCGACCCAACTAACAAAAAAGTTGCATCCTGTCGCTCAACCCGAACCAATGGATGCCCATTTGATTTCAGCTGTGCATCAACAGACAAAACGACTTCGTTGCGTGGACCACTTTCCAGGAAAAATTCATCTGCAGCGATTCGCACAATATAACCATCGTCGGCAAGTCGACGCGATTCATAGCTGGTCTCAGGAACATCGATCCCCTGCTTTCTCAGCCAGCTATCAGAATTCAATCCTTTAATACCCAGTTTGCTGAGTCCACTGAGATCACACAATCCCAAAGTCTGCATCGTTGCTCGCTCATCAGCATCGCTATGATATCGTAATACAATTGGAATCTCTGTCTGCTGACTCCACTCCGGTTGCTGTAATTCCAGCAAATGATGAATGGGGCTCTGTTTAATCAATGAATCAGACATTAGTTTTATCCGTCAGAAAATTCTGTTGGTCGTTTTCGGGATCGTAGAATGGGAGCGATGCCACTTCTGCCTGCACCAGGATTCCGTTATCCACACGGATGGAGACTTTGGTTCCTGGACTTGCCAGATCAGGTCGTAAAAAAGCAAGTGCTAACGGCTGACCTAAGGTCGATCGTTTCGCTATACTTGTAATTCGGCCTGCAATCTCTCCGTCTTGTATGATCAAATGACATTCTTCAGGTAATGGTTTTGATGAATCAGTTGGAAAAACGAGTCCCACAAGCTGACGTGTTTTCTCCTTGCGTTCTGCGATTTCGAGACTGCGACCACCGACAAAAAATGGTTTCTTTTTATTGATGGCCCACCCAACGTCGGCTTCGTACGGATTCGTTAACGCATCGGTATCCTGTCCGACAATCAAATGCCCCTTTTCAAGACGCAGTAACCGCTGGGCTTCAACACCAAATGGCTGAATTGAGAATTGTTTTCCCGCTTCCATAAGTGAATTCCAGACGTGCAGCCCCGAAGAGGCAGGCACATGAATTTCATAACCCAATTCACCCACGAACCCAACTCGCATCAACAATGCTGATACTCCAGCGACGGTTCCTGATTGCACATCGAGATAAGGAAACGCATCGGGCTTTAGATCGAGATCCGTCAACGGTTCGAGTACCTCGCGCGAATGCGGGCCGGCAATATTCATAGCCGCCAACTGGCCTGTTGCGTTTACCAGAGTGACATTCATATTCCAAATCAGTGCCCAGCGTTGCATTTCACGGTAGAAAGCAGACACGCCACTACTCGTGGCTGTCACATAAAATTTTTCGTCATCGATACGCGCAACGACACCATCTTCGATAATCACGCCGGTCTCGTCGCAAGCTAATCCGTAACGCAGTCTACCTGGTTTTTGTTTCATGAACCGCCCGGTATAGATGCGTTCCAGAAACTTTGCTGAATCAGGACCGCTAATTTCCAATTTACCGAGCGTACCCACATCGATCAGGCCGACATTGTTCCTTACATTACTGGCTTCATCGAAAATACATTCTTCACGGGTTTTGGCTGCTGTCTGATAATACTCGGGCCGCATCCAGGCCCCCGCGTGAATCATGCATGCCTGGTTCTGTCTGTGCCAATGATCCATAGGAGTGCAACGCTGCGGATGAAATCTTCGACCTGCTAAATGCTTTAAGGGCACCGAGTGATAGAAAGGACGTGAAGTCGTGGTGCCTGTTTCATTAATACTGGCTTGATTCAAACGGGCAAGAATTCGCACCGCATTCATATTCGACAATTTACCCTGACTCGGTCCCATCCCCACCGTTGTATATCGTTTCATCAGTTCGATATTGTCATAGCCTTCCTGATGAGCATTCTTAAAGTCCGCCAGATGGATGTCTTCATCAAGATCGACAAAATTTTTCTTTCCCTGATGAGAAAATATCGGATACGGATGACTGGGAGGCGCTGTTTGATGTACGGGCGATTCAGGAATCGAACCTTTATATTTTCCGAGGAACGCAGCTGCCTCCCGTCCAGCGCGCTGACCATCGAGCAGCTGATCTTCCCAGGCGAAGACACCATTCAGACGTCCCGCAGCATAAATACCCGCCGGTGATTCTTGAGGCACAAGTTGCTCTACATTTTCCGCATAATGAAATCGCCCGCCGGCTTGATAGAACGCACTGCCATTCGGAGCCCAACCGACACTCATCACAATGCAGTCACAGTCAACAGGTGTCGCAGAAGCAGTCTCTGGATTCCCCTCGTTATCAAGCGTGCAAATAATGGCAGCGCGAAGCCCCGTATTGCCAGATGCTGGAATTGCTTCATAAACAGTCTGGTTATTTTGAATTGTGATTCCAAGACCTTCAACTTGCTGCCTGAGTTCTGTTGACTCTCCCTCTCGCCTGAGATCAACGACGGCAGCCACCTCAACATCCGCATTATGCAAATCCAAAGCCACGCGATAACCATCTGAATTCGAAGCTAAGATCACAGCACGTTTACATGGTTTCACCGAATACAGATGAATGAGTCGTTGTGCTGCCGATCCCAGCATGACTCCGGGTAAATCGTTGTTTTGAAAAACGGCAGGCTGTTCGAAACAACCCGATGCCACCAGCATCGACTTGGCCCGGAGTTTCGTCAAACGCTGATCATCCACGAGCGCAATCCAATGATCAGCATAACTTCCGGCGACTTGTGTTTTTGTACGCAGTTGAAGGTTATCGAGTGATTCAACTCGTTTCAGCAGTTCCTGGAACTGGTGTTGAGCGCCCGAATCACCGGCTAACTGCCACGCCAGACTGCCGCCGGGTTTAGCTTGCTCGTCAACTACCAGTACTTCGAGTCCTTGTTCGGCCGCTGCGATGGCCCCCGCCAATCCAGCAGGACCTGATCCTACAACAACCAGGTCACAGAACGCATAATCCTTCGGGGAAGGTAAACTGCGATGAGCAGGATCAATCTTTCCCAGCCCGGCAACTTTCCGCATTTGATTTTCATAGAATGGAAACAGCCAACGTGGTGTATGAAAAGCTTTGTAGTAAAACCCGACTGGCAAAAACCTGCTGAAGCGGTCCATAATCCGCAAACGATCGCGTTTCAAACCGCCGAATGTGTTGACCGCGCGATACCGTTCTCCTTCTTGAATCGGAAGAGTATCGCCGCGCAGATTGAATTGCTGCCTTGTTGATACCATCAGATTCACATCGTGGCCCATCATGCTGTAGAGACCACGCGGTCGGTGATATTTAAAACTGCGCCCCAGCAGTTGAACATCATTGGCCCATAGCGCGCTGGAAAGCATATCACCTTCAAACCCCTGATATTTCTGGCCTTCAAACCAGAATTCTACAGGCTGACTGCGATCGATCCATTCACCTTTACGAGGCGGTAAGCGTCTATCCATCGGTGGGCCTTTTTCCGAACAGGTACGTCTTCACAAACTCGTCAGTGCAATTATCTCGCTCAGCGATAAACCAGGTACCACTGGCAATGTGGTACCACCATTCACATTTGACAGCAGGTTCGCCAGCCTGATTAAAAACATAGTCGGCCCATTCCTCGTCCGTGACGGTAGACGGATCAGGCATGCTTCGTAACTCGCCACCAAACTGGAATTCCTGAAGAGGCCTCAAACCGTTAACGGGGCATTCAATCATTTTCATATGTATTAGTGTCCGACCGAAGCCGCTCCTTTCTCTCCAACAAGATCAAATTGACCAAAGCGAGATAGATTAAACGCTTTGATCAGTTCGTGATCCCGGTCATTTGCTACGGTATATGCCATCGTTTGGCCACTGACGGGTGTTGCTTTGAATCCCCACGTACCCCAACCGGAGTCAATGTAAAATCCTTTAATGGGAACCGTGCCCATAATCGGTGAAAAGTCGGGCGTCATATCACACAAGCCCGCCCATTGACGCAACACTTTCGCATCACCCAGACAGGGGAACAAGTCGAGCATGTGACTACCCAGACCTTCCGCAAAATCGAGTGTAGACCGCATTGATATCAACTCATACGGATCCAACGAAGCGCCAGCAACCAATTCACCGCGTGAGGATTGGCTCACGTAGAGATGTAAACTTGCTGAGACAACAATATTGTTCAACCACGGTTTCACCGGCTCCGTCACCAGCGCTTGTAAAGGATGGATGATCAGTGGAGTGCGTAGACCAACCATCTTCGTGACATGCGTTGTCCAACCGGCGACCGCAGAAAGAACCTTGCGGGTTTTGATGAAACCCTTGTCGGTATGTACGCCGGCAACTTCACCATCGCGGATTTCAATATCATTCACCGCTGTTTTCTGATGAATCTCAACGCCACGTTCATTCGCTCCGCGAGCATATCCCCAGGCAACCGCATCGTGCCGCGCGATGGCGCCTGGAGGATGATAAAGTGCACCATGAACGGGTGCCTGGTGTCCGCCACAAGTCAGGTCAATTTCAGGAACCTTCTCTTTGATAAACTCCGGACCGACGAGCTCACTGTCAATTCCCAGATGCTGATTGACTTCAGCCCGCCAGCGTTGCGTCCGCATTGATGCAGGCGAATGAGCAAGCGTAAAATGCCCTCGCTCAGAGTAAAACAAATTGAGATTCAGTTCTCGTGACAGGTCTCGAAACAGGTCAACACTCGTCTGATAAAATTTCGCGCCTTCGGATGTAAGATAATTCGAGCGGACGATTGCCGTATTACGCCCTGTTCCACCCCCACCAATATACCCTTTTTCCAGAACAGCGACGTTGGTGATGCCATGTTCTTTCGCGAGATAGTACGCGGCTGCTAAACCATGACCGCCACCACCAATAATGACAACGTCATATTCCTTTTTGAGAGAAACAGGCGTATCGAACATTCGCGGTTCAGAATATTCTTTGCTGAGAGCAAATTTCAGTAATCGGTGGGGCATGATAGTCAGGCAAGAATTGAGAAGAAAAAAGGATCCCGTTTCGACGAAAGATCTCTCGGCAGTGTTTCAGAAGAATGTCAAATACTCATCGATCTCCCATTGAGTCACCTGCCCGTCATAAGTTTCCCATTCCCTGGTTTTTAATTCGATAAAATCGTCGGCGATGACTCCCAATGCATTTTTGATCACTTCGTCGTTCCGAAGTTCCTGTACTGCCTCCCACAAAGATTGAGGAAGTATTTTCGTTCCCTGCCCCAGAATCTCGCTCAGAGGCTTTTCATACATATTGCCGAGATTCGGTTCGCCGGGATCAATCTTGTTTTCAATACCATCCAGACCGGCAGCAAGGTAGGCGGCCAATGCCAGATACGGATTGCATCCCGCCGACACGGTACGATCTTCAAAATGACCGGGGCCAGCGGTGCGAATCATTTGGGTTCGATTGTTATCGCCATACGAAATAAAGGCAGGCGTCCAGGTGTAACCACTGCGACTCGAATACAGTCCGGAGCCCAGTTGCAAACGTTTATAACAGTTCACCGTGGGACTGGTCACCGCACACAAGGCACGTGCATGATGCAATACGCCACCAATAAAATGATAGCCCAGTTCTGAACATCCTAAGCCGCGGCTGTCAGATAAATCTTCAAACACTCCTTTTCCTGTTTTGTCATCTGCCAGATGAAAATGGACATGCAACCCGCTACCTGTTCGATCCGCAAACGGCTTCGGCATGTGCGTTGCGATGGCACCGTACTTTTTTGCAATTTGTGAAGTGGCCATTTTGAAGAAAGTGATTCTGTCGGCCGTCGTCAACGCATCCTGATAATCAAAATTGATTTCATATTGCCCGTTACCATCTTCATGATCAGTCTGATAAACACCCCAGCCTAATTCATTAAGGGACGTGGTCAGTTCCTGCAGGTAGTCCATGGCTGGTGCCATCGAACGAAAATCGTAACAAGGCTTGGCTAATGAATCGACGCCGTCGGGATCCCAGGGAGAAATCGATGAATCTTCATTTCGGGTTACCAGAAAATGTTCCGGCTCCATACCGACATTAAAAACATACCCTTTCTGTCTGGCATCTTCCAACACACGCTTGAGATTCGTACGCGGGCAGAAAGGATAGGAATCCCCATCCACAAATAAATCGGCGGCAAACCGTGCTGTATTCTGCTGCCAGGGAAGAGGCGTATAAGTATCCAGGTCAATTCGGGCCAGCATATCATGGGAACTTGGCCCCTGCCCCACACCCCAGACTGCGGCCCCTGCAAAACCGGCGCCCGAGTCAATCATGTCATCCAGGTATGCGACCGGTACCATTTTCACTTTCGCCGTACCATGGATGTCCACAAACTGCGCCAGAAGGAATTTAATGCCGGCAGAATTCATCTTACTTCGAATCTCTTCGCGGTCACTCATCGCTGCCTGCTCCTCTTAAATGTAATTTGCACTACACTTGATAATTCAGGTTCCGGGAATCCAGTCGGTCCCGGCCAAGGGGACTTTGGCCATTGCGGCAGCCTCGACGGTTAAGGCAACCAGGTCTTCTTTTTCAAGATGATGCACGTTCGATTTACCACAAGCTCGTGCCAACGTCGTCAGCTCCATAGTGAGAACTTGCAAGTAGTTTTGCAAGCGTTTTGCACCGACTTCCGGCATAAGACGTGTTTCCAGATCGGGATCTTGAGTTGTAATTCCAACAGGACATTGCCCGGTATGACAATGATGACAAAACCCGGGAGCCGTCCCGAGTTTCTGATAATCAGAAGTCGCATCAATCGAGAGACCGTCCCGATCATAGGCATCATGATTACATCCCATTGCAATCAGAACTCCCTGTCCAATGGCTACTGCATCGGCCCCCAGCCGCCAACGCTTTCGCAACATCAGCTCCGGTCCGAATTCCACCTGAGATGATTAATTGGACCTCGCCCAATACATTCATATCACTGAGAGCCTCAACGGCCAGAGGCAATGCAGCTAAAGTGGGAATCCCCGTGTGTTCTATGAAAACCTGTTGTGTGGCTGCGGTGCCTCCCTGCATTCCGTCAATCACGACCACATCGGCGCCCGCTTTGACAGCCAGTTTCACATCTTCACGAACACGCGTTGCCCCCATTTTTACATAGACGGGAATCTTCCAGTCGGTGATCTCACGCAACTCTTCGATTTTGATTTTCAAATCATCGGGGCCAGTCCAGTCCGGATGCCGACAAGCGGAACGCTGATCGATGCCTTCAGGTAACGTTCGCATTCTTGCAACACGGGGTGAAACTTTTTGTCCCAATAGCATTCCACCGCCGCCCGGTTTCGCCCCCTGCCCCAGAACCATCTCGATGGCATCGGCTTTCCTCAAGTCGTCAGGATTAAATCCATACCGCGAGGGCAGACATTGATACACCAATGTCTTTGATGACTCTCTTTCTTCAGGAGTCATTCCACCATCGCCTGTTGTCGTCGACGTTCCCATTTGTGTCGCAGCGCGCCCCAGCGACTCTTTGACATTTGCCGAAAGTGAACCAAAACTCATTCCTGCAATCGTAATGGGGATATCCAATTCAAGAGGCTGTTTCGCGAAGCGTGAACCTAATACCGTTTTCGACTCACACTTTTCACGATAACCTTCTAATGGATATCGAGAAGCTGAAGCAGATAGAAAAACAAGATCATCAAACGAAGGCACAGACCGTTTGGCACCCATTCCCCGAATTTCGTATAAGCCGTATTCTGCTGCCTGACGGATATACGATATTGAGTGGCGATTAAATCCGGCACTCCCTTCTTTCTGGATCGCTTTTTCCAAACTCACAATTGCCCCCACCTGATTGGTTTCAGGTATTCTCACATTCACTTAAAAAGAATTAACGAGCTACTAATATTCCTGATGCGCTTCAGCATTCCAATGATACAGGTTTCTAGCAGAGCTGACCCGTTTGAACTCACTCGCATTAAAGTCCATTTCGGCCGACAGTAACAATTGAGACACCTTTTCATAATCAGCCTGTTGCATCTCTTCTTCTTGTGCATCCGCGCCTAAACTATGAATGGTTCCACGTACATAAATCGTGGCTTCGTACAGTGAATCACCGAGATTAGGACCTGCGTCACCACAGACAACCAATGTTCCCGCCTGTGCCATAAATGCGGAGAAGTGCCCGACACTTCCCCCCACAACAATATCACTCCCTTTCAGCGAGACACCGCATCGAGATGAGGCATCACCTTCAATCACTAAAAGTCCGCCGTGTCCAGACGAACCTGCACATTCCGAGGCATGCCCATTAACGCGGACAGAACCCGACATCATATTCTCCGCGACACTCCAGCCAACATTCCCATACACGGTGACGCGTGCCTGCTGATTCATCCCTGCAATGAAATATCCAGCGTGCCCCAGTATGTCGATCTCGATGTCAGAATCGAGCCCGGCGGCGATACTATGCAGTCCATCAGGATTAAGAATTTCGATACGTTCAAAATTTGAGTCCTGTAATTGCTGGTGCAGAAACTGGTTGACTTCACGGACACCCAGTGTTGTCAGGTCAAGTTGTTTTATACTGTCCATGAATAGATCTGTTCCGGAACCGGTTCAAAAACATGTGCATTTTTCACATCAGGCAGGTGTGCGAGCGAGCGAAACTCTGACCCCACTGCCACATAGTCATCCGTCTCGGCCACGACAGCCGGTTTGCAGGCAAAGGCATCTCTCACAATGACCATTTTGTCGGCAGTTGCCATCAGAAATGTAAAAAAACCGTCTAACTCACTGAGAGAATATTCGATCGCTTCTTCTAATGTGTCACCTTCTCGCAATCGCCATTCAAGAAACCGGCAACCCGCTTCCGTGTCATTGTCCGTTTCAAATTCAATACCCAAACTTTCAAGCTTTCGCCGAATACTATAGGGATTGGACAGTGAGCCATTATGCACCAGGCAAAAATCCTCACCTGCGGTAAATGGATGCGCGTGAGCTGGAGACACGGCCGATTCTGTGGCCATTCGCGTATGCCCTACCGCGTGTGTACCCGTCATCTCTGCAAAGTGATAGCGACGGGCAATGTCGACTGGATGTCCTTCGTCTTTATAAATTTCAATGGATTGCCCCACCGAGAGGAGATGCACTTCGGGATATACTCGATTGAGCCAGGACTTGAACTCATTCACGTCAATCGTAGACGCAAGTGCTGCATGGTTTTCGACAGCATGAATCGTACTGTCACAATCTGTTTCCTGTTGACAATGGTCACAAAGTTTCTGCCAATTCATCCGAGAATCTCTCGTAAATAATGCAAATCGACGTGTAGCCGCTTCCAGAGAATTGTGAAATAGCGCTAAGCCGGCAGAATCAGGACCACGTGTCGCCATGCACTCAAGCATGGGAGTCACGTATTTTCCTAACTCTTCACGAAATTCGCTTTTCTTGGCTAGCAGTCCGACAATGCCACACACCGATAACAGCCCCCCAATCATTGTTCATTGTTGCATCAGGTGAGTTGAAAACCAGACTCCAATTCAGTTTCTAACTCTCCTTTGCAAGATAACAAACTCGATAGGCATAACCAACTGATCCGGGATCTTTTTGTTATATTTTGGAATTAGACTCAGACATCGTTTTTCAGTTCCGGCACGAACGTCTTAATGCGTAATTTGAGGTGGAATATCTAAATGGTGTTGTTTAAGATGAATTTCGATTACCACGCATATTCTCGCCTCAACCTGATTAATGGAAACATTCGACCTATGTTCAGAACCCTCCTGACACAAAATCAATTGAAGCTAAATACGCTATTCGTCGCATTCATATTTATCATGAACGCCGGGAATGTAAACGGAGCCGAACCGTTTCAGGATTTGTTTCAAATTGAAGTCACTCCGAACCATGCATGGCGACCCCCATTTGGACTTGCAAGAATTGATGGACCGGTCACCGTCACTGTTACCACCAAACTGGAGTGGATTCCGGCCCGCGGATTTCATTTAGACAGTTATCGAAACGGAAAGATCGTTCAGCGACATGTGATTCAGTTTCCCAAAAGAGCACCATTGGTCGTTCGCAAGCAACTGAAATCATGGCCGGACGAAATTTGTTCTGAGACCCGCGGGTAGTCCTGCCAAGAAAGCAAATACAATCCGGCAAAAAATTCAGCCACCAGCATTTGAAGCAGACGCAATCGCTCGACCGGAGGAAATAATCAATCCAGTGGATCTCGGTCTCATTTTGTCTCCCGAAAACAGGCTGTTATCAGGCCCCGATCAACACGCGCATGTTGAGTATGCCATCATTTGCCGAGAGCGTGATATACCTGACGGACGGATCCAGGTTTCGTTCGAATCCAATCCGTCTGAAGTGTTATCAAAACCATTTGCACTAAAACGTAATCATCGTTTCACTGGAAAATTAAATATTCCTGAACAGCGAAAACCAAATGATGTTCTACAAGTCGCTATCTATGATGTCGGCAACAAGAAGCTTTGGAGCAAGAAAATAATAACACGTTACGTCAAGACACCTCCAGAGTTGCCTGCTTTCGGCGCCACCGAATTAAAGCTGGATTATGAACTGCCCATCGCGGTTTTCAAGAAAGGACAAGGTGGAGAACACACCAAACTGAAATACAAAGATGGATGGGACCCGAAATTCAAGGATGTCGTCGTCTCATTTCCCAATGGCGCGCGTTTTGTATTTTGGCGCGGTGCCAGCTATATCCCTTTCTGGGCGGGACGTCACAACACGGGACTCAGCTATGAATGGGCTGAATCGAGTCCTCCGGAGGAAGGTGGGTACGTCGATGCTGTTGAACCTTTGATGGATAAAGAACTTCGTTTTTCACGGGTCAAGATCATTAAATCGACTCCTGCGTTCGTTCATGTTCGCTGGACTTACCAGTCGTGTGATTTCAATTACAAGGTCTGGGGCGATTCAATGCAGGAAGATTTTTACTTCTATCCGGACGGATTCGGAACGCGCGTTCTGACGATCAATGGCACACCGGGGTTCGAATTCGAAGTCAGTGAGTTGATTATCATCACGGCAGCAGAAACATATCCATTAGACGTTTTACCGAATAATTTGGTTGATTTCATCTTTCTGGATGGTGAGAAAAAAGAATTACAATTTCCACAACGAAAACGCAAGGCGACCGATTTCGAAAATCCCAACACACTGCCTCCCATCTATCGCATTCGTATTCACAAAGACGAAAAGCTATCTCCCATCTACTTCAGTCCGTGGGACCGCAGTCTTCCCTACCGTTTCTATCTGCCGTTCGAAAGTTCAGGTGAGATGGTTACTATGGCGTACTGGGGAAGTCACTGGCCTTTATCGCGCGGTCAAAATACGGGTCGACGCGGCAGAGTGAACGACGCAATTCGATTCGCCCCGGCACACAACAGCCTGATGACCTGGGGCAGCTATCTTCGACCGGAACCTTTAAAGGATGAGCTATTCGAAGGCATCGATGCACTCGGGAAGAAGCGGCAAATCCATCGACAAGTTTTTGCGTGGCTCATCGGCATGACCGATGCAAATGATTCCGAACTGTTAGAACGAGCCCAAAGCTATGGATCAGATCCACCGTTAAAGATCAAAGGGGCAAAATCGGTCTCCTGGAATCCACAGAAACGATCTTTCACTGTTGATATCAACCAGTCAAATCTTAAACTGATTCCACATGATGTTTATATCAACCCAACGCTTGAACTGATTAATACTACTGAAAATCTTATGAACGTAAAACTGAACGGCAAACGGGTCCCAAAGACAGACTATGCCTGGGACGGCACTCTTCTATGGTTGAAGGCAAGACTGACAAGTCCCGTAGAACTGGAACTTGAATTTGATATCAATTAAAAAATGCTTCGAACCAGACAACTCATTTCAAATGCAACAACAGTTCCTGGTATTTAATTTTCAGCATCGTTATTGACAAGTCGGATCGGCTGCGAGAATTGAATGCCCTGTTCTTCGAAAGCCTTGAAGATTTCGAGATTCAGTTTCTGACTGAATCCCAGAAAGTCCCAATAATCCGGAGGCCCATACCAATAGATGACTTTGATATTGAATGAGTCATCATTGAATTCATCGAAATAAACACGAGGCGGAAAGTCGGGACTCATTCCTTCATGATCTTTAAGTGACTTTTTGATAATTTCAACACATTGTTCCACTTTGGCCCTGGGTGTATCCAGCGGAATTTTGATATTGGCATTACGGCGAATATGTGGTCGACGGGCAATGTTTTCAATGTCGCAACGCGCCAGCTCATCATTGGGAACTGTCACCAGATTCCCGGATAATAAACGAACGCGTGTCGAACGCAGCCCGATGTCTTCCACGCAACCATCATATTTATTGAATTGAATCCGCTCCCCCACTCGAAACGGTTTGTCAGCCATGAGCATGATTGTTCCGAAGAGTGTTTTCAATGTATCCAGAGCGGCAAGAGCGACCGCAAATCCGCCAATGCCGGCACTGGCCAATAATGTTGTCAAATTAATTCCCAGATATTGGCCACCCACGAGAAATACCCCAATCGCAATCACCATACTCATCAACCTCGAAACGATGCGAATTAATTGAGCGTTCAATCCCTGTGGATTAATTTTTGGAGAAGTGATAATTGTTTCAGCCACACGATTACTGGTAGCAAATACAACATAAATAGCCGCCAGTAAAGAGATAAACAGACAGGTGAATTCCAGAATGTATAAAGGCCACCCCCGCACGATAAGTTGATCTTTTACGACATAACTCACCAAAAAAGGCGTCAGCATAGCGAGAATGGGAAAGACCATTGTCAGGCAGTACAAAACAATATGTTTCCCTTTCCAACGGTTGGTCAATCGAAAATGAATTCGGTAGATCAAAACCATCAAGAAACTTGCCATTACAACTGAAAGCAGCAGCGCAGGCCACTTCCAGGCCGCCATCCCAAATACCTGATCCCGTAAACTCTGGGGTAATTTATTAATGATCGGCGCCAGCAATGGATGTCCGGGCGACGAGTAATACCAACGGTAAAACCCGGGAGACGTTTCAGGACCCGTAGTTCGATAAGGGTTCGCTTTCACATCGTTGTAATAGCGAAGGGCTCGGTCGACTGTCCCCTTTGAAAACAGATACTCATGCTTTTGCGGCCCCTCTTCCATACGCGAGATGGTGATGCGTGTTCCTGGAATCCGCCAGCTGGTCAATATTTCTCCCGCCGCGTTAACCTCGTCAGTCCCAGGAACTTCATCTAAAGAAGGCAGGTCGGCTCGGTCTATTATTTCCTTTAAACAAATCGCGACTTCCGCTGCCCGAATCTCCCGGGCAAACGCCGGTAGATCGCTCTGATCAAGACAATCGAGCAAGCGTAATACAGTCGGTCGAATTGCCTCTGAGTTCCGATCAACGTAATTGGTATCACGAATGTACTGAGCAATTTCGTTACTGGTTTCGATAAAGTCTTTCAATGTGCTCCGTGGACTCGAAGTATCAGCCGGTCGAAAATTGACCTGCGACTCCGCAAAAACAACGTTCGACCAGGCTGCGAGACATAAGAGCAAACACGTGATAAAGCAGTTTTGAAATTGAGATCGACCCACAGAAGCTCCTCGTAGCCTGAAATGTCAATAAACGCGAGTACCGAATGATTGATGATGCAAGAACTTTTATCGTATCATAAACAGCCCCCACTCAACACTCCAGGAAAAAATTTCTATCGCGCGAATGCCGACCATTTGGTTCCGACTTTCCTGCAGGTGTCACAACCAGCATGACTTCCATTAATCTTTCCCAGTATTTTAAAACTTTCTATCATCAGAAATTCCGGGGTAGAAAAGACTCACAACGATATCCTATGCAGCATCGAACGAAAATTCATGACATCGCTTCATCGCGTGCTTGAATCAACGCGTTGATCTGTTCATCCGCCGGTCGAATCTCAAACGGTCCGAACCGGACACCTGGATGCTTTGACATCAATTCTACCGCCTGATTCATGTCACGTGCTTCCAGAATCAGAATGCCGCCCAGCTGCTCTTTTGTTTCTGCAAACGGTCCATCTGTTGCCTCGACCTGACCTCCGCGGTTTCTCAAAGTGACAGCGTGTTCGGCTGCCTGCAACGCCTCTCCACCCGTGAAATGTCCACCACGTCGCAGTTCATCATCATAGGTGAAGCATTCTTCCATGAATGCTGCCATCTCAGCCTCTGTTTTGCCTTCCATCGAGGCGGCATTGTAATATCCCAGGCAAAGAAATTTCATCGGTTTCCTCTTAATTAATCTACTAATTGTTAACCTGTTAACTACACCGTCTATGATGCGCAGACATAAATTCATGCCATTCACCATCTTCGCCGAGGATTTGCGAAGTCATCACCCAATGCCCCTCATCAATGATTTCGATGATATCCTGATAGCGCGCCATTCCCTCCTTTTCAAACTGCGGTCCTTCTGTGTCCAGAATGAGCCTGGTGCCTGAATCATCAATTGAACCTGAGTAGAGCCAGAGATGGGTCATAATGGAAGCCACAAACGTGCCCGCATATTGCTTCTTCTCCGGATCGTATCCGAGTGTCATCACCGATTTCCAGGCACCACTTTCGGGAGCATCCCCTTCCCCTTCGGCAATGAGCCACATACCTCCCAGCGAGGAACACGTCATGCGCCCTTCCGTTTTGTCTGGTGGTTGATCTGGTCCCATTTGGCACTCAGAAACAACAGACCACTCACCAACGAGTTGTTCAAGCCAACTGTGTTCTTCTTGCGGTTTTGCAAACATTGTCTTTGGTCTCCCACTAATTACTAAAGATCTGTGATGATCTTTCTTCGATCATCGCGTTCATTGTCTCATCCAGGGGACGGACCTCAAAGGCACCAAGGCGTATCATCGGGTGTTTTGAAATGAGTGCAATCGCCTGATTGAAATCTCTGGCTTCTAATAAAAGGATGCCTCCCAACTGCTCCTTCGTCTCGGCAAACGGACCATCCACAACAACCGCCTGCTCTCCCTGCCAGCGGAGCGTCGCTGCATTCTGAGTACCCTGAAGTCCTTCACCACGCAAAAAGTGACCTCCTCGGCGCAGTTCATCATCACCCGAAAAACATTCTTCGATAAAAGCAGCCTGCTCTGCTTCTGACATTTCACCCCATTTTGATTCATCAATATATCCCAAACATAAGAACTTCATCATTTTCTCCCGATTTTGGAACTAAAAAAATAGTATTTACTCCCTAGTCGTTTGGATTAACAGTAAATCGACACCAAATCGAAAAAAATATTTTATCCCAGTTCTTTAAGTCGTTTTTCGAGAAATCGGCGTTCTGGTTCCTGTCGGGCCAGGTCGAGGGCTCGTTCATAGGCTGCTTTCGCATCGTCCATTCTGCCAAGACGTCGACACAGATCGGCACGAGACGCATGTGCCAGGTGGTATTCAACCAAATCGCCTCGTTCAAGAATGGATTCAACCAGCGCAAGACCGGCTAACGGGCCCGCTTGCATCGCAACGGCGACTGCCTGATTTAATTCAACGACAGACGACGGCTCCGCTTGTAACAGTAGATCGTACCAGGCCACGATCTGTTCCCAGTCTGTTTCTGCTGCATGAGCAGAGTTTGCATGAACTGAGGCAATGGCAGCTTGAATCGTGTAAATCCCATATTCCCGTGAAGCGACTGACCGATTCACCAACGTTGTGCCTTCAGAAATCTGCTGATGATTCCAAAGAGAACGGTCCTGGTCTTCAAGCAAGATCAGATAACCGTCTGAAGTCGCACGTGCATCACGTCGCGACTCCTGTAATAACATGAGAGCAAGCAGCCCGATCACCTCTGAATCGGGTAACAATTCCAGCAAAAGTCGTCCCAGGCGAATTGCTTCCTCGGAAAGATCGAGTCTTGTGAGTGACTCCCCTGAGGAAGCAGAGTATCCTTCGTTGAAGACAAGATAAATCACAGAAAGTACTGCATTCAAACGAATCGGAAGTTCAGCTAGAGACGGAACTTCGTAAGGAATTCCCGCATCCCGAATCTTTGCCTTGGCGCGAACGATTCGCTGCGCCAGCGTGGGGGGAGTAATCAGAAATGCGCTCGCGATTTCTTCAGTCTTCAATCCACACACTTCGCGCAATGTAAGAGCCACCTGCAGTTCTGGTGAGAGTGCCGGGTGACAACATGTAAAGATCAGTCGCAATCTGTCGTCTTCAACATCTTTGGTTTCTGTTTCGGCTTTACTGCTTGCGATCTGATCGAACCGTCTGGCGAGTTCTTCCAGCGAGGCGTCGAATCGGCTACGGCGGCGGACCGAATCAATAGCTTTGAAGCGCCCCGTAGAAACGAGCCATGCGCGTGGATTCTGGGGAATACCATCGTGTTGCCATTGTTCTACGGCGGCAGTAAACGCTTCATGCATCGCTTCTTCAGCAAGATCGAAGTCTCCCAACAACCGAACAAGTGTAGCGAAAACACGACGTGACTCGATTCGATAGAGTTCGTCTACCTTCTGTCGAACTTGCGCAGCGCCATCTTGACTCATACCGTTTTTCCACTTTGGTCAACTTTGTAAATACAAAAAGTAGTCGAAAAGTAATAGAAGAAGACTCTGGCATCGCCAACTATTTTGTCTTCACAATCTTACTCAAGATCGGATGATTATCACGAATGTGATATGAAAGGGCTTTGCGGGCCGAGCGCCAATCTTTCTTAATCAGTGCTTTTAATATCGATTGATGCTGGCGTACTGTTTCGAGTGCCGTTTTTCGATCCTGGTCTTCCCAGTCAAACAGGATGTCATAATAGCGCCCTTGTCTTTGGAAGAAATCCTTGATGTAATAGTTTCCTGCTTTGTCAATGATGTATTCATGCAGTGAATTATCGATCAAGACACTCTCAGAGTCAGATTTTGGAATGACGTTTCCATCCAGAATTTTCTGTAAATCTTTTTGAACCAGATACGATTTTGCCAGTTCCAGCGCTTTTAACTCAAGTAGCTCGCGTACCTCAAGAAACGCCTGCATATCTTCCTGTCGAAACGGTCTGAGCCTCCAGCCACGACGAGGAATATGATCTAGAATTCCTGTGCCTGCCAGTCGATTTAAGATGATCCGAAGTGACGATCGGCTGATCTCATATTTGCGAGCCGTCACTTCTTCCCGTATATCGACTGGATCTCCCTTTAAGCTCAGTTTTACGAAATCACTGGTGATCACTTCAAACATGTCTGCAGGAGGCTCAGGTAATGCAGTTTTTTTTCCTGACTTGAGCGGTTTGATCTGTTCCGTGTTTAACAGCAGTCTACGATTAGACCCTTTTTGCAATAAGCCCTCTTCAACCAGTTCTGCCAATGCAATTCGAACTGGAGAAAAACTGACTTGATAATGCTCGGATAATGACTCTAACGTTAATTGAGCAGGCAATTCCTGACCGCTTCGTAAACGAATTTCTAAATCATTTTTGATATAGTTTTTAAGAGACATTGTTCAGAACTATGATCAACCTGCAGGAATTTTCATTCAAAGTATTTTAGCATGAGGCCAAAAAACAGATCACTTTGAATTCTGGCCTCAGTTTACAGTTCGCACGAACTGCTTTAAAGCCTGTCGTTGAAAAAAAAAGAAAGCAACGGCTGATGATCATGAATTTGATCCATTATCATTCATTTTACCGATTTTATGCTCAGAATTGTATAAAAACACCCATTGATCCAATCAGGGTTCAATGGGTTCATGATCTCAGTCCTGCTCACGCCAATTGAGTTTGACAATCTATAATGAGCGATCGATCGCTTTCTGTTATATCCCTAATTCATTCCAGGGACCTGTAATAGCAAAGGTCACTCCTGGATCCTGAATGTTCACAAACAACCATTTTCCATCAGGACTGAAACAGGCTCCCGCCCATTCACCACCACGATAATCACCTTCCAGATGACGGTGTTGTCCTTTTTTCAGTTGTATATTATTAACGGCGATTGTTTTAAGAAAGCCTGCACGGGTCAGAGCATGTAACCTGAGAGGTTTTTCGTCTGCATCTTCACAAAGAACCAATCCTCCACGCGGACTCACCGTTAAATTATCCGGGCTATCTAAAATGTCATGTCCCGTTGATTGAAACATGAGTTGCAGTGTCTGGTCTTTTGGAGAAAAAGACCAGACCTGTCCCATTCCGGCTTCACCTCCATTAGTACAGTTGAAATAAACAACACCGTCGCCATACCAACAACCTTCCAGGCGACCAAAAGTCGTCGCTCCTTTTTGCTTACCCTGAAAATAGACACCTAGTCCATCGTCTGTTCCCGGGGAATGACGCCGCAAAGGATCTTCGATCACAACCCAATCTGCTTCATATGGCACTCCCAGCTTTGCCCCAGTTCGCAGATCGTCTTGACCTTTTACTTTCAGCATTTGGAGCTCGCCTCCTTTGCTGAGAACTTCGCGCTCATTCGGCAGGAACCGATAGAAGCCGGCTGTATTTCGATCTTCGGTCTCATAGATCAGTCCGTCACGAGGATCAATGGCCAGGGCTTCGTGTACGAATCGTCCCAACGCTTTTAAAGGCTCCAGCGTTGCCCTTCCTTCTGGCGGAACTTCAAAAACCCAACCATGATGTTTCTCGTGTGAGTAATGTATCTCTCTAAAGCTTTCGTCAGGACCGATCACGGTCTCTTCACACGATAACCATGTACCCCAGGGAGTCGGGCCTCCAGCACAATTTTGCACTGTTCCAGCCAGACTCGTCCAGCTTTTCAGCCATTTTCCTGAATTGAGATCGAAGTGAAGATTCGCACAACCTCCCCCGGCATTGCGGTCAAAGGTGAGTGCCTCCGGGCCAAAACTTTTTGAACCACGAATTTCATGATTCCGGCAGAGCGTGAGAATATCCGCATTCTGAGATATGACCGCCATCCCGTCATGTCCTTCCGGAGTGATGACACCATCCGACATTTGATCGCCAACCCATCCAAAAGACTGATACCGAAAGCCTTCCCGTAATCGTAACAGGGGAAGCCCCGTTGTTTCATCTTGCACTGGTATCAGCTCAGAATTACTTTTTTGAATACCGTTGGCGGCAGCATGTTGAATAAAACGGGAAAATATGGCTCCCGCTGCAGGTGCCGTAATCGCTGATTTTAAGAATTGACGCCGCGAAGATGTTGTAGGCACGGTTTTCTCTGTTTTCCATAATCAAGAAAAGTCGATTTGTTTTTCATCGTTGAAACTGATCAACAACGGAATCTTTTCCTGAATATTACAGAGAAATATTAATTTTTGATTAACAAACAGTTAATATCGCTTTAAAGACACTTTTTAACCCTCTATATGAACAAGAGAGGAAATATCCGTTCTCCCTGTCACCGCGACTTCGAAGGAAATGAAAAGCCGGACTGTTTGACCCGGGAAGGTTGTTCAGACGGATCTTTGAGCCCCGAACTCCCCTTCATAGCCCCCCCGACTCCCAGAAGTTCCGGATGTCGTGCAATTTTGTCACTAAAGATACGAATATCACGGGCAATCGGTTCCAGATTATTCAGTAGCACAGTCATGGAACTCGCCGATCGATTCATATTGCGATACAGCTCGGGATCAGAAAGGAATTTTTTCAAGGAACCATCTCCTTGATTTAATGCACGTGTAAATGTATTCATTTCTGCCATGATGGAATCAAGTCGGGTTAAACTTCGATCCAGTTTGATAATCATGGATTGACTGTGCTTGGCTAACGGATCAGTGACTTGTGACAGGTTATCCAGATTTTCGCCCGCTTTTCGTACTGCGACTTCCACAGATGCGATTGTTCGATGCGTGCTTTCTATCATGGCCGGCATGGCTGCCATCGTTCTTTTCAGGTTTGCCAGCTGTTGAGGGTCTGCGATTAAATTATTCACGTTACCCATCATCAGATTCATTTTTCGCATTGCCTGCGAAAAATCGGTCAACGAAACCGCTGCACGCTCAATCACAACATCAAGTTGCCCTTCTTTGGTCTCCATTAAACGGTTCATATTTCCAGCCAGCTTCTCCCACTCCTGGCTTGTGGAATTGAATGCTTCCAGAGTTTTAGAAACCTGCTGTTCCATCCGATAGACGATCTCCATCGGATCACTGGCTGGTTGACCTGTTAATCGATCACCGGGTTTGAGAAATTCGGGGCTGACTCCAGGGGAAATCACAATTTTGGAATCCCCCATAATCGAGCTGACAATTTGAGAACTGGCATCCTTGCGCAGACGCTGCGTTTCGAGAATGGAGACTTTCAACATGACCCCAGGCTGCTTCTCACTGGTTACGATTTTTGTTACTTCTCCAATTCGGATACCATGCCTGACAACAGGAGTTCCCCGATGCACCCCGGAAATGGAATCAAATCGCATGGCGATCGAATACTTTTTCTTCCACAATGTTTCCAGTTTACCGAAATGAAATACCATTGCAGCACCCGTGATTAATGCAGAAATCACGAAAAGTCCGACTCGAAATTGTATTTGGCGATCCGTCATAAATCCCTCAAAATCGACCCCGTCCCTGAGGTCAAAAAAGTCTGATACATTATAAAATGAGTAATAAAATCCAGCTTGAGTCAAGAGCCATTCAACTCGCTTCTGCCAGTTCGCGAATTCGATCTCCCGCTTCACCATGCACAAACTGATGAACCCGCGGTTGAGAACATTGAAACGCTTCTTCGGCTGTTCCTTCAAAAACAATCTGTTTCTCTTCCGGTTTCAACCGGGACAATGGATACAACATGATAATTCGATCCGCTACTTTTTTAACTGTGCTCATATCATGTGTCACAACAATACTGGTCACAGGGCGGCTGGCACGGGTCTGCAGAATCAGTTCGTTAATCACATCTGTCATCACGGGATCAAGGCCCGTAGTTGGTTCGTCATACAACATGACTTCAGGAGTCATTGCTAAAGCACGCGCTAATCCAACCCTTTTTTCATACCCCCGGAAAGTTCTGCCGGCTTCTTTTTACTGATTGATTCTGCCAGCCCGACTTCACGCAAACGCTCCACTACGATTTGATCCACTTCCGCTTTTTTTATTTTCGTATTCTGCTTTAGACCAAAAGCGATATTTTCATAAACAGACAAACTGTCAAATAATGCCGCCCCTTGAAAAAGATACCCAATCCTGAGTCGGTCACGGTGTAATTCACGGGCACTTCGATCTGAAATTGAACGGCGATTCCACAGAACGTCTCCCTCTGAAGGTTGTAACAGATTCATGATTAACTTCATCATGACGCTCTTTCCACACCCGCTTTCTCCGATCACCACCAGAGTTTCACCCTGGCGAACCCCAAAAGATACATCACGTAGAACTTTCTGGGTCCCGAATTGACGCGAAATATTTCGCAATTCAATCACATAATTCTCATTCATCTTCCGTGTATTCATCGCGGTGCTTTTCTTTTGATTCCTCTGTTCTTTTATATTTATCGAACCACTCCGGGATAAACGACCTGCATGAAGTGATAGAAGTTAACAATGGAAACGCCAAGCATAAAATCCAAAACCATGATGACAATGAATGAATACACAAATGCTTCCGTAGCTGCTTTACCCACTCCTTCAGCTCCCGCTCCACAATGAAATCCCCGGTGACATGAAATCAAGGAAATTGCGGCTCCAAAAAAGAAACTCTTGAAGATACCTCCCAGAACATCGTAGGCAAACACAAAGTCTTTCGCATAAAACCAATAGTAAAAAGATTCGACTCCCAAAACCTGTGTACTAAAGAACCAGCCACCCAGAATACCCACAGCATCGGCAATGATTGTGAGAAGTGGTATTAACAAACAACAGGCCAGGAAGCGCGGCACAACCAGATAGTGTATCGGATCTGCACCTAAGGCACGCAGTGCATCAATCTGTTCGGTGACACGCATCGTACCTAACTCAGCTGACATCGATGTCCCCACGCGCCCTGCCAACATGATTGCTGCCAGTACAGGCCCCAGTTCTTCAACAAGAGATATGGAAATTACTGCGCCGATTTGATTTTCCAGATGCATCATTTTGAATTGATCAAATGATTGAACGGCTAAAACCATACCGATAAATCCCCCTGTGATTAGAATCACGGGGATACTTTGAATGCCAATATGGTATGTACACAACCAAAAATTGCTGCGAGGAGGTAATCGGGTTACCATCCAACCCAGCATTTCCCAGCCGAATAGAAAGAGGTCGCCCATTAAACAAATTGTATTGATGACTCCGCGTCCCAGACCATGAATAATGGTATCTCTGGGATACGAAGTAGAAGCCGATGACATTACTTGTTTCCAATTCAGACTTTGCAAATCAAATGACAGAATCCGTAGCGGGGGCAGGTTAATGTATTTTCTGATTTGAATCGAGACCATTTATGCGGGATCACAGAAAACCTAAATTACTTAGCCCCCCTTAATTTTCGTTTCGGAACGTGACATTTTGTGAGTTGACTCTTTTCGAACCGGGTCACAGCCTGATAGAATAGATTTATCAATAATGAAATTTTGATTCTTGAGCTATCTTCAATCTCTATCTTGATTTAGTGTATGACTCTAATGAGATAAAATTGAGATAATCCAAGTAATATGTGATGTACTTTCAATCTTGACATCAACACCAAAGAACGAAAGAGAAAGTAAGGATAGGTAAAATGAAACATTTTCCCGTAGTAGCGTTCACAGCAATTTTGCTCTCAAGCATGTCTTTTGTCTGTGCTGCCGACAAAAAAAAAGACCCTGCCGTTGAACAGGCCAAATCCAAAATCCGGGCCGCCGGTGGCTCTGTACTGGAGTTAGCACAGAACGATGATCGTCTTGAAATCGCATTTCATCTGTCTGATCAGAAAATAACAGACGACAAGCTGAAAGTTCTTGCCGGACTCAATAAAGTCTCCACACTAAACCTGCGCGGAACTGATGTCACTTCTGCGGGTCTGGCACAACTAAAAACTCTGAAAAGTCTAACACACCTTCATCTGGAAAAAACAAAAGTGAATGATGAAGGGCTAAAACATTTAACAGAGCTACCTAACCTTGAATACCTGAATCTTTATGAGACACAGATTACTGATGCAGGATTGCCACATTTAAGTCAATTGAAAAAATTAAAACGCCTCTATGTATGGCAGACAAAAGTGACTCGACCTGCGGGATTGGCTTTAGAAAAACAAATCAAAGGTTTAAAAGTCATCGGGTTACCAGAAGAACCAAAACCAAAAGAAGCGAAAAAACCAGTAATTCCGAAACCGGCTCCGAAGAAACCGGCTGTAAAAAAACCAGCAGCAAAAAAACCGGCACCCAAAAAACCAGCACCCAAAAAACCAGCTGTAAAGAAACCAGCTCCTAAAAAACCGGCACCTAAAAAACCGGCACCAAAGAAAGCAGAAAAGAAACCCGCTAAAAAGAAATAAGGTTTTCTCTAATTCCACTTTAGCAGGGCGATTTTCGCCCTGCTTTTTTAATATCTACTTTTCTGAAGAATTTATTGTAGTGAAATGCTTTGAAATCTGTTAAATGTATGAGGTTTACCCTCTGTACGCATCAATTCAAATCACTTTCCACTGGTGACCCTTATCTGAAAATCATTCTTTATTGTCAGACAGGTATGGTTGATCACAATGTGACTGGTCATAAAAAGTCTTATGACAAAAAACAAAAACATACCCTGGCCTCTGGATAATAATACGTCACTCATCAATCTGATTTCAGAAATTTCGGGTGAACCGAAAAATAAAGTGACTCGTAAACTGCTCCAGGAAGAAAAATGCCTGGGCTGGAACGTTCGAGAAGATCTGCTGGCGCATCAGTTAACGCCGCATGTATGGAGTGAAGGTTTGTCAAACTTTTACTCGAAAACAAACGCTTTTCTGTATGAAACTTCAGTCTGGAATCGAAGACCACTCAAACAAAATATGAGAGAGTGGATTTGCGAATACCTGACTGCAATTTTTCCGCACCCACTGAAAATTTTATCATTTGGCGATGGGCTTGGCTTCGACAGTCTTTATTGGTCAAAAGCAAACCATCACATTACTTATTTCGAGGTGTCAGAAGAATGTTTCTCCTATGCAAAACAAGTTTTTTCGAATAATGATGTGCAAATTAATATGATCAAATCAGAAAATGAAATTGAATCAGGCTCATTTGATATGGTGATTTGTCTTGACGTTCTTGAACATGTTCCCGAACCATCGAAAATCCTGCACAACTTCACAAAATGGTTAAAGAAAGATGGATTCCTGATCACTCACTCGCCTTTCTTCCTTGTTCAGCCGTATTATTCTACTCACCTGAAATCAAATCAGAAATTGAGTGGGTCCTGTGAATTATATACAGATCTCGGATTACAACCTGTTCAGAGTCGACTGTTCTGGGACCCGATCATACTCAAAAATACTCAGAATCTTTCGCACAAACAGAAGATCCCGTTGACAACAAAAATCGGCGGTGCATTACTTGCGAAAGGCCGCGGACGTTTTGGGCTGATCCATAGCATCATGGCCAGATACATGTCCCGTGGAGAATCTTATTGGGTGAAAGAATTAGCCAGCTTACTTGAGGCAGATCAGGATTGAATGAAAACAAGAATCTCTTAACTCAAATCATTGAATATTCAGTCTCAGAATCAATTTGACTGATTAACGAATCCGCCTTGAGCCAAATACGGGCCAGACAATTCTCTACTGGATTTATACGAGTGAGGATTTCTCCTTGTCTGTTTCTGTACTCACTGTTTCTGGAATCTGATAAGGTTTATAATGTACGATTTGGATTTTAAATGGTGAAACAGCATTATACACTACACCACGCCACATAATTCTTCGTGTTTTTGTAGCAGCAAATAAGGCTGCACAATATACAAAAAGAGTTAACCAGACCACTCCCAAATTGAAAAAAGAGAGACTTTGCAACTCTGTTTTTCGCTTGCGAACTTGCTGGCGTATCAGTGAATCAAGTCGGCAAACCACCATCACAAATGACACGCTTGCAAAAGTGATGGCAGCTGACGAAATCCCCAACCAGATCCAATTTCCCTGTATCAGAAATATACAAATTAGAATCATGAGAGTGAACTGTGCTATCGTGGAAAAAAAACCTAATCCAGCTATAAAAAGCCAGCTCGAATGATAGTAACGTACATTCATTAACTGACGCGTAATAAAATGAAAACATGATTTTAAAGTTGTTGATTCTTCGTTAACCATCGTAGCTTCAGGGACAAATACTAACTTCAAATTCATTTTTGCAACGAATCCTTTCAAATAAGTATCTTCCCACATCATCTTAGACCAGGATTCATGCAATGCGGGATTTTGAAAGACCTGCTTACTCATGGCTACTGACCCGCCCCACGCTATATCCATAGCCAACATTTGCAGCACAGCAGCCGCATTCCATACATAGCGGACCAATGTACCTGCATTGGTATGACGGGGTGCATACCATCTGACACCCGATGTAACTCCTACTCTGTTATTTTTGAGCGGTCTTACCAATTCACTTAACCATGTGGAGTGAGGTACGACATCCGCATCTAACCACGCAACAACTTCGATTTCATCGTCCAGATTTTTTAAACCCTGAATCAGAGTAGCATTCTTCAAGCCACAGCTTCCTGTTCGACTTTCCAGAACACTCACTTTGCAGTGCGGATGGCTATGTGTTTTCAAATAATTGTCGACGTCTTGTAATACCGGATCATCTGAATGATCCACGATTATTTTCACCTCGTATTTTGCATACTCTTGATTTAACAGCCCATCAAGGCAATTCAACAGATAGGGATCGTTTCCTCTCAAGGGTAAAATGACCGCAGCGAACGGACTGTATTCAGAATTATCTTTTTGATCACGACTGGCCTTGTATAAATTGATACAACCAAGTCCCCAATAACAATACATCATCCCAAAATACGTCATAATGAGACTACATGACATTACCAGTAAGAACATCCCAACGACCCCATCGATGAAATTTTACAATGAAGGACAGCGAAAATTCAGCTTTCTCATTCGGTAAAGCTGCTGCTGTTACCTCGCATCAATTTCACACAAAATAATCACACTTGTCAGTTTTTGCTTCAGGAGCATCAAAAACAATAATGCGGTCCCTGTTTCTGAAACACAGATACAGGATCAAAAATATTTTCTTCATACAATGCCCTGTTTAGAACGATAAAGAAACTGCTGTTCCTGATCATTGACAATTACAGCTCTGACATACTGGATCAAAACGCGTATAAAATACGTCCGTTAGCATTCAGGCCATCAAGAAAAAGATTGATCTTTAAATTGGTATGATGCTTTTTTGTGAGCAGATTTTGCATCAAATTTTGAGGATGCAAACAACACTGGAACTTATTCTAAGTACCAAAGCGATAATCACTCACTGATTTGCTGCATCGTACTCAGCTGAAACTTGCTTTGCAACAATTAACTATCTGGATTGGTAGTATTTCATTCTGGAGAGAAACAGAACAGGCGCTTCATTTGTCCTTGTACTCTCTGGACTTTGCGAAAGCAAATTCAAATAAACCCAAATTCCTTCGTAAATCATATCTCACAAACCTGTACTCGATAGAGTCCCTATTGATTGGCTCTCATGTTTAAATAACGTTACAATATACCCAGTTCAGGGGAAACATACCGCAGCTATAATCAGATTCCTCAAAGCGATGATTAAATTCTTCTTACCGCTTTTAAAATAATCACTTCATTCAAGTTAATATGAAGTTTCAGCAACATATAAAAGGAATGAGACGCGATGGAAATTTCGTATCATCAGGAAATCCTCGCTCCGGTCGAGATCGTATTCAGCTTTCTTGACGATGATGAAAAAATGAAACTCTGGATGGAAGGACTGGAGTCAATCGAATATCCCAATGGTAAAGAGACAGAGAACCCTGTGGGAACAAAATTCATCCATTCCATTAGAGAGGGCGGCCATACACAGCAATACACCGGGACGGTAACGAAATATGTTAAACCCACACATTTGACCGTTGAATTGAGTAGCGCCGCATTTCAAATCAATGTTGAATATGAATTAACTGAAAACGCCCGAAAGACACTATTAGACTATAAATGTGAGATGGTTTTCGGATCACTGTTCCATCGTGTCATGGGATTTCTTTTTTGCTGGTTGACTAAACGTATTTTGAAATCTCAAATGAAAAAACTGAAACAGCTCTCTGAACAGGAAGCGGTCCGCCGTTAGCGGGAGAAAGAATCAACTTATCGCTGATTACACTACTCTATTGAAACTCAGATGCTGATTTCGCGACCATACTGATAACAATGATTTCTTGTTAAAGCTGACAATGCAAACAAAATTACTGTTGGAAGCCTGTTCCGATTGGGAACCAATTAATCGGAGAGGGGTGAAACATCATAGCAGGCAGCTTCTTCACTGTTTCGAACGAAGAGTTTACCACGCGCCAATGCCGGATGATTCCAGGTTTTACCTGCAATCGCCTGAAATGAGGCAATTTGCGAATACGCATTGGGATCTGCTTTGATCAGCTCGACTCGCCCATCCTCTGCCTGGATCAGTAAATACCCATCTACGAGAATCAGCTGTCCATACCCATAACGGCCTTTTTTCCAGGCTCTGTTACCAGTCTCCAAATCCAGACAGGTAAGAATCCCTTCATCGAGTCCATATACAAAGCCATCTGATTTAACAGCCGAATTAAATTTAAGTTTGAGTTTCTTACTTTGCCAATCCGTCACCACTTTTGGATTCGTCCCAGTATCGGAATGATTGATCGTAATCCGCGCTGATCCGCTCCCATAACCGGCCCCGATAAAAACAGACGATGTACCAACCTCAATTGGCTGAGCCGCATTAACTCCGGCATGATTCGTCCAGGGAAAAAACCAAAGTGACTTTCCCTCATTGGGAGAAAAACTTTCCACGCCTTTGGAATGAAAAATCAGTAACTCCGGTCGCCCGTTCAATACAGAAATCTGTGGAGAGCTGTAACTCGATTTTCGAGTACCACTGGACCAGACTTCTTTACCAGTCAGTCGATCAAATGCAATCACAGACTGACAGGACAACTCAGATGTATCTTGCGGATGACCCAGATTAACAATCACAAAATCTTCCCAGATCAATGGTGATCCGGACATCGCCCATTGCAGGTTCTTTAAGTCGCCTTCTTCCAGAATATTCCTTGACCAGACAAGCGCGCCGGTAACAGCATTCAGACAATTAAGAATTCCAGTGGCACCCATTGAATAAACCAGACCGGCATGAAACGTGGGAGTCGCACGCGGACCAGGTCCTCCCAGAATCTCAGTAAAACGAGCAGCATCGTGATAAGACCATATCTGATTTCCAGTCAACACATCATAACAGACCAGAGTTTCCTCCAGACCACGCTGCTCCTGAGTATAAGCATAGTCACCAACAATCGAAAATGATCCCCAGCCGGCTCCAACTGGATGCTTCCAAAGTAATCGGGGAGGCTTTTCATCCCAGTTGGTTCTGATTTTTTGATCCCGAACAACACCATCACGCTCTGCCCCGCGAAATGCGGGCCAGTCTTCTGATGAGACTTCCAAGACGGATTCTGTTAGAGACTCTGTTTCTGCTGAGCTCGATCGCGCGTCTTGAAAATATTTCTCTGCCCGTTGTTCTATTGTCGGAGAAAAACGAAATTGAAAATGAGGAACCATGTCTCCATCAAAACTTTCAACTCGTACCAGAAAAAAGAATAATGCAAAGACCGCTACCGCTCCAAACAGGCCTTTGAAACGTGCTTTCCATGAAATACCAGAGATGAATAATAACCAGATCAGCAATCCAATTAAGATATTTCGAATTCCGGAATAGACTGCAAACACTTGATAAGTTCGATCCGGAGCCAGGCGAAACCACTGGATGACCAAAATAGAATACCGTACCCAGCAGAAAAATAGCGAGACCCCATTTCCATCTCAATTTCCGTGTTGGATTGTTTCAGGCGGTACAGCGGAATCAGTGTTTTCAGCAGGCTTGTTCTCAGCAGGCGTTTCGCGAACGCTCATCAATCAACCCTAAATCACTATTTAATAATCCGACATGTAAGATTTCACCATCATAGCTGAAGCTGGTTTCACAGTCTGATTTCGAAATCAGAACCAGCGGTGCATAGACAAGGTTTTAACGGTGCGTGAGAAGGGGCGAAATTTCATCTTCCCTTCCAGCCAGACCAGCGGACCGGCCATCAGAAAATAGAGCAGCAGGAATGCCATCAGGCACATCAGCGCCACCCCGACCCGCTGTCGAAGTGAGGGACGGGACAACTCATCCTCGGAAGTGACTGACGAACTGCTGACTGCTGCCTTCATCGGACGATTCCAGTATGGGAACAGGGGACTCTGTGAGTGGTATTACCCCTCAACATCGCATTCTGTTTCAGGAATATTTGAGATCAAACGCACTTTATTTTTTGCGGAACGCCGGCAGTTGTTCGCCGGTTTCCCGGTGAAACTCATCCGGCCGTCGATTGCGTGGCAGACGATCGTAAGTCGCTTCCTGCCATTGATCGAGCTCGGCCCGCAGTTCCTGCTCCACCTTTTGATACTCCGGCTTTCCGGCCAGGTTATTCAGTTCATGCGGGTCCTTCTCCAGATCGTATAGTTCGACTTCCGGTCGGGGGATCAAAAAACATTGCTTCTGATCTTCAGTCAGCTTCACGTTCTTACGCGCAGTTCGCGCATCTTCGTGTATGATCTGCTGACTCCGCACCGCGTCTGCTGGAGGAGTACCAGGAATATCGGGATAGTAGTTCCGAATATACTTATAGCAACGTGAGCGAACGGCACGTCCGAAATCTTCAAAATCGTGCCAGTTGTGTTCGGCAAAAATATGCGTGCGAATCGTCGCGTTGGGATTCTCTAGTAATGGTTTGAAGCTCTTCCCCTGGAATGTTTCACCGACTTCCAGCCCCGCCAGTTCCAACAGTGTCGGAGCCAGATCGACCGAGCTGATCAGTGACTTGCAGACCGTACCCGCTTTCACCTTTGCCGGCCAGGCGACAATCCAAGGAGTTTTCACTCCGCTGTCATAAACCGTCGTCTTACAGCGTGGAAAAGGTCTTCCGTTGTCACTGAGAAATACAATCATCGTATTATCGGCGACTCCCTGCTCTTTCAGTTCCTGACGCACTCGCCCCATCACGCTATCCAGCCGCGTGATTTCATCGTAGTACAAAGCCAGATCACTGCGGACTTCAGGTGTGTCAGGCAGATAAGGGGGCACAATCACATCTTCATTCATATGCGGTCGTGGAATAATATTGCGTTGATAAGGGCGATGCGGATCGGTCGTCGCAAACCACATGCAGAACGGTTTGTCCTTTGGGACGCTGCTTAAGTGTGTTGACCCACTGGTTGAGTTTGGTCGTCACGCTGATCAAACTTGCTTTCGGTCGGCGTGCCCAGATGCCACTTCCCGGCAGCCGCCGTGTAATAGCCGGAATCTTTCAGTTTTTCTACAAAGGTCACCTGGCTGGCAGGTAGTGGCAGATGCAGTTGATGTGCGCCGGTGCTGTGTGGATAACGCCCGGTGATAATACTCGAACGACTCGGACTGCAGGAACTGCAGGTCAAGAAATGCTTCCGTAAATTTCATACCGTCTGCCGCCAGCTGATCCAGATGAGGCGTCTGGATTTTCTCATGACCGTAGGTACCACAATCGTCCCACGCCATATCATCGGCGATGAATACAATGAAATTTGGTTACTCCGTCGCGGGGGCCTGTGCCTTTGACCCAACGGCACCCGTTCCCAGGATCAACAGAACAAACCAACAGCACTAGCAGACATTGTGTAAGGCTTCAATCGCATTGCTTCTCGTTTCATCAATCTCAGTAATGATTTGTTTCAAGGTAAAAATCGACTTCGCTCTTCGGGTGTCGGCATCCGGCAGGTTTCATGTTTGCCGAAAAAACGATACCGTGCTTTCGCAACCAGGCGATACCCCACGTTTCTTAGTGGCAAAGGGATCAGCCACAATAACCATCCGCAGACATTCCAGGGAAATCCCAGTATCCACAACAGTCTGATAACAGCCGCTGATCGACGGTAAAGAGGTTTTCCGTCAGCCGGACGAAAAATCACGGTATCAATCCGGGTGATATCAGCTTCTGAAAGATACTGCTTTGCTGTCTCTCCCTGTAACGGAGAAAAATACAACAACGAATTCTTGTCTCGTGCGAGAGCAAAATTGACGCTTCTGTTACACATTCCGCAGATACCATCAAAAAAGAGAATCGGCTTATCCATAACTATGCTCTGTTCACGGTACTCTGATTGATGCCCCTCAAGTGAGGAACTGTTTTGAGACAGATCTGTCAAATTTGTATCAACATCCTGATTAATGGTCGTAAAATCACCCATTTGACTGAATATCGAAGCCTTTCAATAAATCCAAAATTTTCAAACGGTCGAATCAGGATACAGAAAACGCTGATATCACTTAATATTATACGTAATAAGCATTTGTCTCTAGTCGTTTTTTGTCTGATAATTGATAAGGGAGGGTAACAATTTCCGGATTTCGCTGAGAAAGTATGCGATGAAGTGGGATCGCACTCAATTTCTTTCTGTCGTTTGATGAAAATAAAGGTTAGAATCGAGTGGGGCAGCGACCGGGATGCTCTGCATTGAGAGGTTTGCTTTCGTTTTTTCACAAGAGAGATTCATGTTCTCATACCATGTTCATTCTGGCTCACAGTCACACTGGAATAAAGGAGTTGGCGTTTCCACGTTGTTTCATCTACTCGTCATTCTCGGATTATCAATGATAATCAAACATCAGGTGACAACCCTGCCCTTATTGCCTGATACAACAATTGAAACACGTTGGAGCCCTTCCGCTAAAAAACCAGAACCAGTCAGCCTGAATCTGAACGTCATGTCAGATAAAAAAAATGCCTCATCCGGAGGTGCTGTAACCTCAATCTTACCGCCGGTTCTGGATCTTAACTCTGCACCTGATCCTCAATCGTTCACCTCGGTCTCCGAAGGGGCTCTGCCGCAAATTACGCAGTATGAAGAGACTCTCACAACAAAGAATGCAGCAGATGTCGTCGGTGCAATCTTAACCTCTTCCGGCTTTGGCAATTCCCACTCGGGTGCCGGTAATAGTCTGGGAGGTGGTGATTTCTTTGGCCTCAATCCCAAAAGTAAAAAGATTGTCTATGTTGTCGATTCTTCAAAGAGTATGAATTTCCCCCATGAAAGTGTGGGAAAAACCCGACTGGGTCGCGTCAAACTCGAGCTTGCCAATTCGATCCTCTCTATGAATGAAGATCAAAAATTCTTTGTCATTTTCTTTAGTGATATCGCGAAGCCGATGCCCGCCAGACAACTCCAGTCGGCAACTCGTAAATCAAAGCAAAAATTCCTTTCCTGGGTTGCCAGGATCCCCGGCGTGGGAACAACAGAACCACTTGAAGCATTAATCCTGGCGCTCCGACTCCAGCCAGACACAATCTATTTTCTGACTGATGGGAATTTTAGTCCCTCTGTGGTAAAAGCATTCAATCAAGTTGCCGAAAAAACGCACCGAAACCAGAAGATTATCGTCAACGGAGTCTGTCTGGGAAATCGGGAAGGTGAGAAACTCATCAGAGAACTCACAGAAAAAAACTCAGGGAATTACACCTTTATCCCATAATACATGCCACAATTACATCACAAACGAACACCCAGGCGTTTCCTCTCCCAGAATCTCATATCCAGACAAAATCTAAGTCTTTACAGCGAAATACTTTTTGGCATAGTATTGCCGTTGATTTTGATCGTCACTTTTAAAGCGTGATGATTTCAAAAAATCTTCGCCTTCATTGAAGGAAGCGATTTGATTGCTTGACTGTTGCACAATTTTTCTTAACACGGCTGACTATGAAAAGCCTGATCAGATCAGGGACTCTCTCGTAGCCGCACATTGATATCTGGATCTCGCTAAAACATGAATCCCATCACCGCTGAAGAAACAGAGACTCAGAATTCGAATGGACGAAAAGGAACATTAAATTCAATCTCGTTTCTAGCATTGTTGGCAACTCAATTCCTGGGCGCGATGAACGACAATATGTTCCGCTGGTTCATCATTCCTATAGCAAAGCCCATGATCGGAGATGCGCAAGCGCTTTCACTGGGACTGGCCTGTTTTACATTACCTTATCTCCTGCTCGCCAGTGTTGCCGGGTACCTGGCCGACCGTTTCAGTAAACGCACCGTCATTGTGGCCTGTAAAGTTGCTGAAATCATCATTATGATTTTGGGAATCTGGGCAATCCAGATCGGAAACTTACACCTGCTCTTCTTTATCGTAGCCTTAATGGGTTGTCAGAGTGCCCTGTTCGGCCCTGCAAAGTTTGGCAGTATCCCGGAAATGTTACGAGATAATCGCCTTGCCAAAGGCAATGGATTAATGGGACTGATCACAGTGGTCTCTTCCGCGCTGGGGTTTATCGCTGGTAACTATTTATTCCATATCACGCAACCTGACCTCAATTCTCCAGGATCATTCTCGGAAATCAGCATCGCTGCAATGACACTGGTTGGCGTTGCAGTAATCGGAATGTTTGTCAGTCTGAAGATTCGATCGTTAAGTCCAGCAGCGCCTCAACGATCATTTCCGTTGAATCCTGTTAAAGAGACCTGGCACCAATGGCAGTTACTCTCCAGTAGCACACCTCTGCTCAGAACAGCATTCGGTGTCGCTTTCTTCTGGATGCTGGCATCGATGGCACAAATGAATGTGGACACCTATGGAATCCACGAATTAGGACTCACACAAAAAGATATTGGTCCGTTACTGGGAATCCTGGTTTTGGGAGTCGCAGCAGGAAGTATTCTTGCGGGAATCTGGTCCGCTGGACGAATTGAGCTGGGAATCGTGCCGATCGGAGCAGCCGGTATTGTTGTCACGTCGCTGTTACTGTTCTTCACAGGCAACAGCGTCGTCCCCGGTACGGAATCCAGCTCACAAATCTATTATTTGTTGTCGTTACTCTGGCTTTTCCTGCTCGGCGTCAGTTCCGGCCTGTTCGATATCCCACTTGAAACATTTCTTCAACACCGTAGTGATGTCGAGACACGTGGCAGTATTCTGGCAGCTGCTAACTTTCTGGCATTCTTTTTCATTCTCATCGCCTCGGGTGTATTTTTTGTGATGCAAGAATCCCTGGATATGTCAGCCAGCCAGATATTTATGGTGTTGGGTCTGCTCACAATTCCTGTTGGCATTTATATTTTTAAACTGCTTCCCAATGCCACGATCCGTGCCATTGTCTGGCTAGTCAGTCGAACTATCTACAAATTACGTGTGTGCGGGCATGATAACCTGCCCAAAAAAGGAGGCGCTCTCCTGGTAGCCAATCATGTCTCCTGGCTCGATGGAGTCTTTCTGATCCTTACCTCATCACGTCCGGTCAGAATGATTGCATTCTCAACCTATGTGCAGAATCCCTGGGTGAAATGGCTGACCGAGTTATACAACACGATTCCCATCAACATCGATGATGGGCCCAAGGCGCTGATGGCTTCTATCAAATCCGCACGTAACGCCATTAAAGACGGTGAGCTGGTATGTATCTTTGCAGAAGGTAAATTAACCCGGTCCGGTTACCTGCAACCATTTCAATCGGGTCTGATGAAAATCATCAAAGGCACGGGAGCACCGGTGATCCCTGTTTACATCGACGAATTATGGGGGAGTATTTTCAGCTTTCATGGTGGAAAGTTTTTCTGGAAGATGCCGCGAAGGTGGCCTTACCCTGTCTCCATTCGTTTTGGAGAATCGATTTTACACCCCGAAAATGAAAAACACGTTCAAAAAGTTGTCCAAAACCTGGGAATTGAAGCTGCTAATTTTCGAAAGACGTATCAAATGATTCCGCCAAGACTGTTTATTAGAAAATGTAAAAGTCGACGATTCAAACAAAAAATAGCAGACTCGACAGGCGTCGAGCTATCGGGAGGAAAACTGCTCACAGGTGCCCTGTTAATGCGGCGGCTGCTCAACAAGCACATCTTGAAGCATGATGAGAAAATGATCGGAGTCTTGTTACCTCCTTCGGTGGGAGGCAGCGTCATCAACACCAGCCTTGCCATATCAGGCAGAGTACCGATCAACTTGAATTACACACTTTCTGACGCTGATATCAACTATTGTATTCAAGAGGCTGGTATCAAAACCATATTAACCAGTCAGAAATTCCTCGAAAAAAGACCCGTCGATCTCGAAGGAAACGTTGTACTTCTGGATGATCTGAAATTAAAAGCAACGATCTTTGATAAACTGATCTGCCTGTTTCATGCCTTCGTGACACCAGCGCGATTGATTGAAAAATTTCTCGGTTTAACCAAGGTGGATCCAGATGAATTAAGTACTGTAATCTTTACGTCTGGCTCCACAGGTCGTCCTAAAGGCGTAATGCTGACACACCATAATATTGTTTCCAATATCAACTCTGCCGACGATTTATTACACCTTTCTTCACGTGATTGCATCCTGGGAATTTTGCCTTTCTTTCATTCTTTTGGATATACGATTTCGCTTTGGATGCCTTTGATCCGCAATATGAGAGCCTGTTTCCACTTTAACCCGACAGATGCCAGAACCGTCGGTAAAATGGTGGAGAAATACGAAGTGACTTTATTTGCATCAACGCCTACTTTTTTAAGACACTTCTTAAAAAGATGCACGCCAGAACAATTCAAATCACTGGATATTGTCATTACAGGCGCGGAAAAACTTCCTCAGAGTCTGGCCAGAGAATTCGAAGAAAAGTTTGGTATCTTTCCTACAGAAGGCTATGGCACTACGGAACTCTCGCCCGTTGCTGCTGTCAATATTCCGCCCAGTCGACAACTTGACGAAACGGAAATCAGTTCCAAACCAGGGACAGTCGGTCGAGCAATCCCCTGTGTCATCGCCAAAACAGTTGACCCGGATACAAATCAGGATCTTCCCGATGGTCAGGAAGGCCTCCTGTTCATTAAAGGGCCTAATGTTATGAAAGGCTACTTGAATAACAAAGCGAAAACGGAAGAAGTCATCATCGACGGCTGGTACAATACAGGAGACTTCGCCACAATTGATGAAGATGGATTTATCAAGATCACAGGTCGACAAACTCGATTTTCAAAAATTGGTGGCGAAATGGTGCCCCACGTCCGGATTGAAGAAATCATTACCGACATCGTCAACGATCCAGATGCAGACGAACCAGAAATACAAATTGCTGTGACATCGGTCCCTGATCCTAAAAAGGGAGAACGGATCATTGTTCTCTATAAACCTCTCGATATATCAGTCGACTCGATCATTACTGAAATCAATAAAGAAGACATTCCGAATCTCTGGATCCCATCCAGTGACAGTTTTCTGGAAGTGGAGACCATCCCACTACTCGGAACAGGCAAGCTGGATCTGGCAAAAATAAAAGAAATAGCAAACGAAGCCTATTCTACAGAAATAACCAGCTGAAATGCCCTGCTCCATGCAGATGCGATCCTGATTCGAACTCTTTCGAAAAAATTGACACTGAACAGATTAAATACTGTTAGATTTTTTCATTTCATACGTATTAATAAGCAGAAAGATCGGGCCTTTGTGTGTTTAAAACCACAGTAATTCAACCGTTTTAGCCGAAACGATAGGAAGCAGGCATGATCGATCAAAATACCAAATTAACTGAACGGCAATTGCAAATCTACCAGTTCCTCAAAGACAAAATTATTAATCGTGGATATGGCCCTACGGTCCGAGAAATTGGCGATGCATTTGAAATCCGATCTCCCAACGGCGTCATTGGACACTTAAGAGCCTTGGAACGAAAAGGTTTGATCACAAGACAATCCCATATTTCCCGGTCAATTCAACTCTGCGACAACTCACAAAAAACAGCCAATATTCCCTTAGCCGGTTTGTTAATTGATGGTACTCCCATTGAGCCTTCTGCAGAAGAGAACGCGCAAATTGACTTTAGTTCCTTCTTTGATTCCTCAGACAACTATTGTTTGAAAGTCAAGGGTACCTCCATGATTGATGCCCAGATTCACGACGGAGATTACGTGGTCGTCAAAAAACAGGATACATGTCAGCAGGGTGAAATTGTTGTCGCTCTCGTTGATGATTCCGAAGCAACATTAAAGCGATTCTACCAGGAAGAAACGTGTATCAGATTAGAACCCGCAAATAAAACCATGACGCCTGTCTATTCGAATAACGTCAAAATTCTTGGTATTGTCAAAGGTGTGATCCGAAAATTTGTTTGACATGTATGTTCTTCCTGACCCAGGAATGGTGAATACGAATTTTGATATCGAGCTCACGGAAGATTATCTCTGAATTCAGCCTTCTCGATCTCAATACAGAAGACCAGATGCTCATTTCGTCTGATTCACCCTCGTCCCTACTCACACCAAAAACAGGCTGAAACCCGGCAAAGATCGTTGAGAGATGAACCACCAACCAGGCTTTCCACATCGCTGCAAAAGAACTCTGGACTGAATCTAATGCATTCACAAGCTAATTTTTAACAATTTTTTCATTTAGATTGTTTCTCAGCACTTGAATGGTCGAAACTATTTTCTATCCTTAGCCATAGTACCAGGGAGAATGAAGCCTCAATTTACGGGGGATTAGCTCAGTTGGGAGAGCGTTTGGCTGGCAGCCAAAAGGTCACCGGTTCGAGCCCGGTATCCTCCAATCTATTAAAGCTCTAACTCATAATGAGTTAGAGCTTTTTTAATATCTGGGGCTAAGCCGTACTGATTCAAATCAGAGTTGAACTCAGACTGCATGAAAACAAAACGGCCCGCATTGGTGAATCGAATGCGGGCCGATCTTCTCATTTTTTGTAATGATAAAGTGAGCAGACAGGCAAACTTCATCAATCGTTCTGTCAGACCTCTTGTTTCAACTATTTCTGCTTTGGTTCAACTGGTACCGGTTGAGTGACTCCGTCAGGAATTTCACATTGGGGACAATCAACACCAGGTTGATCAACAACTCCTTCTGGTCGGCAAATTTCACATGGCTCTTCGATCGCCTGCGATTCCAGTTGAAAATCTTGTGAATAATTACCACGTTCCATGTAGTTACAACCATCGAAACCCAGAACTGCTCCTCCTCGACCATATCGGGAATATGCAGATCCTGAATAATACGATTTCAGTTTCCCATAAAAACCTGAATAGCTCGTTGCATAAAATCCGGTATAAGCATAGTTCTGATTCAACGAGGAAATTGCCGCGCCCACGTCAGACATCTCACTGATGACAGCTGATTGAACATAGCTTAATCCGACGATCATCGCTAATACGGCTACTGTCAAAATAATGACTAACTCTGCTGATATGATAAAACCACTCTCATCGTTCCAAAACTGTTTTACGAATTGACTCATTTGAAGCTCCTTTGTTTTTTTTAATACGGTTGTTTCTTAAATAAGAGATTTTGAAATTCAGATTATTTATGAGAAGCAAATCAGACTATTTGTTCTTGAAATGCTTCATGCAATCAGCCACGTCACGAAACTCTTAAAATCAGTGTTTGTTCGACAGCTTTCGAAAATCCAGGACTGTTCCCGGACCTGGTTTTAATATCTATTTTGAAATTACTGATTGGCTAAAGCGGGAAAGGAAAGTTTCTCAGGCTTTCCTTTTCTGGTTTAAGGCGGAACTCAGTACCTCACTCACCATAGAAACAACGGTAACTACACCAGTATTTCTCCCGGCTTCAGTCAATCAGTCATCGGTGGTCTCTCAGGTCACCGACTTGTGTAACGGTCTCTCAGGTCGCCACACACACTCTCTATACAGTTCTCTTCCTGGCTGATTTTCATGCCACAGAAGTAGATGATCTCTATTTTGGGATAACCCGTTTATCTGGTCTTATCATTAAGTCCGTCATAATCGGCCTGATCAGTAGAAATTGCAATATGCGTACCACTTATACAATTGGTATGACAATCAATATCAAAATAATCATCATAACTTGTATAAAAGTCATCACTTATAAAATCGTTACAAAGCTAATCTTTTTCTCAGGCCCCGATGAAACAATCTATTTTCGAATGAGATGTTTCATTTGCTTTACACCGCTTTTAACGCTTTTGATAAGAAATCCAGTCGTATGGATTATGACAATCATGAGGAGAGTCAGCCGCCATGACTTATTCAGACAACAGTCTGAGGAAAAAACGGGATCGCAGAGCAGAGAGAAATCGTGTTCTGAAACAGAATTGCAATCACAGGCCTGGGATTACTGGAACGGGTCTATCGAATTGAAGCACTGCCTGCACAAGCTTATGCAGGTCAAAGAGAGACCCTGAAACCGTGATTTCAAACATGGTTCTTTTGGAATGTTCAAGCACAAACAGACATAACCACATGTATAAAAAAGACTTAGAGCCCGTCATTGTATATAATGAGATTGTTCGCTCACCGAGCATCCCATGAAATGAAATGCGGTAATGGGAAGCCGTGTGTAATCCTCAAATCCTGTGTGAATATCTAAAAACTTCTATTCAATGCAGACTATTTTTCTTTACTTTTGACTTGAGATCTGGACACAATAGAGCTTGAAGTGACAGGTAGAATACAGGCGAATGGATTCGAATCGAATTAGCCTGGGATATTAGATAGCAAAGTTAGAGGAGACAGATGCGAATTCAGCATACTGGGATGGGGCTCTTGTTAGCGTTAGCTTGCATCACAAGTTCATGCAAACAATCCGATCAGCAAAATTTGATCGGACGTTGGCAGAGCTCAGGCGGCCCAAATATGATATTCAAAGAAGACGGAACGGTCTACAGCATCAATTATGGACCACGAAGAAAAGGACGTTATTATCTCGATACGGAATCGAAACCGAAGACAATGATCATGGATATGCGAAAATCGAAAATTAATGCAGTCCTGTACTTTGAATTTGACTCATTTTCAAAAAAGCACATTCAACTCACACCCACATTTACGCAAAGAGTGGGAGAACAGAAAAAAGAGTCTCGAATTAAACGCAAAATGATTTTCAAAAAGATCGATCCCAATGACCCCTATGCTGGTGAAAACCGATTTACTGCAAAGGCAACACCTGCACCACCTACTTAACCGCCGTTTGCGTGTCGAATCAACAACCACGAAAAAAAGAGCAGAGGCTTTAATACCTCTGCTCTTTATGTATTTAATGCACGCAACACAACTCATTGAGTCAGCTGGGCATTACTCGACACTTCGAACATTAGTCACAGATTCTACACTCTGGACGCTATTGAAGAATTCATTACTTTCTGCGGGGATATAGTCATCATTCGTGATGCTGACTGGAGGCTCGAATCCCTGAATTGGCAATTCTTCCACAGCTGAAATTTGAGCGACCGGTAAATCAACGGCTTCAATTGTTTCAGGATTGACCACTTCACCATCTGAAATGATCTGGAAGAGTGGCTCTTCAGTTTGAACTGTTTGTTCAACTTCTTCGGATTCGATTTCCGATGATTGAGCAATTTCCAGTTCTGGCTGTTGAGACTCTAACTGCTTCTTCTGTAATTGAGCAACCTGGACAATAGCTTCTTTAACAGAATCCTGCTCAGGATTCATTTCCAAAGATTTTTGGTAGTGTTGAGAAGCTTCTTCTAACATACCTCGCTGCAGACAGATGTAGCCAATATTGGCATGAGCTTCGTCTGCACTCAGAACAGAACGAGCAACCTGGTATGCTTCGTCCATGCGTCCCTGGTGCCCCAGAACAAGACTCAAATTATTATAAGACCGTTTGGAACTGGGATCGCGTTTAATTGACTCTTCCAGAGCAATTTCTGCTGCAGTCAGATCATTCTGGAGATAAAGTGAATATCCCAGGTCTGTCAGAAATTTGGAATTATCAGGCTGGATTTTAACAGCTTCCATCAGATATTTGACAGCGGAATCATGTTTCCCCATCTTGGAGCTGACAATACCCATGCGATTTAAGACGGTCGCATTTTGGGAGTTTTTCTGAAGCATGACCCGATATGTCTGTTCCGCTTTCGCGAATTGACCTTTGTGCTCTGCAGTTCGAGCCATAATCATTTGTGGTGATTCTTGAACCGGGAGCTTTAAGTTCTTACTTACCATGTTAGATGTATGTGAACACCCGGTAGTAAAGAGAGTGGCTATTCCGGAAAGAATAATAACATAAAATGTAGTTGAGTTTCGCATTCCATTACCTCACAAAATAAGATTGTGATGTTTCACTATCCCTAGTGAGAAACACTCAGACCACCCTGGACTTAAACAAAATTTGCCGGAGGTTTAAACTGACCTGAAAGTTGCTCAAATAAATATTGATTCAATCGTTTGGCCCCTTAGCGTACATATTTTTATGGGGACGTATTCTCAAATATCGTCTATCTTTAATAGGAAGATGAACGAACTCACAGAATCAGCTGAGTCTTCTTGAATTCCGATCTGCTGGAAATCCTACAGTTTCACATACAGACTACTATCGGCAGATTCTGCCGTTGAAAAGCATCTATAAGGAATGTCTCTCGACCTTCACTTCAGTCGTTTGATGCCAAAACACAGATCAGAAAATATTCCACCCCCTTCACAATGCGCCCAGTCTGAAATCATCACTCCTCAGACTCATCATCTTGATAAACAGAGTTGATAGAGCCACTTGACGAACATGGTCGTTTGTATACAATCCTCAACAAGATCCTGAACTTTATGATTTCATTGTGAGGTGCCTTATCTGTTCTTCTCAAAAACCACATGCCAAAGGAAGAGGATCACAAATCAATCCGCCGAATCGGTTCTTACCCGTCCATAGTGAACCAGATTTCGAACAACTCGAATTTGACACCGAATTTCTTGAGGAATCGCGGCACCTCCCAACGAAATATTACCCCGATAATTCCAAGTCAATCGTGATGGAAAACAAGAGCCCGGACATTGGATTCCGATACAGCCTCAACCCTTATCGTGGTTGTTCACATGGCTGTGCCTACTGTTATGCACGTCCGACTCATGAATACTACGGCTTAAGTGCTGGAACTGATTTCGAAACGAAAATCTTTGTGAAAGAACGCGCTCCGGAACTATTCCGAGACTGGCTGGCGCGTGATCGCTGGACACCGGAAACCATCATTTTTTCGGGTGTGACCGATTGTTACCAACCGGCGGAAAAACAATTCGAGCTGACTCGACGTTGCCTGGAAATTGCTGCCGAGGCACGACAACCGATTTCCATCATCACAAAAAATACGCTTATCCTTCGTGATTTAGAAATCTTGCGCCAAATGGCTGAAGACCATACTGTCTGTGTGAATCTCAGTATCACGACACTGAATCAGGAACTATGCCGTACAATGGAACCACGTACCAGTTCCCCTGCCGCCCGACTCCACACTGTTCGAGAACTGAGTCAAGCAGGTATTCCTGTCAATGTCATGCTGGCACCAGTTATTCCAGGACTCACTGATTCAGAAATACCGCCCATTTTGGAAGCAGCCGCCAACGCAGGTGCTCACTCTGCGCACTACGTGCTTTTGCGCCTGCCTCATACGGTCAAACCGGTTTTCATGGAATGGCTGGAACGAACGCACCCCTCAGAAAAACCACGTATCGAATCACGAATCCGTGCCTGCCGCGAGGGTCAACTTTACGAACCAAAATTTGGCAGCCGTATGAAAGGCACGGGAAGTATTGCAAATCAAATTGGAAAGCTGTTCCATCTTTTCGCAAAGAAACACGGCCTCGATCAATCAGTGCCTCCATTAGAAACAAAAAACTTCCGTCCCCCTCTACCCACTTCAGGACAATTACGGCTGTTCTAAACCACCTGAGCCGGATCTTGTTGATAGAACATTTTGAGAGTCTCGTACAAATCGGAAGAGTACTCCCGCATTTGTGCACCCTGCTCAAAAAAATGCTCCGAACTAACGGCAAAAAACTCGGCGGGATTCGTGGAACCATAGGGATCGATAAAAGTCGCGGCACCATGTTCAACCTGATCACAGAGTTTCTGATATTCAGCCGTCATCACTTCTTCCCAACGACGGTATTCTTCGTTACTGCGAAGGGGAGGCGTTCCATTGAATTGTCCCTCGGATGCATCATAATAATGGGCAAATTCATGCACGACGACATTTCGGCCATCATCGGGAATTTGCCCTCCTTCATAAATACTTGACCAGGCAAGAATAATCGGCCCTTTTCCCCAGGATTCTCCCAACCGGAATGAAGTTCCTTCAGTAAGGACTCCGATCGAATTTTGAAAATTATCAGTCGCTGCGTACGTATCCGGGTAAACCAATATCGTTTTCAGTTGATCAAAACAATCGCGTGCGAAACCCAGCGTAATCAAACAGGCCTGTCCGGCTATGGTCAATTTAACCTCTTCGGTAACTTCAAAACCATTACAGCCCTCCCAGTATTTCTCGTTGACGAAAATCTGAACTCGTTGAAACAAGAGTGATTTCTGCTGTGTTGATAAACGCGAAAGCTGTACAACGTTCTGCTCCAGAATTGTTTTCCAGTGAGCTGGCATTGGTGAAGCGAGGATCTTCTTGCGGCGACGGTTTCGCAACCAGGTAAAAATCATAAAAAGTGTTCCCCAACTGTGAACAGACTGGCTTTTGCTTGACGTGATAACTTCATTTCAGGAGCATTATAATACGGTGACAGCTTAATAGTAGAAATGTTGAAAGCGAGTTGAAAGCCATGGGAAGTGACAATCTCAAAATGGAAACCGTCATACTTTCAAATAATGGCTTTTTAAGTTGTATCGAATGAAAAACGGGCTTGATTAAACAGATTTGTTGTCGTAATGACGAATGACCGTAATGCCAGAGAGTTAGCCCGTTATGGATACCGGAAGTATCGCCCCCTCAACGCGACCAACTGGACAGACTGCCGGTACCGGAAAATCTGGTTCCCTGCCCCTTCATTGAACGAAAACGTAAAACATGGCAAAATTGAGTTTTTGAGAAACGATTCAACTCTGTTGTTGGAGAAAAATTTATCAGTTCTTCTTTCATCGTGAAAGCCATCATGAACCGAATCACTTTGCTCACGCTGTTATCGTTAACTGTCTGTTTCTTATTTGAAGATCATAGACGGCTCACAGCAGCCGTCCCGGACAAACCGAACATCATCTTTATCATGGCCGATGACCTGGGATATGGTGACCTGGGCTGTTACGGGCAGGAGAAAATCAAAACCCCGCACATCGATCAGATGGCAGCAGAAGGGATGAAATTCACTCAAATGTATGCCGGCTGCACCGTCTGTGCTCCCTCACGTTGTGTTCTGATGACGGGCCTGCATATGGGACATGCCCGTGTGCGTGGTAATACGCGGGTCCAGGAAAATCAGTCGCTCAAAACTGAAGATGTTACGGTTGCAGAAATCCTGAAAAAAGCAGGTTATCAAACCGCTCTGACAGGCAAGTGGGGCATTGGTGAAGCAGGCACCAATGGGGTTCCGAATAAAAAAGGGTTCGACTTTTTCTACGGTTATTTAAACCAGCATAACGCCCACAATTATTACCCGCCGTTCCTTTGGAGAAACAACCAGAAAGAACCACTCCGCAATGTGATCGACCCCAACTCGGTAAACGCTGCCGGCATTGGAGGCGTTGCGACCAAAAAAGTGGACTACTCGCATGATCTGATTATGCAGGAAGCACTTAACTTCATTGATCAGAATGCGAAGAAGCCGTTCTTTCTGTATGTCGCATTGACCATTCCACACGCCAATAACGAAGCGGGTAGAATGGTCGGCGATGGACAGGAAGTCCCCGACTACGGTATCTATCAAAACAAGCACTGGTCGAACCCCAACAAAGGTCAGGCTGCCATGATTACCCGCATGGATACGGGAATGGGCCAGATTCTGGATCGACTCAAAAAATTAAACATCGATAAAAACACGGTGGTCATGTTTACTTCAGATAACGGGCACCACAAAGAAGGTAGAAACGACCCGGAGTTTTTTGACGCGAACGGCCCGCTGCGAGGGATGAAACGAGACTTGTACGAAGGAGGAATTCGTGTCCCATTCATCGTACGCTGGCCGGGAACGACTCCTGCGGGAACAGTCTCTGATCATATCGGATATTTTGGAGATCTGATGGCCACGGCATGCGAATTAGCACACGTCCCCTGCCCTCAAGGCCTCGATAGCGTCAGTTTTGCACCAACCATCGAAGGACATCCTGACAAACAAAAACAGCATGATTTTCTCTTCTGGGAATTCTACGAACGAGGCGGAAAGCAGGCCGTGAGGTATGGAAAATGGAAAGCCGTTCGCATGCCGATGTTTACTGGAAAAACAAAACTGTACGACCTCACAAAGGACCTGGGAGAAGGCACGGACCTCGCCGATCAACATCCTGATCTCGTCAGCAAAATCGAAGCTATGATGGATCGATCTCATACTCCAGATCCACTTTGGAAACCGAGAGGAAAACTGAGTAAAAACCAGCCAGCACCCGGCGATGGTCGAGCGCGATTTTGATATGTCACTTGAATCACTTCGATCTACAAATGCAGGCAGACTGAGAAAACAGTCTGCTTTTTTAATGCGCTGCCAATGAATTTTCTTTTTTCTTCATTTTATTTGAGTCAGAGCGCAGCAAAATGCGTATTAATGGAGAGTGAAGGAGAAACACGTTTGCCACTGTTCACGCGTTTTAAAGTCATCTTTGATATGAAGGAGACACTATAATGTGCTTTACAGTAGATCAGGTAGAAGATACCGAAAATGAGAAGCGACAAAAGTAGTTCTGGGATTGAGTGACTTCCAGATTGAGCGGTATAGGTTTAACCCACTATAAAGCAGCGTGTCCGTATTGCATCGGTGTGGTTTCTGGCAATTTCTCTTCCCCACGATTTGTCTTACGGGAAGGTAATATTGTCAACACTAACCAGATTAACTCGTCCTGTTCCACAATTATAATAGGCGATTGACTTACTGCTCACATTGAAGAGGTTGACACCCAAAAGAGCCGCTGCAGAAACCTTGCACGGGGACCGTTCCTTGCGCAATCACCGCAGGAATGCCACCCGACCCACCTGCAATATTTGCCACCGAAGTACCGGTTGCCAGGTTCTCATTGACAAACGTAGCTGTAGCCGTTGATGTCGTGTTGGTTATCGTATCGCGGAAAGTAACCGTTGCCTCAACCCCAAACGCACCCCATGCATTACCAACATTATTTGGAGTTGGAGGAGGAGTATATCCAGCTGGACCTAAATTATTAGTGGAGACTCCGAAGGTAATAAAATCACCTTCTAAAAACTGATCGAGTCCAGCCCCCGTAAAATTGATCCGGACTCTTCGAAAGCCAGCATTGATCGGAGTTAGAAAATCAAAACAAACATCACTTCCGTTAGGGCAATTCCAGTTAGGTCCAGGGTTAGCGGGTAACACATTTAACCCGCTGAAAGTACCACCAGCCGTTGACACCTGAGCTGCCGTAGGAGGTGCCACACCAGTAGCAAAATATGCTTGTGAATTTGCAGGACCACTAGTCCTGAGTGGAAGTGTAAATATGATTGAGTCAATGGCAAGATTCGTTCCCGTATTAAAAGTCAATCGTATCGTACCTGGATCTGCGGTATTCCCATTGTTTGGTTCTGTAATCCTGATTGTAACATCACCGGCAGCACAGCTGACGTCTGCGTTTCCGTTGAATGTAATTGGATCGGTTGTAGAATCAATTGAACCAAAAACAAAATTCCCTGTCTGTGATAAATTTCCATTAGGATTTCCAGCAGAGGGAGCTACATAATTCGACGTCGGTGTGAAAGGAACTCCGAGTATGGGATTTGCTTCTGCGAAAGCAATACCAACATTGCGCGGAACGACAGTTGAACCTACACCCGCGGCACCCCAGTCTTTCACTGCAGCCAGCGCTGCTGAATCGAACGTATTATTGACCTCAACGTGTGCCTGCCACATCGTGGCAACTTCCAGAACGACACAAAAGAAAGTCAAAAACATTGATCCCCAGAGTATCAGCCACAAAATGGCAATACCACGACGATTCTGGTGAAACTCAGTGTTGGAGGAAATTCGTTTCATGGGTCATGTATCAATCTAAACAATCAGATAGAATGTGAAATACTCTTAAGTGGGCCGCCAATGTTTAGTTTTCTTTGTAGATGAACGTCGTCGATTCTTCGATCACATAATCTTCGATGGAAAAACCAAACGTGTCTAAAAAATCAGGAATATTTCCATCCAGTGCGACGCAAACGGTTACCCTTACCGATTTATGAGCGGCTGATCCTGGCACAACTGGTAAAGCGGTTCCAGGTGGGTCACAGTCACAACCAGCAGCAGGTACGACTGGATCATTGACTAGACGAGTCGATGGAGGATCTGAAAAATCATTTTCTAAAACCACACGACAGCTGCCCAGCGGAATTCCCCCTGAATTAAGGACGCGATCAACTCTTGTCTTCAATGCACCGTTATTCAATGTAGGGATATTTGGTTGATTTACTACAGAAGCCAACCTGGCTCCATACCGGCTCGCATGAGCGGTCTGCTGGATGGCGCCAAAAATCAAGGAAATTTGGATCGTAGCCAGTAAAATGATCAAAAATATAGGTGCCGTTAGAATGAGTTCCAAAACCACGGCACCTGAGCGTGTCCTGATCTGTTTCCCAGTTGGGTTTCTATTATTCTGCACAGCTTGTTACCACTTATCTATTTAAGTCAAACAGGGAACGATTTATAGTAATCTATTCTTAAGACTAGTAGTTTGGCAAGCAATTTGCGTTCCCTACTGCATAGACACCATATATCTCTTATAATTCCTTGTAGGAAATAGAGAAGATAAGTAATTCGTCTCAAATAGGGGTCTAACTGATCTAAATTGAGACTGAATGGACTTCGAGCGTGATAACTGACCTTAGCAAGTGTTTATCAAATGTCTCCATTTGTTAACACTTCCAAAATCTAAAGTACGCATAATGAACACCAGCAGGGAGCCAGAATTGTCCCCAAATCAGATAAAATACGAAAGACGACCAGATAGACCCCGTCGTAGAGCAGGTTCTGTGTTGCTCGAATTCATTCTGGCATTTCCGATTATTCTGATCTTTTCAATGGCAATCATTGAATTTGGTTTCTTTGCGCTCTTACAACAATCCATTACGGCAGCGGCAATTGAAGGTTCAAAAGAAGCGGGAAGGGTAGGATCGACCGATCTTTCGATTCGAAACTTGATTCAGGAATATGTGGCTACGAACTCGTTAAATCTTAGTACATCAATTCCAGCTTCTGCTAATTCGGGAACTGTGCTTGTTGTGATTCAGAGATTTCCTGTCACTACTCAAACCATTGGAAATTCAAGTATTCCCTGCTCTCCAGTGGGCCCTGATCCCGCTTTTGTCAATGAAGTCAAAGTGACAATCTGTGCAAACTTAACTGATACAGCAGGTGTTACCCCTATTCCCAATCTTTTATCCAAATATGGGTTCTCACTCACAGGAAAACAGGTTGAAATCAGTGCTATGTCTTTTGTAGAGTTATAGTGAATTGATTTTCCAGTCAGCCTCTCCTTCTGGCGATATTGAAGAGCCGGAACAGCAAGTTTTCCTGTCAAATGAATGAAATTGCCACTGGAGTTTTCTTCTGGCTGCTCAAAATTGTGGCGGCTTACCTCGCCGTGCTGATTGTGCTGACCATCTTTCTCTCCCGTCGAAAAAAGAAATTGAAGCAGGAATCAGATGAGGGTGAGCAAACTCGCAAAACGCGAATTACAAAGAACATGTGAACTGAGCCGGCTCTCGTTCTTCGTCATCCAGCAATAACGTGCCGCAGTCTGTTTCAACTTGAACAGCGAGTCTGCTACCGGGCAAAAGGCAGCGGAAAAACGTTCGTCGTTTTCTTCTGAGTTTGACCAGATTGAGCAGGTCGAGCCCAGCGCCCCTTCGAATTATTAGCCGGCCTGCCGCGCATCACGTTGTTCAGAAAATTCTTCATCGAACCATCCAGAAGGGGAATCGACTTGATATTAACGATCGGGTTTGATGTCGTCCCCCGTAGCTCAACACGAATCCAGCCACTCGTTGCATGACCAATTAATTGCGTGATCGCAGGCAGGGGAAGCTGACGGCGTGTTAATTTTGAAAACAGGTCCACTTTTAAACGCCCATCGAAATGCGCTTCCCCCGCTTGTCCATACAGGCTGATCGCATTGCCCTTCAGTTCGATGTACTTCAAATAAAATGTCTGGTTGGAAACGGTGAAATCGCAAAATGCTGAATCAAAGGCAGTCTTATCAGGTTGTGCCAGGCGAACGACCTTAAAAATCTGAGCGATGGGAGGCAGTTCATAAATCGCAGCCGGACTAATCTGCAATTGCCCCTGCCCTTTCAGATCAGATTTGTTTGACCCACGCCCCCAGAGTTGTATCCAACCATTCATCACACCGCGTAATTGCGATTCACCAGGCATATAACGTGCCGCGTATTCTTCCAGCAGCCCGCGATTCAATTCGATCTGCATATTATAAGTTGGCACTTCGGTCAAAGCGATGTCTCCCATGCAGGTCAAAATGCCACGGATCGCTTTTGCAGTAATCGGCTGTTTCGCCTTAATTTGTGGCAGACTGACAGACTGAATTTCTTCCCTGCGAAGTTGCTTCGAGCCGACAGTCAGCTCTTCATCGTGAATTTCGAACGGCCCTTTGATTTCAGTCAGATGATAGTCCAGTATCACTGCCGAATCTAAATCGACAGTACCTATGATATTAAGATGATTGCCGTCCCAATCTCCTTTTGAATGGACCTTACCATAAACTTTGCTGATATCGACGCCCGCGGTAATTGTGTTTTCTGCCAGGAAATAATTAAGATCCCAGGCGGCAGTCACGGCAGTATTCTGTTGTTGGGCACCACGAAATTCAATCCACCCTGTTGCCGAAATCGGCCTCTGAATATTTAATGTATTCAATGCGGTTGCCATTTCTTCGGGAAGTGCCTTTTGAAAAGACCGATCTGTTGACAGATCGTCAACATTCATTTTTTCCAACAGGACCCGCCAGTCACCACGAGGTGTCACTTCAGCAAATGCCTCATCGATCCTGATTTGAGTCTCTTCATGTTTTCCTGAAACCGAAGTCAACCTGACCTCACTGTTTCCTGTCTGAGGGTTCACAATGTAATTCCAGTTAGCAGACAGATTGTCGACCGGATAGGGAAACGACTTGATCTTCAGACTTCCTGATCGCCACCAGCCTCTGGAAATACTGACCTGTGCTTCTTTACCACGTTCCCATTCAACCCTGGTTTCAAGATCAATTTTTCCTGTCGGTAATAATTCGCCCCAAAGTTTCTGCAGGGAATGAGGGAGTGCCAAACGAAGACTGGTATCGCAGGCTGCATTTTTGGCGGTGATATTTAATTTTAATTTACCATCATTTTCAAACCGAGAATAGGAGCCATGTGCGTTCAGACGCGTTGTACCATGTGTACCTTTCAGGTCATCAAAAGATGTCTTCCCCGTCTTACTCGAATAAAAAGCGCGACCAGACAATTCACTGACTCGATACGGAAAACCACGATACTGTAATGCCCCATCCCTCATCTGAGCTAAAAAATCCAGATGTATTGGCTGGTTCAACTGAGGCACACGCGTCAAACGAATGGCAACATCCGCTTTTCCCTGGAGATCCAGTTGGCCCAGAACGGCTTTAATTCCCATCGGGCAGGCTGTTCGTGCCGCCGCATCTATGGGAATCTGGTTACTCTTGATTGTGACATCGATTTGGGAAGCAGGTCCCGGATGCCGAATCATGCCTTCCGCTTTCACAGGTTGATTACCCGCCATCCCACTGAAATTCAGATCCAGTCGATCGAATCCCTGCTGCTTTAGTTCACCTTCGATGTGATCGACGCGATACGGAAAATGAACTGGCATGCACTCACCATCATTCACAGAAACAACCAGATTCTGAAATTGCCATTTCTCGATTCCAGAATGACTGAGATTCACTTTCAAATCAATATTACCGCTGGGACGAAGTGTGTCAAAAGTTCTTGCGAGCCCACCGCTAAGACGACTTCTTAAACGCGCGTCGACAGGCAGGTGCGAAGCTTGAAACGAAAAGAAACTTTGCTCTCGTCCCATCTCAGAATGATGCGGATCAGTTAAAAAGCGATGATAACCACCCAACGTAAAACTGGACTCACCATTGTGCGCCTGTAAATTTTGAATCAATATTCTGTGATTGTTTACATCGATTTTGCCAGCAATATTTCGCAAGGGGAAAGGCAGAATTGCATGATTCAACTTTCCTTCACGTAAATGAGCCAGCAGCGCATACTGAATCGATGGATCCTGTTTTTCTTTTGAGAGCTTGAATTTAATATCCACCTGGGCGCTGAAACCCAGATCGTACATACCAGTTGCCTGATCGGGTTTGAGTTGCATTGATGGAAACACAGACCTTAACTGCGTTGCCAGCTCAGGAGAGATTCCCGAAGCCAGACGGACCAGGTCAGGGCCGATTTCCAATTGACTCCAATTGCCTTCTACCGATCCGATTTTTGAGTTGATATCCCAGCTACCGGCAATTTCCAGCTTACCCGCTTGAGGAATTGAAGTATGACCTTCAATTTCGTAGCGACTCTTTCCCGAGGGAATCAGACGCAGGTCCAGATTTTGAAATGTAACAGCTGTGGGAACATTATGAGATCCCTGTTCAAACTTCAAAGAAAGACTTCCACGCTCGATGACGATTTCCGGCAGTGGATTATCACTTTGAATTGGTTTGGGCAAACCTTCCCAGTTCCATGTTCCATCCGCCATACGAACCAGAACCAGTTGTGGCCTGTTCAGCACCACTTTCTGAATGTCAATTACCTGATGCCGAGCCAGCTTTTCCTGATTCAATGTGATAATAACTTCTGGTAAATCGATGATCGTATCGGAATGGTTGTCAACTTGAACTCGACAACCTTCTATACGAACGCGCCGCCTTAAATCAAACTGGGCTTGATCAATTTCAATCATCAGGTTGGGGATATGTTTTTTAATTTTCTCCAAAATTCCTGCCCGTAACATTTCGTCACTGCGCATCCATAAATAGTAACCATAACTTCCGCCGGTAATCACCAGCGAAAACAGGATCAATAGACACCATTGAAATGTTTTACGAACAACCATATCAACAACAAACCATGAAAGGTCACTTAGTGTGACCGATTGAGATCTTCCTTATTTCTGGTAGAGAATAGTAAATGAGAAAACCCGACGGCGGATAAAATGTATAAACTGTATTCCGCCGGCAAGCGATAGCGCAATGAACTGACAAAAAACAGATGAATTGATGAAAAGTAGAGAATGGGGCCGAGTGTCATGAGCAGCAGTAAATACTGATTCCGTGAAATCCACGCACCATAAATGGCAAAGAGAATCACGGGAACAAAAACGATGGAAACAGCCACCAGCATCAAGAATGATTGAAACTGTGGCGCGTTTGGCCACGGCTTCCAGTAACGCAGTAACTTGGCACCCATTAACTGAACGACATGACCGGGATGCTGCCGTGCATAATCGAGTGCCCGTTGTGTGTAGTGCTGATTCATTTCATATTCGCTCATCGAATTCAACACATTCTCTTGATCAAAAAATGTCATATCACTGTCACCGGTTGCCTTCGGATTCAACCCGTCATACAGACTGGGACCGACCCACAATGTCGTGGGAACAAAGTGACCTGTGACCCGATAGTTTCGGTATGTCCATGGCGCCAGCATTAATCCAAATCCCAATATCATCAACAGAGCCCTCTGAATGGCAACAGTTCGATTTTCCTTTGCACTCCAGACTAAAATCACGACCGCAATTGGCAGTATCAATAACCAGCTCGGTTTCATATAGCAGGCCACTGCCAGCGAAACACCAGCCAACAGCGATAAAACAATCCCCCGATTTCTTTCCTCTGCTCCTGACTTCACTTTTGATAATTTGGCTATAACCAATAATGAAATCAGCATCGTAACGGCAAATAAGGTCTCACTTAAAAACAGAACACTGAATCCTGACATCACCGGTGAAACAGCAACAAATGCTGCCGCGATGACACCAGTGAACTCATTAACTAACTCTTTCCCCAGCAAATAGACCAGGAAACACGCTAAAACTCCCGACAATGCTAATATCAATCGAACCTGAAAATGCTCCTCTCCGACAACCGACATTGCTCCTGCCAAAAACAGGGGAAATCCGGGCATACGCAGTACACGTCGTGGAGGGGTATAAATGGTATATTCATCGCCTCGAACGATGGTCTGAGCCAGCTTCCAATAACCGTCTGCATCGCCTTCGATGACGTATGTTCGTGCAGGTTGTTGATCCAGTTGATGCTGAACATAAACCGCTACACCACAACGGATCGAAGCGGATATCAGTAAGATAAGAAATAATAAGTATTTAAGCCGATTGTTCTGCGGCATAATTCTCCCTGCCACTTTTCAAATGTGGGAATAGTACGACTACTCGACTATCAGGGTCAATTCCAATATAGCTGCCCACGAAACCAAGGTACGAAAGATCTCAGATTCGCCGTCTGTTATTCGATGTTTTTGAACCCTCTCACTGAACAGATTACGTAATAATAGCGACTCACATAAAGGGTTTTTCCTCATCCAGATATCCCATATTGACATTAAATTCAAATTGAGATATCGTCCCCAGACTCATCTCTCAAATGAAATTCCCCCCCCGTACATCTTATATCTCAACTCAATTCGCGAAGCCCCTATTTTCACGGCTGAGGGAAATTATGCGCTATTTTAAATTCTCAATTCTGACAGGAATCGGTCTGTTTGCGCTGGCCATGTTTTTTCTGTCTCAATCCATTCAAGGCTTTCTCAGCAATGCGATTGACTCCGAGGAAATCTCCGACGAATCACAGGCCTTAAATATCTCTCTGGCCGATTCAGCAGACTTTCCTGATCTCTCGCTGGATTTCCCGGCTGGAACAAATCAGGACGCTTCGCAAAAAGCAATCGTAAAAAATCCAACTCTTTCACAACAGACTGCGCTGAAACCATCATTACCTGTCAACAAGGTGGGAGGAAGTCATGAGCAGTTAAACCAGAGCGAATACCTTCCTCGAAAAACGATTCCCAAAATCAAACTCGTTACTGTTTCGAACCAACAACCTGCTGCCTCACAAGCATTAAATATTCTATTGCTCTCTCAAACAACAAAGCAGCAGCGAACATCCCTGATTGAAGAATTACTCCGCGTCGATGCTGATCTGGTCCGCCAGATTGCCCTCAAAACAAATCCACAAAATGACACTTCCCGCAATAATGTCAAAACCGTTCAACAGATTTCACTTACAGATCCTGCACAACGACAGACTATTTCTGCAGGATACGCAGTACCTCAAACACAGGTGCAAAATCTCAGCGACCAGAGTTACCTCATCCAACAAAAAAAACCAGTACATCTTGTAGCCTCTTACCGGGGTCTCACACTCAAAACCATAGGAATTCCGACTCAAAGCGGCGTTCTGCAACAAACAGTCCACGTTGTGCCCGCGCATGGTACTTCCCTGCTCTCTGCTAAAGTGCTGGGTAAAAATCTACTAAAGCTGAATCCTCAAACAGAGCTTCCGCTGCCCGGTGAAATGCAAAGACCGTTCAACATGAAATTATCTCAGATAGGAGAATTTCAGCCGACAGAAATTATTAAGCTTTCGGGAAGCGGCCTGGTGATCGGCCTGAATGGAACGGGAGACCATAACCATTCAAAAGAAGCGATCAAAGCCTTGAATTATTCAGTCACTGCGATGAATATTGATCTCAAAAAGATCAAAACTCCGATCACAGACGGAAATTTAGCCAATGTCTCAATCATCGCCTATGTTCCCAACACAGGCCTATCTAAAGGGCAACAAATTGAATGTTATATTACCGCCACTGATCCGGGAGTCAATTTGAGCGGCGGCTATCTACTGCCGACCGCATTACAAAATCTTGCCTCTCGCGATCCTCGCACACATGCCATGGCCCTGGGAAATGTCTTAACAACCCAGAATCAAAACAAATCGCGAGGAACGATCGCTCACGGCGCACAAAGTCTATCAGATATCAAACCCCCATTGGTCTCAGGCCAGGGTATCCCCCATCTGAATTTCTTCCTGAATACAACGAATCACCAGCCGCATATCAGTCATGATATCACGAAATATATCAATCAGTTTCTGCAGGCACGACAATCATTCAATTCGAAAGCGATGTTGAAATCTTCCAGTGTCATCATGATTTCTCTACCTGATTCGAATCAGAAACAGGCACATAAAATGGCAGCACAGTTACTGGCACTCACGATCCCCGTTGATCCTTCTCTCGCTGCGAATTTAACTCCGGAACTGATTCTCGATTTTTCCAATACGAAAATAGAGACCAGAGGTATCATTCTTCTTCAATCCTCCCACTTACAACATGGCGACATTACTTTGGATATCCCTCCTGCCACAGAACCGCCCTCAACAAAACTCAATGATCTACTGGCATTAATGCATCACTTACAGATACCAAAAGTGACACAAATGCAACTTCTGAGAGAACTTCAGCAACAAGGTAAAATCAGAGCCGCTTATCAACAGCTTTGAACTCATCCTTGTTTCTCAATCTCGCATCTGACAGAATAAAGAAGTGCCAGATATTACCCCAGCAACACATTTTGGCATGCGCTGGAACTCTCAATGATCCCGGCCAATGATCACACTTCTCATACAAACGTTTGTAGCACTTATGGTCGCAGAACTTTCAGAATTACCACAGTTATCGATCATACATCGCATCATCCCCATCGGATTACTGGCACTCTTCTGGGGTTGGGAAAGCTGGTCTGCATTCAAACCCGTTACGGGAAAAATACGCTACCAGCACGCAATGCATAATCTGGCTTTAGCAATCCTGAATGCACTTTTTCTGGGATTAATCTTCGGGGCTTCTGTTGAATTCGTGTCCCAATGGTCTCTTAATCATAACTGGGGGCTCCTTAATCAATTGCCGACAGGATCGGTCTGGAAAACAATGATCGCTATCCTGCTACTGGATGCCTGGACTTTCTGTTGGCATTGGATGAATCACAGCATCCCCTTTTTCTGGCGATTCCATCGCACACATCACAGCGATCCTCATATGGATGTATCAACGGCGACCCGCTTTCACTGGGGAGAGTTAATTTTTTCTACACTGTTTCGCCTCCTGTTAATTCCCTTATCAGGTTTGCAAGCCTGGCAAATTATCATCTATGGAATTTTGGTTTTCGGTTCCACCCAATTCCATCATGCCAATATTTCCATTGGTAAAGCAGACCGATTTTTAAGATGGATCTTCGTTACTCCCGACATGCATAAAGTTCATCACTCTCATTTACCCACTGAAACCAATTCCAACTATTCAACCCTCTTTTCGTTCTGGGATCGCATTGCAGGCACATATCGCATGCGAAGCGACCTCGAAAATATTCAATTCGGTCTGAACGATTTCAATCAACCGCATTGGCAGACCCTCTTCGGAATGTGGAAAACCCCGTTTTCAAACAGGCAACCCCAACAACAAAATCCCAATGATAAAAATTAAGTCACGGAACCCACAGGCTTGCATCTCTTGTCAAACAAGATTGAAAACCAAAAATACCTGATAGCATTCCATGCATAAAAATTTTTTTTGACGGTGAATACTTCTGAACCTGTTCTTCCTGACACTATAAAACCCACTGGTCTCAGATCAATTTTGCTAAAAATCATTTTGTCTACTTCCAGCTGTGCAGTTTCAAATTGGCCATTTCTAACCACATTCTAACAGAATCGAACAAACCGCAGTTGAACGTCAGGCAGTAAAACCAACCACAATCCTCAGAAAACAAGTGTCTATAGAAAAAACATTTGAATGACAGACTCTTCTCGCTTGATTCATTCAACGAAAATGATTGGGTGTTGATATAAAACCACCTGCCCTGGTTCAAGTGAATCATGACAGGTGATTGCAATTGGTTACTGATCTTTAATATCGGTAGTTGTAATACCGATTGTTCGGTCGGTGATACGAATTGGAATACGATCGATAACCGTATCGGTTTCCGAAATTACGATATCCATAACCCGATCCGCCTCGGTAAGAATAGCGAGCCGGTTGTCGATACCCGCGATAACAATTGTTATAGCGGCTTGGCGAACGATAGCCGGAATAGCGATATCCAGCATCCGCGGTTGTCGGTTCGACCAGCTGTATTCCCAGGATCAATCCACCAATGAGTGCGAAACAGGACAAAAAGCGTTTTCGACGAGACGGCTTTTCACTTCGCAATGTGTTTTTATTCATAACTGGGTCTCTTTCTGAAAAGGAATCGAATATACATTCCGCAGACAGACAATTTTCTGCCTGCAACATCTGAACTGCGATGGCCATCATTGAGATCAGTCTTCAACAGGGAAAACGAGCTGTGCGCCGAAATCTTCCCCGTATTTTCCAGATAATGGAAGTTTTAAGTCACAATCAGACATGAAGGTGCAAGGATTTCTTCGATGGCAAGAGAGTAAATGGATGGGAATCGATCTTTTCTAACTGCATTTCCCATTTACACCACACATTGACACGCAATATGTGCTATACCTTTGACACGGAGTGGCGCTATGTTAATATTCAAGGTGAACTATGCCTGAGGGATTTCAGGAACAACCCAAATGGAAAATCCCGGATTAAATCAAACGACGGGGAGTAAGTGATGCGCATTCGTAAAGGTTTTACGTTAATCGAACTGTTAGTCGTGATTGCAATCATCGCAATTCTGATTGCCTTGTTATTGCCTGCCGTGCAACAGGCACGTGAAGCGGCTCGAAGGTCTCAGTGCAAGAACAACCTCAAGCAATTTGGGTTGGCCATTCACAACTATCATGACACGTTCGGCATGTTCAACTGGCAGTGCGGAGGTACGGGAGATATTGGCAGCTCGGGAACAGTTACCAACCGCGCTCATATCAGCGGATTCGTTCCACTGCTGCCTTACTATGACCAGGCACCATTGTACAATCAGATTTCAGGTGGTACACCGGCCTGGGGAAAGTCCCCCTGGGATGCATCGTTTACTCCCTGGTTGCAGCAGATTCCAATGCTGCTGTGTCCTTCCAGTCCCGCTGATACATCTTCAAGTGTTGGCAAGACGAACTATGCTTTTTGCAACGGTGACAGCTATCGATGCGGGCATTCCAGCGCAACCGACCAGGCGAATTTTCGTGATCCGCGCGGCGTCTTTGGTTACCAGACGTCGATTCGTATGGCCCACGTTACAGATGGAACCAGTAATACCATCGCGATGTCAGAGCTGAGAGTCCCCTTGAGTGATGGTGATGCAGGACAAGTTTCAGAACCGACCTATAATACAAATCCCGCTGCATGTGCGGGGATATATGATCTTCTCACCCAGACTTATTCAGTCACGGTCCGGACTGCCTTGCGGCGTGGCTCGATATGGGCAGACGGTTCAACCTATCTGACAGGATTTAATACCATCCTGCCCCCGAATTCGCCCAGTTGTGGGACGCATCAAGGTCAGGGTGTCTTTTCCGCTGGAAGCCGGCACGTCGGTGGTGTGCATGCCTTGATGGTCGATGGAGCCGTGCGATTCATCAGTGAGAATATCGATTCGGGTAGTTCGGCTGCATCCGTTGTGACATCGGGTCCCAGTCCTTATGGCATCTGGGGCGCATTAGGCACAAAGGCCGGCGGAGAAGTCCTCGGGGAATTCTAATTTCGGGTTTTGGATGAATTAAATTGGTGAAAACAAAAGGAACCACGATGCGATTTACTACTTTGATCTGCGCCAGCCTGATACTCGGTATTAGTGGATGTTCATCGGGAACAGATCCCAATAAAGCCAAGCGGCCGAAAGTCTATCCGGTGACCGGCGTTGTGACACTGGCAGGCCAACCGGTCGATAAGGCAGTCGTGATCTTCGTCGGTGGTGACGGCAACACGGCGCGCGGGACAACAAACTCCAGTGGCGAATTTGTACTTACGACCTTTGATCAAAATGATGGAGCCGTTGCCGGTGCGCAACAAGTGGGAATCCTCAAGGAGGAAGCAGGCTATGACCCCAATAAGTTGAAAATTGGTGAGGCCCCGCCCCCCACCAAGGCCGACCGAAATGCCTTGCCGAAAAAGTATGCCAACCCCAAAACATCAAGCCTGACTGCAACCGTCAACACAGAGCAAAAGAATCACTTCTCATTCGACCTCAAAGACAAGCCCTGATAACGGGCCTGTTTAGCTGCCGGGTATGTAGAAATAGAAGGACACACAAACGCTTTATCTAAAACCTTTGACAAGAGGGCGATACATGTCAGAACGCGATGGCAATGAAATGATTCTCTTGACGGGAGCATAAAATGATTGATCGCAATGCACGCAACCAGCTTGCCACTCTCATTCGGCGTTATCTCGACGAGGAAATCACACAAGAAGACTTCGAAGAAAAACTGGATGAATTTATCGATTCGGATGATACCGCAGTGCGGTTTGTGACGAAGTGCCTCTCTTATTCCTACTACGATTACGAAGACCATTTTGTTGGGTTGTCCAAACAGGGGTGGGACTACCTCCAACGTTTATTGTTGTTACTGGACTCGAATTCGACTGTTACGATCAGGGAATCAAACATCTGGTCATTCAAACAACCTGTCGCTGCTGCATTGCTGATTGCGTGCTTAATCATCGTGATGCAAACCGGCTTCGGATACCATTTACTTCTTTACTTTATTCCGCTTGGCCTCGGGTCTATTTTGCTTTCGCTCTTGAGGCGTCCAGAAATTCAGAATAATCCCTTCCACGAAATCATCGCACCGTTTCAATCCATTAACGATCTCTGTATTGCATATGAATCTGTAAATTTCGTCAAACGACGCTATCCCAGCCATTTTAAATCGAGGCAAATTCACTACCCTGAAACGGACGCGATATTTGGTTACGTTCTTTGGGCGATGTCTCCCCCGGTGGTATTATTGCTACAATGCTTTCCCGATAGCGATTACGACATTCGCGTGATCCCGGCATGATCCGATAAAACGTGCCTGGACCTTTTTGGTGCGCGACATGCACCTTTCACTCAGAAAACGCATACATTGAATTTGTGAAAATGAATATTCGTTAATCCACGTTCGCCAGTGATTCACTTTTGGCGGTAATCACTTCCATCAGTTCATTCCAGGATTTTACGAATGATTCGGCGCCGTCTTCCTGAAGTTGAGCCGCCAGTGTCTGAACGTCGACGCCGGATTTTTCAAATTCAGTCAGCACGTCCTCGCAGTCGCCGCCATCTGCTGGAAGAGCTGCGCCAACCTCGCCATGATCGGCAAAGGCATTCAATGTCTTTTCTGGAATCGTGTTCACAGTAAACGGTGAAGCGAGTGACTCGATATAGAGTACATCAGACGCATTCGGATCTTTCATTCCCGTACTCGCCCAAAGTAAGCGTTGCGGCCGGGCACCAAAGTTCAACGCCCGCTGCCAGCGCGGCGAATTCAGTAAATCCAGATACGCTTTGTAAGCCCGCTGGCCAATTGCGATCCCCAGACGATTCTGTAGCGACTCGGGAACCTTGTCGACCACAGCACGATCCCAGCGGCTGATAAACAGGGAAGCAACAGAACCGACGGCTGGATTCAAACCCGCTTCAATCCGTCGCTCAACACCTCGCAAAAAAGCTTCGGCGGCAGCAACAAAATGTTCGCTTGAGAACAGCAATGTCACATTCACAGGAATTCCAGCAAACGTGGCTTCTTCAATTGCCGGTAAGCCTTCCTGAGTGCCGGGAATTTTAATCAACACATTGGGACGCCCCGCGCGCGCGTGCAGATCTTTCGCCGCCGCCAGAGTGCTTTCGGTGTCGTAAGCGAGCAGCGGCGAGACCTCAATCGAGACCCAGCCATCTACGCCATCTGTTTTGTCCCAGATTGGTCGAAACAGATCCGCGGCCCCTGTGATGTCTTCCAGGGCAATCTCGAAAAAGAGATTCTCGCCCCTCTCACCATTTTTGAACTTTGCCTGGATCGCACTGTCGTAAGATTGGCTGTTATTGATAGCCTGATGAAAAATCGTCGGATTCGAAGTCAGTCCGGTTACAGAAAGCGCGTCGATATATTGCTGTAGAGTTCCATTGTTAAGCAGGTCACGTGTAATATTATCAAGCCACAGACTTTGTCCCAGATTGTGAAGCGCTTGTGTAGCAGTCATCGTATTACCTCCGAATGGGTCGGTGAATTATAAATCGATTGGAAATCAGATACGCGATGCCCTATTGTCGTTAATTCCCACTTCTAATGGAAGGCTGATGAGGACAAGGTAGAGAAAACCAAAAAACCAACTATCCATTTCAGATACCAATTGAACTGATGAGGAACAACGCGTGCTGCAATCAATCATCGGCTACCACAAGGACAACGAAGGACACTGGGTAGCTCAACTCGACTGCGGACATAATCAACACGTCCGACATGATCCACCTATCATGATCCGCGAGTGGGTCACCACTCAATCCGGACGGGATGCGATGCTGGGGTATCGACTCGAATGTCTCAAATGTGATGAAAATGCTCCCAAAGACGAAAGACCCCATCATTAAAATAGGGGGAATGAAAAAGAATTGAGCCCAATAGTGTCTATCTCAACAGTATTTTTCGCTTCCATTGCTTTAGAGTCATATCAGAATCCCGGAATTCTGGTGCCTTGGATCACCTTTAGTTCGTCTCAGAACCGATAATTAAATCAGGATACGGAGATCGAAACCTCACACCAGATATCAGTTCCACTGATGATCTGTTACTCAACGCCAGGGACCATCGGCGATGCCAGTACGCCTGTTAATCAACTGCTGCCTGATCATGTTTGCTTTGACATCTTCATTGATGGCACAAGAAAATTGTGATGAAACATGCTGTTACGAACCGCGAATCAAATTCCTGCGCGACTTGTTCCATGAGGACTGTCATACGTCCGAAATTGATCCCTATGAAGAACGGATTGAAACCGAGCGTCACGATTTCACCCAGTCAGCGAAAACAGTCGGACGCGGCGTCACCCAGGTCGAAGCCGGCTACAGTTACTATTATAAAGATGAGAAGAGTGAGATTGAAAATTCGCATGCGACTCCCGAAATGCTGTTGAGAATCGGGCTGTCCGAAAATATCGAGTTTCGTTTGCGCTGGAACTATGCGTGGCGATTCATCGAAGAAGGACATAACGAAGAGGGCGCCCAGGATTTGATCTGGTCAATCAAACTGGGAATCACAGACCAGGAATGCTGGATCCCGGAAAGTGCGCTCGAAATCCGCAACTCAGCACCAACAGGTGGCAGCGACTGGTCGACCGAACGTGTCGAATTTGGATTGGACTACATCTATCGTTGGGAATTGACAGAAGGTCTTTCACTGTATGGCTCTACCGGATTTGGAACGGACGGTCTGGGTGAATTTTCTTTAATCCCTGAAGAACAAACAAAAGATCGTTTCATTGCCTGGACTCAGTCCGTTGCTCTTGGCATCGACTTAACCGAAAAAAATACAATGTACGCAGAGTACTTTGGTCTGTTTTCACACGCACTCGCTGACGATTTTGCACAAAACTATTTCAATATCGGCATCGACCATTACATCAACGATAACTTCGTCGTGGATATACGAGTCGGCAAAGGACTGAGCCCCGACTCCGACGACTTTTTCAGCGGCATCGGCGGCGGGTATCGCTTCTAGTAGTACTTAATCCACGCTAAGTAAAACAGCAAAGCATCAAAATAATGCGTGTTGACTCAGCGAGTATCATCAGCTTGTGATATTTCCCATCATCGAAAACCAAGAACGGCAAAAATACTCACAACAACAAGAGTCGCAAATAAAAAGCGAAACGCGATCTTCTTTGGCCACTGCGAATAGAATACACCAGTAAATCCACCAGCACAGGCCAAAATGAATAATACTGACCTGAGAATCCACCAATAAGATCCTGCCATTCCCTTCGTTGAAGTTTTACCGGTTATCCAAACCGAGAGCCTGTAAAATGAGGGCGTTTCGAGAATTGCGAGTAGAATCCAGACTATCATACCAACAAAGACACCAAGTAGAATGGGAAACCAGGTTCGATTGGCTTGTACCTGGTCAGTCAGATTGCCATCACGCCCACTTCCAAACTTTTCACCTTGGTTTAAAGTCATTGTCAGCTCTCTTTCGAAATAATGAGCTTATCTAAATCACTCATCAATACGACTTACCACTCAGTCTTGCACCAGTGCTTTAGCTAACGGTTTCCCCTCCGCAGTCGGTAGCTTGACTCCCAACAGTTCCGCCATGGTTGGTGCCACATCGAGCATCTGGATCTTGCCGAGATTTGTGCCCGGCTTAATGCCGTGACCGGAGATGACCAGTGTGCCTAGCATGTCTGGTTGATCAGGAAGATAACCGTGCGTTCCCCCTTTGGTCTTACGCGCAGTGACCACATCATCGCCTGACTGACTGTTCGTGAATGAGTAACCGGATTTCGCCGACAACCATAGATCCGGTGCATGGGAATCCTGTTTGGGTGTCGGCTGGCCGAGTTTTGTAAATGCATTCGCATCCAATACAGCCTGCACACCTTCGATCACGGCAAGTTTCTTTTTTAGATTCTTGATTGTCTCTGCGCGTTTTGCATCATCGAGCACATACACCATACAGGCTCCCCCTTGCGCCAGGCAGTAGACCTGTTTTTTCTCTTTAGACAACAGTCCTTCCTGTTTGAGCAATACATTTGGACGAATATCTTTCGTAATCGGGAAGAAGCCATGATCGCTGGCAATAACCAATGTCGTCTTGTCGCGGTGCGGCGAGAGCTTCACTGCTTCCACAATATCCCGCAAGCGGTCATCTGCATAACTGACCGCCCAGTAAGCTTCAGGACTCTTGGGTCCATAGCGGTGCTCCACATGGTCAACTTCGACGAGGTGAATCATCAACAGGTTCGGCGGATGATTTTGAAACAGGTGCCGCGTCATCCGGGTATAAAGCCAGTCCCGTTTGACACCGCCCCCTTTTTCACCCGTCCATGAACCGTGTAAATCAACAGGTAAACCAGCCTCCCGCAGTTCATCCAACCAGACTTTCGTCCCGTACTTCGGCCACGCCTCTTTTCCAAACATATCAGGTACCGTCCAGTCGAGCGTACGCGCATTACGCGTCGCTGGCCACACAATTCCCGCGGTCACCAATCCTGCCCGATGAGCAACATCGTAGATTGTCGGTACCTTCACAATCTGGTCCTTGTCAAACAGCGGGTCAGGAATGAACGCAACCGATGTTGCACTTTTGCGATCCAGATAGTTATTGCCAATGACGCCGTGCCTGGCCGGAGTTGTACCGGTCACAAGCGTTGTATGATTCGGCCAGGTAACAGTCGGGAATGAGCAAACCATCCCATCAGCACGCGCCCCGTTCTTCGCCAGTTTTCTCAAGGTCGGCATGTCTGCCAGAGGATCATCCAGATAAAAATTGGCCAGTCCATCCACGCTCACCAGAATCACACAGCGATCATTATGCGCTTCTGCAGCAGAGGAAATATTTCCCAGGTTGAATATCAACAGCCAGGCCAGAATGAAAGCAAAATTTATTCCACGCATCGACGATGTCTCCAAAGATGTTAATCAAGGCCAATCATTCACTCGCTCCAACTCAACGGACAAGCTTCCTTCTATTGTGTGGCACTGGATTCTGTAATGCAACCGGAAGACAAAAGGTGTCAGGCCGAATCATTACTTTTCGTATTTTATGACGAAGCGACAGAACTTTCGGATTCGTACTTCTCAGCGTTACTCATTATATTCAAGAATAATCCTGGAGCCGACCGCATCGGTGAAAACATTGACGCTGATCTCAATGCCATCTTTGGCAAACTCAGTATAGCGCCGTTTATTGTTGACGATGGGACGTCGTGTTTCACGGTAGCCTTTATCGCGCAGTTGCTGACCAAAATAGTCGAAGGCTTTTTGCAGTTCCAGACTCGACTTAAATGTACAACGATCATCGCCATCGTACTTCAGAGCCTGGATGTTCTCAGGCAGTTGAATTTCTTTCTGAAGAAAAAGATGGCCCTTTGGTTGCGCAATTCCCAAAGCGGCGAGGGCGGCAGGATCGTTTGATCCTTGAAACGAAAGCCCTTTACAGTCCATATCAACTTTGACTCCCTTCGAACGTTCATTCAAGCTCAACTCGACTTCGGCCTTGCCGTTTTTAAAAGTCACGTCAATCGAATCTTCCTCAATTTCTTTCTCAGCCACGTTCCAGCCGCGCTTGGCCATTTCGACTTGATAGAATCTGGTCAGCTTTGCGAGGGAAGAAGGACTGGTAAAGCTGACGTCTTTGAACCGGGCATCAAATTCCAGTTTTTGCGCATCGGCAGGGAACGGCAAGTGGAACGCATCAGCCTTGAAGTCAATTTCCTGAGCAATGTCAACGTCGACCCAGCCTTTGGCAAGCGCCTTTTGTTTCATTTGCTTCTTGCGTTTTTCCTCATTACGCATTGCTTTTTCAGCTGCCTCTTTTTTGGCAATTTCCGCTTTGAATTGAGCCAATTGTTGCGTTGCGTTCTTCTCCTCTTTCAAATGGGTATCGGAAACAGGTTGCACTCGAATGTCCCGATAAAAGGTAGGCGCTTTAAAAAATCCGGGGACAGACTTGATAGCAAACGCGCCCTTGGTCCGATTCAGACCGTCAATCTGATTCACGACCACATTATTGATCATAACTGTGAGTCGTTTCCCACGGCAGATCAGCTTCAAACGGTTCCATTCGCCCAAATCCTTTGTCACTTTCCGGGGATGCCTGGGCGCCCGGAAGGCCCACTGCTTAGAATCAGTAGACGGTTTGACATCGCGAAAGTAAACCGCACCAATATCGTTGTTGAGTGAAATCTCGACTGATTTCGGAGCCGAAAAGGCGCCTGGTTCATCGATCGCATGAATGTAAACCGAACTTGCCGCTCCAACGGTGATTCCGTTTTTTACACGCATCGCCCGCCATTCGAGAGTCAGAACATAATCCTCGAACTGCCCTTTATGCTTCAAGTAACTTTTAGAGGCCCCGGTACAAACCAGCAAACCGTTCTGAACAACCCAGGCATCGCCTATTTCCACTGGCCGTTTATCATCTTGAAGATGGTAGGACCAACCTGAAAGGTCCTTACCATTAAAGAGCACGGTGTCTTCAGCACTCGCCGCTACCGAGAACGTGACTAAAAACAATATGATACCAGTCAATTGATAAGTCTTGTGCATAGCGATTCCTCATCGAAGATGAATTGTTATGCCCGCATCGACCAGTGTAACGACATTGAGGAAACTTTGAAAACAAATTCGCCTGGAACATGCACAGGAAAGCGATAAAGTCCCATAGCTTTAGGGATGGTATTTTGACACTGCCCTGTATTCCAGACAGTACCAGATACACTTGATACAGGAATCAAATCACTTCGCGCATCGGTTCGATGCCCTGATCGACCAGGTACTGAGGCGTGCCACTGGTGTCGAAGATCCGGGTGCCGTTGAGATCCAGGCCAATATTATTATAGAGCGTGGCGAAAACTTCCTGGAATTTGACCGGTCTGTCGATGGCAACTTCCCCTTTGCGGTTGGTTTTCCCGATCACCTGACCGGTCTGCATGCCGCCGCCGGCAAGCATGGCACACGATACCCGGGGCCAATGGTCGCGACTGTTGTTTTTATTGATCTTTGGTGTGCGTCCAAATTCACCCCAGACCACAACAGACACATCTTTGTCGAGACCACGTTCGTGCAGGTCCGTTACCAGAGCAGAGAGCCCCTGGTCGAGCAGTGGAAATTCTTCACGAGACTTAGGAAAATTCATACCATCGGGACCATGCCAGTCCCAACGACTGTAGTTCAGCGAAACAAACCGGGCACCCGCTTCGACCAGTCGCCGTGCCAGACAGAAATTTTCGATCATCCGGGGCGCACCATCGCGCTGAAATGTTTCATCGCTCTTACCGTAACGAGCGAGAATTTTTGGATCTTCTTTTGAAAGATCCAATGCATCGGCCAGCTTCGACGTGGTCAGGATGTTCATCGCCTGTTGGCCATAAACATCCATGCTTTCCATCAAGCCTGAGGTGTCGCTGTCGCGACGAAACGTATCAAACGCGCGCTGTAACTGAACCCGATCTTGTAAACGTTCCAGTGTGATCCCCTGCAAAATCATGTTCTCTGGGGAGCTGCGCGCTTTGCGACCCACGAGATTGAAAGGCGAATGCTGGACTCCCAGAAAGCCGCCTGTACCGGGTTGACCCCAGGTACCGTTACCCGTTTTATACATCAGCGCCACATTCGACGGGACTGCTGCATTAACAGGACCTTGCAACTTCGAAACGAAGGCCCCTGCTGCCGGCCAGCCTCCGGGTGGCTTGCGACTGCCAAATCGCCTGCCTGTCATACATTGATAGGCATCATGTCTGCCGTCAGCATCAGAGATAGAACGCACGGGAATGAACTTATCCATCATCGCGGCCATTCGCGGAAACAGTTCACAAATCTGAATACCGGGCACACTGGTTTGGATGGGGTTGAACTCACCACGGATTTCCGTGGGTGCATCCGGCTTGGGATCCCACAAATCAATGTGTGATGGACCGCCGGGCATGTAGATATTGATAATCGCTTTGTGATTGCTGCCTGTCTGGTTTGCGGATTCAGCCTGTAGTACACCCGGTAAGGAAATTCCGCCGAGTGCCATGCCTCCAATTTTCAAGAAGCTGCGACGCGAAACGCCATCACAAAATTGACCGTTCTTTGCGGTCGGTTTACCAAGAATCGTCAGCATGCAATTTCTTCCCAGAAAACAATGATTCGCAATACCCTGAATCAAACATAAATAACACTAGATATGATACCGCAGATCGATTTCTGAAGCAAACGGAAATCTGCTAAGCCCGCGTTTCAAAGGTACTCCCTCCGGTTATTTTCTTGATACGCTGTTTCTTCCGACTATGATAGAACACAGCAAATATGGCTGGAATCAGCAGAGATTTCCTGAATGCACTGGAAACAGCAGTTCCCAAACAACGCACTCAAATCAGACAAAAGCGTCATGAATCGTTTTCTTCTCACAACAACCGCCACGTTATTTATTTTCGGATGTAGCAAACAACCACCGCCCAGAATCAGTAACGCACATATGGCGGAAGGTGTCTACTCTACACCTTCTGAAATTTCTGGATTTTCCGGCACAATCCTCGAACTGAAAGCAGGTAAATTCCGCTATTGGTTCTATTCTGATGTAAGACTTGGAGATGAACCCGAATATCCCTTGACTGGTCAATACGATTTCCAGAATGGCAAAGTCATTCTCAACAATCCCGATGTAAATCAACGGAAATGGAATGTCGATGTGTTGAATGGCACTCCCGTACTATGGCGCGACGATGCACTTAAGATCTGGAAACAAGAACAGAAAATCTATGATTACGGCGTTCTCATCTGGACGGAAAACAAAATTCAGGAGGACAACCTCTCCGAGTTTGAACGAACTTCAGTTTCAGAGTTGTACAGCAAGGAAAAGAAAAAACAGATCAAAGAATGGAAAGACCCTTTCGTTCATGGCCCACAATGATCAACGAATCCGACCGGAAATGAATAAGTGAAAGTCGTTATCTGAGAATGAGTCGTCAAAAGAAAAGATCAGTCAAAAATTTCGATACCAGGATACCAAACATGAATCACAAACTGACACGACGAATGTTTCTACAGGATTCAACCAAAGTTGCCACCATCACCGCAGCAACGTCTGCTTTAGGAGGCGTCCACGTATTCGGCGCGCTGAAAAGCCGGAAAAACTGAACCTGGGAATTATCGGCTGTGGTTCGATTATGGGACATCATGTCAAAGGCCTCGTCGCGCGGAAAGAGGCGGTCTCTATTTCCTATCTGTGTGATGTCGATCCGCGACAAATCGAACGTACTGCAAAGTACTTAAATGGCTTCCAGTCAAAGCCTGCAAAGCAGACGTCTCGTTTTGAAGATGTAATCAACGATAAAAATGTCGACGCTGTCATCATTGCAACACCGCATCACTGGCATGCACCGATGACATTGGCCGCCATGATGCTGGGCAAAGACGTTTATATCGAGAAGCCCATTTCACACGTTTACAACGAAGGCCATCAAATTATTGAAACGGCAAAGAAGTATAATCGCGTTGTGCAACAGGGCAGCCAGATGCGAAACAGCCCTGTCACCCTCAAGGCGGATACGTTATTAAAACAGGGAATCATCGGTGATGTTAAAATCGCCCGCGCCTGGACCGCCGAATCGCGCAGTGTCCTCAAACCCGTTCCCGACAGCAAACCCCCCAGCGGCGTCGATTATGACCGCTGGCTGGGCCCCGCACCAAAACACGCGTTTAACGAACATCGTTTTCACCGAACCTGGCGTCTCTTTCGTGATTACGGCAATGGCGAAATTGGCGATGATGGCATTCACGATCTGGACATGGCCGCCTGGGGTCTCGGAATCGATACCCTGCCCCAACAAATCACCGCCCGCGGCAGCCGCATGATGCTGCACGGTCACGCCAGCGAATACCCAGACAACATGAACGTCACCTACGAGTACCCCGACGGCCGGTTGTTAATCTACGAAAACTACCCTTTCACAGCCTACGGTCTTCACGGCTTTGATAATGGCAACGTATTCTACGGCACCGATGGCTACATGATCTTCTCCCGGCGCGGCGCGTTCAGTGTGTTTCTGGGGCCCAAGAACAAAAAAGGCCCGACGGAAGGCAAAGACCTGAGAGGCCAACGTGGTTACGCCGAACACATGACGGAATTTCTGAACGCCGTACGAAATCGCACACCCACCAAAGCCAATCCGCAAACTGCTCACCGTAGCTGCGCCCTCGTGCATTTAGGAGAAATCGCCTACCGTACTCAAGGACGTCTCGATTTCGATCCCCAAAAAGAACAGTTTATCGACTGCGACGAAGCCAACGGACTGCTCGACAAAACCTATCGAAAGCCGTATGGTTTACCCACATAGAAAAAAAGTAAAACTGTTCGCTTAGTGAAACGCTCTATCTCAAACTTCAATACTAGACCGGTTTTATGAAACCATGAAATATATTCTCTTCATTTTGTTGTGGTTCGGAATACTCCAGCCACATGATGTATTTGCGCTACCTCCGAGTAAAACAAACATCCCCACTCCGCCTGCGGGCATCATCTTTGAGCGCGACATTCATTATCGTGAAGGCCATGACCGCTGGGTCCTGAATGTCATTCGCCCTCAAGAAACCTCTACTCAACCTCGGCCAGCCATCGTACTGGTGCACGGCGGAGGCTGGAGTGGCGGAGATCATTATCGATTTTCAAGGATGGGATTTCAACTGGCCCAGAAGGGATACGTTGTCATCACGCCGACCTATCGAATGATTCAGGATAAACCTTTCCCCGCCTGTCTGCACGATGTCAAAAACTCGATACGCTGGTTACGCGCGCATGCAAAAAAGTACAACGTTGATCCGGACAACATCGGTGCCTATGGAAATTCGGCGGGAGGAACATTAGTCCTCACCGCAGCCCTGACCAAGAAACAGGACGGCTTTGAAGAAGAGGGTCCGTATCAGAACTTCTCCAGCGAATTACAGGCTGTTGTCTGCTCCGGAGCGGTTGGAAACATGTTGCATCCAAACCATAGCAAACGAGCGGCAACCGTTTACCGAAAACTGGCAACGGGGAAAAACCGGAAATTGTCTGATCTCGAAATCGACAAGATCATGCGTAAAGCATCACCTTCATCTTATATTCGCAAGGACGCGCCCCCCATTCTCTTGATTCATGGTGCGAAGGATAAAATTGTTTATATTGATTCGACAGACGAGTTTTTCAAAGCCATGCAGGCTGTTGGTGCAGACATCACCTATCTTCGCTTTGAAGAGGGAAGCCACGGCGTCATGGGTCAGAAAGGATCAAAAACAATGCCAGCCATGAATCAGTTTTTCGAGAAACACTTAAACCATACCCCCTGAAAACAAGCCTGATAACTGGCATCAATACAAAAAAGAATTTAATAAGCGTATGGAAACGGCTTTTGAAATCGTCAGGCATATCATCCACTATTCATGTCATCTGCTGGTTCCGTTTCTGATTGCGAAGTTGTTCTTTAAAGAGAACTGGATGAAGGCGGGGCTCATCATGCTGGCCACAATGCTCATCGACGCCGACCATCTATTGGCTGATCCTATTTTTGATCCCAATCGTTGCAGTATTGGATTTCATCCGCTACACACCGCATGGGCAGGACTTGTTTATCTTGCACTACTGGGAATTCCCTCCTGGAAATGGCGCGCCGTCGCAGTCGGGCTTTTATGGCATCTCTGCACTGACGCCATTGACTGTCTTCTCGGAGGACATTGTTTGTTCTGTGGATTTCAATGAGAGCCCACTGTTTAGAACTCGGCAATCTGTGGTCATTACGACTGTTGCAAACAGATTCCAAGGAATACAAAGAGCGTAGATTCCTTCACTATTTCCCAGGTCGATGAATCGGAATCCCTGCAAGTTGTAGAAACGCGAGCCATCTTTCACGGCTCTCGTGGTCAAAGCCACACATCGCATGTGCTGATTTCCGTGTGAGAAATTGAGATCGTTTATTAAAAACCAACAAAAGTGCCTCAGACTGAAGCACCGATGCGAACGGACATGCCTCTCCCGTACTACAATCGGTCCAAAAACTGGAAGTCAGAGGAAAAGTGATGATCTGATCGTCACGCCTGACTTCGACGATTCCATCCGTAACGCTTACACTCACTTTCTCAGCCCTGGGTCGCATAGAGAACCCGTTGAACAGATATACCAGTAGATATTTTCCAGTGAACGAAATCGCAAAGATCAAACTGGCCCACATGATTCCGGTAATGAGCGAAGATGATAATGCGAAGATAAGAACTAGAACAATTACCATCAAAATCTGACTCCGAAGCGATACGAGTTGAAAAAACACAGTCCAAAACGCAGGCAGTTTCCTCTTAATACGCTCCGGTAACTCTTCCGATAGTACCGGGTGGTTCATTGCATAGTCAGCGAGTAACGGATCGGCGGCGTTCAAACATGAAGGACAATACATGTGCCCGTCCCAAAGCAGCACCAGACCATCGTTTGATGCAGCAGAGCACTTTCGGCATATGTTGTAACCGCTCATTCCGGTAAAGACTCCTCAACCTGCGCCCAGAATCGTAAAGGTCTGCTCCAGCCAGCCGTCGCCATCTTGAGCGCGTATTTTCAGAGTATGTTTGCCGGGAGGAATAACCCGATCAGAAGCGTGGTCTTCAGTGCCCAGTAAATAAGGCGGACCTGCTTTCTTGTCAATGAGTTTACCATCAAGATAAAACTCCATCGGCCCCATCGCAATTCCTTCGGTCCACACACGCAGTCGTTGCCAGCCATGCCATCCTTCAATCTGCATATTCTGAGTAATGTAGATACCTTTACTGCACACCGGACGCAGGCGGGCGTCTTCTTTCCAAAAGTTCTGAATCGCCTGACTACTGCCCAGCATGCGCATGGTACGACGCTCCGTCGGCTTTCCCAGTACACGTGAATCGGCCTGGTAGACATAGAGACCTGGAGCCCCTGCGTCATACAACTGTTTCGCACGCCACAGAAACGGACCCGGCAAAGGATTACCCCAGTAAAGTCCATCAATTGAAGGCAGCAAAATACATTTCGTTCCCTGCACTGCTTCTTTGTAGGCAGTAATATCAAAGTGATTGTGGCGGCCTTGAATGTTACTCGGACAGAGATAGTCCACCCACCCTTCTTTGGCCCACGTTGCAAAATCAAATTTCTTGCTGGAGTTCACGCCGGCAGCAGGAAAGCGAATTAAAATGGGAACGGGCTTGCCTCGTGCTGCACTGAATTCGTCGGCTAACGCGCGCAATTCTTTCTGAAACAGATTGGCAGTTTCAGCAACATCGATGCAACCAGGATATCGACAGTAATCGATCGAAATCCCCCTGGCACCTAATTCCAATGATTCTCGATAGAGACCCAGCGCATAAGCGCGCACCTCGGGAACTTCGTAACGAAGCGAGGAACCCCGCATCCATTCGGGATGATCTTTCGAGAACTTTCCCTGCAAAGGTGAGCCTGGATAGCAGTTGCTTGCACCAAAGTTAGCATGAAGTTTGACTCCCAGTTCGTCCGCATGACGTACAGAAGTCTGAAGTGTGTTTGTGAACTGCTGCATTCTCCCCACGTTATCGGTCAACGGTCGACTGACCGTACCGATCGGGTCACCCATTGTCGTTTGATAGAGATTTTCAGTAAGACGCGACTCGTAAACCACCTTCATTCCCATACGTCCGATCTGCATATCAACCAGATCAATATTAGCTTCGGGATAAGCCGTCAGGTATTGCCTGTGCCATAGAGTGTCCTGCACATTATCGTGAAAGGCATAGGAATAGGGTTCCCAGTAACCGGCGATCAATTTGTCATGGGGTGCCGTGAAGGGTGCATCAAGAGAAGCTCGTTGCTCCGCCGTCAGTGGCACAAACTTTACATAGTCGATAATTGAAGGAACATAACCCATATAATTATGGTGTTGCTTCACAACCAGATTTTGATGATCAAGCTTCGCCCAGCGCCATAATACTTCCTCACCAGGACGAGACGACAGCAAGTCGTTTCGCTCATCACCAGTCAAGCGCAATCGAACCGATCCGGGCGCTTTAACGTAAATTGCATACCAGCCCTTCAAATCAAGCGGATAAGAGAGTTGGGGCATGGGTACTGTCTTGCCTGCGTCACCGTAAAGACTGTTTCCCAGTGACATCCCTTTTTGTGTGTCCCACCCCTCACGCCATTTCCATTTTTGTGGAGCGTTCTCATTTTCTTTCTGCAGGTGTTGTTTTTGAAAAACCTGAGACCAGTCTTCTAGATAAAACACGTCTGATTGGTCCCCTTTTAGACGGGTCTTGTACCTGGCCAGCACTGCATCATCTTTGCCTCGAAGTTCGATGCGAAAATCCGCATCCACTTTTCCGTCTTTAAATGCTTCGGGGTACGGATTAAAAACAAGCGTACGTTGCAGACCTGCTGCACGACGTTCTACGATGCGGCCGTCCGCATGTCTCTTTGCCAGTTTTTTCGTGGGTGTTAAATTATAAGCAGTCTCTGAGACGAAAGGCGCCACGCGCGCTTTTTGCCAGTGATCTGAACCGGGCAGAGAAAAAGTACACAACACCTGAATCGTTTCAGGCGCATCTTCAGGGACAGGATAAGCAATCTGAAAGTAACGCGAAACAGGATCCGTAGTGACGACGACATCCTCCCCCAAAGCTGGCAAAGAGATCGAAAGAGCCATCAACACCCCTCCCAGTCCTCTGAGCCAGTTGCGTTTTGAGGGAGAATTCATGTTGGCAATCCAGTCTTGATTCATCAAGTGACTCCTGTTTCCTGTCAGTATTGATTGTGATGTCTATCTGATTTCAGTAATCGATTCGGGGAGTTCCCATAGAAATATGAAAAATATTCTGTGTCCTTCCAGTTGTCGCTTTGATTCCACTTTCTTTACACAGATTATCATTGACCTCAATTCTAATGGAACGGAGAGCCAAATACATGACACGAAAGCATTGTTCACATATTTATTCTGATAAGTTTGGAAGGCGAAACTGTTTTCTCATACGGTAAATCTGAACCTTTCTCTTTCAATACGTTGTTCCAATTCATACTTCAGATAAGTCGAATTCTCGTTTGTGTGAAGAATCTCACATTTTCAAATGGGAACGAACGTTATACTTTTCCAGACTGGAACTCTTTTATGTTATCCTGCTGCAGTAAAAACATTGGATGACACGCCTTTAAAAAAAACCGTGCTGAATTTTGATTGCGATTCTTCATCAGGCTGCAGATAATACATAAAGTAAATTTCACAGACACCGCTTAAAAGAATCTATTCACTGCAAGCGCTCGTAACACACATTCAGTCCCTCAGCTCTCAATACAAATTGTTTACATACAAGGAATCCTGACTATGAACTCGTTCAAATTCGTAATTCGACTCTCTCTATGTTTCGCGTTGACATTAGCCATCCCGGGCCTGTTCAACTCCTACGCGCATGCGGGTGTAGAAAAAGCAAGACCACCGGCTGTCGGAGATACAGCCAAAGATTTCACACTCTCCAATTTGAGCGGCAAACAAATCAAACTTTCAGATCAACTCAAAAAAGGCCCCGTCGTGTTACTCGTGCTGCGTGGATACCCCGGTTATCAATGTCCCCTTTGCACGCGACAGATGGGCCAATTTATTTCCAATGCAGCAAAGCTGAAATCTGAGAATGCAACCGTGCTCATGGTTTATCCCGGCACCGCAAAAGATCTCAGCAAACGCGCAGGCGAATTCACTCGCAACATTAAGCTTCCCGACAACTTCCAGTTCTTGCTTGATCCCGATTATAAATTCACAAACGCCTACGGCCTGCGCTGGGATGCAAAAAACGAAACCGCGTATCCTTCAACCTTCGTCATCAGTTCTGATGAAAAAGTAAAATTCGCAAAAGTCAGCAAATCCCACGGCAATCGTTCCAAAGCGAAAGACGTTTTAAAGGCCCTCGCAAACTGAAATTTTTATCGATTAACCAGTACGAATCAACCAAACAACTGCTTGAGCGGTTGTCCGCCTTCGATGATCGGAATCGGGCGGTCTTCCTGGTCTGTTAGAAAGAGCTCAGGATTGATGCCCAGTGACCAGTAGATCGTTTTAGCAAGGTCCTCGGGACTGACGGGGCTTTCCACCGGATAAGCGGCTTCTCCATCGGAGGTTCCATGTACGATTCCGCCACGAATCCCGGCACCAGCCAGCAGACATGGAAAACAATGTGACCAGTGACCGCGGCCCCAGGCAGTAATGCTGGTCGGTTTGGGCGTGCGTCCCATTTCACCAACGGCAACGACAAGCGTTTCATCGAGTAAACCACGTTCTTCCAGATCCGTAATCAATGCCGAATACGTCTGATCAAAACCCGGCAGCAGATGCTTTTCCAGATGATGAGAACTGCGATGTGAATCCCAGCTGTAACCATCGGGGGCATCCCAGCATACTGTGACAAACCGGGCGCCCGCTTCCACCATGCGCCGTCCCATCAAAGCTGATTGACCAAACAGATGCCGACCATATCGATCGCGCATCGCCGCCGATTCCTGTTTAATGTCGAACGCCGACCGCATTTTCTCTGACGTCACCAGAGAAAAGAGCACGTTGCTGGATCCGGTCGTAATTCTCGTAGACCTGATCTTTATGAAATGTCTTGTTAGCCTCATCGAACTGTTTCAGCAAACTGCTGCGTTTTTTCAATCGATCTAACGTAATCGCTTCCGTCGTCGCTAAACCATGAATCCGGAAATCCAGTTCCTTATCAACACAATCACGAAAATAAGGATTGTCAGCCGAATTGCGTTTGCGGATGTTGGTAGCAAATGCGTTATATGCTGAGCCAAGCCAGCCCGCATGCTGTCCGGTACGTTCATAACCCTGCAATGCGCCCAGCTTGTTTGGCAGGTAAATATAATCGGGAAGACCACGTTGATGTGCATCAGCTTCTTTACGTGACAGATATTCTACGACACTGCCGATTGATGGCCAGTCAGTCGTGCGTGCATTGACATCCCCACCATCGGCAGCAGACCGGGTCCATTTATGACCAGTTTGAATGTAGTGACAGGCGTTATGATCATTATGCGGATGCGTCATTGTACGAATCACGCAGATCTTGTCAGAAATATTCGCTGTACGCCCAAGATGCTCACTGATCTGTAAATCTGGAGTGCGTGATTGAATCGGGGTAAACGGCCCGCGAATCGAGCTGGAAGCTTCCGGCTTCATGTCGAACGATTCCAACTGGCTTGGACCGCCGAACAGATACAGGAAAATCACAGATTTCGCTCGACCGTTGCGAAAGGCGCCAACGGCTTCTTCTGCAGCAAGCACACCAGGCAGGCTCAGTCCAAACAGCCCCGCACCTCCCACCTGCAACGCTTCACGTCGCGTGAGGCCAGAGCAAACTTGTTGTGTATATCCATTGATCGTAAGCATAGATTAAAACTCACCAGTATATTTGATGGATATCAAACCAAAGAACACATCAAATTCTATCGATATATTCAATTGTTAGCAAGCCGAATCGGTTCAGAATGACATTTTAAGCTATGAGCAATATCGAAAGTAAATTGAACAGATACAGGCTATTTTGCTCCCTGCTGCTTCACGTGTTCGAGAATCGCATTAAAAAATGCGGTTTGAACATCGGCTGGTGCGGCATGACCCATTAAAGGTTTGTTAATCACCTGTTTCTTACCCTGCAACAGGTTATAAGCAGCGTAACAACTGGAAGGGGGACAGACCCCATCAATAAACCCCACACTCATGATTGCATCTGCCTTACATCGGCTGGCAAAGTTAACGGCGTCAACATACTGAGCTGCCTTTAATACTTTAGGATCAGGTTTGCCATTCTGCAGAGTGTTGACCAGTTTCGGCCAGCCATTGATACGTCCGGCAGCACGCCCTGAATGATCACAGATCGCAGGTACTCCCGTTGCAATAAATGTGACACGATCATCAATGCCACCGGCAACCAAAGCTTGTCCACCACCCTGACTGTGCCCAATCACGGCGATCGTTTTTCCATCCCATTCCGGTTGAGACGTAAGAAAATCAATGGCACGTACCAGCCTGAGAAACATTCCACGAAAGTAGACTGTATCGCGGCTCTCACGACCTTCGTGCCGATAACCTCTCAATGCTCCCTGAGAAAGATCTTTATAAAACTGAGCCGGTTTTCCATTGGGTATGCCATGTGCATTGATGTCCATCGACAACATACCGGCGTTCGCTCCTTTCACCGCATTTCCTAGCGCTGAACTACGAACTCCTGCCCCATGTACCCACAAAACGGCAGGCAGACTTTTCGGCTTCGCGTTTTTCGGTTTTCCCAGATAGCCCGACACAGGCGCTCCACCCAGACAGTCCACTTGAACATCAAAACACTCGATATTCTGATTCGATTGTTTTACTTTCTCAAGTCTGGCTTTTGCAGGAACTTTCGCCAACTGCGCTTTCTGATCCGCCCAAAACTGATCAAAATCATCCGGAACAGGCAGACTCGGCCCAATCTCCAATGGTGAAAATGCAGCCCCTGCGACCTTTGTTATCTTTTTCTTATCGCCGGCGGTCACAGTACAGCGCAAGAACAGAGGTTGATCTGACGTCACTTTCACGACTGCCGGTTTATCTCCCAAAGCCAAAGATCCACTGGGAAAACCGGTCGCTCCGCTAATAAAGTTATCGACTTTGTAGGTTATTTTCTCACCGGTTACCGGCTTTCCATTCTTTGTCATCGAAATCAGAAAACGAGCTTCCTCACCAGTTTTGTAAATCGCATCAGGACGATCCGTGACGACCTTCAATTGAAGCTCATCGGCGGCGATCGCAAAATTGTGTAAGGAAAACACAATCCCCACGAATAATAGTGGCGGTACAATTTTTCTCAGGTGTGATTGATTCATGATTGATTTCCCGATTTCAGATTAGCTTTTGCCGATTCGTTTATTGCGGTCTGGTTTAAGTCATTCAAACTATTTTAGCGAACTCGAAGCAGAACTAAAGGCATCGTCTTCATTTCTGAGTCTGAGCGATATGTTGATAGCTACTGGTCAAATCAGGAAGCATTCGAACAGCACAATAATATCTGCTGACTTCAACATTTGTAAAATGTACATTCCATGTCGGCTCACCTTGCCGAATCAGGCGGTGATTCTTGAATCAATCTTATGCATCGATTACAGAATTTGAGCCTCGACTGCCGATATGATGCATTAGGTCGATTATATTGATCAAACAAAACCTGGATGTTCGCCTGAAACATCTGACAGCTAATTTACACAATCGACAAGGCCACTCCATTTTTGAGTTCGCTTGTCACACTTTCCGAGGTTCTGAAATGAGCATGATGCAACGCTGGCTTTTGATGACAACAGGTATTCTCTTCATTGCTGGAGTGGTTTTTGCATCGGATCAAAGTGAATCTGAAGTAGCGAAACCTGAGGCAGCTGAAATTGATCAACAGGGAGCTTTAATGCTTGCCAAGCTTGCCAGCAGTCAGAAAATCACCAACGGACTGGTAACGAAAGATTTCGATCAAATACAACGCGGTGCCACCGAGCTGAGCCGAATCTGTGGTGCGACTGCCTGGGCTTCACACAACGATCCTATTTATGCTCACCATCGAACTGAATTGCGAAAACAGGCACAAAAACTTGCAAAAATGGCTGAGGAAAATAATCTCGACGGGGCCACGTTCTCATACATGCATTCTTTAACAACATGCATCAATTGCCATGAATACTGCCGCGACGTCTTAAATATCGTTGACGATTCGAAGGTTAATCTGAAAGTTGTGCCAATCCCCTCAAACTGAATTTCCAGTTCTCAGCAACGCGAAATAGATCTGTCACCTCACAATTGGTGCGTGCGTTGGTCTATGTTCAAAATGAATTTTCTGTCAATCTATTTTGTCAGGAATTCGGGCTTGTTGCATTTTAAGATGCCAGATTTTTTTGGCATTCACTTATGAATTTTCTATTCATAATATCTAGCATGGGCAAACCCAAAATAGTCTGTGCTCAATCCGAATCTCTCTATTTTTGCCATTCGTCGATTTTGCTTGTAATCTCTATAGAACATCCTTTATGATTTTCTTGCCGGTATTACAATGAAAAATCCTATCTGACAGAAAGAGTGCTTTCGTGACGAACAATCAGTCTGTATCCCGTCGTCATTTTCTGCAGTCCACAGCGCTGACTGTCGCTGCTGCTACAGGAACTTCTACTGGTAAATTAGCCTTCAGCAACTCTGCCAACACCAAACTTATCAAATCAATCACAAAAGAAACCGTCTTTCGCAATCGTGATGGATCGGGAACCACCTGGTTTCATCCGCGAGCTTGCCTGGTACCGGGCGATAACGGCAAGCCGATTCTCTTCGCCAACCTGCAAGCCATCGGAGGCTCTGATTATTTTGGCCCCGTGCATTGGAGTGAATCAACTGACCAGGGAATCACCTGGAGCAAACCTCAGGCAATTCCGGCATTGGGGCGCACCCCGGTGCAAAAACATCCGGGATTGATGGCGGGAGTCTGTGATGTCACGCCGCAGTATCATGAAAAGACCGAAACGGTTCTCTCCCTGGGGCATGTCGTATTTTATCGAGGTCCACGATTTGCCCGAGGCGATCAACTGGCCCGATATCCTGTTTACGCAGTACGAAAAAAGGACGGCACCTGGTCGGAACGAAAAATATTGAAGTGGGACGATCCGCGCGGATCATTGATTTATACCAATAATTGTGGCCAGCGTATCGTGATGCCCAACGGCGATATTATGATGTCCTTTACGTTCGGACCCAAAGTAAATCATCGCATGGTGGCAGGCGTTCGTTGTTCGTTTGATGGTTCCGAGTTAAAAATTCGGGAGGTAGGTCCTCCCCTGGAAAATAAAGTCGGACGTGGCTTACTCGAACCTTCCATCACGCGATTTCAGAATCAGTTCTTCATGACCATTCGCGCAGAAGATGGCCACGGCTATGTGGCCGTCAGCCCTGACGGATTAAATTACCAGAAAAAAACCGCCTGGGCCTGGGACGATGGCACACCAATTACCATGTCCACAACGCAACAACACTGGCTCACACATTCCGATGGTCTCTTTCTGGTATATACGAGAAAAGACAACTCCAACAAAAATGTGATCCGCTGGCGTTCTCCGCTGTGGGTCGCACGCGTCGATCCGGAAAAACTCTGCCTGATCCGGAAAACAGAACAAATTGTTCTGCCTCTGGTCGGAGACGGCGTGCACAAACCCAATCAGGTCGCCATCATGGGCAACTTTGATGTCACAAACCTCAGCCCGACCGAGTCCTGCGTTACAGTCGGTGAGTGGCTTCCCCGCGGCGGTTATAAAGGTGACCTCTTACTCTCAAGAATCCGCTGGAACAAACCAAATCGGAATCTGCCAAAATTCGCAAGCACTCTCGAAAAGTGATGAAAGACATTCGATGAATATCAAAGTTCAACGGTGTCACTTATCTACATTCACTTTCTTCCAGTTCACTTTGGATTCAATATTCTCAAATACATTTTCGAAAACCCAGAATTTGAAATCACCAAAGCTGGTATCGTTCCGATGCCGTCGAACCGGTTTCTTGCCCGTGAATGTCATCGTCAATTCAGAGATCACAGGATGGGAAACGTCTACTTCAACACCAAATTCATTGGGGTCTTTGACCTCAGAAATCAGCGTCTCATACAGCAAACACAGGCGAGCATAATCAGGCAAGTCAATCTGCCCCTTGTAGATGCCATCTTTTTCCGTACCTGAAATGGCGTGTAAAAGTGCTTCACCTGAAACATGAAATTCAATGTAATAGTTCACGCCTGGAGTCAGATTCAACAAATCGGGTGGCCCCCATTTCTGAAGTTTGATTCTTCTGATGGGCAACAAGGTACGGATTCCCGCTTCTTTTTTACTTTCAAACGGATATCGGAGAAATTCATATTTCCCTGATGGCTGCGAATCCCAGCGTTTATTCGACTCTGGTACACGATCATCGCCCAGCGTAAATACTCCGCAAAATAGAAGCAAACAGAACAGACACAAACGTTTTGATTTCTGTAACATGGATTGGGCTTTCAATGTTTAGTTATTATCAAATGAACTTGCCACCAATTATTCATCATCATTGATCACATCAAGCGGTGGTTGTGGTTACCACTCAGGAGAAAATGGTAGCTCTAAATCGTACCCTATCAGTACAAATGGAGGTAGCTTCGTAATGCTGCAATCGTTCCCAAAGCAATTCTCGTAGCAACTCCAATTCTCCTCTCGCTTCTTCGAGATTTCCATCCCTCTACGTATTTTTCCCCCTCCTTTATCGATCTATCTCGAACTTCAAATTAAGGGGGGGATTGCAAACACGAAAAGAATCGGTGGACGGGGGCCCCCCCCCCCACGCCCCCCAAGACCGCTGCCAATGGGGCGACGCGGCCCCCCGGCCCTCCCGCTCAACGATGGAATCGGATCGGGAGGAAATAAGCGACAAAATCATACAACAAACTTCGAATGCAACAACGCACCGCCAGCAATTCGAAATATACAACCCATATAAAATCCGGGCGGGGATATCACAACGACGTCTACGAATCGAGTCGGCTGCATTATACAATTCTTTCCGGAATCTTGTTCCAAGCAAACTCAAAGCGTAAGAGTATCCAACAGCTTATTCATGATAATTTCGTCTCTGATGAATCAATCGATTGAGGCAGACATCCCGACAACATACACACAACAGTATGTAGTCAAAATCGATAACAGACTGAACGGAGCCACAAACGATTGGCAGCCACGATTTTGAAATACTGCCAACAGAGCAATTGCGATATTGGAATAATACGTGATCGGAATGATCGTACTTACCCAACTCTCGTAGTTACGACTGTAGTCTCTAGGATCAACTATAAAAGTTCCCCAAAACAACATTGTTACTGGCAATACAATCAATGGCACTAGCCAAAAGTAAGCGTAAACTTTTTAATTCTTCACGATCATGACAACGATCATATCCACTGGAAAGCCAAATCAATAATGGAAAAAAATCAGTGCGAGCACAATATCTCCCTGAGATGCTACAACTAACAACCAAATGATATGTAACAACCAGATGAAACGTTCCAGGTTCCCAGTCACAATCAAAACCACTATTTCCAATAACAAGGGAATCCCGATCAAAATCACAAACCACCGCGAAAGTGATCGTTTCACTGGAAGCTCTGAAAATAAGTTTACATCGGAAGCTTGAAATGATGGCTCGATCATAGCTGTCTCTCCACACTGATGAATGATCAAAATATCATTGTACGATCTTCAACTCGCCTGTTCTACAAATTTCTGAGCTGTGTGGTTTCAATACTCGCCCTAATTGACATTGCAAACGCAACCATCCGCCCGCATTCAGGCTAACTCGTAAAATCTTCCCATCCCTTACGGAATTTGGAATAGAGATACTGTTTCGCACTCTCATTTCCCGTGGCCGTCAAAGAAGACGCATCCCAGTTGAAGCCGCCTCCCGCGCGATAAGCCGTGTTTCCGAGAAGGACAGTTTCGGTTAATGGGCCGGAGTAATCGAAGTTGCATGTCGCGGGTGAGCCGCCTTTGCAGGCTTCGATCCATTCCATATGAAATCCTGGCGAATCGGGAATCGATTGATCAGGTGCCTTAAACCCTTCATAGGTTTTCTCGGGAAACAATTTGTGAGAACCGAATCCCGTCAGCAACATTCCTTTGGAACCGACAAAGAGCGTATTGGCTCCTTTGAGACTGACTCCTTTTTCTTTCAAGATCGCAGGGCCTTTTTTGGATTGATCCCAGTGCAGTTGGACGGCGGGCCGTTTGTCAGTCGCCGGAAATGCAAAGCTGGTCTGCATTGTGGTAGGAGTTCGCTCCGCATCGATCTGCGGACCAGATGCGTCAACGCGTGTAGGATACTTCAAGTCGAGCGCCCAATAAGGGATATCGAGAATATGACAGCCAAAGTTGCCCGTTTCTCCCGTGCCGTAGTCCCACCAGAAACGCCAGTTGTAAGGAGCCAGCGTCCCCTGCCCTTTAGCGTTCAAAGCATAAGGACGTAATTTTGCAGGACCAATCCACAAGTCCCAGTCAAGGGTTTTCGGGGGCGGGACTGTTTTCACCGGTTGTCCCGGCATGCCACGATTGGAAGCGATCCAGCTATAAACCTCATTCACATCGCCAATCGCACCCGACTTGATGAGTTCGACAACACGATGCATGTTTGCCAGAGCATGTCGCTGCATTCCCAGTTGTGTCGCCAGATTCTTTCTGGCGGCGAGCCTGGTCATCTCACGCACTTCCCAGACCGAATGCGCCATTGGCTTTTCACAGTAAAGATGTTTGCCCATCGTCATCGCCATCATGGAGGGATGAAAGTGTGTATGGTCGGGCGTACTCACAACAACAGCGTCAATTTGATTTTCCATCGAGTCCAACATGCGGCGGAAATCGATAAATTTCTTCGCACGTGGAAAACGTTCGTAAGCTTTACCGGCCCGTTGATCGTCCACATCACATAGTGCAACGATATTTTCGGTCTTACCAACGGCATTTAAATTTGCCACACCACGACCACCAATGCCAATCACAGCCACATTCAGTTTTTCATTTGCCGCAGCACGGGTTGGCTGAGCAGAACTCCCCAGCCAGAGACCAGCTCCTAAAGCGACGGTAGTCTGCAGGGCTTCGCGACGGGTGATGCGTGGGTTGGTCATATCAGGTTCTCCTCTAAATCGATGCGCTAATAAGTTGGAATGCCTCAAGTATAACCAGTCATGGCAGGAAAATTGACTGCTGAAGATTCTTCAACAAAGAAAATTGCGTTTTATTTCGCAAGAAGTGTTAAACACAGATGACCAACGACTGAAAGCGCGCATCCAGGAAACCATCGAAAAAATCGAACAGGTAAAAGCCAAAATGGAAGCAGAGATTGAACATCAAATAATGCTCACAAAAATCTGTCAGTTTCGAAATTCGCTCGCCAAATGATTCTGCCGTTTACCAGGGTACTATCAAATAGGAGCGGCTTTTGTCACTTTTCTTTTGATGAACGGAGCATTATTAATTTCTTTGATTTGATTCTGGAGTTGGTTTGAATCTAATTCCTGGAAATATGGAAAACCTTGTTTTATGTATATGCCCTATAATGTCACAAGTACGTTCAGTATTGAGACTTATTCCATAACCTAAGAAAAATCAAACTTGAGTGTTTACTCTATCTATTACGGTAAAACAGGTTACGAAAAGCCATTCTGATAATTGAGGCTTGGCAAGGCAGGACTGCATGAGTATACTGCATTCATACTTTGGCAAGTCCAAAGAAATATAATGGATTAGAAATCAATCTGGTCGGAATTAAGCGAGTAGCGCCATTCATCGGAATGAAATGCGTTTTTCGGCCTCACAGGGTTTTCTTGCAGAGCTGGATCCTCTTGCATCCCTTTAACACATGTGCAGACTTCTTCGTTTTGCACTCCTGCCGCCAACCATAGGTTGTATTGACTTCTGTGGAAAGCTGCCCGCGTCGTTGTGGACGCAATGAATTTTGTGACTTACTTGTTTGTCCTCAATTCCCACAGAAGTGATGTTTACCGGAATTTTTGTCTCAGTCTGAACTGTTTCAAACAGGTAAATACCAATGGAGTTGGTGAAGTGTTTCCCCTGCTCTCCAGCAGTGCTTTTTTCGATTGTGTGGAATGAACCTCCCAATTGTGAAATGCTCTGCACCGATTAGACAACCTTTGCAGATCCGTTTTCAATCTAACAGTAACCTCTGTCTGCTGTTCTGTTTCAGACATCGACAGCAGTAACAGAAGCTTGTGCCCTGGTAACGGAATGCTTGATAAATCCATTGAGGAAAACCATTGAAAACGTTTAAAGAACTTGATTTAATTGAACCTGTCCAGCGCGCATTAGCTGATGAAAAATACGAAACGCCGACCCCCATTCAATCGCAGACGATTCCTGCCGCGTTGCAGAAGCGTGATGTACTGGGCTGTGCCCAGACGGGAACCGGCAAAACTGCAGCACTTGCTTTGCCGATTCTCAACCAGCTGGGACAACAGAACCGCAAATCAATACCCAATCACCCACTGGCTCTCATACTGGCACCCACGCGTGAGCTGGCAATTCAGATCGGTGAAAGCTTTGCAACCTACGGCCAGCATCTCAAACTGCGACAGGCTTTAGTTTACGGCGGAGTCAATCAGGGAAAACAAGTACGCGCCCTGAATCGGGGGCACATATCCTGGTAGCGACACCGGGACGATTACTGGACCTGATTAATCAGGGACATATCAAACTGAATCAGTTAGAAACCTTCGTTCTGGATGAAGCAGACCGAATGCTTGATATGGGTTTCCTGCCAGATCTCAAACGGATTATTGAAAAACTGCCAGACCAACGTCAATCACTCTTCTTTTCCGCGACGTTGCCACCCAAAATCACGGAACTCGCACAAAGTCTTCTGAGAGATCCCGTTAATGTTAACGTCACCCCGAAATCAAGAAGCGTGGAAAGGATCGAGCAACGCATCATCACAATTGATCGCAGGGGAAAATTCCCACTCTTGCAGACAATACTTGAGTCTTCTGACGTAGAACGGGCATTAGTATTCACAAAAACCAAACGCACTGCCAATATGCTTGCCTTACAACTGATGCGCTGCCGCATCAACGCGACGGCAATCCACGGAAATAAGTCTCAAAACGCACGACAACGTGCCTTGGAAGCATTTCGAGACAAGCAAGTCCAGGTCCTGGTTGCAACAGACGTTGCCGCCAGGGGGATCGATATTGATGGCATTACGCATGTCATCAATTATGACCTGCCTAATGAACCGGAAGCCTATGTGCATCGCATTGGACGAACGGGACGTGCAGGCGCAGAAGGCATTGCACTCTCATTCTGCACCGAAGACGATCGTGATGAATTACGGGCAATCGAACGACTGATTGGCAAAAAAATCCCGTATGATAAAAATCACTCCCGACCTCCGCGTCCGGAACCAAAAACATCGAACGGTCAACGAAATCGACGAAACGCTTCAGAAAAAAAAACGTCTTCCAGAAAACCAGGTAGTTCACAAAGCAACCGCCGCCGTAATTCAGGATTTGTCGTCAACGGAGAAGACAAATCAAAACGGAAACGCCGTAAAGTATGGCCTCCTAAATCGCGTGCAAAACAAACTAACAATTAAACAGTTTCCGTCTCAGATAATTTCACCTTCCCTCATACTCAAGGAGCGACATCATCGCAAGAAACCAGAACACTTTTGCCAAACGACAGCGAGAAGCCGAAAAGAAAGCAAAAGCTGAAAGAAAGCGAATCAAACGCAACCAGCAAAAAGAAATGGGCAACGTAATTACTCCACCAGAAGTAGCTGAGATTGATCCAGAGACACCGAAAGACTCAGAGTGAACCAGATGCGCTCCGGTGCGGCATCGTAATACTGTAATCACAGCTCATCAGCCTAGCGTCTTTGTTCTATTGTGCGCAGACAGCAATCAACGGGACAAATATCATGACTCGCTCCACGCTCCCCTAATGCGGGACGCTCCTCAGCACCATTAATCCGTTCTTCAATCAACTCACGAATCATTGTGATAAATCGGGGATGCACGCCTACAGTTTTCGCACGTACTACATTAATCCCATGCTTCTCACCCGCTTCCTTCGCTTCTGTGTCTAAATCAAAGAGAACTTCCATATGGTCTGACACAAAGCCAATCGGAATGATCACAATATCCTGCACCTCATTCTTTTCACCCATCTCAGAAATAAAGTCACACACATCCGGTTCTAACCAGGGTTGCTGCGGTGGGCCGCTTCGACTTTGATAAACAAGATTCCATTGATGCTCTCCTAAACGCTCACTCACCAGTCGCGCCGACTCTTGCAATTGTGCTACATACTGACAACCGGAAGCCATCGCGAGTGGGATACTGTGCGCAGAATATAAGATGTGCGCCTGATTTCGTCTCGTCTCTGGAATCTGATCTAAAGCCTCTTGCGTACGATGCACCATCGCTTCGATAAAACCGGGATGATTATAGAACACGCGCAGCTTATCAATCTCCGGAGCTCCTTTACCTGCCTCTTCCCGGGCACGTACAATATCTTCCCGATATTGCCGACATCCCGAATAAGAACTGAAGGCAGAAGTAAAAAACGCAAGCGCCCGTTGAATTCCCGCCTGCTTCATCTGCTCCAGCGTATCCGCCAGCATCGGATCCCAGTTTCGATTTCCCCAGTAAATGGGCAGCTGCGGTCCATGCTCCAGAAGTTCGTGTTCCAATGCCTTGATTAGAGATCGATTCTGTTCATTAATCGGGCTGACACCACCAAAATGTTGATAGTGTTCGGCGACCTCCAGCATTCGCTCGCGAGGTACATTTTTTCCACGAAGCACATTCTCCAGAAACGGGATCACATCGGCGGGCCCTTCAGGACCGCCAAATGAAACCACAATGATTGCGTCATAAGAATTTTTCATTCAATGAATATCCAGATCCACTCTCAACACGAATTCGTGATCCCTACTTATGAATCACAGCAGCAACTTCAAAAATCAGTAATACGACTCTCTTCTACTGATTTTTAGTCCGACGAACAGAAATTACCACTCTAAACACAAAATATTTACATAATGTTGAATGCGCGCGTATTTCCACCAGTGACTCAGCTTAACACCAGATACCCAAAATCAATATTCGTATACCCAATAATCACCCACACCCATCGATCGGACTGACTTATTGACAATCCAATCGCAATTGTTAAGACGATCAACGGCAAAGACAATTAAATCGATCAGAACAGATTACCCCTGTTCCTCCTGGATTAGATTGTCTAAAATAACCTGTAGTGGTTTACAAAACTGACTGATCTTGAATGCCTGGCTATCAATAACAGGGAATATTTTGACATGACGATTTCACAATTACCGCTTTTGGTTTTCATTGGTTTCACACTCACCACAATGCTGACTCTGATGAGTGGCTGTGAGAAATCACTCACCCAGGAAGATCGCCCTGTCGCAATCGCCGAAGAACCAGCTCCGTCACAAGACAATTCAGTGGCAAAGGAGGCAGAAGAGGGACTCGAAATTGCCACGCTCGGTTCAGGCTGCTTCTGGTGTACCGAAGCCGTTTTCCGAGAATTGAAAGGCGTCAAAGCAGCTGTCTCCGGTTATTCAGGAGGAGAAGTTCCCAACCCCACTTACAAAGCTGTCAGTGCAGGCACAACAGGTCACGCAGAAGTCATTCAGGTCACCTACGATCCCAAAGAGATTTCTTTCACAGATATTCTCAAAGCATTCTGGGAAACACATGATCCCACAACTTTAAATCGTCAAGGCGCAGATGTCGGCACACAATACCGTTCCGCCGTCTTTTATCATAACGAACAGCAAAAAGAAGAAGCCTCAGCGTACAAAAAGCAACTAGACGAATCTGGGAAATTCAAAAGCCCCATCGTAACGGAAATCACCGCCTTCAAGGAATTTTATCCTGCCGAAGACTATCACCAGGACTACTTTAATCTCAACCCCAATCAGCAGTATTGCCAATACGTCATCCGCCCCAAACTGGCGAAATTCCGCAGCAAATTCGCCGACAAGCTGAAATCAAAAGAAAGCGAAAAGGAATAGAGATCACAAAACTCTAACCCAGCTCTTTGGGAGGGTTCTCAAGAATCGGAGCAACGACTTTGGCCGGACGTCCGTTGGTAATGATTTGCTCTTGACCGTTATAATGATAGAGGAGCTGTTTAAAGTCGAGACCAAAAAGACGCATGATGGTTGCCTGAAAATCATTGGGAGTCACCACGTTTTCGACAGCACGATGCCCAAACTCATCCGTTTTTCCATATGCCATACCCCCTTTAATTCCACCTCCAGCCAGCCAGATACTAAAGCCTTGCCCATTATGGTCTCGACCGGCTTTTTTCGGATCACCGTGACTTTGTGTGACAGGAAGACGTCCAATCTCGCCTCCCCAATGAACCAGTGTTGATTCAAGCATACCCCGTTGTTTCAGGTCTTTGACAAGTGCTGCAGCAGGCTTATCGGTTCGGCCGCAAATGGCAGGTAATCCCGTGATAATATTACCATGATTATCCCAGGGTTGGCCGCCAAGGAAAAGTTGAACAAAACGAACACCCCGCTCCACCAGACGACGGGCAATCAGACATCGCGTTCCATACTCGCGCGTTTTCGGGTCATCGAGACCGTACATGCCTTGTGTCGCTTTTGTCTCTTGTGAAAGATCGAGCGCCTCGCGAGCGGATGTTTGCATGCGAGCCGCCAGTTCATAGCTTGAGATCCGCGCTTCCAGATCGGACTCGTGTGGATGGCTTTTGAAATGCTTACGATTCAGTGCCTGCAGCAGTTCCAGGTTTTGAGATTGCAGGGAACCACGTAAATGGGCAGGTGCATCCAGATTCAAAATGCGCGGTTCTTTAGGACGCAGAACAGTTCCCTGGAATAACGAAGGCATAAAACCGTTCGACCAGTTTGTCACACCATCCACGGGAAGTCCGCCAGGATCTGTCAACACCATGTAAGCCGGTAAATCTTGCGATTCCGTTCCCAGCCCGTAAACCAGCCAGGAACCTAGGTTTGGTCGGCCAACCACACCCGGAATACCACCATGAAAATAGCGAATCGAAACTTCATGTCCATTCGCCCCTGTGTGCATCGATCGGATCAAACAAATATCATCGACGATTTCACCCAGGCTCGGAAGCAACTCAGATAACTCGGTTCCGCACTCACCCTGTTTGCGAAATTTCCACGGACTGCCCAGTAGTTTTTTACTGGCCTGCTTCACGAAACTATATTGAATGTCCCCTTTGAAATCAGTTCCGCTATACTTAGTCAGCTCCGGCTTGGGATCAGTCAGATCCATGTGTGCAGGCCCACCATGCTGAAATAAAGAAATCATCGCTCTGGCCTGAGGAACGAACTGTGCCTTTTTCGGCGTCAGATCGAAATGCGGCGGCTTAACAGAAACACCCTTCGGTTTCGCAAGCAGATTGTCCTGTTTCAACAGCCAGGCCAATGCCACAGTGCCAATTCCCATGGCATTCTCGGCGAGAAATTGTCTTCGACTAAAATTCATCATGACCAAAACACCTGCGGTAATACATAACCTGGATATCGGCGAGTAAGGGCTCTTTTACAGATCCCTTCAACCGTAATTAATCGATGTATAAAAACTCATTCGAACTCATCAACGCCTGACATAAATTGGTAATAGTCTGTTTGGCATGAGTCACGCCTTTGGGCATCTGTTCGGGATGTTGCTGCAGATACGTCAGTTGATTCCCCATAAAACGCACCACAAGTTGCAGTTCGTCCAAAGTCGGTTTACGGCAGAGAGCCAGTTCAAATGCATAAGCTGCTTGCGCAGGAAGGCTCTGCTTTTGAACGGGTTCAGGTCCATGAAATTCCGCAGCGGAATCCCACTTGAAAGTGGCCCCGTTCTCTTGATTCAACGTCATTTTCACGATCCACGTAAAGGAATCAGAAGTCACAGTCCCATTACAATCCGTAATAAAATCAACATGATCTCCCTGTTGTACAGCGAGCAACGTCACTTTTGTTTCCGCCATTCCATTATATGCGATCCACTTGCCGACGAGCCCCGAACGACTGGACAGAACAAGACTCTGCACACCATCTCCATTTTTAGAATTATGTTGCAGCTTACCTGTGATTGACAAGGTACCTGTTGCCGGAGCGGTCCAACGTCTGATAGCAGCGTGTTTGCTCGCAGTGTGCCCACCATTGGCATTAATAATTACCCACCCCAACCTGGCGTCAGGAAGTTTTGTTCCTCCCTGCCAACTCGATCCGGTCCAATGAGGTAATTGAGTAAACGTATTCACTTTGAAGTTCTTTTTATCAACGACTCCATAACCATAATTCCACACTGGTTTCGCAGTAGCCGGGAGCTCAGGCAACGTTGCAATGACTTCCGGTTTCAATTCAGGGGCTTCACGAGCAAGACGGTCAGCAAGTTTAGCAGATTGAGCGAGAATAAACTCACCATTCATCAGCATCAGCGATTGCGTTGCAACAGTTGAATTCGATCGACGCTCACAATTCGTCTCCATAACTGGCGCATCAAATGTTTGCAGCATACCCACCGGTTGACTGCGTCGTGCCTGAATATACAAGCTGCGCCGAAGTTGTTCGCCCGAAACCACGACCTGGCCAAAATCGTCTTCCTTGATCGCAATCGGCGCTCCGAATAATTTTCGGTCCAGAGTTCCGGAAACAGCAAGCATGCGATCGCGCAGGGTTTCCGCTTCAACTCGGATCATCGGTTTACGCCAATAGTAATAATTTTCAGCATCAATTGATTCTTTACCCGGATCATGAACACCTGCCTGACGATACGCAGTTGAGAGCATTATTGTACGATGAAATTTTTTGAGATCCCAACCTTGTTGCATGAACTCAGCTGCCAGCCAGTCGAGCAATTCTGGATGAGTCGGAGTTGAGCCGAGCTTGCCGAATTCACCCGGTGTTCCAACAATCGCACGACCAAAATGATGCATCCAGATTCGGTTCGCTAAGACGCGCGCCACCAGAGGATGCTTCCCACTCGTCAGCCATCGTGCAAAAGCCAGTCGGCGTCCCGTTGTAGGTCGCGTGTTATCATTTAAAGCAATCTGATGACGTTGCCCCGCAGGTGAAACAACCGTTAATGCCGCCGGTCTAATCGACTGCTTCGGTTGCCGGTAATCCCCGCGGTGGAATAATTTTGTTTCTGGCAAATGGTTTGCTGGTTCGAGGGTAACGCGCAAATACTCATGAACGGGTTTTTTCTTTCTGAGCTCTGCGATTTGTTTATCGAATTTCTTCAGTTCCTCGGCAGCTTTAGGTAAGTATTGATACAACACACCGGTTGAAATGTTAATACTCGGATTCTTCTTTAACAGCACTTGCTGCTCGGGTGTCCTTTTTTTGACAGGAGTCTGATAAGCGGCTTTTAATTGATCTCGTAACGGTTGTTTATATTTCTTCAATTCAATTTCAAGCGCTTCTGCCATGTACTTTGCACGTTTTTCGTTTTGGACAGCAGCAATTTTTTTCACTTCCTCTTCAATAGCGGCTGCTTTTGTCCGATCAGCTGCTGTATAAAGAGAGACCCGGCGTTGTTGTGGTGTCTTCCATTTCTGCCAGTCAAACGTCGGTTCAAAAATCGCACGCATCGCAAAATAATCGGTTTGTGGAATGGGATCATAACGGTGATCGTGACACTGCGCACAGGCAACACTTAAGCCTAACAGTGATGAACCGACAATCTTCATCGTATCCGCAATCACCTGATTGCGCGCCTCAGGCGTGTTTTTCCCACTGCCAGTTCCATCAGCAGCCATCCGTAAAAACCCGGTCGCTGCGAGAAGTTCAATTTGTCTTTCAGTGAGATCCCCTTCCCGCTTACCAACTAATTCATCCCCAGCCAGCTGCTCTTGAATAAATTGATCAAAGGGCTTGCCGGCATTGAATGACTTGATGACATAGTCCCGGTATTTCCAAGCCCAGGGGCGAACATCATCTTTAACAGTATAGCCTTCTGAATCAGCGTAACCTGCGATATCCAGCCAGTGCCGCGCCCAACGTTCACCATAATGTGGTGACTCTAACAATTCATCCAGTAACGATTCATACCAGTCACCAGAACGGTTCGACATCACCCGCTGAAACTCTTTTGCGTCAGGCGGTAGCCCCAAGAGATCGAAATAAGCCCGTTTAATTAAAGTGCGCTTGTCGGCATCAGGTGAGAAGGCCAATCCCTCGGGCATGGCCTGTAACAAGAGTGCGTCAATTGGCGTACGAACGGTCGGATTCTTTTTGATCGCTTCAGAAATCTGTGGAACTTTGATGGGCTGGAAGGCCCAATAGGCGCGTTCTTCCGGAGTAATCCCCAGGCCAGGACCAATTGTCTTTGGCTCCGGCCGACTCGTTTTGGCTCCACCAGCGATCCAGCGTTCGATAATCTTAATTTCAGCCGCAGGAACGCGCGCCTCACCCGGTGGCATTTCTCCACTTTGAAGTCGGTTAAGCAAATTACTATCTGCAGGTTTTCCCGAAACAATCGCTGCTCCTGATTCTCCACCCTTGATCAGAAATCGAACCAGACGTAAATCGAGCCCGCCTTCTATCTCCTCAGTGGCTCCGTGGCAATCGAAACAATGCGCACGAAAAATCGGACGAATGTGTTCTTCGTATGTCAACTTTGCTGATTCGGTATCCCCGGCAGCAACAGTTGAAACAGCAAGACAGGAACACAAAATGATCATCAAACAAATTTGTTTGAATACGATCGCCATAAAAGACTCCCAAAGAGTTTTAATGTCCAGAATTTCGAAACTGTATCGTAGATGACATTCCGGGAACAATCAAGCATGAATATCCGCTTATATGTTTCCCTGCTTTCTGGTTAAGCAGATTTTATTTATCGATGTCTCCACCGCAAAACGAACGCGATCACCTTTCGAAGTCATAAAATTTATGATGACCTTGTTAAACCATAAATATATTGCAACGTGTATTTCTTTATGGAAAATAGAGCCTGAAGTCAAAAAAGCGAAACATTCAATTTTAGAGCACAAATCATGAATCGAACCTTAGATAACATGATAAGAATTATTGTAGTGACTCTAATTATTTTTCTAAGTATCTTCCTCTTCATTGAAAAGAAAAAACAAAGCGATGTCCAGAGTACAATTGATAGAAAAGATCGAATGAAATTAGCTTTAACGAGCTTTCAATTTCTGAATTATGAGTCTATTCCCAGTGTAACGAAATTAAGTGATTCAGATCAATCACTGTTTAGTTGGCGTTTTAAGAGTACTTTGGCATTAAGTGGCACGGCGTCTATTGACAATCCACCTCAGTGGGAACATGCATGGGATTCTAGTGAAAACAGACATTATGCTGATAAATCACCATCAGAATTTTGCGAGAGCGGCGATTTTGTTACTCAAATTTATGCCATAACCGGAAATGGTACCATATGGGATACTACAAACGTGATGCCTGTTTACAAAATACCATCAAGTACACTCTTGATGGTTGAAGTGAGGGATTCTGGTGTCCATTGGATGGCCCCAGGGGATTTTAGCATCGAAGAATTAAAAAACAAAACAATTCGAGAAGCTGGTTTCGGTTCAAAAAAGGGAAACCAGGATGGTTTTGTTGCCGGGTTTGCAAATGGGAAAGCTTTGTTAATTTCTTATGATATCCCTATGGAAAACATTCTAAAGCTAGCAACGACACAAGGAGCTGCTTTGGGTTCCCACAAAAATTTAATTGAACCTTTTCTGATCAATAACCAATAATAAAAGATACTGGTTTCGAAATTCTATGGCATCGCCATTTGACCTGCTGTAAAAACCTGTGCAGCTCTTTGCTTGACAGCGATTGTTAAGACTATGACAGAGATTTAATCGATGTCGTGTGAACTGATTAACGGGAATCTGCGAACGACCTTTCACAAAATCATAAAGTGAGCGGGCTTAATGATGTGGCCTGAGCCATTCCAGAACCTGCGTTCGAAGAATCATTGCATAAATGCTGCAGTACAGTGCCCTTTACACCAGTCCTGGCAGGACAGATGGCAAACTGGAAATTGCTGTAGTCCATTCCAGTCCACAACTTGCCGATTCAGTCCCAACAGGTGCACAAGGCGAGAATAGGGCCGGCAGGACTCGGAAGATTTGGCGTAAGCAGTTTGTATCATGTAAGATGGCAGTTTAGTAGATTTCAAAAGTTGCGATTTCTTTTATCGGAGTAGAGATTAACCAATCCTTGAGTTAACGGACTTCCATCGTAAGTGATCATTCCTTTGACACTTCCTGTCGGCTCTTTGTCTGAGCCACAACCATTTAGCATGAGGCCATAAATCAAGACGAATCCTGGCAACAAGATCATGTTGATGGATGAACTATCACGCTCGAATAATCTCTGCATAACCGATTCCTTGGAAGCTAACTCATACGTATAAACAGGAGAAAAGACAAATGCACCATTTGACATGCAAGGCAAGGACTTGTCTGTTCGCAATAGTGCATTTCAGCTTGTCATTAAAACTCACCAATGACTTGTCCATCGTCACGACCGACGAGCCTGCCAAGGAGCGCGAAGTCGAGATTCTCAGACACAAATCGCACGGCACCATCAGTCATTAAGACGTGGATCCCTCCCACATGAAACGAATTCAGCGCCGTATTTGCATGATAGTGGTTCCCGGTTCCGAGAGTTGATGCTGATGCATCGTAGTTGATCGCAAATTGTATTGTTGTCGTTCCTGCTCCAAATGCAGTGCCAGTGAAAGCCGAAGCTTTTCCTCCCTGGTTGACACCAGCCCATCCTCCATGATAATTAGCACGACGGTCTACACCTGCCACTCTCCCCGATTGTTCGGCGACGATCATCGTATTGGATGTGCCATCAGTCACATCGCGCATCTTTGTCGTTTCGTTGGGGCGAAGCATGCCATTGTCACAGTAGATTCCATAAGTGATCACTGCCGAACACCGACTGCCGGGAGATGCGGGATCTGGCGTCACACCGGAAAGACCAACATAATCGTGTTGCATGCCTCGATTGTAGTTACAGCCAGCTGTCCCGTTATGTTCTTGTGCACTCGAAGGGCAGCCGTAGACGGGGATAAATAATCCAACAAGTTCGTCATTGCCGGTTACTGTATATCCATAGGTACTTGAAGAAGCACAAGCAGACTGGAAAGCAGCGTTGATATTAAGTGCATTGTAGAGTGGTGCCTGGTCCAGGTAAGGCAAAAGCCCGACACGCCAGTTCGGCTTGTACATCGGACTCTGTGCACCAATGGGAAATGTGTTAAAGACATCGTGATAATTATGCAGGGCCAACCCAATTTGTTTCATGTTGTTTTTGCAAGTCGACCGGCGGGCCGCCTCTCGTGCCTGCTGTACTGCGGGTAACAACAGTGCGATTAGAATCGCGATGATCGCAATCACGACCAATAATTCAATCAACGTAAACCCATGTTTTCGATTTCTTGTTGGCAATTTCATAATACGTACCCATGTTTATTGTGGAAGTTAATTTTATTAAGCTGGGATTTCCCATTTACGTTCAGCCTGGAACCGCTCCAGGCCTAATTCGCTCCCTATCTTAACTTAGCGCCCCCCCCCGCGTCTATCGCCTGGCGAATTTTCTGGCATCTTTTGCCGCTGCGGAGGTTCGAGGCTCTGCTTTGGCCCGTCACACGCGCCACGGCGGCTTCCAGGTCGCCTTCGGCGCGCAATACTCCCTCATCAGCCACGTTTCCTCCAGTCAACTCGTTCACTTCACGCATCCAGACATGTTTGGTGGCGGAATCGCCAACTGGGCAATCCGGTCCAGGATCGCGGCAAACAACCGCCGTGGCACAGCCACCTCTGCCAATTGGAACGTGACGTACTTGGCGTGCCGGGTTTGTGCGACGGACGACCCACAGGTCGGGTCAGAAGATGCTCGATTTCCCGCTCCAGCACGGCGTTGGACTTGATGCGGATGGCGTACCGGTAGCCTTCTTTCTCCAGTAAGTGGTACATTGCCGCCGGATTGGCAAAGGCAGCGTCACCTCGAAAGAACTTCGGAATGTCCAAATGGCGATAGCCCTCGATCACCGGTAGCAGTACCTTCCGCCAGTATTTCGCGCTCGCCTTGTTGCCACGTCGGAGCATCGCGTACTCCAGATCGCCGAACTGGTTAAACAGAAACAGCGGATGGTAGCAGAGGCACCACAACAATCGAGTCAGCGGGACTCAGAGCTTTAAGTAAATACTAGACAGGACAGCTCTTATCGCTGGAACTGCTGCAGAATGTCTGGCAGAATCGGCTGATATGACTGTAAGTCAGCAGTACCAGAGAGGACATGCCCGGACTTAAAAGGGAAGCACTTATGTTAGAAATGCCAGTTGGATATTCGGTAGATGACTTTTTGCAAGCGCACCGCTTTCTATACCGAATGCTTTTAGGGAATAACCGCAGGATCGTGTTCAGAACAGAATCACCTTACTCCAGCCAGGCAGAGGGCGAATATAAAGAACTATCGCTAAGTGAGCGATGGGAAACGGCATATTACTTCGAATTGCTGAATGAGTTTGATAATCACAATCACTGCCAGCACGCATTCATCGATTTTCTCGCAGCCTGTGAAGGTAATTCCGCAAACATCACTGAGTTTACATATATCAAACAGTATCCCAAGAAAAAGAACCCACACAATTACAAAGTGACTACATTTCGTTCCATCGGAGCGACCGCTCACGCTGCGGGATTTAGATACATATCCCAGTTGGGATTCATGCTCGAACGAAAAGGCGACCTCTATTTATGTCCGCAAACATGTACTCCCAACATTGACCGATTGAGGGAGAACATTGAAGAAATCATCGAAACAGCACGTCCGCTTATCCTTGAAAGTGATGATATGCACAGACTGATGTGCAGACTCAGGAGAGAGACTGCAATCCTGGTGAGACACTGTTCCGATTCGCCATCAACAAAAACTGTCACAGCCGATCAGATCAGAAACCTGATCTCCAATCAGAGAAGAGCATCAGGGAAACGCACCAACAACAAAGACTATGCTAAGTCTTGGATGAGTAAATACGTGCAAGATTGGCCAAAACCAATTCAGGAACATTCTGGTTCTTCGCCTGCAGAATGGAACCTGACTGACTTAATACCTGTTCTTAAAGATCAGTTTTCTGATATTGCATGGGATAATTTTTGATCCTTTGTGTTCACATAGTTTTCAATTTCTGTTCTCGTGTTCAATCGCTATAAAACAATATTCACTTCTTCAATTCCCCTGCTTTAATGGTTCTCAGAACGTGACTGACTGGATGTCACACAACGAGACCAACTTATCAGATTGAGGGAATCGAAATGACTACGATTTGCAATGAACCGCGACTGCTTTTGAATGAGTCTGAAGCAGCTCACCTGCTCAACGTCTGCGGACGGACGCTTGCCCGGATGAGAAGCCAGGGCAAAATAAAATTCCTGAAAATCGGTAATGCCGTGCGGTACTCCCGCGCGGACATTGAAGATTTCATCGAATCACAATAGAAAACCAAATAACGAATAAAGCCCCGTGTCTGGATCAGAGACCGGGGCTTTGCATGTTTTCAGTTAGTGATTTTTTCAAGATGTTACCGAAAACAAGGAGTGATATCATGGTATCAGAACACAGCAAGAGATCAACGGGTAAACCCAAAACCGGACATGGTGGAAAATCAGAAAAAGCAATTATTCTGGTCGATATCGATTCGATTCGCCCCTGCCCTGAAAATGATCTGATCTATTCAAAGATTGACCCGGACTCACCAGAAATCGAGCGGTTAGCAGCAGATATCAGACGCAGAGGGATTCTTGACCCGTTGCGAGTCTCAGCAGACAACGTGATCATCTCAGGACATCGACGCTACAACGGTGCACGAAAAGCCGGGCTCTCTCAAGTTCCAGTCGTCTATGACGAGATCAGATATGAAGACGATATCGACGCATTCGTTGAGTTGCTGGTCGCCTGCAATATCGATCAGCGGGATAAGACATTCTCAGAGAAGCTACGCGAAGAGGCAACCAGGCACAATCCCTGTCAGGCACATCTCACTTTGCTTGAGGAACGGAACAAGCCGCGCGAGATTGCAGAACCATTCATCATCGAAGGTACAAAAACGCGTTCGGTGATTTCGCCAGCAAAGCAGCCAATGGTAGATATGCTCTTTCGAGTGCTGGAAGACAATATCACACCAATGACTGTTCGCCAGATTCACTATCAGTTTATGAATGATCCACCGTTAAGGCATGCCAGCAAGCCGCGTTCCTGGTATCGAAACAAGTTATGCGACTATAAAAACCTGGTCGATCTGGTAGCGCGAGCCAGAATTGAGGGACTGATTTCAATGCAGGATATTATTGATGAAACGCGTCCATTCAAAAACTGGTCAGCCTTTCGAAATTCGGGAGATTTCATCAATCGGCATATGCAAAACTTTCTGAGTGGTTATTGGCGAAACCTGCAGCAGTCTCAGCCACACCATATCGAAATACTGGCAGAGAAGAACACGATCTACAGCACAATCAATCAGGTTGCCAAGGAATACTGCCTCCCCACTACATCACTACGCGGATACGGGAGTATCTATCCACGATACGAGATGACTCAGAGATATTTTAGAAGCGGTAAAGAAAAGCTCATCATTCTGATTGTCAGCGACTTTGACCCGGACGGCGAAGAGATCGCCCGGAGTTTCGCACGTTCATTACGTGATGAATTCGAAATCACGGATATTCACCCGATCAAAGTAGCACTCACTCATGATCATATCGAACGGTTTAACCTGGTCCCGAATATGGAAGCGAAAAAAACATCTTCGCAGTATAAAAAATTCTATGATCGGTACGGGACAGATGACGTTTTCGAAGTCGAAGCACTCCGGCCAGCACAATTACAGGAACTGCTTAAAGAGGCAATAGATAGCGTTATGGACGTTGAATTGTTCAATCAGGAGCGAGAACAGGAGATGACCGACGCAGCTGATATCGAAGCATACAGAGATACAATTCTTAAATATATCAGGGACTATAGAAACGAGGAGAGTACTTGACTGGAACTTCGCTTGATTGCGACGGCGTTATGTTTTGGAGAACTTTGCACGCCGCGATTTTAAAGAACTTCAGATTGTATTGAGTGTCGCTATAAACGGCAGTCATGCAGTCAATGACACAACTTTTAAACCTCAGTTGGCGATTGTAAGCACGTAACAAGGTGTTGAAGAGAACAGGCAAAGAATGGTCTCGTTAAACGAGTTTCCGGGGAACGGGCAGATAGTTGATTCTGCAAAGTGGCTGACGTCCCGGTCCATATGTAACACAAATAAAACCGTCAATAAAACCTGTTCTCGCAATCTGAAATAGTCATTCACCAGTCAGTGAAGATTAAACATCGTTAAACCTTGGATAACGGCAGTTGTTACAAGGGATAGCCACATTGCGGACAGAGGGGCGAGCGAAAAGAGAGAAATCGGACATGGTCGAAAGTTGGCAGCTAATTTGGAAATATCATAGTTTTGCGCAGAAAATCGCAGCAGTTTGTCGGGTCCCTCAGCTGGGAAATCAGTCACGCGAGTTCAGAGCCCCATAAATCGGCGCATAAGTAACTAAAAATTCATAGGACATCATCATCACCATCACTTGACAACAAATAGCCTAAAAAAGTGAGTCCCAACATGAAGAGGAAGAAGTCAGTTTTTCATGTTATGAGCAAAAATTTCTGCCATTCCGGAAACACGCGAGCAATTTATTTAAGCCAGATAGGACCCAAAACAAGCCCGGAACAGGCAGAGAGGCAGCCGGGCCAGTTCAATATCCACCAGATAACAAGACACAACCACACACATAGCCTCACTTTTCCGTTTGCAAAAAAAAACGAGTGAGGGGGTATTGGGGGCCGGGGTCCTTACCAGCCGCTCAAAAACCAAAGGTGTTTTCGGAATCTCGGAAATATTTGTCAGCAAAATATAAAAAATGATAACAGCAGCAGCTGATTCTGTGGGTCCTCCTGAAAAGGGCCCGTAGCGCGTCAGTTCAAGACGGCATCAATTTCTGCAGCATCAAATTTTTCAGGAAGCACCACCACCACCATCACATAGGTCTGGTAAAGTGAAAAGAACCAGAGTTGACGTAACGCAAGAACGGCGGAATAATACAGACTCCTAAAGCCGAAAGGCACCAAATGCTGATTCCTAAAATAAACCAGATAATCAAAATTCCGTACTCATGCGCAGAGTGCCGTATGGAGATTGGTGTGTAAAGCGGACCCACTTTGGCGCGGAAATGGGACCCACCTGGGGTTGGGTTAACCACGTGGGGTAACGTGGTGGTCAGTCTGCCAAAGTGTGGAAGCGACTCAGGCTTTTTTGCGAGGTGGCTTCTTTTGTTTCATCGACTCTTTGAACCGGTAGCTTTCACCATTCATCTCAAATATTTCACAATGGTGCGTTAATCGATCCAAAAGTGCTGCCGTCATCCGTTCGCCCTGGAAGATTTGGCCCCAGTCGCTGAAGGCGAGGTTGCTGGTGATCAGCAGACTTCGTCTTTCATAACGATCAGCAAACACCTGGAACAGTAGTTCCGCACCAGCACGGCTGAAAGATAAATAACCCAGCTCGTCGACGATCAGTAAATCAAGCTTGTCGAGTCTGTTCAGGAGACGCTCCAGACCGTATTGCTGTTGTGCGGTTTCCAGTTGATTGACGAGTGCCGCAGCGGTGAAGAATTTCGTCCGGATTCCTTCACGGCAGGCGGCCAGGCCGAGTGCAATCGCCAGGTGAGTCTTGCCCGTTCCCGGCTGACCGAGCAGGCAGAGATTGGTATGTTGCCAGACCCATTCGCCCCGGGCCAACTCCAATATCTTCTGTTTGCTGACTGATTTGATGGCCGCGAAGTCGTAATCTTCCAGCCCTTTTTCCACAGGGAACTGAGCCTGTTTGATCCGGCTGGTCAGTGCATTCGTGGAGCGGGCCGCCACTTCCAGTTCAGTCAACTGCAGCAGATATTGTTCGAATGTCTGATTTGAGTTGGCCGCTTCCTGGGCCAACTTCTCGAACTCCGCATTCATGGCTGGTAACCTTAACTGCTTGAGATTGCTCTGCAGCAGTAGATTCGGATCGTTTTTCTTCTGCATTGTTTGTGGGGGCATTATGATCTCCTTGTGTTGACGTAGAAAGAAACAAATCAAAATGGTTCAGGCTCGGACAGGGAACCTGTACCGACAAGACCTCCGGACGACTCAATTCTTCTTTGTTCAGAGTCGCCAGAGAGAAATCAGACTGATTGCGGGCATACGCGGTACAGCGTTCGACCCGGCGAATGATCCGGTCGGCATCCGCTCCTTCGGGGCCACGCAACTGTTCAATAGTTTTCTGGACGCGCTGGACCGGATGTGCGGACAACAGCTGTAACACTCGTACATATTGTTTTGCTCCCGCACGTAAGCCATGCCGGTTCTCCAGCCGTTCACGAAGTTCGTCGAACACCGGCGGAAGCTTCCACTGACGGTAGACGTTGGAGTGATCTAAGGCAGCCGGTCGCCGCCCCAAAGCCGCGAGGTAATGCAACGGGTTAAGAATCTGACACCCTTTCTCATAGCCTCTCTGATGGGTCGCCACCACAGTTCCCTTAAAGACAATTTCCACACGGTCAACGTAACCTTTGAGGCTCACCGTCTGAAACGCGCACTGTCGCGGCACGCTGTAATCAACGTTCTCAAACCGAGCGAACTGATACTTGTTGACCTTTACTTCTCGGCGGATGCATGGATCAAAGCGGTGCCTGGGCAACCCGGCTGCGTTTTGTTTGTCCTGTTCCAATCGAGTGCCGATGGTTTCTGTCTTACCACTGCTGAGACGCTCCTGTTCCTGGAGACAGCATTGCCGAAGATAGTTGTTGAGTTCCTCGAAATCTTCCATCTTGGGAACCGGAGTCGACCACTTCCGCTGCAACGTCTTCACGCGATTCTCAACGACCGGTTTTTCGTTCCCGCTGGCCGGTAAGCAGAACAGCGGTTCAAAGACATAATGACTTGCCAGGGCCGCATAGCACTGGTTGATCTTGCGACTCCGCCCGCTGAGCACCGCGTCGGCCACAGTTTTCGGGTTGTCCCACCAGACTTCTTTGGGAACACGATCAAAATACTCGAACGCCTGCACCATGCCTTCCAGAATCGCTTCGGTCCGTTCTGTCGGCAAAGCGATCACAAAGGGGGCGTTGGAATACGACCAGACCAGAATCAACACTGAAACCTGTCGCCGTCCGTCGGGAAAATCGACATAAATCTTGCCGAAGTCCGCTTCCAGCCGCTGGCCCGGTTGGTGATCAAGGGGAATGAATGTTTCACGTTTATTGGTTCGGTGCTTCCGCACGAATCGACAAACCGCATCGTAACCGCCGAGATAGCCGTACTCGTCCCGCAGTCGCTCATAGATCCGTTGTGCCGTGTGCCGCTGTTTGGGTGGTTGCGATTCATCATCGGCGAGAATCTGTCGTATGATCTCATGGAAGGGGCCCAGTCGGGGAGCCGCCTGAGTCTGGCGTTGCGAATATTGTTGCGGTTGCCCTTCACCGTGTAATACTTCGCGGATCTTTCTCCGTGAATGATGAAATGTCCGAGCGATTTCCCGGATGCTCAACCCGTCGCGATGAGCACGCCGTATACGTCCGTAATCGTCCACCGTAAGCATCCTTCACCCCGAAACTGAAGGTCAAAAGCCTCCAGTATCAGGAACTTGCTACGATGGGTCCATTTTACGCGCCAATAACTCCCCCAAAGTGGGTCCGCTTTGCACGCCAATCTCCAGCCGTAACAGTGATGCCGGCAAGGCAGCATTTGGCTGCCTAGGAACTCTGAGTGTGAGTGCGGAATTTTGCTTGCGCGCTGACTTTTACTGGCGCGCAAAGAGGAATCAATTCTCATGCTTCCATTCCCGCAATGCTTCCAGTCCACAAGGCCGCCGCTTCAATCAGACATCTCAGATCCTGTTGATATCTATACGGGGCATTCAGATTTCTGCAGACTGGCGCAGACCGAACCACACAACAAGTCACATTTCTTTATTGGCAATTAAAATAATCACACAGAATACAGACATGGTTGAAAGTCAGGTTCTTCCATAAAGATTCTTTTATTTTCAGACCATCGAAGAGTATCGACGTCGCGAGTAACTTTACTTACAGAGAGGAAGAAAAGTATGGCGAGTGTAGCCAAGAGGCCGAACGGCGGCAAAATGATTCAGTTTTTTGATCCCAGCGGGAGACGGCGCGCGATCCAGCTAGGCCGGGTAGCCATGAAAAACGCAAATTCCGTAAGGGTTCACGTTGAAAGGCTCGTTGCTGCCCAGATCTCAGGTAGCGCGGTGGATGACGTGACCTCAGTCTGGCTCAATAAACTCGATCAGACGATGATTGACAAGCTGGCAAAGGTCGATCTGATCAAAGCGCGTGAGTCTGCCGATCTGGGAAAACTGATAGATGATTTCATCAAACTGAAAGACGGTGACGTCAAACCGCGAACGGTCGCGAAATACCGTGTCGTCAAAAAGCACCTGATAGACCATTTCGGCAAGAGCCAGCCGTTGAAGACCCTGAATGCCGGTGAGGCGAAGAAGTGGCGCGCCTATCTGGTTAGCCTAGAACTGGCAGAAAACTCGATACGGAAACTCTCAGGCATCGCAAAGACCATGCTTAACCATGCTGTCGAGAATGAGTTGCTGCTAAAGAATCCGTTTAGCTGCCTTCCCTCTGCTCTTGTCCCGACCAGGGAGCGACATTATTTCCTGTCAATTGAGGACACGGAAAAAGTGATCGAAGCCTGCCCGGACGATGAATGGAAGCTGATCATCGCGCTGGCTCGCTATGGTGGGTTGCGGACTCCCTCTGAGACGTTCTCTCTCAAGTGGCAGGATATCAACTGGGAACAAAACCGGTTCTATGTCACCAGCCCTAAAACAGAGCGCTACGCGGGCAAAGAGGGGCGCATGGTGCCAATCTTCCCAGAGCTCAGACCGTACTTTGATAAGTGCTTTTTCGATCCGTCAGAAGACCGGGCAGAACATGTGATTTCGAAACATCGTGTCAGGAGCGAGAACCTGCGAACGACGTTTCATAAAATCATTAAGCGAGCGGGACTCAAACCGTGGCCTAAACCGTTCCAGAATCTGCGATCCAGCAGGGAAACTTAACAGGCAGAAAAGTTCCCTATTCAGACAGTCGTTTCCTGGATCGGAAATTCACCTACTGTAGCGCTGCAAAGTTATTTGCAGGTAAGGGAATCGGACTTTGAAAAAGCGTTGCATATATGTTGCAGTCCAGTGCTTTCTACAGTAGACCAGGCGTGACAGGCAAAAATCAGTAATTTCTGTATGTCCTTTGTAGCTCTCGTCTTTCTTCCGCAGTCCTCGCTAGTCCCAAAGAGTGAATAGGGCCGGCAGGACTCGAACCTGCAACCAACAAATTATGAGTTTGCTGCTCTAACCGATTGAGCTACGGCCCCAAATTGTTACCTGAACTTCATTTATCTCACAAGATACAGAAGTAAATTAACTCCAGATTTCTGACTCGAAATGAAGGTGCGGTGAAAGGCTGTTAGCTTACTGGAGACCCTGATGGCTGTCAAAGCATTGAGGCTTGAAAGACGAGATCCAAACTAACTTTCCGACAATTTGAGCCCTCTATTGGAGTATGACACCAGCCAGGCCGAACTGTTCGCGAAAATGGCAGTGGACGCTTTTTCTCGTACACGTCCAGCAGCAATTCAGACTCTGTTAACTATTTCGTATTCCGCAATATCTGACTCTCGCGCCAGGCATTCGCATAATCAGCAAATCCATCCTGAACCTGTTGATCCGCATCGCGCAGTGGAATCGTAACCTGAGGGTTAAAAGGGGAGATTCCACGCGCTCTTAACAGGCTGGCCGCCTGTAAAATCACTGCTTGATCATAATCCTCCAGACTCTTCAACAACGCTTTGATCTCTTCAGGATGCTTTTCCAGCAGCTGTGTCGCATACTGGTGAGCAGTCGTTTTGTTTCCGTCTCCGTCAGCATCAATCCAGACCGCTCCCGTAGACCCGACGGCTTTCGAACGCCACTCCGGTGAATCCGGCTGGTAAGGTTTCGCAAACGGCCAATACGGAGCAGAGACACCAGGTCCCATCGCGATCGCGACTAAATGAATATCGTGAGACTGCTGCTTCATTTTCCACGTGCCCGACCATTTCACTCCTGCTTTCGTTCCTTGTTTAATTTTTTCACTTTGAACCAATTGACCATTCGCATATAAACAGACTTGCTCTGCCGTTACCCAGGCTGGTCCTGAAACAGAAACCGCAACATCCAGATCGGGAGACTTCGGAACTAAATCACCAGGACCATATTGTGAGTTGACTTTGATTCTGGTAAATAACCCGTAAGACAAAAGAACTTTTCCATCGACAAAGTTCTGGATAGTCGTACTGGCATCAATCTTTGACGGGTCCTGATCGTCGGATTTGATATAGGTTCTTGACTGACCCACAATATAGCGAGTGACATCATGTGAATCACTGCACCCCACAGGAGTTAAAAAGAAACCCCGATTCAGCGTTCCAAACCAGTCATGATAAAGCTGCATCACATCCGTCTGGGTGGCACCGGAATTAATAAGCTCCATCGCATTCGCGCGGAGTTTCCAGCCATCCAGATTTTCTCCTGTTTGACTGATATGATTCTTTTGACCAAATGGACGATAATTGGAATGCAGATCGCGTGCATGATTCAGTATTGCCACTTTGACAAGTGGTTTCTCGTAGATACTCTTAAAAATTCCTGTCCAGTCTTTCAATTTGTAATCGGGAACAGTACCAGAACTCTGCGCAGGAAATATATTGAAATGTCCAATGCGTGTAGTGACTTCGTTTCCAATCACGGGTGTAAAGTACTTGCGCACATTTAATTTTTGCGCTAAAGGCTCATAATCGATTTGCTTGTTATGATCAGTGGCGATTGGAAATTCGATCTGTTCGCCCGCCAGAGTTATCATCCGCTCTTCCATGGAACAATCTCCATGACCTGAATGAGTCAACGTGTGCACGTGCGTGTCTGAACTTACATATCCCGTGGTATCAACGACTTTCCTGATTTTGAAATGAAGTTTTTGCTTATCTCCTGCATTCAAAGTCACTTGCTTTTGGTCAAGACTATATTCAAAGCCCCGCCCTGCATAAACAGTATATTGGCCGGCAGGTAATCCCAATTGCGATTTTCCTTCACTCGCATAAATGACACCGGCTCTCACTGCCTGATGCGCGTTGGATTTGGCCGTTGTTGCAACTAATGTCCCATCAGAATTCACAATCGTGATTCGGCTCGGCAATGGAATTCCTGATTGCCCGTCAACAACTTCGACCGACAGCTGCGTTTTCGCCAGAGCCTGTTGTATGGGTTCTTGATAAAGAGAAATCTGCCCTACACGAATATCATCAGGAATTGGCTTTCCCACCTGGAAAATGCGTAACTGATTCTTACCTGCTTTGAGCGTGTCTGGAGGAACGGAAAGCATATGCTGCTGATCATTGTGATCTTTGACTAATTGCCCCAGAACGTTCCCATTCAGTTCCACATTCCAACGTTGTTTTACATCCTGTTGCCTCAGCAGGATTGCAGATTCTTCTGGATTCTTTTCAGAGTCAAATGAAACCAACAGCTCTTTCGCCTGAGGTGATTCCGAAAAGGAGGTCCATTCACGTACTCCTGAGTTCCTCAAGTGAACCAGATCTGGAGCAATCACAACGGCTGCATCAGCATAAACAACACCCGGAAGCGAAATGCATATAAACAGTGTCAAATAATATCTTTGGTTCATATTTCTGTATAACTTTCAAAAAATGAATATCAGTCTTTTTTTATTCTGGAACCCTCAAGGATCAGCCAGTGCTTTTTTTGTACTTTGTAAAAGATAAGCCAGCAGATCATGTAACTGTTGCGGAGTTATTATTTCCAGAATATTCGCAGGCATCAATGATAGTGTAGACTGTTTCTGTTCTTCGATTTCGTTTTTAGGAATGGAATATTCTTTTCCCTTGTTGTCGACAAAAACCAGAACGGCTCCCTCTTCACGTCGCTTCAAACCAGAAAAAACGCGTCCTGTATCAGTAATAACGGTCGTCGTTCTGAAGTTGATATCGACTGACCGATTAGGATCGACAATGTCTTCTAATAACCGCTCCAGCCCTCGATTTCCTATACCATCCAACTGCGGTCCTACAAGAGTTCCTTTTCCAGCCAACTGGTGACAGACGGCACAAGTTTTCTCGAAAACGACTCGTCCCCTTTTCAGTGAAGTTTTATAAGAAACATGCGATTTCAGATGCTTCACAATAATTTGCTGAGCCTTTTCTTCACGAGGAGGCAATCCGCTAATTATTTTTTGCACACGCGATTTAATTTTCTGATCAGCAGATTGCTGAATTTGGTTGCTAATCGCAGGTTGAGTCAATAGCTGAGTTGGAACAACTCCCTTTTCCGCAAAGCTGATGAGTCGTTCAACGCCTGCGGATTGTTTCGTCAACGCTTCGGCTACTTGTGTTTGCAAACGAAATGGATAGGTTTTAAAAGCCTGCTGGAATAAATAATTCAGTTGATCTTTTTTTTGATGGATCACTGACTGAATGACTACTTTCTGAAATGAATCCGTTTGTGGAAATCGACTGGCTGGTAAGGGAAAGAGAGGCTCAAATTCCCCTGTTCCATCGACTGTGATTAAAGCAGTTGCCAGTTGGTTCTTAAGCTGAGTATCAAGATGTTTTTGAGACAACACAGAAACAAGTGCATCACGGGCGGAACGAATCTTGAAGTGTTGCACAAGAAACGCCGCGGCCGACGTGCGATTGATCTGTTGTTGCAGACTTTCCGCTGGAACAGAAACAACCGCCGGCTGAAACTTTCCGACGGCTAACCAGGCATACGCCCTACCGCTATCACTGTCTACAATTTCGAGATAGCCCTGCTCGCCAGCAATGTCCTTTAAATCCCAACTTACTTTTTGAGCCACGTCATTTCTCGGCGCGAACACACGCTTGACGACGCTATGGTCTTTTGACCTTCTCAATTGCACATAATTCAGACGATTGTCTGGTTTATTGGGAAAACCAACGTGACCCGCCAGATAAAATTCCAGCACAGAGGGAATCACAAAATTGTGAGAAACCAATCGGCCTGTCAACTTTTCGCCCGCAGGCAAACTGCTGAAAAACAAAGACTATGTATCACCATCCGATGAGGCGTTTTGCTGTAATACCCAGGGATTTGAAGCTGCCACTTCGCCCAGCGGCAGGTTCACCCATTGAAACTGCTTGCCTTCCAAACTCACTAACAACTTGTCAGTCAAATCGACAGCCCAATTTTTCAATGCAGAATCAACGGCCAATCCCTTCTGCTGATACCCTTGCAGCACGGCCTTGATGATCTCCACTTGAAGATCAATATTGCTATCTAATTTTGTACGTGCCAAACCAATGATCTGTGGCAGCTTTTCTGCAGGTAAATAACGTACAACATGCCTGAAGTAACCAGGCAATGCTCTCTGATCAACCTGCTCTGTCTGCAAGTACTGGATTAAATACACGGCAGCTTGTTCAGTCGGCACAGCCAATGAGAGCCTGGCTAACTCGGTTCGTTGCTCCGAATTCAAAGTCGACAAATCCAGTTGTTTTAATATCAGAGGGTCACGAATCTGCAACATCAAAGCACGACGCACAACATATTTCAAATGGTGATCGTCACTCGGAACCGAATTAAGTAACTTCAACAAAGGCTGAATGTTTTCTCGTTGCGGGTGCAATCCAAGGGCTTCCGCTGCCGCCCGTTTCACAAACGCATTTCTATCATGAAGTGCATTGACTATCTGTACGCGGTGCTGCTCATTCCACGATTTTCGCTCTGCAAGAATTTTCGCAACGTGGATACGAACCAACTCTGACGAATTCATGATTGCACAATTAATCAAGTTATCTGTCAGTGCATCAAGGCGGTGTAATACCCAAAGCGAGTGGACAACAATCGTTGGTTCATTTGAACAGACGACTGCGTTCTGCAAATCGCAGAGAGCAGCTTCACCGCATTGATCTGAAAGATAATCTGTTACGAGCAACCGTGTCGTCAAATTCTGAGAACCCAGCAAGGCGATTAGCTGGCACACGTTTTTCTTTGAATAATTAATACGCGTGTGATCTTTTCCTTTACGGACAATTCGCCAGATGCGGCCGCGATAACGATCCCGTCCCGGATGATTGAGGGGAACCTCATAGTGACCGATGATTTTATTATAGAAATCAGCAATATAAAGTGCGCCATCAGGACCAAGCCGAATATCTACAGGTCGAAACCAGGAATCAGTGGTTGAAAGAAAATCAGGTTCTTCTTTCGCTGTTATTGTTGAACCATGATAGACTGGCGAATTGCGATTCACACGACAGGTCATCACATTACCACTGAAATAATTACCTCGATACTCCTGGGGAAACTGGTCTCCCGAATATACTTCCAATCCCGCAATTGCCGTCGAACCATGCAGGTGATCCATCATCGGTTTGACAAACCCCAGACCATCATGGGGCTTGCCGAAACTCGGATAGTATCCCCCTCTCAACAATTGATAAATGGGTTTCGAATGACAGTCAGCTGTAAACAAATTCCCCTTAGCGTCAAAAGCAGAACCAAAGGGATTCACCTGCCCATGAGTAAAATGTTCAATATGTGAACCATCCAGTCGCATGCGATAAGTATTACCTGAATGCATCTCAATCGTGTGACCATCACGACCACTGACACGCGTCTGATTATTAAATCCATGATTTGCATACAACCAGCCATCATAGCCTCGTCGGAATGAATTATTCATGCCATGCGTATCACGTTCATATCCCATCGGTCCGTATAGTTTTGTGGTTTTGTCTGCCTTGTCATCTCCATTAGTATCTTCATAGTAGGTAATGTCGGGAATACTGAATGCTATCACACCATTCTTATAGGGATACAGACCCATAGGAATATTCAAGCCATCAACAAATGTTTTGATCTTGTCAGCCCGGCCATCACCGGTGGTATCTTCCAGAATTTTGATCGTATCTTTCCCCCTTACTCCCTGCTTCACAGGGTGAGGATATTCAGACGATTCTGTAATCCAAAGCCGACCTTTAATATCAAATGCCATATTCAATGGTTTTTGAATATCCGGTTCAGCCGCCACTAATTGAATTTCAAACCCGACAGGCAGTGTGAATGTTTTTAACTCTTCACGCGGAGAGAGCGGCTTCGAGAGACGAACAGACGCTCCAAACGGATTCTTGTTTTTTTGTGCAGAGAGACTGCATGGGACAAACAGGCAGCAGGACATCGCCAGGAACGTCACAAAAGTGATACCAAAAGAACTCTGCTGCATCGCTGCCATACCTCTGAATCTCGACAATAAAAAACCGTCTGCTGCATTCATTGAGCAGGCAGCAACAGACGGCATCAATCGTAAAGGATCAAACAAGAGGAATCAATTAGAAGCTAGTTCAATTCCTTAATATAAATATTGCGAAACTGCATCAAACTACTGGCAGGACTGAACGTTCCGTCTTTTCGTTTACCACCGTGATGTTGAAAAGCAATGGGGCCTTTCTCTGGAACATCAGGTAACTGCGCATTTTCAAGTACCATTTTATTATTCAAGATCACCGTCAATCGATCTTTGACCATGATGATGATGCACTTATTCCACTCACCAACAGGTTTATCGGCATTTACTTTTGGTGTTACTCCTGCCCGGACTTCAGGCGACACTTTTTGATCACGACGGTAGGAGTAAACTTCACCGGAGCCAACAGGCCAACACCAGATATTCACTTGTGCTTTAGAAGTGCCACGCAGATAAATTCCAGAATCGGCATTAGGAAGTTCCACCGTAATCGTTTTACCGTTGGCATCTTTGAGATCGGAACCATCGGCGAGCACGATCGGCACCTTGTACAAACCGGTTGTCTTTTTGATCCGCCATTCGACGCTCATAATAAAATCGCCGTACTCTTTTTCGGTCCAAAGATTCTTATCCCCTTTGGCTTCGCTTTGTGCATCATAGTCGATCACACCATCGACAACTTTCCAATGACCATTATCTCCCTCTGGCACGACCCAGCCAGTGAAATCTTTCCCATTGAACAATGATGTATAACCGGGATGCAACGCATCCATTGGCGATTTAACGACAAGCGTACCAACGACTCTGGTATCAGTACTCTGCTTTTTATCTGATTGTCCAAATACAAATGTGCCATTTAGTACCGGTAAAATTGCAACGATACAGAGACTTAACAATACTTTTTTAGACCAATTAATCATGGTTTACCTTTTCTTTAAATATATTTGCCAGAGCAGAAGTACTGGTATTCTGCTGTCGGGTTCGCGTACAATTATCGTACAGAAACAACGGACCACTTCCCAGCCCATTAGAAAAATTTGTTTAGAGAATCAAACGATACCATTTGACAGGCTCAGCTGCTCGATGAATGCTGAAAACGATTTGATTTCAGCTCGATACTCCATTAACTTAAAGAGGCCATACCCAAAGTGTCTTACTCGATTTTTGCCTGATAACCCATAACTTGAAGATTTCATCCATGCCTGTTCTTTTTGTTTTACGATCACCGAAACCTTTGATTTGCATTCTCTTTTGCATAGCAGCTTCGTTTCAGTTCATTGCCAAACACGTGCATGCAGAAGATTCAAAGATCAGTTCGCAAAAACAATTTTTTCTGCAAAAAATACGTCCTCTCCTCGAAAATAAATGTCTGGGTTGTCATGGAAAAACACCCGATGACATTAAGGGTGAATATTCAATGCTCACACGGGAAGAGTTAATCAAAGGGGGTGAATCGGGGGAAGCTGCGATTATTGTTGGTAAGCCGAACCAAAGCCCGTTCTGGAAATCCGTCACCTGGGATGATGACGCATTGCAGATGCCTCCACAAAAACGGAACCGTTTAAATACAGATCAAATCGCGGACTTGAAACAGTGGATTGCAAATGGTGCCGTCTGGACGAATCAGAAGTTACCTTCTGCTTCTGCAAAACCTGCAGTTAACTCTTCTCAAATAGCGATGTCCACATCAGGAGGTCAAAGCCCAACATGGACCGGCCGAACTTATAAACCAGAAGACGTCTGGGCCTACCAGCCAATCAAACGACCGACTATTCCCTGGAATGCTCTCTCAAACAACAAACAAACAGCCAGGCGGCATCCCATTGATGCGTTCATTCAACAAAAACTCAAACAGAAACAACTCACCTCTTCTGAACCCGCAGAACGTAAAACGATCATCCGCCGCGCCACCTACGATTTAACCGGACTCCCGCCCACACTGAAAGAAATCAACGATTTCCAAAAAAGATCAAGCAGGAAAGACGGGTATTCCGATTTGATCAAGCGCTTGCTCAACAGCCCGCATTATGGCGAACAGATGGCACAGATGTGGATTGATGTTGTGCGCTATGCCGACACCAGTGGATTTGCGAATGATTATGAACGCCCCAATGCCTGGCGCTACCGAGACTACCTGATACGAAGTTTCAATGCAGATAAATCTTACGATCGCTTCATCACCGAACAACTCGCTGGAGACGAACTTGATCCGGAAGATCCGGAAATGTTAATCGCGGTCGGCTATTTACGCAGTGGACCCTGGGAACATACAGGCATGAGTGTCGCGGCTGTCACACGGCAGTTGTTCCTCGATGACGTGACACAAAGTGCAGGCGTCACCTTCCTGGCGCACAGTTTTCGCTGCGCCAAGTGCCACGATCATAAATTCGATCCCGTCCCCACCCGTGACTATTACCGTATCCAGGCGGTTTTTGCCCCGGTGCAATTTGCGGATCGTAAAGTTCCTTACCAGCCATTTGAAAATATTTCGGGCTTTAAAGATATGAAAGTCCGCACTGAAAAATTATTAAAAGAGACGCGCAACGCCCAGAATACATTTACACAGAAATCAAAAGAGGCAATCGCCAATTGGTTGAAAGAAAATGGTTACAAAAACCTGAAAGAAGTTCCGGCAGACAAACGCCCCCCCGTGCGCTGGTTCGGTTTGTCGAATCTCGAAAAAAGCCTGGTAAAAATCAATAACAAACGTATTTCCTACTTCGAACGGGAACTCAAACGATACGAACCCTATGCCTTCAGTGTTTATAATGGTCCACTCAATAATTATCGGTCAACGCAAGCTGTCAATCTCTTACCTGCTTCAAACGAACAACAGGGAGAAGCACAGCAGATCTTTATCCTGGCTGGTGGCGCAATAACTGCCCCGACACAACAGGTTACTCCAGGCGTCCTCAGCGCCGTCGCCGGTTCCAATAATCGTCTGGAACCGACTGCCTGGAATACGATTCCGAATTCATCCGAAGGCAGACGTCTGGCATTCGCCCGCTGGATTGCCAGTTCCAACAACACTTTGACAGCACGCGTAATTGTGAACCGCATCTGGCAAATACATTTTGGCACAGGTCTGGTTGCCACTCCCAATAACTTCGGGCAAAAGGGAGCAAAACCGTCGCATCCGGAACTTCTGGATTGGCTGGCAACCTGGTTTATGGATCATGGCTGGTCGATCAAAAAACTACATCATCTCATCATGACATCAGACGTCTACCAGCAGAGCAGTCATCCTGTCGATCAGGAAACAGTGAAGACCCAAGATCCCAAGAATCGATTACTCTCTCATTTCCCCACCCGGAGAATGACTGCGGAACAGATCCGAGATTCTCTGTTGTCGATGACGGGCGAACTGAATCACGAAATGGGAGGTCCCGGCGTCTTTCCTGAAATCAACTGGGAAGTTGCGTTACAACCCAGGCACATCATGGGATCAGTTGCACCCGCGTATCAACCGATGCCACGTCCGGAACAACGTAATCGACGAACTTTGTACGCGTTTCGCTATCGAACACTTTCTGATCCGAAGCTTGAAGTCTTTAACCGACCCGGCAGTGAATCTTCGTGCGAACGCCGAGACGAAACAACGGTAACTCCTCAAGCTTTTACCCTCTTCAATGGACAATTCACACATGATCGAGCGATTGCTTTAGCACATAAAATCAGACAGGAAACCAAAATCGATGCGGAAGCAATCAACCAGGTTTTTCAACAACTTGTATTCAGAACTCCGACTCCCGCGGAAAGACAACTGGCTCTCAAACACATCAAGGAAATGAGAACGTATCACCAATCACATCCCCCTCAAAAAATTGACCTGCCTCGCAATGTTAAGCGGGAAATGATCGAGGAATTGACAGGGGAATCCTTTACCTGGTCGGAGAAACTGGATTTGGCCGATAACTACGTACAAGATTTGAAACCATGGGACGTTAATGCAGAAACCCGCGCCCTGGCAGAGCTTTGCCTGGTTTTGATGAATTCCAATGAATTTATTTATTTGCGATAAGATATCATGAATCGATTACAACGACGCGATTTCCTGTACGGCATGGGCGCCAGCCTCGGTACTGTGGCATTCAATGCCATGCTGCAAGCAGAGGAGAAAGCAAAGCCTAAACCCAAAAACCTGATTTTGGATCAACCACTGGCACCTCGTGACCCGCATTTCAAACCACGGGCCAAAGCCTGCATTTTTCTGTTCATGGAAGGCGGCCCCAGTCATCTTGATACGTTTGATCCCAAACCGGCACTCGAGAAGCTGCACCTCAAAGAATTCGTCCGAAAAGATTCGCAAGTTTCGGCGATGGCGAGTGGAAAACGGTATTACGTTAAAAGTCCTTTTAAACATCGACAAGCGGGACAATCCGGTATTTCACTCTGCGAGCACTTTTCCCATCTCTCTAAAATGGCTGACGAATTATGTGTCTATCACGGACTACAGGCAGAATCAATCAATCATCCCACCGCCTGCTACCACATGAATACCGGTAATCGCTTTGGCGGTGACCCGGCCGTCGGTTCCTGGATGACTTACGGACTGGGAACAGAAAATGAAAACCTGCCTGCGTTTATTGTGCTGCCCGAAGTAGCATACCCTCAGGGAGGCTCTGCCAACTGGTCGAACGGCTTTCTTCCTGCTTACTTCCAGGGAACGGCCCTGCGTTCAAAAGGATCGCCGATTCTTGATTTGAATCCCCCTGCCCGTGTGACCCGCGAGACACAACGAAAAAACCTGGACCTGCTCGCAGCTTTAAATCAGGCTGACATGAAACGCAATCCACACGAAGATGTACTCGCAGCACGCATGGAATCTTATGAACTCGCCTACCGCATGCAGTCACAAGTTCCCGATTTGATTAATCTGGACAAGGAAACCAAACAGACACAGGAAATGTATGGGCTTGGAAAAACAGAAACCGACAGCTTTGGTCGCAGGTGTCTGTTAGCCAGAAAACTTGTTGAAGAAGGAGTTCGTTTTGTCCAGATTTACGCTTCAGGCTGGGATTCACATGATTATCTGGACCGATCACACAAAGCGCGCATGAAAGCCGTCGATCAACCAATTGCAGCCCTGTTGAAAGACCTGAAATCGCGAGGGTTACTTGATGAAACACTGGTTGTCTGGACGGGCGAATTCGGGCGATCCCCCGATAACGGCATGCGAAGTGGCAGACAGGCAGCCGGACGCGATCATAACGCAAAAGGCATGGCCATGTGGATGGCAGGCGGAAGCGTCAAAGCAGGGCATCGTGTAGGAGCCACAGATGAAATTGGTGATCACGCCGTCGAAGTCGTCAATCCCATCAAAAACCTGCATGTGACCCTGGAACACATTATGGGGCTGGATGACAACCAGTTAACCTATTTCCATGAAGGTCGGTTCAAAGTCCTCAGCCAGACCGGTGGCGCTGTGATTAAAGAATTATTGAGCTGAGTATCCATTGTCTCGATTCAGGATACCTCTTTGAGAAACGCCTGAATCTTATCTCGAATCTGATCGCGAACATTCTTAAAGACCGTTAATTTTTCAGCGTCAGAACCTTCCGCATCTGCAGGGTCGAAAAAGGGCCAATGCTCAATGCGCTGTGCCCCTGCCAGAGTGGGGCAGCTTTCTTTCGCACTGTCACACACAGTGACCACCAGATCAAAGGTTTCATTCAAATATTCGTCAACATGTTTGCTGCGGTTTTGGGATAAGTCCTGATCAAGTTCCCGCATGACTTCGATCGCCATGGGATGCACATAACCAGATGGCAATGAGCCTGCCGAATAAGACTCCCATGCTCCCTGCCCCAGTTCACGCCATATGGATTCAGCCATCTGTGAACGACAGGAGTTTCCAGTACACAATATTAATACTTTTTTCATGCGAGTTCCCAGGAGTCAACAAGCTGCATTGTTTGATATAAAGCAATTTAAGCTAAGATGATAAATCAATTTGCAACAGGATACCAGCCTTCAAGATCAATTGGTAACCAGTGATTTCGCCATCCGCAAATGAGGAATCGAAACAGACAGAAATTCATCACCCTCCGAAACATATCCCAGCTTTTCATAAAATGAGACGGCAGAAGTCCGAGCATCCAGTTCAATCAACTCAATGCCCCGCTGTTTGAGATCCATTTCGATATTCTGAAGCATCTGTTTTCCGATTCCCTGCTTTTGATATTTGGGGGTAACTGTCATTTGACGAATTTTCGCTTTCAAATCGGATACAGGTATCGCCAGTGCACAGGCAATAACCTGATCTGCTTCAATCATACCGTAATGAAAATATTCTGATTCTTGCTCCAAATTTTCTTGCAATAAATCCAATCCGAGAGGTTTTCGTAGAATTTCATTACGCAGCTGGCACGCCTGCTGGTACCAGTCTGATTGAAAGGAAATTCGTTCGAATTGCATCGTCGCCCCTTTCATTGATTCTCGTCTGCATTCGATGATCAATTGTCTGCATATTAAACACACAGGAGGAAGACACTATTACTATAAAACAAGTTTCATTCCTAATATGAACAGCCAACTGATTCTACCTTCTCGAATAGTGTAACCAACCGTTATAATCACGTTAAGCCAAATTGTATTTTTCAACACAACTTTCAGAGGTGGAATCAGAAGTATGCCGATTCAACACACAGACGCATCGGATCATGATCAACATGACGGCGATTACTCTCTTTTTTCTGACGAGGAGAATTTCTTTGATCGTCGTCAATTCTTAAGCCTGGCAGCTGCAGTGACGGCGTCTGCTTCCACAGGTTGCTTCGCAGAGCAAACAAAGACAAATCCAGAACCGGAAACCATAGAGCTGTCGAATAAACTGCCAAATTCACTCTCACCTGCAGTGCAGTTCCAGGCCTCTCCCGGTGGGTCGGCCGCGTATGTCGAACGTCTGACGCGAGAAAAAAACACTGTACTTCGCAATGAACAAATCAAAGTGAAACCGTGGAAGGGAGCAGTTCCGACTTCCGACGAAGAGATCGCATTTCTGCCCGTCCATCGCCTGGCGTCACTAATTCAATCTCAAAAATTGTCACCAGTTAAGTTGACCAAAATTTATCTCGAACGCTTAAAACAACTCGACCCCAAACTTCTCTGCGCTGTCACCATCATGCAGGATTCTGCCATGCAGGCAGCAAAACAAGCGGAGCAGGAAATAGCCAAAGGTCATTATCGCGGACCATTACACGGCATCCCCTGGGGAGTCAAAGATCTCTTTTCTACCAAAGACGCTGTAACAACCTGGGGCGCTAAACCTTTTGAAAAGCGAATCATCAATGAAGATGCAGAAATTGTTAACCGATTAAACAAGGCGGGCGCCATTCTTATTGCCAAACTGGCAACAGGTACGTTCGCACTAGGCGATCAGTGGTATCGCGGTCGCACACGTAATCCGTGGAATATCAACGAAGGTTCCAGCGGCTCATCAGCGGGCCCCGGTTCAGCAACAGCAGCAGGTTGTGTAGCGTTTGCAATCGGTACAGAAACGCGGGGATCGATTGTATCTCCCGCGCGACGTTGCGGCATCAGTGCCTTGCGGCCCACCTTCGGTCGCGTCAGTCGACATGGATGTATGACTCTCAGCTGGTCGATGGACAAAGCGGGCCCCATGTGCCGCACGATTGAAGATTGTGCGCTCGTTTTCAATGCCATTCACGGAGCAGATGAGAAAGATCCATCAACCCTGACCACCCCCTTCCACTTCCAGCGTTCACCTGATCTTTCAGAGTTAAGAATTGGTTACAGTGAACACATCGATGAAACGTTTTTGAATGCACTGCGCGATCTGGGAGCCAAGCCAATACAAATACCCGCCCCCCCCAGCGACCGTGACGTCAGGCAAATACTAACCGTCGAATCAGCAGCGGCATTTGATGATTTTCTTAATCAGAATCTGGATGAGCAGATGATACGCAAAGACCGAGTGAAGAATTTTCGCCCTGCACGAAATATTTCAGCAGTCGACTATCTCAATGCCCAAAGACAACGCTTCGCACTGATGAAGAATATGGCAGTTTACTTTGAAAACATCGACCTTTACATCACACATTCAGGCGACACAGGTTTGACCAACCTGACGGGACATCCCGCCGTCGTTGTCCCTTACCAGTTTGACGAACAGCAACCTCGATGTATTACGCTGATAGGAAATCTATTCGCAGACGACACCATTCTTTCTGTCGCAAATGCATACCAAAACTCCACCGATTGGCATCGAAAACATCCGCAAATCTAAGTCAAACCCTGATTTTCATGACTATCATCATTTATAATAATCCGGGCACTCTGTAAATGATGAGCCACTCTCCACAGGTGGTAACTGATCCGGATTAACCAGCGATAGGCATCTAACTGTCCTAACAGAGTATCAAAATCGAAACCTGCTTTTGTTGTGGCCCCTGTCAAATGACGGCGTGTTGCTTTTTGATCACGGTCCAATTCCAGCCAGAATTCTTCTAAACGCTGCTCATCTAATGAGGCCGGACGGCTCTGGAGAGATTCTTCGATTTTGCTTACCAGTAAGAGTAATCGATTGACAAGCTTATTCAATTTTTCAATTTTTTGTGTAACATCCAGACGTTCCATTTCCAGACAGCGTCTTGTTAATCGCCGTATATGATCAAGCGCCAACAGTAATTCCTGGTAGCAGCGAAGCGTCTCTGTATCAGATTCCGAGACATTGATTCGCCCGATGTACTCCGAAGTCGTTTCCAGTTTTTTTCGAGACTGTTCTAATTCTCGAGCAATCTGCTCACGATCCATTCCAGATGAAAAGTTCGTTTGCATCAGCTGAAGTATACATTGAAAGACGTCAACCAGAGTGGAACGAGACGCTTCAATGGCAACATTGGGATTCTGAATTAACGATTCTTCCAGCCGCTCTGTCTGGTTATTGACTGCTTTTGGAATGATGCGTGTTATCAATCGAGAAAACGGTCCAATAAAAGGAACTAATATGAAAATCCCCAGAAGATTGAACAAACTGTGAAAAGCAACCAGCGCAACTTCTGGAGAATTGCTGTTCCCCGGATTGAGATAGTGATTCCAGATCCAGATATATATGGGTAGTAAAAAATAAGCGAAGACGGCGGTCACAATGTTGTAAAACACATGTGCCAATCCTGTTCTTCTTGCTGCCACAGAACCTCCCAACGTCGCTATCAACGCGGTAAATGTGGTGCCAACGTCAAAGCCAATTACCATCGCCGATGCTTGTGCCAGAGAAATGGTTCCAGTGCTGACAGCCGTCAATGCCATAGCGACACCGGCGCTGGAAGACTGAGTCACCAGGGTAATTCCTACGCCAATCAAAACCAAAAGCAAGCGTCCCATCCAGGTATCTGGAGGAAATGATTCCGGAGTCACAGTTTCTGCGAGTCCTGACATTCCCACTTGCAAACTGTCGATTCCAACAAAAATTAAACCAAACCCGGCCAATGCAAAACCGGCGGCTGCAATTCGTTTTCTGGCAAATAAATTCAACAGGACTCCAACCAGGATCAAGGGGGATGCAATGAGTCCCAGTTTGAATTTAAAACCAAAGAGCACAACAATCCAGCCGGTAATCGTCGTTCCCAGATTCGCACCGAAAACGATACCCAGTGACTGGGACAATGTCAGTAATCCCGCACCCGCAAAACCGACGGCTGTCACTGTTGTTGCACTGGATGATTGCAAAACCGCAGTGACGATGGCGCCTGTGGTGATCCCAGAGACCAGACTCTTGGTGAATCTTGCAATCATACGACGAATGGTATCGCCGGCGAGTTCTTTCAGGCCACGCGTCAAAATGACCATGCCTAACAGAAACAGCCCTAAGCCGCCCAGCGAATTTACGATCCCTGAATCCATCGATATTCCAGCGATTCTCAATCTCTACTTACGGGAAATCATACGCATTTTGATCTATATAAAGGAGAATGAGTTTCATACTAATAGAGTATGAGAGAGAATTGAACTTACCAGGCAGTCCAACCACCATCAATCAGAATATTTTGCCCCGTGACGTAACTGCTGGCATCACTGGCAAGAAAAACAGCAGCTCCCTTCATTTCGGAAGGCTTACCCATGCGTCCCATCGGGCTATGCTCACAAAGTCGCTCCGCTAAACCGGCAGGAGCAGCTTCAGAAGGAAACGGGCCGGGACTTAAACAATTGACCCGAACATTATCTTTGGCCCAATATACACCCAGATGCCGCGTCTGGTGAATCAGCCCTCCCTTCATTGTGTGGTAGGCAACCGGGCTCGCAGCACAGATGCCTTCATACGCTTCCGGATAAGATCCAACAACGCCATACATCGAACCAATCATAATCACACTCCCGGATGACTGACGAGACACAATGTGATCGCGCAATTTCCGGGCTAATAGAAAATATCCTGTCGCATTCTGAAGATGCCGGGAAAATTCGTCTCCGGTCACATTCTTCCAATCAGAGCCGAGAGGATCATTCCCATTATTGACCAGAACATCAATCTGCCCTGCCTCACTGAGTGCAGCGTCAAATCCACGATCGATGGACGATTCGTCCATATGGTCGAGTTCAATCCCGATATGACTCACTTCATGAGGATCAGGCATCTGGTCAGCAGTCTGCTGCGCCCGACTCCGATCACGGCTGCTGATAATCAGACGTGCCCCCGCCTCAGCCAGACCACGGGCCATCGCTCCTCCCAGATAGCCACTTGCTCCGGAAATAAAAACGGTTTTCCCTGTAAGGTCAAACAACTGTTGAATCGTTGGTTCTGCTGTTGGTTTCATAAGTTCTGCTGCCAGTCTCTATCAGGATGAAATATAAGTTGCCGGATCAATCCAGGATCGATTCTCAGTTGAATTCAGAATCGACAGGTTCACAGCCAGAGTCTGGATCCCGTCTTCAAAAGAGCATAACGGAGGACACAAGCCTTCCAGATAATCAAGAAATGCTGACGCTTGCCTTTGGAACAGAGTATCTCGTTCCAGAATTTCATGATAACCAACCTGCCACTCAGCTTCAGGCTCAGTGACCCATCGATACCAGCTATTTTGATATTCAAACCGCAACATGCCACGCTCACAGATCACGGTAATCGCTGACTCATTTGCTGCCTGATGCTGGTTCAGGCAGAAGTTCCCCAGCACATTTCCCTGGCGCGTAATAACATGTACTGTATCTTCAACATCAACTCCTTCTAAGACCTGATGCGAAAAATCTGCAACCAGCGATTCCACCGGACCGACCAGATACTCACCGGCATTCACAGAATGAGTCAGTGCATCTTGAACAGCGCCGCCTCCCAGTTCACGCGAATTATAATAGATGTCTCGATATGCGGGCCGATAGGTGGGAAAATTCTGCCCCGATACGACAACCAGTTGAACGGGTTTTCCAAATTTCCCGGAATCAAGATCTGCCTTCATGGCAGCAAGCGCCGGGTGTGCCCGATAGACATAAGCAACAGCCGCTTTGCGCTGCGTTTCCTGCAAGAGTGATTGCAATTCTTTGATACCTTTAAAACTGGTACTCAAAGGCTTCTCAATGAAAATATCCAGTCCGGCCTGGACAGCACATTTCGACATCTCAATATGCAAATGCGCGGGAGTTGCAATCACCGCACAATCATGTGGATCCGCCAAAGCAGAATCCAGATCCGCATACTGTTTTTCCACCTGATACTGCTTGCCGATTTTTTCACGCAGGTCAGTATTTAATTCACAAATAGAAACATCAACACGCCCTGTCGCCTGAAAACAGCGTAAATGTCGTTCTCCAATCGAACCAACACCCACTATCAGTAGTCGTTTTTTATCCGCCATCTATCTCTCTTATTCAAGAAATCACAAAAGGACAACACTCCAGCGATCCTGAGACTAATAAAAAAACTCCGGAAAGACCAGTCAATACCAGACCATGTGATTCCGGAGCAGATGATTTCACATCAACATCGCTTATTTTATAAACTGCAGAGAATACAAGTCAGCATCTTTCATCACAAATCGCAGTCGAATCGGTTTTCCACTGAGGGCCTTCAAGTCCTTTTCGCCCTTCCAGGTCACAATGCGATTCACTTCGTTTCCAATCTGTTCACGAGAATCAGCTAATGCAAAACCAGGAATCGGTTTCCCATCTGCATCCTGAATTTCCACTTTAATGCCGCCTGCCGCCGAAGTGGAGAAATTGATCGATAATTGAGAACCATCAAAAATCAACGGTTTTGTTAACAGCTCCCCCCCTTTGTAGTCTGCACGTACGGAAGCAAATCCATCCAGCCGTAAAGAGTAACGCCGCAGGTGAGCAGTTTTCTGTGCGTAATCCTGGTTGACATAGACCGACATTTCACTCGGACCGGTTTGCACAATATTTAACGCAGGATAATTGGTTCGCGAAACCCAGTTTTGTGCGCCGATGCCTCCGGTGATATATCCACTCAGAAACGTTCTTTGATACGTATTATCGCCACGGGTTGTCATCAAAATTGCATCCGATGTATCTTTGAAATACCTGGGATGCACGCCAACTTCCTTCGCTTGTGCATCGGTTAATACCTGACGCCCTGGCATAAACCGCGCTGCGACAGCCAGATAAATATGCGGCGCCCGGAAGTAGGGATGCGTCTGATTTGTATACAGGTGCTCAATCGGTGCCTTTTCATCACGATGCGTATACTCCATCAATACTGGTTCCGACCAGTGAATAAAATCATCACTTTCAACCCTGGCAATACGCCGTATCTTATCTTTAAATACACGAAAATAACTGAGATACTTCTTCTCAACGGGAGACCAGAACGCCACATTCTGTGAATCGAACATATAAGGAAACGGAACCATTTTTCTGGTAATCACAGCACCTGCCGGGTGTTGTTTCCAGTGAATGCCATCCGGTGAAGTGAAAGCAACCAATCCACTTGACATCGTTCCGCCGAGCGCCTTGTACTTTTCTGCTTCAGGGACTCCGGGACGAGTATCCAGAAACGGAGAGAAGTTATGCGTCATTGGCGCCGCATCAGCCAGTATAATGTTGTTCTTTTTGTGTCCATTTTTTTCAAACAGTGAAAATTCCGGTTTGACCCAATTCACACCATCTTTTGACTCCGCATAACAATACACCTCACCTATGTCACCATCAGACCCAGCAGTCGGGCGACCCCGGTAATAGGCACGATATAAATCACCATCTTTTATAATAGTGCAATAACCACAAAACAAACCTTCCCAAGGTTTGTCGAACTTCAAAACAACGCCTTCATCAACAGGATGATGCAATCGCAGCTCAGCCCCTTTCAACCGATCAATCAGATAGTCATCGATAAATAACTCACGCTGATCACCGAGATTCAGTGGTTTGGGTTCCGCTGCCTCTGTCGCCACTGATGCGGATATCCCTGTCAAAAAGAGTAGTGTTATCAGCAGTTGTTTCATTGGAATCTCCCAAACATAGATTAAAGACATCTTGTACCTTATATTTAAACCCACAGCGGATCATCGAATCATAATCACCATATTCAAAAGGTTTCTATGATTGACATCACATAAACAACTTGTATCATATTTAAATACAAGTATCATTTTTCAAATCTAATTTCAACCGTTAAATTGATTTAATCCGTTTACTATGACGACACATACCCCAAAACCTCCTCAACCCAACTCGGCAGGACCGGCGAAACAACGTCCGAAATACCTGCAGTTGGTTGAGCAGTTGATTCAAAAAGTCACTCAGGGAGAAATTCGCCCGGGGGAAGCGCTCCCGTCCGAACATCAATTGTGTGAAACATATCAACTCGCCAGAACGACAATTAGAAACGCGATGCAGCAATTAGAGGAGCAAGGCTGGATTACACGTATTCATGGTAAAGGTTCGTTTGTCACAACAAACCCTCCCATCTCCATATCAAAGCCGCTCGACATCTTTGCATTTGTGCTCCCTGAAACACGCACTGGCTTTTATCCTTCGCTTCAAAGAAATTTCGAACAAGCGGCTGCTTTAACACAGAATCAAGTTCTTGTCTGTTGCACTGAAAACAAAGTCGACATGCAGGGAAACACGATCCTGCAACTGATCGATAAAAACGTTGCTGGTGTCGCGTTAGTACCAGCAACCATTCCCGCAACACCCGCTTATCAAATTCGTCAACTACAACAACACGGAATTCCCGTTGTCTTCTGTCATCGAGACGTTGAAGGGATCCAGGCACCGCTGCTGTCAATCCCTTTTCGAGAGGTCGGACGCTTAGCAGGCAAAACTTTACTTGAACAAGGGCATCGTTCACTGGCACTTTTTTCCCCACATCGCGCCTCGTCTTCAATCGAATACGAAGCAGGCTTGCGCGAAGCGATCAGTTCACACGACGCTACTTGTCCGGAACCTTTTATTTTTCATGGCCCAAGCTCTCAATTACACCCCATTGATTACGAACAAGATCTGTTGCTCACATTAGAAACCATGTTCCAGCAACCCGAGCATCCCACAGCAATTTTTGCCACCTTTGATTCACTGGCTGAGTTAATCTATTTACTTCTCGGAAAAATGGGATTAAGTGTCCCCGAAGATGTTTCGATACTCGGCTTTGGAGGCACGGAACGAAATGGAGCCATTCAAAGCAGACTCTCATCCATCACAGTTGACGAAATTGCGATTGGCCAAAAAGCTGCTGAACTGCTGACATTGATGAAACAGGGAACGCTTCCCATCGATTCTGCAGAGGTCCATTCTATACCCATCAGTACAAGCATCGGACAAACTCTGGGCCCTGCTCCACAACGTAATTTGTAATTCATCAACAAAAGAGATTGAGTATTGTTACGATATCAGGATCAAGCATATGACCTCACAACATTCGGAACAAACCATTTTTCCATTCAGAAAACGGTTGCTTCAACTACCACTGATACTCCTCACACTATCTGTCATAATTCAGTCGCTGCTAGCTGAGGAGCCGCAAGCACTCAAACAAAAACTGGCACAACTACCTCACCCCTGGCAGGAAAAACTCCATCGCCTGACATTAAAAGAGTACACAGAGACTTTAAAGTACTGGGAAGAAACCTATCCCAAATGGGTGCAGGTCGACCGAATTGGCATCACTCACGAAGGAATTCCCATTTCTCTTCTCAAAATCACAGACGAAAAAACAGATATCAAACATAAGCAGATCTGTCTCATGACAGCCCTACACGGCGGCCCGGAACGTAGTGGCACAACAACGGTCATGCACTATATCGAATGGTTAATCAGCGATGATCCAGCTGCTCTGGAAACACGAAAAAAACAACTGCTGCTGATCATCCCCATCATAAATCCCTATGCTTATTTTGAAACAGATCGTTTTGGTAATTCACAGAAAATCGACCCCTATAGTGGAGGCGGAACGAATAACTGGGATCTGAAAACATTCCAGTTCAAACATCCCGAAAAATCTCCTGAGGTAATGGCCGTCCTGTCTGTCATTGATGAGTACAAACCGGAGGTCCATGTTGACTTGCATGGCACAGGACTCCAGGAATACAGTCCCGAACAATTAGGTTCGCGCGAACGTTACCGTGGACAAACCATGTTTGAAGTCACTGGTTCCGCCTACTCAAACTTTACGCTTCGGCCCTGGGATTGGCGCATTACGGAAGCCATCAATCAGGCAGGTACAAAAGCAGGATTTGGCTACGATCGGTTTGAAGCTGATGGACAAAGACTGCTCTGGGGAAGTCAGTTGACGGCAATGTCGAAAAAGCTCTGGCTGGGACGCCCGATCTTTTATACGGCCCATTATGGATATGCCCGCTACCACACTATGATCATGGCGTTTGAAGTTGGTTGGGAAAAAAGTGGTCTCGCCCGGTTAAAGGGATTAATGAATCTTGGCAATACCAAGTGGAAAGCCGCGTATTTCCCCGGTTACCCTGTGAATCGCATGCAATCCTATATCGGACACTTCATCAGCTCCTGGGGTAATACGCCTCAAACACGCCGACAGAGCCGCGTTGAACTCTGGCAGAAACAACCCCGCATATCACAAGCAGTACTCTATCCACAAACCGCTGGTAGAGACAGCTACATCATCGCGACTTCCGCCAAAAGTGCTCAGTTAATATCACCCGATATAAAAACTTTCCTCAACAACATAAAACCCATCTCAACGATTAATCATGAGTGCCGTCAAAGACATTATTGAAGACGGGCCGGAAATCAAAATCGCGGTCAGCAAAGGTCACTACAACGACAGAACAAGAAACCCCGATCGAACATGGAATCGCTTATCAATTACGCATCCCGTATCGCAATCCGGCTCTAGTCGATGTGCGATTGAACGGTCACCTGCTGCAAAAAAGTGAAACAGACGGTTATGTCTCCTGGTACGGAGACGGATTCACACACGTGCAGGTGAATATCCCACCGGAAAAATCAAAAACCAACGACCTCTATATCATCACTTGCCTGTATCACCCTCAAGAAAAACGAGCGTATGGCTGGAAGCCACCGCAGGCAGTTATGGAACGATTTCAGGACAAATAAGCAGTTTATAAACCGTTTACCCTCTTCCAAATTGAAAGCAATAATTAGGAACACAGCATGAAAAACATTGCCTCAATCCTCGCATCACTCATATTAATTCTACACACTTCATCCGTTGTGAAAGCATCAGAGCCAGTTGAGCTCAAACTGGAAAGCGTTCAAAAAATCTGGGACAAGGACCCGCACAACGCCTTCACAGGACTCACGCGTTTCAAAGACCATTGGTTCTGTGTCTTTCGCACTGGAAAAGGCCATGTCTCCCCCGACGGCGCATTGCAGGTGTTGTCTTCAAAAGATGGCAAAGAGTGGAAACCAGTTGCCCGCCTTACTTCAAAGACAGCCGACCTGCGAGATGCGAAAATCAGTGTCACCCCCAAAGGTCAACTCATGCTGAGTGGAGCCGCCGCCCTGCACCAACCCAGTCCTGTTAAACATCAATCGATGGCCTGGTTCTCTGACGATGGCATAAACTGGTCCAAAGGGTATAAAACGGGTGAGCATGACATGTGGATGTGGGGAATGAAATGGAACGACGGTACTGTTTACACGATCGGTTATCAAACTGGGAATAGACCAAGGTTCACACGACTCTACAAAAGTAAAGATGGCAAACAATTTGAAACCGTTGTTGATAAGCTGATTGACAAAGGTTACTCCAATGAAAGCTCGCTCGTCTTCACTAAAGATAAAACCTGCTATTGCCTGCTTCGTCGAGATGGAAAAGGAGCAACGGGACTTCTAGGCATCTCCAAACCACCTTATACCGATTGGAAATGGAAAGACCTGGGAGTGAAAATTGGCGGCCCGGAGCTGTTCCAGCTTCCCGATGGCCGGTTCCTGGCGACCGTACGACTCTATTCTCCAAAAGCACATACATCGATCTGCCAGATTGATGTCGAAAAAGGCACGCTCACCGAACTCCTTAAATTGCCCAGTGGTGGCGATACCAGCTACGCCAACATGGTTCTGCATGACGGTCTGCTTAACGTCAGTTATTATTCCAGCCACGAAGGAAAAACGTCGATTTACTTCGCCAAAGTCAGTTACAAATAAACCTGTCAACAACTGAGTGGCCTGCTCTCGATACAGGGGTTTGTGAAATTGATCTTCACAGACCCCTGTTATATTTCCCTACATTAAAACGCATCCTGCAACAAAGTCTTGCCTGTAGTTCGATAAAGAACTAAAACTAGCAATCTCCTTTCACTAAAAGGTATTTCTATTTTATTTGGCAGGTACGTGATGCTCCATCAACTTCCCATTCTCGTTGTACTTACAGTTGGATTTTCTACGGGCACTGATACCGTTCTGGATGAATTTGATTTTAGATCCTCTTCACAGGCGCGGGAATCCTGGAAGGAACTCAAGGGAACGCTTCCCCTCGCCATGCAACAAACCGAGGGTCGAAATGTCTTGCTACTTTCCGCTCCCTTCTCTTCGAATCGTGAAATTCCGCGTGCAGGCATGGACAAAAGTGTGAAGCTCGACCTCACAACCACGGGCGTTTTTACACTCGACGTGAAGCCCGATGCTCCTGACAGCAACCATCAAGTCAGCCTGTACTTCAAAAGTGGTCGAGGCTGGTACTCCGCAGCCACACATGTCAGAGGCAATGCATGGCAGACACTGCGTTTCAATAAAAGTGACTTTCGTACCGAAGATAAACCTACCGGCTGGAACAAAATTGAAACCATTCGTCTGGTTGTCTGGCGGGCCGCTCCATCAGAACCCGATACCCGGTTTCAGCTGCGTCATCTGAATGCATCCACAAGCGAAATTGTTATCGTTGTTCCGGATCGCAGTTTGCAGAAAAAAGAAAAAAACACCTTCGTCGCCGCCGATCGAATCGAGAATTTTCTGCAAACAGCTGGCATCATGTGTGATCGTATCAGTGAACCGGAATTGACATCTCAAACACTCCAAAATCGATCTGTCGCCATTCTTCCCTTTAACCCCAATGTTTCGGCTAAAACTTGTGTGACCCTAAATCAATTTATGAAACAAGGAGGGAAAATTTTTCTCAACTTCAATATCCCTGCTGCATTGGAAAAAAATCTGGGAATTAAAAAGGGAGCCTACTTTAAACCAGATACTCCGAGTGGACTTGCTGCGATACGTTTTCAGGATCCAAAAATCCAGGGACTTCCCCTAGAAGTAAAACAGGCTTCCTGGAATCTGGTAACTGGTATTCCGTCAGGACACGGAGCGCGTGTCGTCGGTGAATGGATTGATACAACAGGCAAGACAACAGGGAAACCAGCATTAATTGTCAGTCATCGAGGCGCGTACTTCAGCCATATCATTCTTGGCGATGACCCCGTTAATAAGCAGGCTCTACTCACAGCGATTATGGGACACTTTCAACCCAAGCTCTGGCATTCGATCGCTGAGGCTACGATTGAACAAGCCGACCATGTTGGTCCTTTTGATCGTTTTGCTGATCTCAAACAACATATCGTTTCTACGGTAACACCCCAAAAAAGCCAAATATTGGTGGCCCGTGATCTGAACAACACTATCGCTGATCTGGATCAAGCGAAACGCTTATTGAAACAGAACCAGGCGTTCGAAGCGATTTCATTTGCACGCGAGTGTCGCAAAAAAAGAGTCAAAATTTATCTGCTGACTCGGGCCAGCCCTCCACGAGAAGCACGTGCTGTCTGGGACCACTCACCGACGGGCCCCTATCCCGGAGATTGGAATCGGACCTGCAAAGAACTTTCTGAAGCTGGCTTCAATATGATCATCCCCAATATGCTCTGGGGAGGCTTAGCCCACTATCCCAGCGATGTACTACCGCGCAGCCAAACGTTTAAAAAGTATGGTGATCAAATTGAACAATGCCTGAAAGCCGCTCATCAACATGGCCTGGAAATTCACGTCTGGAAGGTCAATCATAACTTGTCCACAGCGCCTCCTGAATTCCTAAAAAAAATGCGTGATGCAGGCCGCACACAAGTCAGCGTCAAAGGTGAACCTTCCGACTGGCTCAACCCGGCTCATCCGGAAAACTTTCAGCTCGAAGTTGACAGCATGCTGGAGGTCGTGAAAAAATATCCCGTAGATGGAATTCATTTTGATTACATCCGCTACCCGAATAACCGACATTGTTACAGCGACTATAGTCGTCAGAAATTTGAATCGGACACAGGCACCAGAGTCCAGAACTGGCCTGGCGACTGCTACGACGGCAAACTGAAAAGCCAATATCGCGATTGGCGGGCAGCACAGATCACGCGACTGGTAGAAACCGTGCAGCGCGAAGCGCGCAAAATTCGTCCCGGCATTAAAATATCAGCAGCCGTCTTCCGCGAATATCCCAACTGTCGTGAATGGGTCGCGCAGGATTGGCCTCTCTGGGCAAAACGCGGCTATCTGGATTTCATATGTCCCATGGATTACACCGACAACGAAACACAATTTCAAATCTGGATTGAAGATCAGCAGAAACACCTGGGAGGCCGCATTCCCATCTACCCCGGTATTGGCGCCCTCTCCACTCATTCCACGTTGAGCAGTGATCGTGTTTTGGGACAAATTTCAGTAACCCGAAAACTCAAAACAGGAGGCTTCACCGTCTTCAGCTTAAACCCACAAACCCTCTCAAATATCGTACCCGACTTCAAATTGAGTGCAGGTAAGGTCAAAGCAACACCCACACACCGATTTCAAATGCAGTCACAAAAAAACAGGCAGATCAGAAAATAATTCCCAATCTGCCTGCTACCATTTATCAAAACGAGTCAATCTTCCGGACGACTTCCGTCGCCGCTCATTTTGACAATCTTCGGATTGAACCGTGCGACGATCTCTACGAGATCCTGTTGTTCGGCCATGACTTCCATGATGTTTTTATAAACACCGGGAACTTCATCGGCACCCGCAGAAATCACAGTGATCCCTCGTTTTTCCAGATCATTGCGAACGGCATTCCAGCGATATTTCTCCTTCCCTTTTCGACGAGACATACAACGCCCCGCACCATGTGAAGCAGAATTCAAACTCGCGGCATTTCCTTTTCCACGTACCACAAACGCCGGATCAGCCATTGAACCGGGAATCACACCCAATTCACCCGCTGCCGCTGGAGTTGCCCCCTTGCGATGAACGTAAACTTCTTTTCCATCATGCACTTCTTTCCAGGCAAAGTTATGATGATTTTCCACTCCGGAAATCATTTTGCTTCCCAGAAGTTCAGAAACATTTTTATGAATCACAGCGTGGTTCGCAGCCGCATATTCCCCCATCAGGTTCATTGCAGCCCAGTACTCCTGCCCGGCTTCAGAATCCATCTCCAACCATGCCAGGTGTCCCAGTTTATGATGTCGTTTACGCAAACGAGATTGCGCGATGGAAGAATAAGTACCGCACACGGCAGCACCCGCTCCACGGCTTCCACTATGGCTTAACAGCCCCACATATTCACCAGCAGTCAGACCAAGTTCTGCATCATCTTCCGTAAAGGTTAATACTCCAAATTCAACAAAATGATTTCCGGAACCCGATGATCCGAGTTGCTTCCACGCCTTATCCTTCTTCTCACGTGTCACTTTCGAAACCGTCCAGTCCTGATCCATCACAGCATGGTGCTGTCGTTTTTCGTGCGCAGAACCCACACCGAATGCCGTTCCTCGATTTATGGCATCAATAAATTGAGGTCGTTTCTTGTCCAGAGAATCAACTGAAATATCCAATACAGACAATTTCATACGACAAGCAATATCCACACCAACGGCGTAGGGAATCACAGCGTCTTCCAATGCCAGAACTCCGCCAATAGGTAGACCATAACCAAGATGCGCATCAGGCATTAACGCAGCACCACGCGCAAAAGGAACATGACACGCCAAATCCATTTGAGATAACGCACCATCATCGATTCCCGCTTTTCCCCAAACCTGGTAATTGATCGGTTCGAAGTCTTCTTCGCGATAATCATCGATCAGTTCCAACGCCAATTGCCGGAAAGCAACATCTTCCAGATATTCTTGCGGATTTGCTACCACATTCTGGATACGTTCTTTCAATGCTTTTCCACGTACCTTCCCTGCACCAACGCTTTTGTCATGAGCGACCGCTTTTTGAATCGCCGTTTTGGCAGTCTTCAAACAATATTGTGGAACTCCAATTTTCAGTAATTGTCGAGAGTTCATCTCTCTACTCCTCCTGGTTTACTTGACAGGGCCAGCAAATCCGCCAACCTCATGTGAATCTGATCACGAGATGTTATCAGTGGACACAACTGGAGCTGTCAGGTTCCCTCAATCAGCAAGGCATTCACATTATATGAGTTTTTTCCGCAAATAATTATTTAACTTTGTTATTTACTGTTCCGCCCAAATTGAAACAGCATGAATAAGAGACCAACAAAAAACTTCTCATCGACGTAAATCTAGAAAGAGTTTGTATTATAAAAGCTGTCAAAATCGCAATATAGCAATAGAAGGTTCATCTTATATGTCAAAAACCAGTCACCGCCGATCAATGTCCAGGTTCACGCTGATTCAAACTCAAATCAAGACATTTGATCCTCAAACAGATACACCAAATTCTAAATATCGACGTCTTGCAAACGCTTTTCGTGGTGATTAGAATAGTAATATGAACCTGATCAGGAACTTCAGCTCTGCTCCTCTGTTCCTGAATATACTGCCATCCCGCCTGCTAAGTCATGTGACTTGGCTACCGCCGCTGCAAACTGATACGGATTGTCGGTCGGACGGGCATCACCAGAGATTCATTGACAAGTTGATCCACTAATGCTGCCTCACCGGTAGCATCTCATCTACTTGAAAATAACTGTCCAGAAGGTGACTTTCATGCTTCTTGTTTGTTTGAGCAAGCGTTTACTTCCTGCTCTCTGCCTGTTATTTCTTTGCAGCTCCCTGAACCAGGTCAACGCACAGAATTCCGGTAAAGTCCATCCAGCGAAAATCCGCTCGATTCTTTCAGAAAATTGTTTTCAGTGTCACGGACCTGATGTAAAAAAACGAGCAGCCGATCTGCGGTTTGATACGAAAGAAGGCGCCTTTGCTGATTTAGACGGGCACAAAGCCATCGTCCCGGGAAATGTCAAGCAAAGTGAACTCTTTACCCGCATCACTTCAGCAGACGCTGATCTCAAAATGCCACCCGAAGAGAGTGGAAAAAAACTGAAACCGGAAGAAATTGCGCTTCTCAAGCGTTGGATAGAAGAAGGAGCCGTCTGGCAGGATCACTGGTCGTTCGTGCCTCCTCAAAAATCCAAGGCACCGAATGCCAAAGAAACAAACTGGGTTCGTAATCCCATTGATCAATTTATTTTATCCCGCTTGACTCAAGCAGGACTGAAACCATCAAACGAGACAGACCGACGATCTCTCATTCGACGTGTGACTCTCGACCTGACCGGACTGCCTCCCCATCCCAAAGATGTCGAAGCATTCGTAAATGACAAGTCTCCCAATGCCTATGAAAAGGTCATTGATCGACTGCTGAAATCCCCACACTACGGCGAACATATGGGCCGCTTCTGGCTCGATATCGCACGCTATGGCGACACACACGGCTTGCATCTTGATAACTATCGCGAAATGTGGCCTTATCGAGACTGGGTCATCAATGCCTTTAACAGAAATCTTCCCTACGATCAATTTATCATCGAACAGTTGGCCGGTGATTTACTGCCGAACGCCACGATGGATCAACAAATCGCAACTGGTTTTAATCGCTGCCATGTGACAACCAATGAAGGGGGTTCGATCGCCGAAGAAGTTTATGTTCGCAATGTGATTGATCGCGTCGAAACGACGGGACAAGCCTTCATGGGCTTAACTTTGGGATGTGCGGTTTGTCATGACCACAAGTTTGATCCCTTCACTAAAACAGAATTTTATCAGATGTTTGCGTTCTTCAATAATCTGGATGGCCCTGCTATGGATGGAAACATCAAAGATTCGCCTCCTTCATTAAGAGTCCCCAATGCACAGCAGTCTCAACAACTAAAATCCTTAAAAGACCAGATTGCTGCATTAGAAAAACAGGGACAAATGCGGACCAAAACCAATGAACCTGCTTTTCAGGCCTGGTTAAACTGGAATCAGCAAGTTCAGAAAACCGGTAGTAACCCGGGCTTTTCCATACCGCAGCCGGATGGCTTACTGGCAGCATATGCACTCAACGAAAAAGAAGGTGCCAGTGCCGTCAATCAGGTCAATGAAAAAAACAATGCCACCGTCAAAGGTAAACCTCATTGGGTTGCCGGCAAATTTGGTAATGGATTTCAGTGTGCGCCCGGTAGTTATCTGGACCTCGGAAAAACAGGCCAATTCAATAAGGCCACACCCTTCAGCTTTGCTGTCTGGTTTAAAACCAATGGAAAAACTTCAGGCCCTATAGTCTCAAGCCTCAATAATAATTCGCGGGAACGCGGTTATGATCTGCAGATTATAAATCGCACACTCAGTGTAAGGCTCATCGACCGCTGGCCCGGTTATGCGGTTCAAGTAAAAACGAAAAACAATGAAATCACTCCTAATCAGTGGCATCATGCCTGTGTCACTTACGATGGTTCTGCCAAAGCGCATGGAGTCACACTCTATATTGATGGTAAACCGGCAGAGCTGACCATCTCTTCAGACTCATTTAAAACCACGACGGCATTGAATTCAGCGACACTCATGTTAGGGCACTCCAGTACCAACGCTCACTTAACAAACGGATTTGTTGATGAATTCCGAATCTATGATCATGAGCTATCGGAAACCGAAGCGAATCAGGTCTACTTTGATCATCAGGTGGCGCCCGTTTTACAGTCAGCTGCTGCAAAACGTACTCCTCAACAAACCGAATTATTACGGCAATATTATTTGAACCAGTTCGATTCCGAATACCGCAAACTGCTGGCGAAAAAAGTCCAAGTCAAAGCCAGGGAAGAAAAGCTGATTCAATCGCTGCCCACGACACTGGTATTCCGCGAACGAAATAATATCAAAGAAGCCTTTGATCTCAAACGTGGTCAATACGATCAAAAGGGCGACAAAGTCGATCGAAAAACTCCATCTCAATTCCCCGCGATGGCAGCCGAATGGCCCGTCAACCGCTTGGGTCTGGCCAAATGGCTTGGTCGCTCCCAGTCATCCGCTGACGTCACGCGTCGCTGTGAACCGCTTCTGGCAGCAGTTGTTCGGCACCGGAATTGTCGAAACCAGCGAAGACTTCGGCAACCAGGGAGCCGCCCCCAGTCATCCCGAACTGCTGGACTGGCTGGCCGTCGACTTCCAGGAACATCACTGGGATGTCAAACGCTTCATGAAGCAGATTGTGATGTCCGCCACATATCGCCAAAGTTCTAACGTGACTCCCGCTCTGTATCAGAGGGATCCGAAAAATCGCCTTCTCGCAAGAGGCCCTCGTTTCCGTCTGGATGCAGAAATGCTCCGAGACCAGGCGCTGGCTGTCAGTGGTTTGCTCGTTCCCAAAGTCGGCGGTGCGAGTGTCAAACCACCTCAACCTGATGGTCTCTGGCACGCCGTCGGTTATTCGGGTTCAAATACGGTACGATTTAAAAAGGATACCGGTCCTGAAAAAGTATTCCGACGAAGTCTGTATACGTTCTGGAAAAGGACCTCTCCTCCACCCGGAATGACGACCTTTGATGCACCCAGCCGTGAAGCATGTACGATGCGTCGAGAACGCACTAACACTCCCCTGCAGGCCCTGCTGCTCTTGAACGACCCTCAATACCTGGAAGCCGCCCGGGCACTGGGACAACGCATGATGAAAACAGGAGGTAAATTGCCGACAGAACGCATCTCTTTCGCGTATCGGTTAGCAACTGGCAAGCCAATTTCTCCAGCAGATCTGTCACTCACTCTCAAAACGTATGAAGACATGCTCACACATTACAAAGCAAATCCAAAGGCGGCAACAGAACTGATCGCGGTTGGAGAATCCAAAGCAGATGCAAGTTTGAATCCTCAGGAATTGGCCGCATGGACGATGATTGCCAATCTCATACTCAATTTAGATGAAGTACTCAGCAAAAATTAAGGCTAATACTTACCGGCTCAGTCATATAAAATATAAACTGTAAATTACAGCAAAAAAACAAGGTAATGTCATGAACCCAATCCAGGATCATATCTCACAAATCACCCGACGTCATTTTTTCAAATCAGGTGGATTAGGTTTAGGCGCAGCTGCCCTGGCTTCTCTCGAATCGAGTCAGCAGATTTCCATGGCAGCAGCTCCCGCAATGAAAGCAACCGGAGGCCTGCCAGGTGTACCACACTTTGCTCCCAAAGCGAAACGTGCCATCTATATGTTTATGGCTGGTTCTCCTTCACAGATTGATACGCTTGATTACAAACCCGAACTACAGAAACTTTTCGATAAAGATCTGCCGGAATCAGTTCGTAACGGCCAGCGACTGACGACAATGACTTCAGGTCAGTCCCGCTTTCCGCTCGCCCCCTCGAAATTCAAATTTAAAAAATACGATAATGGTTCTGAAGGAGCCTGGGTCAGTGAGCTCCTGCCACATACTGCTGGAATCGTAAAGGATATTTCCATTGTCAGGTCACTCTGGACCGAGGCAATTAACCACGACCCAGCCATCACCTATATCTGTACCGGCAATCAACTTCCCGGTCGTGCCAGTCTTGGATCATGGCTAAGCTACGGCCTGGGGTCGATGAATGAAAATCTCCCCTCATTTGTCGTTCTGACCTCAACCTGGTCCGGTCGTCAACAAGCCCAGGCGCTTTATAATCGTTTATGGGGCAGCGGATTTTTAGCCAGTAAATATGCCGGCGTTTCTCTACGATCAAAAGGAGACCCCGTGCTGTTCCTTTCAAACCCTCCCGGCGTCTCATCAAAAATACGACGACGCATGTTAGACACATTAGCTGAAATCAATCAAAACGAGTTTAACGCTATCGGCGATCCGGAAATTCAAACACGCATTTCGCAATATGAAATGGCATTCCGCATGCAGACTTCGGTTCCGGAACTGACCGACATTTCCAAAGAAACCAAAGCCACACTCGAGATGTACGGCCCTGATGTCCAAAAGCCGGGTACATTCGCCTATCATTGTCTGCTGGCCCGTCGCATGGCGGAACGTGGCGTGCGTTTCTCTCAAATTTTCCACCGCGGCTGGGATCAGCATGCCAACATCGCGGGTGATTTGCCCAAGCAATGTAAAGACGTCGATCAACCGGCTGCCGCACTGGTCAAAGATTTGAAACAACGAGGACTACTAGACGATACATTGGTGATCTGGGGTGGAGAATTCGGCCGAACCGCTTACTGTCAGGGAAAACTGACCAAGGAAAATTATGGACGAGACCACCATCCACGCTGCTTCTCAGTCTGGATGGCTGGCGGCGGCATCAAAAAAGGCATCGTTCATGGAACAACAGACGATTTCAGTTATAACATCGCTGAGAACCCGGTTCATATTCATGAGTTCAACGCAACCATTCTCAAATGCCTGGGCGTTGATCATACTAAACTCAGTTATCGATTCCAGGGACTCGATCAGCGTTTAACGGGAGTGGAAGAGCATAGTCCCGTGAAAGAAATATTAGCTTGATCAAATCGGATCAAATGAAAAAAAACGGATCACCCGTTTTCAATTCTGGTGATCCGCCTTTTATTTGCCAGCATTCTCAAACCTATTTTTGTTTCGCAGCTTTCTGCAATTTTAACATCTGCTCTGCATAACGTTTTCCCAATTCCCGCTCTGCTTTTGCGTTAAAATGCACCTGATCACTTTTTGCAGGTAATCCTTTCGAACTGGCAACAGCGGTCGCAGGTACCGATTTCGAAATTTTGTGCATCGCACTATTCACGGTGCTCACCCCCGGACGTTCTAAAAACTCGCCCAGTTCTCCCATCACAAATGGCAAATCAGGTTCATCCAAATCAGCACGGAGATCGACAATCATTCCGGAAAGCCGCTTCTGGTAAGAGTTATAAAGTTCAGGCTTCCTGCATTCTGCTTCACCCTGATGCCAGATCACTCCCTTGACTACACCTTGATGCTGGTTCTTCTTTGCCCATTCAACAGCACGTTCATAAAGATCTTTCCCTTTTACCCAACGGCTGAGATATGTTCCACCAAACGCTGCGGGAATCAACCCAATTGTGACTTCGGAATCAGCGTCTGCCATTGCCGGTCCGAATCCCGATCCGGGACCCACACCCGCAATCTTCGGCTTATCAAAATGAAGGGGATCGGTCGCGGGAACCCAGTTGCCTTGTTCATCCAGCTTCAAAACTCGTGCGTGCGGCTTATTCTCTGAAGCAATCACCTTTCCACGCCCCGCCATGTTGGACTGACCCATTAACAGATAGATGTGAAACTTTTCTTTGGCGGGCAACGTCACTGTTTTATCCTGTGCCTGTAATGGGTACAAAGTAACAAACATCCCCAAAACCAGGGTCACACTTAATATCAATTTAATTTTCATTTTTTGAGATTCCATTGGGATAGGAGAAACAATTTCAATTTAATTTACTATAGAGTGTATGGTAATTCGACATCAAACATCAGTTCAAAAATAGATTCCAGGAAATTCTATCGTATGCAATATTGTCAGAATTCATACAGGAACGCCATCCTGCTTTTTGCTGTTAGCGTTGTTGGATCATGTCCGATAACAATCGCTCCAGCGGAAGAGATTCAAACACCTCGTTCGCTGGACAATCGTCTCACTGTAGAACTGTTTGCTTCAGAACCAGATATTGTCACTGTCACTGGACTTTCCGTTGATCAACAAAACCGTGTTTATGTCGTCGAAAGCCATACTCACTTCCGACCTGAAAATTATACAGGGCCTGAAACCGATCGCATTCGAATATTGGAAGATACAACAGGCAATGGAAAAGCAGATCGGATTCAGACTTTCTATGAAGGTTCGACTGAGACCATGAACCTCGCCACTCACCCTGATGGCTGGATCTATGTCGCGACTCGAAGCTCCATTTTTCGTCTACGAGATAAAGACAATGACGGTAAAGCAGATGTAAGACAAAACCTGGTTCAACTCGAGACGACTGCCACTTATCCACACAACGGATTCTCAGGTTTCGCATTTGATTTTTTTAATCACATCTACATTAGCCTGGGAGAAAATGAAGGAGCCGATGCTGAACTAGTCGGTGATTTCGGGAATATCTACTTCACTCTCGGTCAAAATTATGGAGACGATGCCACGCTTGTCGGTAAAGGAAATAAACGCCTGTCCGCATTGCGAGGTGAAGGAGGCGTCTTTCGTTGTCGCACAGATGGTAGCCAACTCGAACGCGTTGCCACCGGATTCTGGAATCCTTTCCATCTTTGTTTCGATGTATACGGCCGCATGTTTGTTGGTGACAACGACCCTGGCAATCGCCCTCCCTGTCGATTATTGACTATTGTGGAAGGTGGTGATTATGGATATCGACGTCGTACTTTGGAACCATTTATCTCGATCAATGCAGAAACGCCCGGAACCCTGCCCATGACTTCATCCACAGGAGAATCTCCGACAGGATTGATTTCATACGAATCCGACCAATTTCCAGACGATTACCGAGGCGACCTTCTCGTCACCAGCTGGGGAGAGCACCGAATTGATCGCTATCACCTTATTCCTGATGGTGCTGGATTTAAAGTAACAACGCAACCCGTGATTGCGGGTGGAGAGCATTTTCGCCCGGCAGGAATTGCCGTTGCTCCTGATGGAAGTCTGTATGTAGGTGACTGGGCAGACCGATCCTATCCCCTGCATGGGAAAGGTCGTATCTGGCGAATTCGTGCGGTGAATCCGCCTCAATCATCAGAAATGGAATCCATCACATCACAAGACTGGCATAAACGCGACGCAGCGGCCCGAAAATTACTGGCAGAGGGAGACACTGGAATTTCAAAACTGAAAACGGCGCTCCAAAATTCTGATCCGCGTGTACAAGCAGTGGCTCTCAATGCCTTAATCAGCTCTAAAAAAATGACACCCGAATTGACAACTTTTATCTTGAAAAACGAAAATGATGGACTCCGCGAACAAGCTGTGACCAGATTACCCTCTACTCTGGCTGATTTCCAAAAGATTGCTTCTTCCGACAAATCGCAATCAGTCCAGGCTGCAGCACTCAGACGTATCAAAGAAAAAACAGCCTTACCATTACTATTGGAACGTCTGGAAAGTACAGACCCGTTCATGCAACAGGCAGCACGCCAGGGACTTCGAAGAACACTGTCGGACAGGGAACTCATCAAATTATTTTCCCATGACAATTCAGAAGTTCGACTCGCAATCATTCTACTTTTAAAACAGAGTGCAACACCTCCCGATTTCTCATTATTGAAACAGGCTTTGAAAGATAAAAATCCCGAGGTCCGTTTTGTTGCCGTCGAATGGATAGGCCGTGATCATCTTGCATCGTTTCGAAAGACACTGATCAGTGATCTCTCTACGCAAGCGACGACACCTGAGCTGCTGAAAGCCTATTTAGCTGCCATTGCACAGTTGGAAGGAGTCATGAAAGACTGGACGCGGGGTGCAACAGGAGACTGGTGGGTCACCAAATCCAAGGCCCGGGATTACGCGGCTCGGTTACTTGAGATCCCTGATACATCACCTGCTGTCATACAACAGATATTACTGTTCCTGCCTGCTGATCATCCTGCATTGGACGAGAAAAAAACAGCTCAGCTCTTAAATTCAGCTGATCAAGGTGTTCAGTTAGAGGCCGTCCGAGCTTTACGTGAAATCAAAACGGAATCAGCTCGAAAAAAATTACTGGATCTTGCACAAAACGCAAATATGGATGCAAATTTGCGGGCAGAAGCAGTCATCGGACTGGATCCTTCTCAACCCAAAAATGTAACTCCACTGTTGAAATTAGCAAACGACAAGAATAATACCGTCTGTAAAGAAGCAATACGGACTTTAAACGGCGCAGTTTTGACGGAGCAACAAAAGACAGCACTTCAGGAAATGGATAACACTGATTCTGAAAAGAAGGCACTTATCCAAAGAGTTCTGCAAGTGAAATCGAACCAGAAAAAACCTGCGAAGAAACAGTTAGCTGAGTGGATGCGCTTGCTGTCTGGTCCAGCTGATTTTCTATCGGGTCAACGCCTCTTTTTTCACCCTAAAGGGCCGGGCTGTTTTCGTTGCCATCAGATTGATGGTCGCGGTCAGCAGGTAGGCCCCGGACTGATCCGTGTGCAGGGGCGCGTTGCTCTCAGTCGTGAACGGTTAGTCGAAGCAATCATTGATCCCAGTAAGGACATCGACCCCGGTTTTCTTCCGTTAACAATCGTTACCACCAATGGAAAAACTGCGTCAGGTATTTACCATAAACACAACAATAAAGATCGCTCTATTTTTGACTCGAACGGGAAAACCATCTCATTCAAGGTTAATGAAATTGAGGAAATGCTCCCTTCAAAAACGTCAATCATGCCTGATGGCCTGGTTGACCAGATGACGCTCCAGGAATTTCGTGATCTGATCGCCTACCTGTTACCTGAACCTCAGCAGAGTCACTCATCCGACTAAAAACAGCAGACAAGAAATTACCGAACAGCTCCACCATTCACATTGATTACCTGCCCGGTAATATAAGCCGCTTCATGACTGCAAAGAAATCGAGCCATTTTGGCAATATCTTCTGGTTTGCCCCAGCATTGCATCGGAGTTTCCTGTTTGACTCGTTCCTGCCAGACATCACTCGCCTTTTCTCCCCAGGCAGTCTGAATCCAGCCCGGGGCGATACAATTCACCCGAACTTCAGGCGCCAATGAAACAGCCAGCGATCGACTGAATCCCATGATGGCATTTTTACTCGCCGAAAATAATTCTCCACTCGCTCCTTCCATCCCACGATCCGCTTGATCCCAGCCAATATTGATGAGACAACCTGCCCCTTGTTGCTGCATGCGTTGACCAGCCTCGCGAGACAAGAGCATTGTGCCCTGCACGTCAACCAGAAACAGTTTTTCCAGTTTTTGATCATAGTCCAGTTTTGAGTCGGCACCCGTTAACAGGTCGGCGCCAGCATTGTTAATCCAAAGATCCAATCCACCCCATTCCTGAAAAGCCTGATCGATAAAAACAGAGTAATTTTCCTGAATCGAAAGATCTGCAGATATCGCTACCGATTTTCTACCTCGACTCTGAATTTCTTTGACGACCTGCTGTGCTGCCTGCGAAGAATTCCGATAGTGAACCAGTACATCAGCACCAGCATCAGCGAGTTCAAGGGCAATCGCCTTCCCTATACCAGTGGAAGAACCTGTAACTATGGCTTTCTTATCAGAAAGATTACAGAAAGAAGATGCAGACACTACATAACTCCGATATTAGAAAGTACTTAAATTGATATTCCAGATGCTATTTTTTGAATAATTAGATAATCTGGATAAATACTAGTTGACGATTGGGCAGCGTACTACCATAATTGCCAACGAAATGAGGGAGTGTTCTTTATTTTAATTAAAAGTGAAGTCTCTCCCCTACCTCACATCTTTCGCCTGTCAGGCAAACAATATAAGTAGTTGACTAAACACTTCAGCTTAGATCTGCGCGCCAGGTATTTCAGGCGATAATGGGCCACAAAGTAATAAAGTTTTGGCAATGCCAGCGGTTGGCTGCTTGTTTTTTTGTGATTCACTTCCCCGCCTTGAATGTGAGCGGAACAAACTAATTATGCCCCACAGGCCGATCGCTGAAAATGAGCGACGGTTTAAAAGAACTTTTTTGCATGAATTTAAAAAAGGATACTAGTGATATGGCCACAAATCTTGTGGAACCACCCCAGGAAGGATCGACCCAGCGATTTCCCACGCTGCCAAATCATCTGGAAAAGAACCTGGTCAAAGTATTTAAGTTGTTGTCAGACGAAACCAGACTGCGAATTATGCTATATTTGGCCCAGGAAGAAGAATTATTCGTGACGGCCTTGTGCGAAAGGCTGAATCAGAGCCAACCGGCAGTCAGCCACCATCTGGCATTATTGCGGGACGCAGGCCTGATCGAAGCACGTCGCGACGGCAAGCACAATTATTATTCAATCTGCCGGGAGCATTTTCACTCCATTATGGGTGAATTGTTTAACAGTTTTAACGATCCCGATGAAAACATTATTCGCATCGACAATTTTGTCCTTAAACAAAATCTGGGTTGATTCGATCTGAAATTCATCATTAAAAATCCGACATGAGAGGCCAGCGTTCTACCGCTGGTCTCTTTTTATTTGCGCTCATCTTTGATAAAACATATCAGATTTGACTCAATTTTGTTCCATTGTCTGAGATACATAGTGAAGCCAATGCAAAAAACAGCGAAATTAGCGCTTTCCGATGGTAGTGTGTTCACGGGAACCGCCTTTGGTGCCGAGGGCGAAATCCACGGTGAAGTTGTGTTCAATACAAGCATGACCGGTTACCAGGAAATCCTGACCGACCCTTCTTACTGCGGACAGATTGTCACTATGACCTATCCCCAGATCGGTAACTACGGAATTGTACCGGGAGATGTGGAATCATCGGGAATTGCATTACACGCTTTCATCGTCCGCGAACTCTGTGAAACTCCCAGCAATTTTCGCTCAACTCAGACACTCGATGAATATCTGAAAGCAGCCAACGTGATTGGGCTACAGGGCATTGATACCCGGGCTCTGGTTCGTAAAATTCGGACTCATGGTGCCATGACAGGTATTATCTCAACGGAAGATCTTGATGATGAATCGCTGATTAAAAAAGCTCAAGAGAGTCCTGAACTTGCCGGTCAGGATTTAGTCAGCCAGGTCATTCCTCAATCTGCACGGGAATGGAATGAAGGTTTGCCCTCTCTGGCACACACCAGTTCGACTCATGCACTCAGCGGAAAAAATCTGAACAGCCTCGCTGAAACGGATTACACTTCTGATAATTCCTATCATGTTGTCGCCATTGATTACGGAATGAAATGGAATATTCCGCGCCATTTGACTCAACTGGGATGTAAGGTCACTATCCTTCCTGGAGATTGTACAGCACAAGATGTTCTGGATTTGAACCCTGACGGCGTCTTCCTTTCGAACGGCCCCGGAGATCCGGAACCTCTGACTTATGCCATCGAAACGATTCGTACGCTCTTGGATAAACTTCCTATTTTTGGAATCTGTCTGGGACATCAGTTATTAGGACTGGCCTGCGGCTGCAAAACATTTAAGCTCAAATTTGGCCATCGAGGTGCAAACCAGCCCGTCGTCAACCATGACACAGGCCAAGTCGAAATCACATCACAGAACCATGGTTTTGCCATTGATCCGGAATCGATGCCTGCCGATGTAGAGATCACACACATTAATATGAATGATGATACTGTTGCCGGATTGAGGCACAAATCCTATCCCGCATTCAGTGTGCAGTACCACCCGGAAGCTTCTGCAGGCCCCCATGATAGTCATTATCTGTTTCGACAATTCTATAACTGCATCAGTAATGCTCAGGTTTCTTCTTAAATCTCTTCATTCTACTGACCAACCAGGGTTGAATTGATGCCATCCGTTCGCTTGAATTCAACAAAACAGATAAACTAACTAAAAGCCAGACCCATCCTGCCAGTAGCCTCCTGATCCAGATCACTTTATTTAACTGATACAGGAATTGAATTCCATCCTGTAAATTCTGATAGACCATCATATTCAAAGAAAGAAATCCAAATGGCAACAGAACGAACGCTAATTCTGATTAAACCAGATGCGCTACAGCGACGTCTGGCGGGAACCCTTTTATCGCGTTTCGAAAACAAGGGTCTCAAAATCGTCGGGCTTAAACTTCTGCAGGTCACTAAAGAACTATCAGCCGAACATTATGCAGAACATGTGGAAAAACCATTCTACCCACTGCTTGAAGAGTTTATTACGGCAGGACCGGTCGTCGCGATTGTGGCTGAAGGCCCTGAAGCCATTTCTGTGGTACGCTCGATGATGGGTTCCACCAACGGTCGTGAATCAGCCCCCGGAACCATTCGCGGCGATTATGGTGTCAGTCGCCAGATGAACCTGGTTCATGGCAGTGATGGACCTGAAGCTGCAACACGTGAAATCAAAATCTACTTCAAACCGGAAGAACTCATTGAATACAAAACCTCTTTGGGTGGTTGGGTTTGTGCAGATGATGAAATGTAATCTCTAAAATCACCTTTGATACAAAAAGAAAAGGGCAGCCATATTGAATGACTGCCCTTTTTTCATTTCAATTTATTAGAATTAACTTATTTCGCCGCTTCAATCGCCCGTTGAACAGCAGCCCCCATGTCAGCCGGGCTCACTGCAACTTCGACTCCAGCTGCTTCCAGTGCCGCGATCTTTTCATCAGCGGTTCCACTTCCACCACTGATAATTGCGCCAGCATGTCCCATCCGTTTTCCGGGAGGTGCTGTCTTGCCAGCAATAAAACCGGCAACCGGTTTTGTAACATGTTCCTTGATGTATTCAGCGGCTTCAATTTCCGCGGTCCCACCAATTTCGCCAATCAACATGATGGATTCCGTAGCAGGATCTTTTTCAAATAACTCCAAAAGATCAATAAACGTCGTTCCAATAATCGGATCGCCGCCAATTCCCACAGCCGTCGATTGACCTAATCCCACGTTACCTAACTGCCAGGCTGCTTCATAAGTCAACGTTCCACTCTTACTGATTAATCCAACAGAACCCGGTGTGTGAATGTAACCAGGCATAATTCCAATTTTGGCAATCCCGGGTGTAATCACTCCGGGGCAGTTCGGGCCAATCAGACGACTGTTTTTATCTTTAAGATAATCCATGACCCGCACCATATCAAAGACGGGTACGCCTTCGGTGATAGCAATGATCAGTTCCATTCCGGCATCTGCGGCTTCCATAATTGCTTCGCCACAAAATGGTGGAGGCACAAAAACCAGACTGGTATTGGCACCTGTTTTTTCAGCTGCCTCCTCCACAGAATTAAATACAGGAAAACCATCGACTTCAGTTCCCCCTTTACCGGGAGTCACTCCACCTAATAATGGTGTACCATACTCGCGGCATTGCTGGCTGTGAAACAGACCGGATTTGCCGGTAATTCCCTGACAAATGACACGCGTTTTTTCCGTAACTAAAATACTCATAATGTTTCACCCTTGCGGGAAATATATTTTTAAAAGAAAGCCTAAGATCGCTTTTTGCAAAACAACCACGTCAAATCATCATGGCCTGCTGAAATCTCAGCAGGCCATTGTCGTAACCTATGAACTTAAAGTGGCGACCACTTTCTGTGCAGCATCTGTTAAATCATTCGCCGAGATAATATCCCGTCCACTTTCCGCAAGCATTTTGCGAGCTGCATCCACGTTCGTACCTTCCAGACGAACCACCAATGGAACCGTAAACCCGACTTTTTCGTAGGCTTCTAAAAGTGCAGTCACAATCGTGTCGCACTTCATGATTCCACCAAAAATATTGACCAGGACGGCTTTCACATTTTCGTCAGCTAAAATAATACGAAATGCTTCCGTTACCTGATCCACATTGGCTCCGCCTCCGACGTCCAGAAAGTTCGCAGGCTCTCCGCCATGATGCTTAATCAGGTCCATCGTACTCATCGCCAGACCGGCACCATTGACCAGGCAACCAATATTCCCATCAAGTTTGACATAACTCAAATCTGCATTGCCTGCCTGGACTTCAGCAGGATCTTCTTCAGTCAGATCTCGTAATTCGTCAAATGGTTTGTGGCGAAACAATGCGTTATCATCAAATGACACTTTGGCATCCAACGCAACCAAATCTCCATCGCCGGTAATCACCAATGGGTTAATTTCGGTCATGCTGCAATCGTTCTCAATGAAAAATCGACTAAGCTGACACAGAAATTTCTCGGCACTGCGAACCGTTTTTCCTTCCATTCCCAATTTAAAAGCCAGCTTGCGGGCTTGAAATCCGAGTAATCCGGTGTGGATGGAGAATGGCTCACTGAGAATTTTTTCAGGACTCTCGTGAGCGACGACTTCGATTTCCATTCCCCCTTCTGTAGAGAGAATCAATACCGGTCCTCCTGCTTCTCGGTCGACCACGCATCCCAGATAAAGCTCTTGTGCAATATCCAGTCCCTGCTCAATAAACAGAGTATTTACCTGCTTGCCTTCGTCTCCTGTCTGAATGGTAACAAGTGTGGACCCCAGCATGCGTTCTGCATTCTCCCGAACTTCATCTGCTGATCGAGCCAGAATGACACCAGGCTGATCGGGGTGTTCTTTAAAACGACCTTTACCCCGACCTCCGGCGTGAATTTGCGACTTAACTACCACCAAAGGGCGATCCAGTTTCTCAAATGCTGCCACCGCTTCATCAACGGTTTTTGCAATAATCCCCTCAGGGACGGGAATCCCTGATTCGCGAAATAACTGTTTGGCCTGATATTCGTGAATTTTCATTGATTTTTCAGACTTTCTCCTGAAAATTTGCTACCACCTCAAAATGGCAGCGATTCAAATAATTTGTTGAGCCCAGAGCTTGAACTCAGGCCATCATAGCGGCATCGCTTCTGCTTATCCAGCAAGCTATACTCGCCATCATGCGAAATTTTCTGCATAATAGAAATCTGGTTTGTCAGCACAATTTGACTGGTTTTTGAATCATCAAAAATAGACCCCTGGCTTCGATTCGCTCACGTTCTCTTCTGAATATAAAGGTGGCTTTCATGCTGCATGGGATCCCTCCACTAATTTCACCTGATCTGATGTGCTCACTGATGAAAATGGGGCACGGCGACGAAATCGTTCTCGCAGATGGCAATTTTCCTGCTGACTCTCATGCGCAAAAGGTCATACGCCTAGACGGCCATGGAGTACCGGATATTCTGGATGCCATCCTGCAGTTCTTTCCTCTCGATACATTCGTGGACCGGCCAGCTGGAGTGATGCATCCCGTTGATGCACAAACAGAAGATCCTCCCATCTGGAGCACTTATCAGGAGCTCATCCAAAAACACCACATCAACCGTTTTGATCTGGAAAAAATTGAACGATTCACATTTTATGAACGAGCCAGAAATGCATACGCAATTGTCGCAACCAGTGAAACGGAACTCTATGCGAACTTGATTCTCAAAAAAGGAGTCGTCAACGGGTGAGCGCGACTCAGAACGATTACTTCAACAGAATCGTCTGTTCTCTGTCTGGACCGATGGATACGATCTCAACCGGTTTCCCGATGATTTCTTCAATGGCCTTAATATAGGCCACTGCGTTTGCGGGAAGATCTTCCATTCGACGAATACCGGTGATATCTTCCTTCCAACCGGGGATGGAACGATAGATGGGTTTCGCCTGTTCAAGATCGAGAATATGACTGGGAAAATCGGTCACGTGCTGTCCATCGACTTCGTAAGCTTCACAGATCTTTAACTCATCCAGCCCGCTTAAAACATCCAGCAACATCACAGCAATACAATCCACACCACTGATGTTCGCTCCATAGCGAGTCGCAACCGCATCAAACCAGCCGCATCGACGCGGCCTGCCCGTAACCGTACCGTATTCATTTCCCACATCGCGAATCCTTTGTCCGATTGAATCGTGAAGTTCAGTCACAAAAGGACCACCACCGACACGCGTTGTATAAGATTTCACTACACCAATCATCTTATCGATATAGCGTTCGGACACACCACTCCCATTATGAATGCCGCAGCCGGAACTATTGGACGATGTCACATAGGGAAACGTACCATGATCAATATCGAGCAGACTCCCTTGCGCTCCTTCAAATAAGATTTTCCGCTTGTCTGCCACGGCTTTCAGCAAGTAGGCATTCGTATCAACGACATGTGGCTTCAGCTGTTCTGCATACTCGGAATATTCATCGTAGATAGCATCAACATCCACGGGCTCCGCTGTTGGATCAAGTGCTTGAAAGATGTTATTTTTGTAAGCCACGATCTCTTCAAGACGGCTGCGGAAAAATTCGGGACGGATCAGGTCTCCCATACGAATGGCATGCGTTCGACCTGCCTTATCACGATAGCAGGTACCTATTCCCCGCATTGTTGTCCCGATTGCTTTCTCTTTGCGACTTTCTTCGAATACAACTTCTTCCTGCATATGATAGGGAAAAATTACATGTGCCCGATCGCTGATCAGTAACCGACTTGGCTCAATCGGTCCATTCTGATCACAGATCGATGCCATTTCTTTGAGAAATGCTTTGGGATTAATCACAACCCCACCTGTAATTACAGAAGTCACATTGGGATTAAGCACACCAGCTGGTAACAGAGAGAGTTTATAGGTTTTTCCGTCAAATTTGACCGTGTGACCCGCGTTATTACCTCCCAGATAACGTACCACAATTTCGTGTTGTTCTGAAAGAAGATCTACTATTTTACCTTTGGCTTCATCGCCCCATTGTAATCCGATTACCGACGTCGCTGACACAAAACTATCCCATTAACTAGAAACGAAAATTTAAGAAGTTACTCCGGTAATTGATCCCTGAAAGGGACCAAAAAAGAGTGGGTGCAAAGCGCGCACCGGCCCATTTTATCGAACCGATTCCCGTTTGGGGAGCGCCACGCGCCTAGGATGCTCTTAATATAATTGGATTTTAGATACATTAGTTGATATAATATGACCTGCATACTTCACCATTGTGGGCCGTATTCAGAAATTATGTCGAGCAAATGAACATCTCTCCGCAGAAACGAGTTTTAATCATCGACGATGATGAAGGGTTAACCGAACCGCTCCAGTTAGCGATGGAAGCCGCCGGTTATGAAGTCTTGACAGCCCATGATGGCAACGAAGGCGTCATGAAAATTGAGCGAGATGCACCTGATCTGGTTCTTTTGGATCTTGTTATGCCTCGCCGTAGTGGCTTCGCTGTGCTTGACAGTATTACGGTCAAGCATGAACGCGCACCACGAATTATCATGGTCACCGGAAACAGTGAACCCAAATACCGGGACCTGGCACTTGAGCGAGGCGTCGATCGTTTTATCCCGAAACCCTATCACATCGAAGATCTGGTTCAAGCAGCGGATGAACTTCTGGGTTCGGAATAAGCATCCTGCAGAACCAGATAAGATCGAAAAGCCCCTCTCACTTCTATCTGAAAATAAAACTTGTGAGTGCGCGTAAAAACACCCCGAAGATCTTACAATAGATTCGGGGTATTTTTAACCAATCGTTTTTTATTTGGAATTAATATACGCGTTGTTTCCCAACTTATGAACCGCCAAGGCCCGCATCTGCTTCTGGGTCGAAAGGCAGTTGATCTAGATGTTCAAGATATTCCAGCGGATCAAAAGGCAAGTTTTTCAGAATTGCCGGCGGTCGAGATAATGCCTTTACTTCAGGCGTCGCGTTTTCAATCCCGGTCCAGGGTACGCCGTGCACCTCTTTCGAATCGGGGTATTTTTTCTTCCATAATTCATGTCGCAAACGCATGCGGTTAAAAGGGCTTTTGAGGTGAATCATGTTCACCAGCATTGGTGTTTTTTCTCGTGGGTCAGCTGGCAGAAAATAAAATGCGGCAGGTATCCCACTTGATTCTCCAACCGAATCCGAAGAAATCCAATGACGTTTGTAATTCCCTTTAACGGTCGCACCTAATTGGGGCCCTGCATAGATAAAAACGTTGTCTCGGCGGCTGAAGGTATCTCCGTTAAGCAGCAGACTTGTCTGATCGACTCCATCGACAATTCGATCTGTAGGGATATGTTTTGTTGCTCCTGCTATAGAAGCAAAGGTCGTATAGAGATCCGTTTCGTGAATGATATCACCGGCAATTCCACCTGGTTTGATCATCCCGGGCCAATATGCCTGGGCAGGAACACGAACTCCCCCTTCAGTAAAATCGCCTTTACCCCCGCGAAAAATTGTTTCTGCCATCCCCAGACCGGGAGGTGGATTGTGCGACATTGGTCCGTTGTCTGCCATACAGACCAATAAAGTATTCTCTGCAATACCCAACGCTTTCAGTTTTGCAATCACTTTCCCAACGAAGGGATCGATATTACTTTCTAATCCATCTTGCAGAATACCACGTGCCTGAGAATATTTCTTAGGGTTCGGAATAAAGCTGGTCATGTTGGGCCAATTAGCAACATAAAAAGGTTTACCTGCTTTTGCATTACGTTCAATGAACTCGAGGGTACGACGCTGCGCTTCGGGGTCGATTTTCAAATAGTTTTCATGCGAGTTATCGCCCCACTGCCGAGTAGAACCGTTTTTTGTCCCTTCAGCAATTTGTACCCAACCTTTGGTAATGAACGTGTCATCCAGCTTATAAGGGTTTTTGGGCACCATATCTTCAATCAAACCAATGGAAGCATTTGCTCCCTCGGCAACTCTCGTATTCAGTGACAAGATTTGGTTGTAACCTGTAAAGAATGCTTCATCGAAACCTTGTTTGTGTGGGTAACTCTCTTCGATGTCACCCAGATGCCACTTGCCATGAAACGCAGTCGCATAACCGGCTTTGGAAAGCACTTCAGCCAGAGTCACCTCTGCGCCACGCATCCCATGCGACTCACGCAACATCCCGATATTATACATGCCGCTGCGAACAGCGTAGCGGCCAGTAATGCAGGCAGCACGGCTGGGCGTACAACCCACTTCTGTATACATGCGTGTGAAAAGTATCCCTTTTCTGGCCATTTCATTGAGATTGGGAGTGTTCAATCCACGGACTTTTTGTATTGCCGGGATACCAACATCACCAAAAGCAGTGTCGTCCCACATGATATGAATCAGATTAGGTGGTGTACCATGTTTTGCTTTCAGCTCAGCAAGTCGAGTTGCAAGATTTTGATCTTCGCTGGACCAGCGCTTACCATTTTGTGCTTCAAGAATGTAATACTCTGCATCATGAACAACGCGATCCTGTGCGAAAACGCTGGTTGTACAACATAGTATGAGACAACTCACTAATAGTTTCATAGCTCTTCCTCAGTCAAGAAAATCAGAGAAGTGATCAGATGAATTCATTCGAACCGAATTGTTCGTGATTCGTAAAATTATTTTATAGATCGCGATTCATCTTTGACTAGAACGAATCCCCCTGTTTAAGACGATTATCAACTTTTCGCAAATTTCAAACGAAGTGTTCATCAACAACGATTGCAGCAACAAACTTGAGAATTTGTGAAACAAATTTTGCGAACTCATACTCGAACGACACAGGATGAATGAACCAGCCTAATCCAAGAACTGAAGCCACATTCCCTCCTGACAGATTTGCAATCGCGTCAGTTTCCTGCTCGCTACGCTCAGCCAGAAATTGATTTGCGTCCATATTTTGTGGAGATGAATCTACTGAATGAGGCTCTTTTACCAGAACAGAACTTCATCCCCCGCCAATGGCAGGCAAAAAGTGAACTTCACTCTCAGGTGAAACCTTTTGAGCTAAACCGCGAGGCGTTATATTCTGATCGACGGTGACCGACATCCCTGCCCTGAGTTTTCCTTCAGGACAGAGACGTTCCAAAGTCCCCGGATGCAATTGATCGAGTGATTGCACCGCTTCCAGAACGGTGGCCCCTTCAACGATCACTTCATCCAGCCCGCCACAGTAGGGCCTGAGTAAAGGCGGAATAAACAGTCGGGGCATGCTCGATTTGACTCCCGATTAAGACTCTTTCTTTAAGAGTTCGTGCAACACCCGTGGAGGTGACATCGGCAGTTCGTCCATACGCACACCAACGGCATCATAAATAGCTGCAGCCAATGCAGCCGGTGGAGGTACAATCGGCACTTCTCCTACTCCACGAACTCCATAGGGATGGCCGGGGTTAGGGACCTCCACAATAATTGCGTCAATCATCGGCAGGTCATAACAGGTGGGAATACGATAGTCGAGGAAATTCGCATTTCGCATATTCCCCTCGGTATCATACCAGTATTCTTCATTCAGACCCCAACCGATTCCCTGAACCGCGCCTCCCTGGATCTGTCCTTCGACATATGCAGGATGAATCGCAGTACCGCAGTCTTGAGCAGCGGTGTAACGCAGAATATCAACCTTACCTGTATCAGGATCGACTTCGACATCGACGACATGAGTTCCAAATGCGCCACCCGGTTCATTATGGTTTGATACACCACGGCCAACCAGGGGTTCACCCGCAGCACTGAGCTCAACGGCTATCTCTTTGAAGCAAACATTTTTGTCTGGTCCAATCACATGACCATCGTCATATGAAACCTGATCCGGATCGACTTCCCATAAATCAGCCGCACGTGCGATGATTTGACGCTTTAAGTCTTGTGCCGCTTCGTAAGCGGCCCAACCAGTCGCATAAGTCACGCGGCTTCCACCGGTAACATCCGTGTAACCGACACTGTCTGTGTCTACAACAAACGGTTTAATATCCTCTGCGGTTAAACCAATTGCTTCTGCAAACTGCATCGCAATTGCAGTCCGCGATCCGCCAATGTCGGTCGAACCTTCCAGTAAAGAAACGGAACCATCTGAGTTTACAGTTGCCGTCACCGCAGACTTCAAACCGGCGTTAAACCAGAAACCAGAGCCAATGCCCCGTCCCTGATTTTTACCTTTGAGCGGACTCTTATAGTGCTCGCTCTCTTTGATCGCTTCCAGTGTTTCAACCAAACCAATTCGTGGATAGGTCACTCCATCGATACGACGTGTGCCTTCTTTGGCTGCATTGAGCAACCGGAATTCCACAGGTGACATCCCTAGTTTTTCACAAAGCTCATCAACGACACTTTCTGTCGCAAAGGCAGCGTTTGTGGCTCCAGGTGCTCGATAGGCATTCGTACGTGGTTTATTCACACAAACATCGTAGCCTTCGACCCGTCCATTAGGGACTTCATAGCAGGAGAATACACACATGCAGCCAGCGGCAATCGGTGAACCAGGATAGGCCCCCGCTTCGTAAGCCATCCAGGCATCCGCGGCGGTAATATGTCCCTCAGCGTCGACCCCCATCTTGATCTTGATATGAGACCCTGGAGTCGGCCCGGTTGCCTGTAATACGTCTGTGCGATCCATCACAATTTGTACGGGAGCACCAGACATGCGCGACAAGGTCGCAGCCACCGGTGCCAGATAAACCGAAATCTTGCCTCCAAAACCGCCACCAATTTCTGCCGGTACAACTTTGACTCGAGCTAACGGAACCGCCAGGAGCTCTGCCACTTGTTGACGAACAGAAAATGTACCCTGAGTGGGAGTCCAGACAGTGATCTGGCCATCATTGTTCCACAATGCAGTTGCCACATGCGGCTCGATATAACCCTGATGCACGGTCGCTGTATTGAATTCTTTCTCGACGATATATTTCGCTTCGGCGAATCCTTTTTCGATATCGCCTTTTTCATAAACGAGATGCTTGGCAATATTCGAAGGCTGATCACCTTTTTCACCGGTAGCAAGCTCTTCGGTTCGCACATCCGGATTTAAGACAGGAGCGGCGTCTGTCATCGCTTCCAGCACATCCAGCACGGGGGGTAAAACTTCGTATTCCACCTCAATCAGGTTGGCTGCTTCTTGCGCAATATGAATATTGTCGGCGGCGACCGCGGCGACACAGTGCCCTCGGTATAGTACCTTCGTACGGGCGAGATTGTTGCTGCTCAGATGATTCAGAACAACGGCCCCTTCGCCGAGCTCAGCAATTTTATCTCCCGGTTCCGGAAGATCTTCGCTCGTTGCTACAGCACGAACACCAGGCAAAGCTCTCGCTTTAGAGGTATCAATCGATTTCACAATCGCGTGCGCATGGGGGCTACGCAATATCGATCCATAAATCATGCCTTTGATTTTGATGTCCGCTCCATACAAGGCGCGTCCTGTCACTTTGTCGGCTCCGTCGTGACGAATGGGTCGTGTCCCAATCACTTTATATTTGGGAGCGTCTCCACTTTCGTCTGCTGCTTTCGTTTCATCTATTGTCGCCATTAGACAGTCTCCTTGTCACATGAGGCAGGTTGTTCCGCTCTCTTTTCTGCTGCTTGCTGAATTGCACGTACAATTTTATCGTAACCAGTACAGCGACATAAATTTCCGGCCATCGAAAAACGAATTTCTTCTTCGGTGGGGTTCGGGTTCTCATCCAGAAATGCTTTCGCCGCCATAATGTAGCCGGGCGTGCAAATTCCACACTGCAGCGCTGCATTTTCCAGAAACGCTTCCTGTAAAGGATCAAGACCATCGCCGGGGGCTAATCCTTCAATCGTTTCAATATCAGCTCCCTCAGCCTCCACAGCCAGTACCATACAACTATTAATTGCACGGCCATCAATGACAACAGAGCAGGCACCACAGTTACCGTTCGAGCAGCCTTCTTTGGCTCCCGTCAGGTTAAGTGTACCTCGCAATATTTCGAGTAATGTCTGCCTGGGTTGACAGAGGAACTCCTCTTCGCGGCCATTGACTGTCGCGGTTACGATCCGTTTCTTCGCCATCGAAAAGTCCTTATTAAAAAATTTGATTTATAATTAATTGAAATTCGAGCTAACTCAAGAAGTTCCCGTATCACCCGCGGGCACGTTCGACCGCTTTTTTGATGACACGTTCGGTTAAGACTCCAGTGACGTGATTACGAAACTCTTCAGTTCCCCGCATATCAGTGATCGGGTTAATCGCAGCCCGTGCAGCTGCTGCTGCTTTCTGAATCGTTTCGTTATTTACAGGTTGACCTGCCAATAGTTCGCTGGCTTCCTGAGCATAAAAGGGTTTTGCCGCAACAGCCCCCAACCCAATCCGAGCAGAAACAAAATTCTCACCACTCTCATCCAGAACAACCGAAGCACTGACGCCTACAACTGCAATATCCATTTCATTTCGAGGAATAAATCGTCGATAATGAGAGCCACTATGAGCGGGCCGTGGGGGAAATTTGAGATCAACGATGATCTCACCCTGCTCAAGTACATTTTGACCTGGTCCAGTGCAAAACTGATCGACGGGAATTTCCCGCGTTCCTGCAGGACCTGAGATCACAACTGTGGCATCAAGGGCAATTAAAGCGGGAGTCGAATCGGCGGCAGCACCAGCATTCGCCAGATTGCCTCCGACGCTGGCCCGATTTTGGATCTGCATCCCTCCGATTATATTACTGCTATCAGAAATCGCAGAATACTGTTCTACAATCCCCGGGTGTTCGTAAATCTGGTAACAGGGAACAGCAGCCCCCAGTCGCAGCCCCTGCTCATCCAGTTCGAGAACCATCAATTCAGGAATTTTTTTCAAATCGACAATCAAATCAGCAGACAATCTGCCGGTTCTGACATGATCGATCAAATCTGTCCCCCCCGCCAACGGGCGGGAAACCCCATCACTTTTAGCTAATAAGCCGACAGCTTCCGCCACTGAAGTGGGTGCTTCATAGTCAAAGTCACGCATAGCAAGTTCGTCCCTCTCCAAATTATCGTAAGTATCCTCGATTCAAATAGAGAATCTCAGATCAGGTATCGAATCTGATTGAATTCCTATTATCGATCACAAGTGATATAACATCAATGCTACCAAAGATGAACTGGCACCGTATTTCATATATTTTATGTACTAGAATAAAGTTCTCTCGATTTCAGACAAGTCTGATCTTCCCTGATGAGGTCAGAAAAGTTCTGATTGACTTCATCCCAGCACTTACTTCGCCTATTCGGATTTGTTACCCTGCTTCTCAGTCAAACTAATTTAGGAAAAAACAGTCTATCACTGGAGCGGTTTTTAGAGGCCAAACCCAACACTCAAAAGGGTGCCTACGTAGAATTAATGGCAGGATGCCTGTAATACAAGCCCTCCATCACATTGAACTCCCTTGTTCAGTGGTCTCAAACATTATCGAAACCGCAGTAGAGAAAGTGCAGACTGCACTCAGAGGCAGGTTATATAAGTGGCACGAAAAAAAGCGTCTTCAAGCCTGAATCAAAAACTGGAGCAGCGAACTCAGGAGCTCGGACACCAGATTTGGGGTCTGTTGGAACGTCGCGAACCAACCATGTTTGAAAAACGCTGGTGGGATGATCGAATTCTCTCATGGGCGATGGCTGATGAGTCCGTCAAAGTGCAAATGTTCCGCTTTGTGGATGTTTTACCGATGCTCACATCCCATGAGTCCATCGTCCGACACTTGCACGAATATTTTGAAGATGTCCGTAAATACCTTCCCTGGGCGGCTCGGATTGGACTGGATTTATCTCAGCCCAATTCCGTTTTAGGTCGGGCACTGGCCCTGAATGCGCGCTCGAATGCCAGTCGGATGGCCAGTCGCTTTATCGCCGGTTCCACCGTCGAAGAGGTACACCACACCGTTGATCGGCTCAGAAGTGAAAACTTCACGTTCACACTCGACCTCCTGGGTGAAGCTGTCATCAGCGAACCAGAAGCCGAAACATACCTGCAATCCTATCTTGATTTAATCGAAGGACTTTCACCACGCGTCAAGAAATGGTCGGAAAATGTCCAACTGGACTGGGACAACCAGGGACATTTACCAAGAACCAATGTTTCGATCAAGCTTTCTGCGTTATGCAGCCAGTTCAAACCAACTGATCCGATCGGAACAATGGCCGCCGTTCAACCTCGCTTAAGACGGTTGCTACGTTCAGCAATACAACACGATGCGTATCTACACATCGATATGGAGCAGAACTCCTACAAGCCTCTGACTCTGGAAATTTTCAAACAGACGCTGATGGAGAAGGAATTCCGCGATTTCGACAATGTTGGAATTGTAATCCAGGCCTACCAGCCACAGGCAGAGAATGACCTGAAGGATCTTTTGAAATGGGTCAAAAAACGGAAAACACCAATCTGGATTCGGCTTGTCAAAGGTGCCTACTGGGATTATGAAACAATCACGTCCCAGTATCATCACTGGCCCATCCCCGTATTTCAGGAAAAATGGGAGTCTGATGTCAATTTTGAGAAACTGACACAGATTCTGCTCAAAAATCACCAGTGGTTGCGCCCTGCATTCGGCAGCCATAATATGCGCAGCCTGGCCCATGCCATCGCTGTCGCGCAAGAATTAGATATCCCCCCCTCAGCTTACGAAATTCAAATGCTGTATGGCATGGGTAAAGAACAGGCACAGGTCTTTGCGGAAATGGGCCACCGCGTTCGTATTTACACGCCTTTCGGCGAACTGATTCCCGGCATGGCCTATCTGGTCAGGCGATTACTGGAAAACACTTCCAACGACTCATTCCTTCGACAAAGCTTTAGTGAGCACGTCAATCTGGAGACTCTGATGATCAATCCTTCCGAACACGCCAATCAATCGACGACAAAGAACACTTCAGAAGAAACGGCGAGTGGCTTCCAAAACGAACCACTGACTGACTTCAGCCTGGAAGAGTCCCGCACCCAGATGCAGGAAGCACTGGAGTCTGTCGCCGATCAGCTTGGTAAAGAATACCCGCTCCTGATCAATGGTCGCGCCATCGACACTAAAGCCACGATTACATCCCGGAATCCTTCCCATCATGATGAATCGGTGGGCACGATCGCGTCTGCTTCTGCCGATGATGCGATCGACGCAATCGACGCAGCTCGTCGTGCATTTCCCACATGGTCCAAAACGGAATCACAATACCGATCCGAATATCTGGAATTGATTGCCGCCAACATGCGTCGAAGGCGATTCGAACTGGCAGCCTGGATCGTATATGAATGCGGCAAACCATGGGAAGAAGCAGACGGCGATGTCGCTGAAGCCATTGACTTCTGTATGTACTATGCCGAACAGATGCGTCGCCTGGCTGAACCACTCAACTGTGATGTTCCCGGCGAAGAAAATGCCTACTTCTATCGTCCCAGGGGAACGGTCGCTGTAATTGCGCCCTGGAATTTCCCATTAGCGATTTTGACAGGTATGACCGCAGCCGCATTAGTCACGGGAAATACCGTCGTGATGAAACCCGCAGAGCAATCGTCGGTGGTGGCTGCCAAACTGATGGATCTCATTCATGAATCAGGCATTCCCGATGGCGTCGTCAACTTTTTGCCTGGAATTGGCGAAGAAGTCGGCCCCGAATTGGTAGGCAGCCCGGACGTGGAACTGATTACCTTTACCGGTTCTCGAGAAGTCGGACTGGCCATCAATGAATCCGCCTCAGCAACAGACATCCGACAAAATATGGTCAAGCGCGTCATCGCTGAAATGGGAGGCAAAAATCCGATCATCATTGACGATGATGCAGACCTTGATGAAGCAGTACTGGGCGTGATGCATTCTGCTTTCAACTACGCCGGTCAGAAATGCTCAGCCTGCTCCCGAGTGATTGTACTGGAATCGATTCATGACACGTTTGTAAAGCGACTCGTCGAAGCGACGAAAAGTTTGAAAATCGGCCCTGCTGAAGAACCGGGAACAATCGTCGGCCCCGTCATTGATGAAGAAGCAAAACAAAGAATCCTCGAATTCATCGAAACAGGCAAAGAAGAAGCAACCCTGGCTTTAGCCTGTGAAACTTCAGAACTGGATGAAGAAGGGTACTATGTCGGCCCGCATATTTTCACCGACGTCGATTCCACATGCACCATTGCACAAGACGAAATATTTGGACCCGTGCTGTCAGTCATGAAAGCAGAAGACATCGACGAAGCGATCTCGATTGCCAACGACACACCGTATGCCTTGACGGCCGGCATCTACAGCCGCAGCCCTGCGAATCTACAAAAAGCCAGACAGGATCTGGTCGCCGGTAACATTTACCTGAATCGTAACATCACCGGCGCAATGGTCGAACGACATCCATTCGGCGGTTTCAAAATGTCAGGTATCGGCAGCAAAACCGGTGGCCCCGATTACCTGCTTCAGTTCCTGATTCCCATCAATGTAACGGAAAACACCATGCGTCGTGGATTTGCTCCCACTGCCGCTGGCGAGGATACTGAGCAAGAAGACTAAAACAGTATTTTATTGAACTTCAAGAATCCGCGTCGAGCTTTACTCGTTGAATCTGGTTTCGAATCAACCTGACATCACTTTTTACGCTTCAGCATTTGCAGCCGTCGTCCCCCTACTTCAGCGATGTGGAGATGACCAGACGAGTCGGCTGCCAGCATGTGTGGCAAATTGAATTCACCGGGCCCATCCCCTTTACGCCCCCAGGAGTTGATAATCTTTCCGGTCGAATTGACTTGCAGCACCTTATTGGCACGACCGTCAGTCACAAAGAGTCTTCCAGTTGAATCGAATTCCATTCCATACGGTGCGAAACCGGGCCAGACTTCCAATAATTTCCCTTCAGAGTCGAAGACCTGCACACGGTCATTCTCCCGGTCACCAACAAGTACTCGGCCTTTTGCATCGATAATGATGGAATGCGGCAAGTGAAATTCACCCCGCCCTTTCCCCGGCCGTCCCCATTTGTCCAAAAATTTACCGTTTGCTGCAAACTTCATCACACGACTGTTGCCGTATCCATCCGCAACATAAATCTCATCCTGAGAACCAAAGGCAATATCGGTCGGCTGGTCGAACTGGTCATCACCGGTACCAGGCTTGTCAGATTGCCCCAGAGCGAGAAGCAACTTTCCCTCGGGGCTGAACTGGAAAACCATGTGATGACCAATGTCGGTTACCCAGATATTGTCAAAACGATCAACTCGCAGACCATGTGCCTTGCCGATCAAGTCATCACCCCACGAACGGACGAACTTACCGTTACGATCAAAGCAGAGTATCGGCTGCTTACCCCGATGGAATAGAAACATCTGCCCCTTGCTGTCGAAATCGACAGCCGAACAATGACCAAGCGTTAAACCTTCCGGCAATTGAAAAATATTGGCGGCAGGTTCAAAGTCGATTGCGTCACCTGCCTGAGAGGTCTCCGCCACAAACTGCATCATTGCGACCGTGATGATGAACATCCAAAAAGTACGGTGCCGTTTCATAATTTTCTTTCCGATTGAGTGACGCGCAAACCGGAGATCATCGTCAAAAAGTTCGAGTAATTAACAAGCCATTTTCCCATCAGACGATGACCTCTTTCAGCCAGATTATGAGATTAACAGACCTGTCACGTGCCCTGGAACACATCACTTATATCCGAAATTGAGACACGTTGAAACTCCCGGTCGCTAACATTGCCGCGTCTCTGGAGAGTACCCAGTTTTCAAGTTCTGCGTGAAATTATTTTTTTTGATACTGAATTTATTTGTTCCTGCTGATGTGAGTACTATAAAACCGACTCGTTTCAGCAAGATTTCCATAGGCAACACAAAATTCGCTTCCCAATCTTCACTACTTTTTTTACCAAATTTGACACAAATCGAGCCACAATTAGTCACAAAATACCACATTTCGCACAAAACTGCACACAAAAAACAGATGCCCATCCTCCGCATTTTACAATGCTCACCAAAACACAAACAACGCACCATCCCAATAGCACGTGTATCAACGTGAAAAGCAAACACCACATGATAACGCCCTTCTCCGACAACCAAATAAAACCAACCAAATAAAATGCATCGTGCAGAGAAAACAAACTCTCGCATACAAAGACGAGACAAACCCCGCGCGAAAAAGATTCTATCGGATATCACCCGGTAGCGCAGAGATGAATATCCAGCAGTGGTGCTGCTACGTGATCCTGATAGAGAGGAGAAGATCAACATCCGCTGCCATCTCGATCTTCCCAGAACAACTCTGCTGTGAACACAAATCCACACACTGCCAAATGATAATAGACAGAATTTCTGATAGATTTAGACAGAATCAAATTCTGTTTATCAATAGTTCGTCGGATCGATCGGACAATTCTTCTGGTTCAGCTTCTTGAATTCACAACGTACCGAAATCACGTTCAACGATGGCCGCCGGATATCCTGTAGTTGTTACATTGTTTCGTTTTCGGATTGTGGTACGTTGATCTATACGCCATCCGATCGTGCCACTCGCAAATTCATCAAGGTTGCCGAGAACGAAGGAAGAAAACTATTTGGTGATCACCCCGTCATTGTTGTTCCCCCCACCATCACCTATGACGCTGAAGAACGACCGCATTTGCCGCCATACCGATTCGTTGGCGAGTTTTCTTCTGATCCAATTGATGGCACGAAATGCTGGTCAACGGCTATTGTTGTCTGGTACCAGGGTCCTCCGTATCCTGTGATCGGCGAAGATGTCGAAAGGGCATTCCGTCGAATTGAATGGAATGCCCTTGCTTCAGATGAGGTCATTGAATTGTGAAACGATTCCATGGCAATATCTTCAACTTGCATTGAAGGATATTAAGGGGTCAGGACTGCCCTGTAGAAAAGCTGCCTCGAAATCATCCCAATACACTCCCCAAAAGTTGCTTTCTCGTAGAGCCAGAGACCATCTGCTTTGACGCATCGGTGTGCCTCATCACGACTTTAAAAACGGGGACTCGCGCGGAGCAGTGTATTTCACATCGAGGTGGGGAGTGGGGCCTCCCCCTTTTTTCAAAGCCTGAATGCACGACTGAATGACGCCGCTGGTGAGAAGCGTTCTCTCAACGGGGTACTGAGCCTCTTCAGTCAGAAACATCTTTTCAGCATTGTGCATCAGCGCCGACGAGTAGGTCACGTTAGGATTCGGCGGTAGATAAAACAGCGTCGATAGTGGCTTCTTCCGTCCCTTGATCTGAGCCGCGAATGTAAAGTCACTGACCAGCCCGTTGAGCAGCAGCAGATGCGCGGTCGTGTTGTCTCGATACTTGATCCAGTAGTAAATCGGGTCCTTGACCTTCTCGCGAATTTGATCCTTCGTCGGGTAGCGATGGCTGAAACTCTCTGGCTGGGCGAGCGTCTGGCTGCGCGAAAGACATGCCTCAAATAATTCAGGTGGCCAGCCATTACCTGGCAGCCGCCCCCCGTCCATTGCCTGCCAGAGTTCTGTTCCTCGCAGCGCCATCACTTCCCGCACGCCGGTCTCGCCACCTTTTCGGCGTTCGAGCATCGACTGGATCATTTCCATAGCATGAAAGTCGTAGATGTCGATTGGCCCGTTGGCGATTCCCATCGCCTCGGTCACTTCTGCCCCGTACGGCATGTCGACCGACGGCATTCGCCACGTGACCGGCAACGACGACCCGGCTTGAAATGTGAAACCGAGTTCTTTTGAGGTGTTTACCATTTCCTTTGCGTAATCAAAATTCCAGGACAGATGTTTGTCATTAAAAACCGGCACCGAGAGATTGTCTTTGCGAAACACGTTGGTAATTTTTGAGAACAGTTCGTACCGCGGGTAGAGCTTCTGTCCGAACTCATTTTTGGGATAGTCGCCGTGCTCGCCGATCAGCAGCACGGCATCGACATTGAGCTCGTCTCCGCCGCAACGAAGCGCTTCTGCCACGGTGGGATAAATCGGAAACCCGAATTCTTTCGACCGCTGCCCGCTGAGATCGCCATCCGGTCGCTGATCCACGTAAGCCGAAACTACCTTAAGACCGGATTCATGCCACTTTCCTCCGATCGGATAGCCGTGCAGGAACCGCTCGGCCATGTGCCAGGCGTGCGACTTGTATGTCCACAAAGTTGTGACGACGGCGAGACGTTTTTTCTTCTTCGGCTGTTGAGCCAAAAGTCCGGTTTGAGTCGCCAGCAATCCGGCACCTGTCGCCGCAAAGAATTCTCTTCGATTGAGCATGAGTTGACCTTTCTCTCGGCAGTTCTTCAGATGAACCCCTGTATTGTTCATATTGGCGGTTCGTTGCAACTCTACCTGGCTAACAAAATCCTATCTGTTAGTTCTACAGTTTAGGAAACTGGATGTGCAAAAAGATAGACAACAAGTTAGAGCCAAGTCAAAATTCACTGACTCCTTTCACAAAGCCAAATGAGCATAAAAAGGTGTCAGGAATGCTCTGTAGAAAAGCTGCCTCCGATTGCTGTTTCTGTATTTAACGAGTCATGATACACCATAGTGCATGACACTGACAAGCAAATCTCCACGGATGGTATTGGTGACTGCATTCGAGATTGCAAAGCAATCGCTTCCCGAATACGCACACCGCTATAGCCCTCGGAAGTTTACACAGCACCAACTGATTGCTTGCCTGGTGCTTCAGCAGTTTCTACAACTTGATTACCGGAAACTTCAGGCGTTTCTGATTGACACTCCCTGCCTGACTTCCGTGATTGATCTACAGGAGATCCCCCGCTTCACGACCTTCCAGAAAGCGGCAGCGCGCTTACTGAAATCAACTGCCGCACATCGTTTACTTGATAAGACCGTAGGTGTAGCCAATCAAACAGGCGTGACCAAATAACGAGTGAAATCAGCAGCCGTAGATGGGACAGGATTCGAGTCGCGTCACATTAGTGCCTATTTTGTTATTCCCCTTATTTATTCACTAAAGAGCATGTCTTAAACGGTGGTATTAAGGGTAGGCGTACGATGAGTCATCTTGTTACTCACGCAATCTGGCCAATTTTGGCCGGGCCACCCTGCGAGGGGGTATTTACCTAAAACCTTAAAATATTTCTTGTTTTTACTGGTGAATACTCTCAACGAAAAACACAATACATACATATGTATACACATTGAAATTCATTACTGACTTGATGCGTTCCGATTATTGAGAGTGTGAATGATGTACTTATATTGACAGAAACATGCTGGCATTGTCACCCGGATGGGCATACATGTTTTTTCTCTTTTGCTAATCTGTCAGGTTTTCTGCGTTGGCTGTGCAGGTGAATCCGGACCGGAGCTGGTTCCTGTGACAGGTACAATCACGCTCGATGGTCAACCAGTTCAACAGGCAGTCATACGATTTCTTCCAGATAATTCTAAAGGCACAAAGGGGCCTATTGCATTAGGTGTTGTCGAATCATCAGGTCGATATTCGCTAACTTCTCCTGGCGGACGTGATGGGGTCATTGAGGGGCATCACCTAGTAACGATTATCTGTGAAGAGCAGGCTGAACGGGAAGTTTCTGAAGGTGTCTTTGAAACTGTTGGGGATAAATGTCATGTCCCCGCTCACTATGCCAGCGAGAAAACATCAGAACTTACAGCAGAAGTCACAACTGACTCAAACGAAGTCAATTTTGATCTTCGCTCGAAATAGTAAAACGCTATAGATTTGATCTTCGCTCGAAATAGTAAAACGCTATAGAGAAATAGTAAAACGCTATAGAGATGTATTAATAATTTTTTTTACAAGAGGAAAAGTCTCATGCCATTGAAAAATTTCTCATCGAGTCGTTCTCAGCGTGGATTCACGCTGATTGAACTATTAGTGGTCATTGCCATTATTGCCATCTTGATTGCACTGTTGTTGCCAGCCGTCCAACAAGCACGCGAAGCGGCTCGGCGATCTCAATGCAAAAACAACATGAAGCAGCTTGGCTTAGCGTTGCATAACTATCACGACACACACAGTACATTCCCACCGGGAGGCGTTTGTCTGGGTGACTGTGTCAGTACGTATTCTGCAAACATGCTCGATCCGCGTGACTCCGAATGGGGGGCATCCTGGGTCACCATGATTCTTCCATTCATTGATCAAGTTCCCCTTTACAATACGTACAACTCCAATGTGCCGTCTAATTCCAACTCGACAGCCACTCGCACTGTACTGGCGGCAATTAATTGTCCTTCGCATGTTGAGTCCACTTTTTATGGCAACTATGCCAAAGGAACTTACGGTGCTAATTTTGGTGTCGGGAACCCTATGGACAGCACTTTAGCAACGGGAGTGTATAAGGGGGTGTTTAATGCGGGAGCGCAATGGGGGGCCCGCATTCGAGATATCACGGATGGCACATCGAATTCGATTATGCTGGGTGAGATGGTGACTAATCATGTCGATAGTGATTCACGAGGACGCTGGGCACATGTCAATGGCATGATGATCTCAGGTGGCAGCACAAGTGCTTCCGGAATGAAAACTCCCAACTCGGATGCTGGTATCAGCCTGGATCGTGTGGCCAACTGCCCTGATGGGTCTGCCTGGACAAGCCAGACTGATCCAGTTCTAAGGCGTAAGTTGCGTTGTGGGGATGGGTATTCTGGCTATCCTTTCATCACTCAATCGATGCGGAGCTACCACGTAGGGGGGGTGCATGTTTCCTTATGTGATGGCGGCACCCGCTTCATCAGTGAAAATATCGATGCCACGTTGTTTTTCAATCTGCTGACAATCAGTGGTGGCGAAGTGATTGGGGAATTCTAAATTACTATATATAACGTAACCGTTTAATAAACGGCACATTTACTTGATATCCACGGTACTCTTTCCACCGGGGTGAAGCAAGCTGCTCTTTTCCTGCGAGCTTCTGGATGATCGGCAAACCAGACTCCGGCAACAAGCTATTCATCCGGCTGTGCGGGCAGCCTTCGCAACACATCCCTCAACCAGGCAAACGGATCGATATCGTGAGTGCTGTAAACCGTTCGGTTTTCGAAACGATTTCACTAACACTAATTAATACCTGAATTTGAGTCAAATGTGTATGGAAAACTTATCCCGAGAATCATAATACGCTTAACTCATTTAAGCAGTTGGTATTTAATAATCTTAAGGGGTCAAACCCGAATGGCACTGTCATTTTTCAGTTTGTGCGTACGTTGGTCTATGACAAAAACGGATCTTTTATAAAATCATTTCTGTCTGGAGTTGGCCTTTCTTTTTAACCGCTCCCGGCGATCATGCTTTTCAGCCCTCCCTGGATCCTTCTGCCATGAAATCATCAGGGAGGGTCTTTTCATGTCTGGTACTCTATCTAATTCGTCGTCTCAACACAGTAACAGTTTTCAGCAGGTTCTCGATTCCTTTCTCGTTCCGGCGGGATTGCCATTCTCGAAACTGCTCTCGGCAAAACGCATCGCACGGATCTTTGCACGGCATAACGGGCTGTTTGGAACTCACGGTGTTTACTCTACCGCCGTCATGGTCTGGTCGTTTCTGGGACAGGTGATTCGGGATGGCAAAGAGGCATCCTGTCAGTCCGCAGTGGCCCGCGTGATGACCTACTGCCAACTGACCGGTAAAGCAACTCCGACTGCTGACACACGTAACTATTGTCGAGCGCGAGCTAAACTGTCCGTACCTGCTCTCCGTGAACTCAGCGGGGAAATTGCCAACGAACTCGAAGAGGCCGCCGAGAAACACTGGCTCTGGAAAGGCAGGCATGCCAAATTGGTCGACGGCTTCACCTTCACCATGCCGGACACGGATCTCAACCAGGATGAGTTCCCGCAACAAAACACACAGGCTCCGGGCTGTGGTCTGCCAATCGCCCGCGCCGTGGTTGTGCTGTCACTGGCAACAGCTTGTGTGCTGGATGTCGCCATCGGCCTCTTTAAGGGAAAACAGACTGGCGAAACGGTTTTGCTGCGCGGACTGTTTGCTGCGCTCAATCCGGGAGACGTCGCCATCTTTGATCGTTACTACTGCTCCTTCATGATGATCGCTTCGCTACTCAATCAAGGAACCGATGTCTGTGCGCGACTGCATCACAGACGTCGTGCCGATTTTCGACGTGGCAGACGACTAGGCAAATACGATCACCTCATTACCTGGACCAGACCTCAGTTCCGTCCCACTTGGATGGACCGGGTAACTTTCGAGCAGATCCCAGAAACGATACTACTACGGGAAGTGCGGTACAATCTGGTTGAGCAGGGACGGCGGACTCAGTAAATGACAGTCGTTACCACGCCCATCGACGAAACGTTGACCAAAGAAGAAATCGCAGAACTGTACGGCTTTCGCTGGAATGCAGAACTCGATCTGCGCTCGATCAAAGACATACTCAATCTGGGGCACCTGCGCTGCAAGTCACCGGCGATGATTCGCTGCGAGTTATGGGCCACGATGCTGGCTTATGACCTGATTCGTGCGACTGCAACCGGTGTAGCGATGCTGCATAGTAAACGCCCCAGACAGATCAGCTTCACGGCAACGTGCCAGTTGATTCTGTCTGCCTGGATGATCGCCGCTTGCAGGCAGATAGCAAACCAGAAACTGAAAGCGCTCTGCCGAAACCTATCAGATCAAATCGCCACCTGTGAAGTCGGCAACCGGCCAGGTCGAATCGAACCTCGCGTCATCAAACGTCGACGCGGCACCTATTCACTCATGCAACAGCCAAGACAAGTACTCAGAGACCGTTTACACAACAATGTCACTTGAAACATGTTAGAGCTCGACAGTACCATTCAGTCCTGCTTCCTTAATAACATCATCCAGATACTAAAAATATTGATGAAAATAAATCAATAATATATGGATCATCTCAAAAGAGTGATATGTTAAAAATCAGACTAACAGTTAAAGTAATAACAAATATTGTAAATCCATAAATTGCTATGATTTTTTTGACTGACTGATAAATAAAATTCATATTTTGCTTCCCAGGGTGAAAGATAACGGGTCGGACACCTTTTTAGATCCGTGAGGAATTCATAATGAAATCAATACTGAACGGTCTTTTTAAGACTCAAACGGCTTTGTCCCTGGCACGGGTTTGCGTTGCGGTAGCTTGCATGACTACTCCTTTGATGGCATATCCGAAAGACAAAGACAAATTGGTTTATGAAAAAAATCTCGAAGTAAAATTGAATGGCGAAGAGAAAGATAGAACACGGATCATTGGAGTTATCAGGTTCTACTCCTACCCAAGTGGAGGCAGTGGTTACTACCAGGTCGAAAACAAAACCGATCAAAAACTAAAGTATCAGCTCACGATCAAAAGCGTAGTGAAAGAGACTGGGGAAAAGAGAGAAAAAAAGGTCGCAGTTCGTGCAAATGCGAAATCGTTTTCAGGACGTGCCAGCTTTTCTTTAGCAGGACTCAAGAAGGGACGAATTACTGACGTATTCGTTACTGTCCCTTTGGGCTCCTCTCGTTCCACGACAGCACCAGACCCGCTTGCTCTGGCAAAAAAGCTGGCGGTCAATAAGTTCAAAGGTTGGACCTATGGCAGCAAAGCCAAAGACAAGAAAATTGATTGCGTCCAATTCGTATTAGCTGTGACCGAAGAGGTCCTTGCTCAATCGCTGAATGTGGAAACACGCAAGCAGATTCTGATCTCCAATCTCAGCACAGCCGAGCAAAAAATGCTTCCGTCTCTTATTGAAATGGAAAGTGACAAAATCAAGGGCATTCAACATGCACTCGTTTCAATTCGACGCGGGACGGCGATCAAACCAGACCAGGCCAGACCCGGTGACCTCATACAGTACTGGATGAAAAAACGCGACGGCACATGGTTTGGTCACGCCGGCATACTTGAGAATGTCGAAAAAAATGGTAAAACAATTCGAGCTACCATCTTTGGTGCCCACGCGAGTTCAAACGGAATTGCATCGTCTCAGTTCAAATTGAATTTGTCGGGAACAGACCGAAAAATTTTCATTGTCAGACCGCGATAGTCAAAAAGGGGGCAGGCCTAATCAGCCCTGCCCCTTTTCACTCTCTGTGTCTGTATTGACGTCGCCCACTCCAACGTAGGGGCGCGACCCATGTGTCCGCCCGACTTGTGACATTCCATTCATTATCAAAAGAACAATTGGAACCAGTGCGAAAGGTATTAAAGAGACCTGACCCGAATGGTACTGTCGAGTCCTAACATGTTTCAAGCGGTATTGTTGCATAATCTGTCCCTGAGTACCTGTCTTGGTAGTTGCATCAGCGGGTAGGTACCACGGCGGCGTTTGATCACGCGGGGTTCGATGCGGCCGGGACGATTGCCGACTTCGCATGTGGCAATTTGATTTGCCATCGTTCGGCACATCTCGCGTAATGACTGTAAATTGTATTGCCTGCAGGCAGTCAGCATCCAGGCTGCCAGAATAAACTGACAGACGGTCGTGAAGCTGATCTGCCGAGGACGTTTATTATGCAGCAGCACCGCACCAGCAGCAGTGGTACGAATTAAGTTGTAACCCAGCATCGTGGTCCACAGTTCACAACGAATCATCGCGGGAGACTTGCAGCGTAGGTGCCCGAGATTCAATGTCTCTTTAATGCAGCGTAGATCGAGTTCCACATTCCAGCGAAAACCGTATAACTCAGCGATTTCTTCTTTCGTCAATTCTTCTTCGATGAGTGTGGTCACCACAGTCATCGACTGCGTTCGTTTTCCTTTTTCGACTACGTTGTAGCGAATCTCCCGCAGTAGAATGGTCTCCGGAATCTGTGCAAAAGTCGCTTTGTCCATCCATGTGGGACGCAGTTTCGGTCTGGTCCACGTGACGAGATGATCGTACTTACCCAGCCGCTTACCACGCCGAAAGTCAGGCTGACGTTTGTGATGCAGTCTCGCACAAACGTCCGTTCCCTGCCTCAGTAATGAGGCGATCATCATGAATGAGCAGTAGTAACGATCGAAGATGGCAACGTCACCCTGCTTCAACGAACGAAACAGTGTGCGCAGTAAAGCTGTTTCGCCAGTCTGTTTCCCTTTGTAGGGACCAATGGCAACATCGAGCACGCAGGCTGTTGCCAACGAGAGAATCGCTACCGCACGGGCAATCGGTAAACCACAGCCTGTAGCTTGCGCGTTCTGTTGTGGAAACACGGCCTGATTACATTCCGTGTCCGGCATGGTGAAGGTAAAGCCATCGATCAACTTGGCGTGTCTGCCTTTCCAGAGCCAGTTTTCCTCAGCAACGTCTTCGAGTTCAGAAGCAATTTCCCCACTGAGTTCTCTCAGAGCGGGCACAGATAACTTGGCGCGCGCCCGACAGAAATTGCGGGTATCAGCCGTGGGAGCAGCTTTCCCAGTGAGTTTGCAGTATGCTATCACCCGGGCGACCGCTGATTGGCAGGATGACTCTTTTCCATCCCGCAGCACCTGACCCAAAAAAGACCAGACCATGATCGCAGTGGAATAAACGCCGTGTGTTCCGAACAAGCCGTTGTGCCGGGCAAAGATCCGTGCGATGCGTTCCGCAGAAAGCAATTTCGAGAACGGCAGTCCCGCTGGCAAGAGAAAGGAGTTGAGGATCTGCTGAAAACTGCTACTGCCTTGAGATGACGAATCAGATAAATTAGTAGCCATGAAAAACCCTCCCTGGTAATTTCATGCACGAAGTTTCAGGGAGGGTTCAAAATATTATCGCCGGGAGCGGTTAAAATAATAGACCAACGTACGCACAAACGGGAAGATGACAGTGCCAT
>CALOEF010000073.1:0-7403 GCA_942492165.1 uncultured Planctomycetaceae bacterium
GAGTAAAACTGATGAATTGTTCTTTGGACATTTCCCTTCGATGCAGCGCTTTTTTCAGTATGAGATTTCTAATTCCAAATTGATCGCTGATTCGTTGGATATTCCATAACTGTGACATATTGTTCTGTTCGCTGTTGACAAGATCTTCAATTGGCAACGAGCGAATATGGCTCCAGGTTGGTTTGGGAGCAAAGACAGAAGGAAAAGCGGGATTTTTATTTCTGGGTATCAGTCTGGTCACTTTAAGGTATTTTTTGAGTTCGCTTTCGGTCACCTTTTCGTTGATCTGTTTGAGTTCGGTATAGTCCAGTGAATTCTCGGAACAACCACCACTGTTGAGCGATACCGTGAAACAAACAAAACAGCAGATTGCGGAATTTGGGAACAGCGATAAGATCCTCTCTAAAATGATCATTCTTAATCAGTCCAAAATCTGACTGCGATGAATAAATCCGTGCTCAATAAATAGAGATACTTCAACATGAGATGCACAGCGTTCACGTTTGAAAACCGATGCCCACAACGGCTTCTCTTTTGTCTCTATAAATAAAAAGCAGACTTAATCAATATCGACGTACTGAAACTGAGAAACAGCTACTCTTGCACGATTTACGAATATCGGGATTATAAGGAATGTGCGGGGAATAATTGTCGACGACATTAAGACCTGGAGCACAGTGATAATGATGTGCTTTAGCTCGTGTGGTTATCCAGGCGGGAAATGAAAACCTGTGATTCGATTTACCGTTGCGATACAGACAATTGCCTGAGCTGCCAATACGGCAATCCAGACTGAATGGTGTTTCAAGAAAGAAGATCGATCGGAACTGGCTGAATGGGGTTCCGAAGCGATGGATTGCCAATATGTGATAGACATTACCAGAAACCAGGGAAGGAATATCAGCCAGAGACGAGCGGCCTCTCCCATATTTTTACCGGAAAGCCACAGAAGTCCCAACACGAGTACACACGAAATCAACAGGTGATTGAAACTTGACTGGCAGGGATCTGTCTGACGCAGATTCCGGAATCCGGTTTGAATCCAGAGAGATTTTAAAACCAGCCATGAGACAGGCAGACCAAGTGCCAGGCTGATTTCAATTGGGTTGAAGAGCAGCCATTTCCAATACGTACGAGGATACTGAAGATAAAATCCGGCATGATTTTGAAAATTTAAAATCCAGACATTCCACAAATTGAGTTCGAAAAGGAAGCTCATTAAAGCTGTGGGAACAGTTATACCGAGAAGGCCGAAAAATCCTGCTGATAAAAAGTGTTTTACGGCTGGGGCCTGATGCGTGTTGTCTGGTCGGAGACGCCAGGTTTCAAAAATGCAATACAAGACAGCACAAAGTGCAACTGGTAAAAACGCAAGCGAAAGAAAAAGTCCTGTCCACAGAATAAAGCCGGCGAGAATATAAAGCAGCCTGGAATCACGTCTCCACGCAACGATCCAAAGATATAAAAACAGAATCGATATCATAGAGTAGAGGGCATCTGATTTTGGTTGGAAAATCAGTGCGGCCGGGATCAAAGGCCAGAGCGTGGAAACCTGCCAGCTGATTTCACGAGACGTAAATTCTTTTGATAACAAAAAAAGTGGAATCACGGTCAAGGAAGACATGACCAGTGTAATCATTGTTGCCAGCCAGAGAACGGCTGCTCCGGAATCCGATAGCGGGTGCCTGGATAAGGACGTAATTTCAGAAATCGTTTGCATTGCTTCCTGAAATGAAGCGGGTTGTGTATTGAGGAGTTGTGCCTGTAGTCCGGGAAACTGGTCACAGAGTTTAATCAACGCCAGATAAAAAAGAGGTAACCCGGGTGGGTGGGTGCCTTCATGCAGGACATCACCTTGCTTCATTTTCTCTTCATAATTGACAAGGTACTGCCTTACATCAGAGATTTCTTCATTCGCTTCAGTGAAATAACCCGAAGATCCTTCGTAATAAAGGATGAAGGGGGCTTTTGAAAGCCGGTATTCAGCTGGGGGGCTGTCTTGTAACAGCAGAGACCAGATGATACCGGACGCCGTTAATGTTAAAAGCCAGATCGATAATTCCCAGTGAGAACAATATTTGATACGGGAGAGCGCAATGAGCGTCACCAATAAATAGATGCAAAATGCAATCGCCGAGACGATCAACGCAGGCAGCATCTCAACCGCCACAAAAGGGAGCCTCTGCCAGGTCCATTCACCGGTGATTCCTAAAGGCAGACTGGTAAACCAAAACAGGTAGATGGTCAAGCCGGCCATGAATAGAAGCATGAAAAGAGTTCTTAATCGCATTGTTCAGCGGGATCTAAAACCGGAGTGTCACTGTTTGGAATATGATGCGGGATCGTGCCTGTTCAGGTTGGTACGATCATCAATTCTTAATCCACAAACAAAACAATACAGGTAATATTATCCTTGGATCCTCCTGCTTGAGCTGCTTTCACAACTTCCTCGGCTGTAATTTGTGGATCATCGAACTGTCCCAGAATTTCCTGCAGTTTTTCGTCTGGTAATCCATCGGTGACACCATCTGAGCAGAGTATCAAACGATCTCCCGCAATCGGGTCCAGCTGTCGAGCCTGTGTCCCTGCGCTGCCGTCTTTTGTTCCCAGATATCGATAGAGCACATTTTTATATCGATGCGTTTCAGCCTCTTCAGGTGTAATCGTACCTGCATCGACTAGAGCCTGAGTGAGCGAATGGTCTGTTGTTAACTGAAGCATCGCCTTGTTTCTCAGTAAGTAAACACGGCTGTCACCGACACCGCCGATGAAAAATGTTCCAGCGATCTGAGTAACAAATACAACAGTGGTTCCCATACTGCGACAGTTGGGGTCTACTTCTCCCAGTGCCATAATCTCTAAATTGGCATGAGAGACAGCTTCATCGATTAAGGGAACAATATTTTCGGTTTTGCCACTTTCAAAATCGATCAGCTCATTCAGCTTTTTCGGAATCAGTTCGATTGCTAACAGACTGGCTTTTTCACCTGCGCTTTGTCCACCCATACCATCCGCAACGAGGAAGCATTTATTGAGCGGATCAATATAATAATTATCCTCATTATTTTCACGGAAATTACCGGTAATGCTGACGATGCCGTGATGAATTCCAACCATTAATAAGCCTGTTTTTACTCGCTGTTGATAGTTCTAATTGAGGTCGAGGTTCCATTTATCTGATGCCGGACACATTCAAAATATCATGGCCGTATAATAACATATTTTGCTGGAGATGGAAATTTTAATGACAGATCTGTTTATTTTTTGTTCGGGATCGGTGCTAAGGGCAAACCGTTTGAACAAGGTCCTTTACTCCCAAAGTTGTAGAACAGATGAATAATTCTCCTGCTTCAAAACCGGCACTTGTTCCCAAGAGTGTATTCTGGCTTTCAACCAGTCGGAATACACGATCTTTCTCAGGAGGAAACTGGGACTGGTAAGCTCGGATCGATTCCATCTTTTGTGGTAAGGTTTCAGATATGTCGACGACGAATTTTCCACTTCCTTCCGGGTAATTCAAAGAGCCAAAACCTAATGGATACCAGACTTGTTTCTTTATTGTATGTGGTTCTGTATGATGAAAATGTTCATTCCACTTTGTTAATCGGGAATAAAAAACAGCGGCATCAGTGATTTGCATGGCTTGCCAGTGATCGGGTGAAGCCATTGGTGTTTTTCCTGCCAGCCCTAATACGACCTGGGGGCGATACTTTCGAAAAAGAGTCGCCAGAGCGACTCGGTTTTCAAAGTTGTCAAATAACCGTCGGTTGGTCAATTCTAAAGTTTCTCGAACATGGACTCCCAGAATTTCGGCAGCTTTTTGAGCTTCTTTCAATCTGGCTTCAGGGCCCGGACTGAGTGGCGTCGGTTCACCATCGGTGAGATCAATGATTCCGACACGATAGCCTTGAAGCACAAGTTTTGCCAGAGTTCCACCACAGGCGATCTCAACATCATCAGGGTGGGCACCAACGGCGATAACATCCAGAGGTTCCGGGAGCGCTTCAGGCATAGGATTTGTTCTCATGCGCACTTCTCATAAGGAGTGGTGCGTTTCAGGTTTCTTTAGAAAGTCAAGATGTTCGATTTCCAGCAGGAATTTGTAAAAACAAAAATTGCTTTTTCATTTTCTTGCATGTGCATTTGATTGAAAGATTGAAAGACATTCTTTGTGTTCAACCCGCATTCGTCAACGATGGAATCTCGAATATCTTCAGAATCATGATAATCATAGATTTTGATTTCGACACTTTAAAGGGCGGCTGATGTCTGGCTTACGCTGAAACGGATGGCTCAGGCAGAAAACAGAAAAGCGTGTGATTTTCGAGGATGCAAGGGATACCTTCTACTGAACTTACGTGTAACTGCTGGCGCGTGTGGCAATGAGCTGTCAGCGATTTCTGATCATGAGTTGAGTTCAATAGAGAATGGTGAGTTGAAGGTATAGGGGGGTTGTGTGAATCGAATTCAGATCCTAGTTATCAGCTGCTTTTTTTTCTGATTCGAGAATGACCTGCTTCGTTTCATAAGGAGTAGCCGCTTCTCGTAATTGTTCTACAAAATCTGGAAGCTGCATCATTCTGCCTAATCTGGCAAGAACTGAAAGATGGGTTGAGGGTTCAGAACAGATGACAAGAAAAAAAATATCGGTGAGCATTCCTTTCGGCGCCCCAAAGGGAATTCCCGAGAGTGTGCGTCCATAGGCGATCAAGGGGTCGCCGACGGCCTCCGGGATCGAATTACGTGGATGTGGTATCGCGACACCATTTTCAAAAGCCGTTGAATATGCTTCTTCACGTTTCTGAATTGCTGTGAGGACTGCAGCAGGTTCCCAGATTTGCCAGGTTCTTCCTGCAGTCTCAATCAGGGATTCCAGCACAGATCTTTTAGTGCGCGCGTTCAGGGGAACTTCGATTAGCTCCTCAGGCATTAAATTACTGATGAGAAAATTCGAATCAAGTTGAGAAGGAGAATTGTTTTGTTCCACTTGCTCCAGCTCTGAGATCGTGTAGCCACGCATTTCTTTTTCCAGCCAATGCGTAATTTCTGTTGGATGAAACTGCCATTTGCCTTTCACTTTGCGACCTGGAATCCTGCCACGGTTCGCGAGCTTTTCCAGTTCGCGCCGGTCTCTTCCCAACTGTTTTGATAAATCGCTGAGGCTAAATGGTTCGTGCGCCATTTCAGATCACCACATTGTGGAAAAAATCAAGGAGTATGAACTTGGTAAGAATTTTTACCATTCACAGCATGACAATAATCAAATCAAGAGGCTTACACATCTTTTTTTTTTTTTTTTTTTTGAGCTTGAGTCGAGATGTGAGCCTCTGTTGATTATTGTCATGCTGTGAATGGTAAAAATTCTTGCAGTTCATACTCTGATTTCCACAATGTGATCTGGCCGCAACCGCATTGTACCTCGGCATTTATCAAAACAGTTGGCGGCGCGAGCTGGAGAAACTCGCGAACCGTGACAGAACCAGGTGCCAAGTGGGCAAATGGCAGTTTCATCAACCCAGAATTACGCATTGGCTGGAAAATTGCGTAACTACACGATCTCGGAAGCAAGTTGTGAACAAACAATTCTCACTTCTGTATTCGAGTTTTCTCATCAATTTGGCCTGAAGCAATCCTTCCCCTGGTACCAGAATCCTGATTGAGACGCGGGAGAACTTCAAATCTGGGACCCCTGCTGCAGTCACAACAATTCAGAAACGTGAAGAAGCATGATTCTGCGGCGCAGATGGTGTCGCAATACCACATCCGCATTCGGTCGGAAGACCCGTCGGCGACGCGGTCGCTATGGACACGCACACTCGGAGAGTACCCCAGACGCCCGAAAGGAATGCTCACCGATATTTCTTGTCATCTGTTCTGAACCCTCAACCCATCTTTCAGTTCTTGCCAGATTAGGCAGAATGTGCAACTCAGATTTTGCAATAGAACAGTACGAGAAGCGACACTCACTTATGGGCGGCTGGGTCATTCTCGAATCAGAAAAAAAAGCAGCTGATAACTAGGATCTGAATTCGATTCACCAACCCCTGTACACTCAACTCACCATTCGTGAACTCAACTCATGATCGAGTCGCTGACATTTCGTACCACACGCGCTCCAGCAGTTACACGCATGAATTCAGTAGAGAGTATCCTGCGTCCTCGAATCACGCATTGGTACCTGCCTGAGCCGACCGGCAAGCCAGACATCGAAAAAATCGCTTAGAAATGTCGAAATCAAATCTGATTATCATGATTCTGAAGATATTCAGAAGTTGCATCGTTATGCAGGTTAGTACAAGTGTCTTTCAGTCATTTTGTCTGGAAACCGAAAAGGCAATTTTGTTTTGCGGAAATCGAACATCTGTTTTCTAATGAAACCTGAGCACACCACTCTATGAAGCATGAACCGTCCTATGCCTGTGCTCAGAACCTCTGGATGTTATCGCCGTTGTGCCCGAGATGCCACGTGGTGGCAAAAACTGACTCTTCGAAACCTCGTCGGAATGTGTCACCGATGGTGTCCGGGCCTGAAGCCGGATTGAAACTCAAGCTGCCGAATTCTGGAAGTCCATGTTCGAGAACTTAAGAATGACCAACCGACAGTTATTTTGACAACTCAGCCGAGTCGCTGTATTTTTTTCGAAATTTGCCGTCATATTAGGCTGGCCTGTGTAATCTGGCAAATACAAACCGTATTTTTATTCCCACATTAACAAATTAGACGGGTATTTTCATCATGCAAACCACATACAGTAAAAGAACAAGTCTGTGAGCATCCGATAGGTACGAGCTCTTGTCGGAAAGTGGAAATTCGTCATCGTATATCTGAACCTTACCACAAGATGGAATCATCGAGCAGTTTCTGAAAAATAGGACAAGCTGAATACCTTCTTGGAACAAGTGCCCGACTGGCAATTGTCTGTTCTGCAACTTTGAGATGGGACCTTGTTCTTGGTTTGTACCTTTCCGATCTGACAAATAGGTAGATCTGTCATTAAATTTCCATCTCAACAAAATATGTTATTCGGCCATGATATTTTGAATATTGTCGAGCATGTGGAACCTCGACCTCAATTAGAATATCAACAGCAATTTCACTGGGCTTATTAATGGTTAGGTCATCACGGCATCGTCAGCGTACCGTAATTCCGTGAAAATTATTGTGTTGATCCATCATCTTCTCGTTGCAGATATGGGTGTAGGTGAAAAGCCAGTCTGTTAGCAATCGAACGTTCAGAAAAACTGGACGAGCTGATCATTTGAAAGTGGCAAAACCGAAATATTGTTCCCTTGTCGATGAAGCTCTCATGCCCAATTGTAGATATGAACTTTGGAAGAGTAGACTATGCGGTGAGACCCACTGTTGTCGAGATCATGGAACGTCATCGACGTGTCAGTGACAA
>CALOEF010000074.1:0-13515 GCA_942492165.1 uncultured Planctomycetaceae bacterium
ACCCGGACCGCATCGGCGGACGAATTTCACGAAGTCGGATATCCTGAACGCGGGGCTGACGGTTGAACTGGGGGGCTCGTTCATCGACAGCATCCACAGGGACATGCTCTGGTCGGGCAGCGAGTTCAAGCTCGAGCTGCTTGATATGCAGGACGACGCCGACGTAGCGGCATGCACCTACTATTTTGGCGCCGGCATTACACCGACCGCGAAGTTCTGACGCGCTCAAACCGTATGTCTTAGCGCATGAAGATGATGCTGCGTTGCTGGAAACGGACTGGGCGAAGTTCACGGCCGACCCTGTAGCGCAGAATCTCGACAACACCAGCATCGCCGGCTACCTGCGCGCGCTGGGCATTTCCGGCTGGCTGCTTGCGCCGTTGAAATCGCCTTCGTCACGGAATACGGGCTCGATGCCGACCGGCAGTCCGTTTTCAACATGCTGTCGCTGATCGGGCTGGACATGAGCAAGGCCCACTGGAAGAACAGCAGCGACGAGCGCTACAAAATCAAGGGCGGCAACCAGCGCGTAATTGCGGAACTCGAGAAGCGACTGAGCAAGGGCATCATTACAGGCCGGCAGCTTCAGGGCATCGGCAAGCTGACCACGGGCTTCTTCGAGCTGAGCTTCAGCGGGGGCAAGCGAACCCAGGCCGAGTACGTGGCTGACGCTGCCTTTCACGATGCTGCGGCAGGTGGATTTCGTTCCGCCCCGCCGCCGGAAAAACGCAACGCGATCGACAACCTCGGCTACGGAACCAACGCCAAGCTGCTGCTGGGCATGGCGTCACGGCCATGGCGCGAGCAGGGCTTCGGCGGGAACATCTTCACCGACCAGCCGTTTCAGCTCGGCTGGGACAACGCGCGCATGCAGCCGGGCAAGGCGGGCGGCATCACTCTGTACCTGGGCGGCAAACCGGGTGCTGGACCTGGGTGACGGCAACCCGCGCGATCAGGCGGCGCGCCCTGCTGCCGGGCCTGCAGAAGGCCTATCCCGGCGGTGACCCAGGCCAACGGCCGGCACCTGCGCATGCACTGGCCCTCGCTGCACAAGTTCACGCTCGGCAGCCAGCGTCTGCTACAGGACCGGCCAGTGGACGAGCATCGCCGGCCACGAAATCGAACCGGCGGGCGACCTGCTGTTCGCCGGCGAGCACCGGGGCGATCAGTTCCAGGCTACATGAACGGCGGCGCTGAAACGGGGCGTATCGCCGCAGAGCATCCTGGCGGCGGTCTCAGGCTGAGCCGGCAACCCGGCTCATGTGCAGGATATTCACGCTGCGCTGGTTGGGCGGTAGGCGTTCGGCTCCGTGCCCCAGGTCTTGAAGCCTTCGGATTCATAGAGGGCGCGGGCGCCGCTGTTGTGTTCTTCCACGCCGAGCCCCAGACGTCGATTCCCGCCGCGGCGGACGGGCGCAGGGCTTCCAGTGGCGCCAGCGCCTGGCCTGCCCCGGCGCGTCGGGTTTCCGGCGCGACATACATGCCCCAGATTTCGGCAATGTGCGCGCGCTTCCGGCCGCGGCCGCAGAACCAGCCGACCGTGCCGATCAGCGTTCCGTCCTGCCATGCCCCGATCACGTTGCCGTCGTGAATGCGCTGTATCAGCTCCGGCTCAGCGCGCCCGGCGAAGTCTTCCGGGTCTTCGCCGAAGGCCTCCTGGTGCTCAGTCAGCAGTTGCAGGCGGATTTCACGCCAGGCCGCCGCGTACCGGCGTTCATGGCCCGTATTTCCATCACACCCTCCGCGACCTAACGCACTTTGGTTTCACCTGTTGGCGGGGCCGGCTGTTTCAAGCAGAATGCGACACTTCTTTATTCGCCAGGTGCATTGACCTGATTCATGGCAATTTCAAGACCATTTTGAATCCAGCACTCAATCCCATTCACGGCAGTTTGAACTGCTTGAGATATGACTTCTGCTTCTTCAGGCCGAAAACGCCCCAACACATAATCCGCTGCTGAAAAACCGACCGGAGGCCGCCCTACTCCCATTCTCAAGCGGGGCACTTCCTGAGTATTCAACCTCTGGATAATGTCCTGTAATCCTTTTTGACCACCGGCCGAACCTGCTCCCCGCATCCGGAGACGTCCAACAGGCAGATTTATATCATCACAAACGACCAACACGTCCGACGCGGGCAGTTTGAAAAACTTTACCAGAGCGGCAACACTGCGACCGCTTAAATTCATATATGTTTGCGGAGCGACCAGCAAAACTTTGTCATCCGCGAAGGAAAACTCTCTCACTATTGCCTCAAACTGACTTTTAAAACTCACCACACTGTGACAGTCTGCCAGTTGAGCCAGTGTATCAAAACCGACGTTGTGTCGTGTTCGCTCGTATTTTTTACCGGGATTTCCCAGTCCTACGACCACTTTCACAACACCACCCGTCAGATTATTCAACTCAATCTATTTTATTTGCTCACAAAGCAACTACTCAGCTGCTTCAGGAGTTTCCTCTGTTGCCACTGTTTCTTCTTCTTCTTCTCCCTTGGGAGCGAGCACATGTACGACGATCTGATCTTCCGTATGGTGAAGTTTTGATCCGCGAGGCACATCCAGATCACGAACAAGAACGGCATCACCAATTTCGAGGGTATTAATACGTACTGGAATATTGTCTGGAATATTGTGGGCCAGACAGTCCAGTTCGAGACCATGCAAAATTTGTTCTAATACACCACCAGAGCTGACTCCGGGAGAAGTTCCACGAACTTTAATCGGAACTTCAACTGTCACACGCTCTGAAGCGTTAATGCGTACCAGATCAGCATGCAAAATCTGGTTCCCGAATGTATCCCATTGCAGTTCACGCAACATTGTTTCTTCGACTTGACCATCCAGGTCGATCTCAAAAACACGTTCACGGTTTTTGACCAGGTTTTGCAGATCAACATCTTCGACACAGATATGAGCAGGTTCCTGACCGTGGCCATAAACAACAGCCGGAATCCGACCCGATCGGCGAATTCGTCGGCTTTCGATGGACCCTAGTTTTTCCCGCGTGAAAGCACTAATTTTCGGCAATACAAAATCGTCTGACATTTCCCAATATCCCTCAAGTAGCGATCCGGCGTTAAAACCTGATCGACTCTTCTGTTAAAGAGTTTTTGAATCTATTACTTTACAATATGTAATTCAAACAGTTGATACCAACAAACAATGCAAGGAATGCCCCTGTATCTGATCGCGAATGACTGGCGATCATGATTCAGTCAAAAAACGATCTGACTGGACACAATTCAGATTCTCAGGGACGGGCAGAGCGTCCCAACACAGTAATTCAAGAATTCAAGCTGGTATTCCACCGGTTTGCGATAGTTGAAGCGTGCAAAAATAACTTCCCGCAATGAAATCTGCAACCGATGCCCCCCTCTATATTGGCTGAAAGTCGTAAGACAGTCTGATTTTTCTGAATTCATTCCCTCTCTGGCAATTCTGCGCTCTCTGATTCGCCAATACTCAAGCCACACCACAAGGATACACATGACCACACACCACTTCAACCGTGCCATCCAAATTCTTGCAAAATACGAGACATAAAAATAAAGAGTCGCAGAATCGAGCAGATTATGTATTGGCTCAACAAAAACTGGCTGTAGAATAGAAAAGTGTTCCTGAGAACAGGCCAACTCCCCCGATTCTTATTGAAGTACCCCGGGAAGAATGGCTCCCTTTCCCGGCAGGACTGCAATGACTTCATTTTGACCTGTCAGGCAACCAGAAGGCTGAGTTGATGCATTTAATCGAACAAACCCGGACTATTGTCCTTATCGTCACAACCTGCCTGCTGTTCGCATTCACATCTGCCACCCTGCAGGCTGATGAAAAACGAGATGCCTTCCAGCCAAACGCACCCAAAAAAGCAGAACCTCAGAAACCGATCAACCAACTGCAAAAAATTTTTCAAGGTTTGTTTGGTCAACCCAAACAGGCACCAGGTGCAAAGCCAACCAAAAATTCGAAGAACCCAAATTATTATCGCTTTCCACAGGATCTGGAACAGGAACGACGCTTTAAAAGTGCTCAAAAACTAATTGAGGACCAGGAATGGGAGCCAGCACGAGATAAACTACAATTAATGCTGGAAAACAGCATCAATCTTCCCGTTCATGTGACTGGCAGTCGTACACTGGTCACAGATCGGGAACTCATCTATCAGCTCCTGGAACTCTTGCCAGCCGAACAGAGAGAAAAATTCAACCGCCAATATGAGGCACTGGCAGAGAAACTCCTCATTGATGCGTTGTCGAATCAGGCACGTCCGGAAATTTATGCAGAAATTGCGACACGGTTTGCCACCACAGCTTCCGGCTTCAAAGCAATGAATTATCTGGCTTCATACCATATTGAACGCGGCGAATTCGGACTGGCGGAACAATACATAAAACGTCTGTTGAAATATCACGCCCCGATCACAGAATCGATTCAATGGAGAACGAAAGCGGCATTTGTACTTAAGCAAACGGGAAAACAGTCCCTGATTGCTGAGCTGTTAAACCCAGGTGGGAATGCGGAAAAAACAAATCAGTCGATTAAGATTGGAGGCATCCTTGAATCTCCACAAGACTGGTTGAATCAACAAAAAATTCTCAACCTTGCCTCTAACCTGCTACTCGACGAGTGGCCTATGTTATTTGGATCACCAAATCACTCGGCACGTGCGAAAAGTGCAGATCCACTACTCATTCACCGCTGGTCATTTCCTCTGACATCCAATCATTCGATCCAGTCACAGCTGAAACTGATTCAGGAAGACCTGACAAGTTCTCATCGTGCTACCATTCCTGCTTTGTCCCCCCTGGCAATCAACGGAAAAATTGTAATCCGAACTCTGAAAGGTGTTCAGGTTCTGGATTCACAGACAGGAATCCCCCTTTGGGAATCGGCCTTTGATAATTCGCCGGAATCAGCTTATCTTAAATCACGATTAAAGGGAGCCAATCAATCAAAGGCTCGTGGTCTGTTTGATTCCATTCCCTTGAATCAGACAATACCCCGTTACAATGGTACCAATCCTGATACCCATCCTTTAACCAGTTTCATTTATAGAAATGCGAACTGGGGCAGTCAGAGTAGTGATGGCCAACGATTATTTATTATTGAAGGGATGCAACTCCACCTGGGATCTCCCGGTTCTTCTCGCAACTTCAATCGCTTTGCACAAAGAGGAGGTGCCCCAGCAACCAATCTCTGGTCTTCGAACCAGATTGTTGCATATGACCTGCAAACGGGACAACCCATCTGGAAAGTCGGTGGGGTTAAATTCGATGAACCATTCGATTTACCTCTTGCAGGAACGTTTTTCTTTGGAGCACCAACCCCAGCGGGAAATGAAATCTATGTGGTAGGTGAGCGTGATCGCGAAATTCGCGTCTATGCTCTCGATCCACAAACCGGTGAAGTACGCTGGTCTCAACAAATCGGTAATCCCGATCAGGATATCGCTCAAGACATGGTAAGGCGCTGGTGGATTGCCCCCGTGGCCGTTGAACAGGGTGTCCTTGTCTGCCCGACAAATATTGGATTATTAACGGCCATCGATCGGTTGAATCACTCGATACTCTGGTCCACACAATATGTATCTGCTCAGCCAAACACCTCGGGCAACCGTTTCAATCGCATCGTCCGAACTCCTGTTGAGCCACTCAATCAACGCTGGAGCCCTTCTGCTCCCATTATTTCCGGTAATAAGGTGATTTATACTCCACCCGATGACCGGGCTTTGATCTGCCTCAATTTAATAACAGGTACTCCCTGCTGGACAAAACGAGTCAAAGAAAACTCGCTCTGTTTAGCGGGTGTTGTCGAAAACCAGATTCTGTTGATCGGATCAAACAGTGTCACAGCAATTTCACTATTGAATGGAAAAACCACATGGAAAACGGCATTTGATAGAGCATCTGGTCATCCTTCCGGACAGCCGGTCATCGCAGACCAGCGTTTGCATGTCCCATTGCAAAGCGGTCAGGTATGGACGATTGATATTCACTCGGGAAAAATACTTAACAAACTCTTCCATGCAGACTCTCGTGAGTCTCTTGGAAATTTGATTATCCATCGAGGACAATTTCTTTCTCTCACTGCAACTGGTCTGGTCAGCTATGAACAAAAGCAGACGGTCGAAGCAGAAATTTTACAAATTAAGCAGCAAAAAGCACAAAGCTCACTGGCGCTTTTTAAGGAATCTGAATTGTTCATGATGAGCCAGCGCTACCAGGATGCTCTGGCAAAACTTCAACAAATCGACAGACAGCAACTTCCTGAGAAGTATCGGGAGCACTTTCATGAGCTGTATATTGACTGTCTCACTTCTCTCATTCGATCCGACTTTAAGAAATATGACCTGCTCGTCAACCAGTTACGTCAGCGGGTTAATTCAGACAGGGAACGCATCGATCTGCAAAGACTGCTAACCGAACGTCACCTCGCCAGAAAACAACTTTCTGATGCACTCAAGTTGACTCTGGAACTGGCAAAGGCACCCGAGGATACTATTTTCCAGACCTCTAACACTGAGACGCAGATTGATGGCTGGATTGCCGGAAAAACTTTGGACATCTGGAATCAGGCTGCTGAATCCGACCAGCAATATTTATCTCAGCTCATCGATGGTCGAGCACAACAGATCTTCAACGCAGATCTACAGCAGAAAGAACGATTCCTGCTCCAGTTTGGATTTCATGATGCCTCAATTCCCATTTTGAATCAATTAATCCAGGAGTCATTACAATCTGGTCGCTTCTATCAAGCAGAACTGTATCTAACGCGCCTGATCAAACACAAAAACCCGCAAGTCGCAGCTCAAGGTCTGGCAGGGATTGTGGATCTCTGCCTGAAATTCAAGTTGAATCAGGATGCCGTATTTTATCTGGATCAGCTGGCACGATTTGATCAAAATCTGATCATTGGAGAAAACCAGACAATTCAGCAATTCCTCGAACAAAAACGACATTCGATTCAAATCGATGACCCCGTCAAAAAACAAGTTGTCTGGCGCCCCCAAAAACTCAAACTGATTGTCGGTGGTGCCAGCGCGAATCGCTACTATCCTTCAAGACAAAACATGCTGAATACGAGTAACTCCAGTTTACCATTTTTTCAGTCCAGATCTCTTGTCGTTCATACGAAGGAAAATCGACTGACCATGGTGACTCCTTATAACAGTCAGGTCGTCTGGTCTACCCCGCTCAGGTCTTCCATTCAGCATCAATCAACGGGAATGAACGAGAGTGAAATCATTGGGCATAACTTAATCCTGCAACATCGTAATATGCTGCATTTTTTTGACCTCGTCGACCAAAAACTCATCTGGAGCCAGAAACTGGAAAAGAAGCAGACGAACCGTTATTACACAAACTATTCCCAGTCCGTTCCTCCTCAGTTGGGAGATACAGCAACTCTGATTCAAAGGCACCACCCTTCCGTCACCAGACGAAACAGGGGAATGATTGCTGCCGCCAATGCTGATTACACCTGTTACTACAACCGACGCAAAATTGTGCTGATTGAAACTCGAACTGGTAAGGTTCGCTGGACTCACAATAATGTCGATCAAGAATTCCGAGTCCTGGGTGATGAGCACCTGATCTATCTGGTCACCCCGGATCGCATCACGAGAAAAATTCTACGTGTCAGCGATGGTCAGCAGATGGATCCGAAAAAGACAGATGACTATCTCAAAAATGCGATCTACCAAAGTGATTCCGCTTTCGTTTCGATTGCATCAGCTGATAATAAAAAGTTGCTCAATCAAAAATCAGCCCAAATTTCCCTTTCCAGCTATCAACCTCATACTAAAAAGCGGAACTGGAATATCGAGTTTTCAAAAGACTCCCAGTTTGGAATCTTTGCAAATCACTTTCTCTCTGTTCTCAACTCAAAAGGTGAAATTTTCATTGTTGACCTGAGGACTGGCAAGAAGTCCGTTCTGGAATCAATTCCTCAAGCAGATTTGAAAAAACAAAAACAATTCTACCTCGTCTCTGACGGGCAATATATTTACTTTGTCGCACATTCCTTATCGCGTAATTCCATTTCAGTCAATGTTCCCAAAATTCCGCTCAATGGAATGCTCTTTGTTTTTGATCGACGTTCAGGAAAAAGACTCTGGAATCAATCATTCAAAGATCAACATCTCGTTTTGGGCACTCAAAATAAGTTACCAGTGATCCTGCTCGTTGCGCGTGAGTTCAAAAATATCGGAAATCGATCGACCAGCATTATCCACCTGCATGCTCTGGACAAAAGCACAGGGGACAGGCTTTTGACATGGAAAGCTCCTCTTCAGTCAAATATCAAATCCCTTTCCGTTGATTACCAACAGAAAATGATGGAAATTCAAACCTATAATGCACGAATCAGGCTCTATGATGCTGATGAACTGGCAGACCGTATTGAAGCCGATTCCAATTCAAAATCTCTACTTGAAAAGAAATAGGAAATCCACTTGCGTAACAGATTGCATCAAAATACAATGATATGAGTTTCAAATCTGGCCGGTTCTCTGAATTCTGAAGTGAACAAGTATGTATCGTGTTTTTATCTTATTTTTAGTCGCATCCCTGGGTCTGCCTGCAGTTCCTGTTTCGGGCTGTGACTGTAATCAGAAACAGGAACATCAACCCGGCAGTTGTTGTTGCAGTACACAAGATTCAAAGCAGACACAAAACGACAAACCTTGTTGCTGCAAAAACTTGCAACAACAAACAAGCACAAATCAGCCTCAATGCCAAAAGCAAGGCTGCGACTGTCGACAGGTTTTCTCTCAACCAGCGACTGCCACCGGGATCAAGTCAATCAAACTGACTCAGCAACCAGGGAGTCAATTCGAAACAGTCAAATCCATTTCGAGACTTTCAAAACCAACATCGAGTACCCAAACTCAAATACTCCATCTTGCCTACTCCCACTCATCGAGTGAATTCTGCGCGCACTTCTGTCTTTGGCAGATCTAAACTCGCGTTGAAATCCGGGAATGTCCTGTTTCTGTTCTGCATTTTTCAGCATCCGGTGCATGAGTCGATCCCAGCTTCCTGTTGAACAGACATCAATGGGAGAATCGAATGGTTTTGTTTTCTGCCTGAAATGCTGTAAAAATAATTTTTCAAACCATTACACAATTATTTCTTTGAAGGAGAGTCTAATGCGTCAAATTTTCTCGATCGTAGCCTTGTTGGCTGTTGTAGCTTTTGTTGGTCAGACAGTTGCCGCTGATGCCGCCAAAGGCAAAGCAGTCTGTCCCGTTGCTGGAAAGCCAGCCAACGCCAGTCAGACTGTAGATTACCGAGGAGGAACTGTTTCCCTCTGTTGCGGAGGTTGCAAGGCGAAATTCACTAAAAATCCTGCCAAGTTTGCAGCGAAAGCAAATCTACAACTCGTGTCAACCGGTCAGGCCAAACAGGTCAATTGCCCCTTTGCCGGCAAACCAGTAAACCCCGCACAGTCCGTAAAGGTTTCTGGTGTTGAAGTGAAATTCTGCTGTGGTGGCTGTAAAGGAAAAGCTGCTAAAGCAAAAGGTGATGCTCAAATTAAATTGATCTTCAACGACAAAGCCTTTGACAAAGGCTTCAAAGTTACTAAAAAATAGTGAATCCTTTCGAACTTCTACCCAATACATCAATGCGGGCCTGCTTGTTTTGGGATCAGAAGTGAGTTTGGGAGTCACAGCATGTGACTGGAGTGGGAGAGTCTTTAAAGATTCTCCCACTCTTTTTTTGATTATGTTGTGTATTCTGAATTCAGACGTACATATTCCTGCGTCAGGTCGCTGGTCCAGAAGACAACCGATTCATCACCAAAAGGCAGTTGAATCTGAAGTAATACATCGCGGTTCCTCTCGAATGCTGTCGGAGACACCCTGCTCATCGAAATCGGCTGGTGATCCATTTTGATAAATCAATGTACCATTAATGGAGAGCACGATATCTTGCTCACTCAGCTTCACACCGGTACGACCTGTCGCGGAAACAATACGTCCCCAATTCGGGTCCGAGCCGGCAATCGCCGTTTTGACTAATGCATCATTGGCAATGGTCTGAGCGATTTCGAAGGCTTCCGTTTTCTGTTTCGCACCAGAAACTTCAATCGTGATGAAATGGTCGGCTCCTTCTGCATCGCGAATAATGGCCTGCCCCAGCTCCATCGCGACTTCATCAATCAACGTCTGTAACCGGGTCAGCTCATGCTCAGATAATCTGTCAGGTTCTGCAGCACCGTTGGCCATCAAAATGACTGTGTCACTCGTACTGGTGTGACCTTCTACAGAAATACAATTAAAGCTCCGATCCACGGCATGCCTCAACATTTGATCGGTTTGAGATGTATTAAGTGGCGCATCGGGCATAATCACAGCCAGCATCGTTGCCATATTGGGAGCGATCATCGCCGCTCCTTTAGCGACACCACTCACACGGATGGTTTTCCCACCTGCTGACAGCGTTCGGGTCGACTGCTTTGGTACGGTATCTGTAGTCATCATCCCCCGCGCGGCATTCAAAAACGCTTCGGGATTCGAATCAAGCTGCTGAACCACTTTCGGAATACCCTGTTCAATCGGAAGACGAGGTAAAAAATGACCAATGATCCCTGTTGAACAGACGAGTACTTCGTGTTCACTGCAATCCAGAGTATCGGCTACGAGACTGGTCATCCAGCACGCATCCTGAATTCCTCGATCACCAGTACAGGCATTTGCATTCCCTGAATTGATAATGACAGCCTGAATCGAATCTGCGGGAACCCGCTCACGAGATACTTTGACTGGCGCACCACATACCTGATTGGTCGTAAAAACTCCCGCGCCACAACAGGGCGTATCAGACACAAACAAGGATAAATCAAAGGTCGACTTATCCTGTTTGATACCACAGGCCAGACCGGCAGCACGAAACCCCTGCGGTAAACTTATTTCTACTGTCAACAGTCTCTCCTCGATGATCAAGTATTTTCAAATAATTAAACCGGTCGTTTCTGAATAACCGGCCATCAAATTAAAGTTCTGAACTGCAACGCCTGCTGCGCCTTTAATTAAATTATCGATTGCGGAAAAGACCACCAGTTGATCACCGGAAAACTGAACCGAAATGTCACAGTAATTCGTACCCGAGACATCTTTTGTTGCTGGAATCCGGTCAATCACTCGTATAAATGGTTTACCTTGATAGAACGACCGATACACCTCAAGGATTTCTTCACGATTGGATGAACTCAATAACCGAGGATACATGGTCGCCAGAATTCCCCGGTTCATAGGTGTCAGATGAGGTGTAAAAACAACCTTCACATCTTTGCCACAAACAGAGGAAAGCACTCCATCGATTTCTGGTGTATGGCGATGCGTGCCGACACCATAGGCAGTGATGCTTTCATTACACTCAGAATAAAGTGTGCCGAGTTTGGGATTTCGACCGGCACCACTGACACCACTTTTAGCATCAATGATAATTCCAGTCGGCTCAATCAAACCTGCCGACAGCAACGGAGCCAGACCTAATATCGCTGTGCTTGTATAACAACCGGGATTTGCAATCAGGTCTGCCGCAGGAATCTGATCGGACCTGATTTCAGGAAGTCCATAAACAGTACTCCCCAACCGGGTCGGATCAGTGTGCACATGATGATACCACTTCTCATAAACGGCCGGATCATTCAATCGATAATCTGCGCTCAAGTCAATCACCCGGCAACCATCAGCCAGTAGATCGGGAATGACTTCCATGCTGGCGACGTGCGGAAGTGCACAGAATACAAAATCAGCACGTTCTGTAATTTCTGCAGGCGCTAATGCTTCGCAATGCAGATCCAGTCGCCCCTCAAGACAAGGATGAATTTCGCTAATCAGTGGCGCGTCTTCCTGACGTGAAGTTAATGCGACAATTTCGACAGCGGGATTACGCAACAGAATTTTAATTAATTCAAGGGCCGCATAACCTGTGGCCCCCATAATAGCAACTTTTGTCATTGTTCTCTGATCTGACTATGCTCTCTGAGCAAAAAAGCCCCCATGGACTTCAATCGAAGGTCATTCCCATTGAAATGTACATTCTAAAGGTGAATAAGCAGACGACAAGTAATTCAGCGGAAAGGATCGCCTGCTTTCTCTATTTTTGTCGAAATGCCATGAACTGACAAAACCAACACGATAAAGTCATCGAATCAGGACCAGAAGCATTCTTCCTGATTAGACCCCCTCTGATTTTATAATGATTATTTAGAATTAACAACGCCTGCACGACACCGTCGAAGACTGTGATTCTTTTAAATTAAGCTGCAAAAACAATTCGGATTCCTTTTCAAAAACCATCCTAAACATCACAATAAAATCATCGATTCAATTCATTTTTTATCGAGAGAAATAAGGTTTGCAGGTGTCTTGAGGCCTTGATCCAGTCGCTGCTGTTAAATGTCGTGATCAGGAGTTCAAATAGATACCAGCCTGTTTAACACAATTCAAGAAGAGGAAAGAATGACTAACGTTGCCAAGCTAGCCACCGATGCGCTGACTGAAGGCGGTGGAATTTTTCGACTGTCACCTACATGGGTTCCCCGTTCATTTCTTCAACCCGGTCGTCGACTGAAGCTGCATCCCAACGACTATTATGCGCTGGGTACACATCGGGGAGGAATTGATGAGCGCTGGTTTGGCTCGACAACTGCTGCAGCAAATGAAGGTGCTCCACCAGACGAAGGCTTAAGTTACTGTGCTTTCGGCGGCGAAAAATTCACACTCCGCGACGCAATTGCCGAGCTGGGATCTGAAGTCATTGGAGACTCGATCTGGAGTCAATATCAAAAGTGGCCCGTTTATTCCAAATTCTTCGACAATATGGGACCGATTCCACACCATATGCATCAAAATGCAGAACAGGCGGCTCTGGTCGGGCAGGAAGGCAAACCGGAATCTTACTACTTCCCACCTCAAATGAATGCGATTGGCAATAATTTCCCCTACACCTTTATGGGCCTGGAACCAGGTACATCCAGGCAGGATGTGATTGACTGCCTGGATCGCTGGAATGATGGTGACAATGGCATCCTTGATCTCTCCAAAGCTTATCGCCTTAAACCCGGGACAGGCTGGCTGATTCCTCCCTGCGTTTTACATGCGCCCGGAAGCCTCGTAACGTACGAACCACAATGGGGCAGTGATGTATTCGGAATGTATCAGTCGATGGTAGAGGGACGCGCTGTACCACGTTCATTGTTAACCAAAGATTTCCCTGAAGACAAGCACGATGATAATACCTATCTTGTCGACGCACTTGACTGGGAAGCCAACGTGGATCCCAACTTTAAAGACAACAACTATCTCGAACCGATTCCAGTGGCTGATACAACAGCCGACGGATATGTCGATCGCTGGATTGTCTACGGGAAAGTCAAAGGCGAGCAGTTATTCACTGCGAAAGAACTGACTGTTGACCCAGGTACGAAAGTGACCATTAAAGATACTGGCGCTTACGGTTGGATTACCGTACAAGGGGAAGGTTCGATTGGAAAACTGCGACTTCAA
>CALOEF010000075.1:0-131413 GCA_942492165.1 uncultured Planctomycetaceae bacterium
TCACAGCCCAATTCCATTGCCATCGTCACATCACTGGCAGTTCCCACGCCGGCATCAACAATGACAGGGTATTCGGGATCGTCTTCTTTCAGATACTCCAGGCAGATCCGGATATTATTTGGGTTCAGAATTCCCTGGCCGCTGCCAATGGGGCTACCGGCGGGCATCACTGATGTCGCGCCGGCCTCTTTCAGACGTTTGGCTGTCATTGGGTCATCGGTGGAATAGCAGAGAACCGAAAAGCCCTCATCTACCAGTTGTCTGGTTGCCTCCAATGTTGCCACCGGATCAGGGAGCAAAGTTTTCGTATCACCCAAGACCTCAATTTTGACCCAGTCGGCACCCGGGTTTTCCAGGCCGCGCAAAATTTCACGCCCCATGCGCGCCACGCGAACGGCATCTTCGGCAGAAAAACATCCGGCAGTATTCGGTAGAATGGTGTATTTATCGAGGTCAATGAAATCAAGGATATTGCGACCATCCGAGTCGATTAAGCGTTCGCGACGCACAGCAACAGTGATCACGTCTGCACCACTGACGTCCAGACTTTCCTGCATCAGTTCGTATGTGGAATACTTGCCGGTTCCCACGATCAACCGTGAGTTAAGATGATGTGTTCCCAGGATAAGAGATGATTCTGTACTGCCTGTCGTTGCCATAATCGTTATCCACCACCTACCAGTGTTACAATTTCCAGACGGTCACCTTCTTGCAGTATACAAGCTCCGTGTTCTTCGCGTGGAATTAATATCAAATTTCGTTCAACGGCTAAATACTTTGGCTGAAGTCCCAGGTCTGCCAGAAGTCCAGCCACGGTGAAATCCTGAGGGACTTCTTTAGATTCACCATTCACTTGAATTTGCACTTCTGATGCTCCTGGGACGGGTTCTTTATCTGACTCAATCAACGGTGATTTTTCATATCAAAGTAGTGTTATCTAACTGCAAAGCATATGATAAACAGCAAAAGCGAGTTTAGAAGTGATACTCTCGGTCGTCAAGGAACGGACATGATCTCAAAAATTCGAATTCAAATCAGAAAACGCCTATCTACCAGTCTGTCAATTACAAAGAATCTCTCTCTGATTATGGAAGGTTGCGTTCATTGATTCTTTACAAACCGTTAATATGTTTCAATATAATGAGGTGGAAAACAGGCGTTTGTTACAGAAATAGAACGACTTTGCCGAGGTTCCGAAGACATGTCGTGTAAGCGATTTTTCCTTATCTATTGTTTATTCACAGGCTTGATTATTTTGTCCGCGACCTCAACGATTCCTGCAGTGGAAATTATAGGCCATCGAGGTGCCTCTGATTCGGCTCCGGAAAATACGCTCGCTTCGGTAAATCTGGCCTGGCAGCGTAATGCAGACGCTGTTGAAATCGATATTCAACTAACAAAAGACGGGCAGATTGTTGCCTATCATGACAAAACAACAAAACGCATTGGTGGTCGTGACCAGGCAGTGAAAGAGCAGACGTTGACTCAATTGCAGATGCTGGATGTGGGTGCATGGAAAAATCCTCAATATTCCGGTGAGAAAATTCCTGCATTAACTCAGATTCTTAAAACGATTCCTGATAAGAAACGTTTGTTTATCGAAATCAAATGTGGAGTCGAGGTGTTACCACTCTTAAAACGCGATCTGAATGCGTCAGGTAAAACCCCCGCACAGACGGTTCTGATCGGGTTCGACTATGAAATCATGCGTCAGGCAAAGCAGCTGTTTCCGGAACGGAAAGTATTCTGGGTGTTCAAGGCAAAACGAGACAACGAAACAGGGGACTGGGAACACAACGCAGACTACTACATTCAAAAAGCGAACGCTGCTCAACTGGATGGACTGGATATCGGTTTTAATAAATTCATTACAAAAGAATTTGTTCAACAGGCACAGGCAGCTGATTTACCTGTTTATATCTGGACAGTGAATTCAGTCGCTGATGCCAGAAAACTAACTGAAATGGGAGTAAAAGGAATTACTACCGACCGGCCCGGTTTACTGACTTCGGTATTCAAGGCTGCAAAATAAAGTCTCTGTCTGCTTTTGTCAGTCAGTCTCGTATTGATTTACAGGTGGTATTGTTCGAAAATAAACAGTAGTAACCCTTAATTTAAGTCGAATCCATACGAGGTACTGTCATATGCTGTTACGTTTGATTTTGATTGCTGCATGCGCTCTTATTTCCGCGGCAGCACTTCAAGACACAACCTCTCTCGCAAAAGAGGCGAAGCCAACGGCAAACCTGCCACAACAGGCGGTGGAATATCTCTTCGATCTTGAAAGCGAAGACTTCAAAACCCGCGAAACGGCTACTCGCGAATTACCTAAGTATGGCGAACAAGTCATTGAACCTCTGTTGAAAATTACGCATGGTGACAGCCTGGAAGCCTCGGTCCGTGCCATTCTTGTGTTGGAACAGATCTATGCCCGTGGTAATAAAAAATCGGTCAACAAAGCAGAAGATTCTCTCGACCTGCTGACCAAAGCCCGAAACCCATCCATTGCAACACGAGCAAACGAAGCCATTGATCGAAATGCTGACATCTGGGAAAAGCGAGCTGTCAGTAAAATTAGAAATTTGGGAGGGAAAGTCAAAGTCTGGACCGCGGGAGATATCGCAAAGACGCAACGGTTTCGTAATATCACGCCGGGACAGGTGCGTTATGTTGTCCTGGGATCCAGATGGAGCGGGGCAGAACAGGGATTGCGTTTTATCAAGCGGATCTCCAATCTGGAGATTCTGTATGTGATTAACGGCCACACCTTGTCGGATCTCGCGTTAGAAAATTTGATGAAAGCGTTGCCCGCGACGCGTTTTCAAACAAGAGACAGCGATGCGATGTTAGGCATTTCTGGCGGAAATGACGCGATTCCGGGAGGGTGCTTAGTAGGTGAAGTTTCCGATGGTCTCGCCGCCCAAAAAGCAGGCATTCAATCCAATGATTTTATTATCAGCTTTGATGGCAAGAAAGTCGAGAACTTTGAGTCACTTGTGGAGCTCATTGGAAAAAAGGAAGCCGGTGATACGACAACGATCCAGCTGATTCGTGATCAGAAACTGATTAAATTAAATGTCACGCTCAGCAGTTGGCTGGATAAATAACAAAATTCTTAATCGTGTAGCTTTCGTAACAGGTCCAGGGCCGTTTTGCGAATTGTGGTTTCGGCATCAATCTCCAGATAGCTGCTGCGAGCAGGCCAGGTTTCATATCCGCCTAAGGCATGCTGTTCCGAAGTAGGCAAGTACCCACTGGAACCATTGGCAAGTTCTATTGTGAACGTGGCAGCAAACGGACTTTCTGCTTTCATCGCAAGACCGGTTTCTGTAAACACTTCGCAGGGGATGCCTGTGATTCCCAGCGTTCCAATACGGATGGCCTGTATTTTAATCGAGTCGGTTTCAGGATACTTGCTTAACTCAACGGCCTCATTCGCATAAATTTTAGACCAGCGATGAATGGTCTTTTGTTGCGGGTTAGTCAAAATTGCCTGAGCCCATTTCAAGCGTTCTGCGTCGGGGCGGCGTACCTTTGGTGCGATTTCCTGTTCTAACATTGCCAGTTTTAAATTGTGCTGATGGTCAATGTTTTCAATGACTTTGAGAGTCTGGTCTGCAAACTGTTTACCCGACTCTTCAATCCACTCAAAGGCAGCATATTTGCGCCGATCCTGTTTCATGACAGCTCCCACATTCCCGCTGGTTCCATTTGACAGCATTCCAACAAAAGGGGGATGTTTTTTGTCAGTCGCCAGTTTTTTCGCGAGATGTTTTGCATAGGAACCAAAATAATCGGCACTGATTTGCCCTCTTTGATAACCACCGCAATAGTGAATGCTCATATTACCCAGGATAGCCAGTGGTGCTCCGTCAGTGTGTTGTATGGAGAGAATCGAAAACTGAGGATCAATGGGAGCTGCCGGTTTGATGATTTGCTTACTACGACCTGAAACCGATTTGATTCGATCACCGGAAATTCCAAACGGATTTAATGAAACGCTTCCTTCTTTCGCTAAAAACCTGCGACAAGCTGCATACTTGCCTGCATCGAATGAGCCCCAGCCAACGCGCGCTGGTTTCAGATTCGAATGTGCCTGAATCACAGCTTGAGCAATTTGTTGAATCAGCGTGTTATAATACTCATCATCGATTTTCCCTGCGCGGCCGTAGGGAACACGCGGTGCGGCGTGAGTGTGCGTGCTGGACATCAGAATTCGATTTACCGGTATTCCGGTCTTTTGGAAGACGATGTTCTTGGCGCGATCAAAGTAACTGCGTTCTACCATGCACAGGTCATTGACACAGATCGCGATCTGTTCCTGTCCATCATTGAGTACCAATGCTCTCGCAAAAATTCGATCATGAACGCCGGTTACCACTCCATTTTTGGATATGACGCCATCAAGCGAAACGCCAACAGGTGGAGTGATATCAACCGCTGACGCTCCTGCTTTGAGAACAGGTTCCCGCGCTTGTACTTCCGAAATAGACGCATTGTGAACGAGACAAAAGGCAGACAAAAGCAGCAGAAAACAGATACGCTGTAACATGGAAAACCTCGTAAAGAATGAACCGCATGGTGCAGGGAGCCTCTTCAGGATAACAGATAGTCGATTGTTCGATCCAGATAACGGTTCTGTTATTGTGCAATGAGTTCTCATCAATGTAAACAGAGATCGAAGCAACGACTAGTTCACTTCTTGCTGTTCGGCATTGGTTTGCTCATTTCGCCATTGGGCCATTTCATTGGAGACTAAAAAAGCCATCGCACCACCGCGCGCATCAGTACCGAGGATTGCCTTGCGGTCAAAATAAGCTTGTACGCTTGTTTGTTTTCCTGTTCCAGTACAAACATCGACAAGCGTGCCATCAAAGGCAACACGAGTTTTGATCGCATTCCAGGCTTTCTCTATGATCGGTGTATATTGTTTTTCATCGAGCCAGCCCTCTCGAACGCCGCGAATCATCGAAAACGTGATCATGCAGGTACAAGTCAGTTCGCGATAACTTTCCCGGTGATCAATAACCTGATGCCACATGCCTGTCGGATCCTGATGTCGACTGAGTGCCTCCAGATGAACCCGATGACCATCAATGAAAGTTTGTCGCAGTGGTGAGTTTAAAGGAAGTTCTGAAAGTACCAGCGCCAGGCCCAGAGCGGGAAAGCCATTGCCGCGTCCCCAGGCTGCATGACTCAAAGGAGAGTTGCGATAGATACCATCCGGTCGCTGATCCAGTTTCTGTATAAAATGCCAGTGACGCAACGCCATTTCATAATAACGGGGTTCTCCCGTTAAACGTCCCACTGTCGCGAGAATAGGGCATGACATAAAAACAGAGTCACTCATCTCCACATGATGTGGCATCGCTTTCAGGAAACCGCCCTGCTTATCAAAACCGAGGTCCGCCGCTTGTTTTGCAAGCTTCAGGTAGTACTGGTTACCGGTTGCTTTTGTCAGTTCCGAGAACAGTAGATGCCCGGCAATAGTACTGCCACCGACACGCTTGCTGAGCGGGTTTGGATTCTCTGATAAATATTTTTGAGTGATCTGTTCCACTTGAGCCAATCGGCTCTGGTCATTCGTCAGCGCTCCTAATCGAATTTGGCTGATGAGTGCGATGGAAGGTAGATAAGACAATCTGTCGAGTTTATTTCCATAAACTTTCGAAAGTTGAGTAGCGACTTGAATTGGTGTGCGCTGTAAGCGACGCATCATTTCCAGACGGGCAGGGGAAGGGCCACGAAACGTGCTTTTCTGGATCGCCGTCAACAATGTTGGCAGGAAATTCGAATCGGCATTCGGCTTTAATTCCAGCGCCAGTGCTGGTAGTCGTCCTGTTTGAGAGGGGGATTTATACGTGAGGCCGGAAACAAGCTCCCAACCAAAGACCGGGCGGATTTGAGGTTGTAAATGTTGACTTAATTCACGTGTGGAGGGACGGGCATCAACGGGAACGACCCACTGAAATCGTTTTCCTTTGCGCACATCGATAACCAGATCAGGGGCATGCATACCGATCCAGCGCCATAAATATTCTGTCTCCGGTTTGGTGGGGCTGTGGTAAGCAGCTCCCCGCGGCGGATAGCCACGGGTCGGATTTCCACCTGAAGCGTTATTTGGTCCCTGTCGCAAAACCCAGCCATCCGGGTTTGCGATGGGGACCGCAGAGAGTGAAAATATTTTGTGCAGTGGTTTGGCTGCCTCTGCGCCGTAAAACCAGTTCACTGCATTGATTACTGAGGCGACCGATGCTTCCGAACCATCAAGGCCTCCAATCAGCAAAATACGGATTTTACCTGTCTGAAAATTGAGGTCTTCTTGAGAGTACACACAGGGAATGGGTGTCTGTTTGCGAGTGACGCCTATGGCCGAATGAATCAGTGCAGGTTGTTTCCGCAGTGACTGCAAACGGTTTTGGATCGCAGTTTTGAAATCAGTCGTTAATTCTGGTTTGCGGGCCGCGATTGGATCCGCTGAAAGTGTATCGAGCAGAATACAATTCAATAAAAAAAGAATCAGGAATGACGCAGGCAGGTGAAATTTCATGGAGGGCAGGATCCAGGCAGGTGTTTAATGATGCAAGAAGATTATTGTGTTTTCGGTTTTGGACAGGACTATTCTAAAACCGGTCGTCACCAAATGCCAGCAGAGATTTTGCGGGCTACAATGGGATTTTTGTGATCGGACGGCTTATTCAGGTTCAATACGAACGTGTAAACGCGTGATTGCTATCACTCCATCGTCGCGGCTGCGTTCTACTTTCACCAGATAATCTCCAGGCTTTACAAAAGCATGTTCCGTGACAGCATAACCATTTTCATCAAGTGGCTTCGCATTTCCGTCAGATTTCACACTGACCAAAGGTGTGCCATCTCCGAAGTCCCAGACTTCGTTCCCGGTCTGATTTCCGAACGAACGGACTTTGAACGTAATCGGTTCCCCGACTTTGTTTTTTAGAGAAGGCCAGTACGAGGCGTGGATGCGAGGTACATATTTATCAGGGTGTTTTGGGTCAAGGACCTGTACTTCCGCAAAATCGTATGCGCTGTTGCCTTGTTTGTCCGTGACTTTCAGAATTTCACTAAAAACGCCTGGTTGATGATAAGTTCGTTTCACTTTGGGTCCTGACGCCGTTGTCCCGTCTGAGAAGGTCCATTCATATTTTTGAATACGATCCGTTGCGCTATAGGATTGCGAACCGTCAAGAGTCGTAGATTTTCCAGCAGGTAGAAAATGTTTACGTCGTGCGTTGGCGACCAGTTTCGGCTGATACTGATTGCGGTATGCTTCCCAGATAAAGGCATAACCGGCTTGTGTGCCCCATTTGCCTGATGGTTGGCGGCTTTTGATTTCAAAGTGCAGATGTGACCAGCCACCGCTGGCTCCTTTTTTACCCAGGATGCCGATTTCTTCTCCCTGTTTAATTAAACGTCCGGGGCGAATGCGATCGTTGATTTTGTGCAGGTGACTGTAACGGTAATACCAGCCCCGGGCATCCAGGAGATAGACGACATCATAGCGCGGCGCGACCGGCGTATCTTTGTGGTGTCCTTCCAAAATATCGGTTCCGGAAGAGACGACCACAGCATCAGTGGCAGCAATGACTTTGGTCAGTTTTTCGGCGCCGCCAATATCAAGTCCGCTGTGATAATAGATGCGGGGATGAATTTTGGTGCCACCATCGACAGGCTCATTGTCATACCAGGTACGGGTAGCGAACCAGCGTTGATCTACAGGATAAATAAACGAACCGGGCTTGATCAGAGGCGAGCCGACAGGCCAGAATCGCAATCGCGCGTCTTTGTCCAGCCCCCAGAAGGCAGGAGTCCCGTTTGAGTTGTAACCTCTGGTGATGGAACAATCGATCTGCACACGTCCGATTTTTTGAGGCAGATTATACATGCCCGACTCAAGCGTGATTTTCTCACCGTCAACCTGTACGGTAACCATCGCACTGCGGATTGCCTGTCGAACAGGGTCGCGAGTCTCTTTGAGCTCGAGCAGCTTTACTTTGACTTGTTCGCCATTACTGAGAGTGACGAGAGTTTCTTCGCCAACGTTGAAATCGACGACACGTACGATGGGTTTTAATGCGGCTTGCTGTTCAGACCCTAGCACAGCTTTATTGAATTCACACAAGCCAGGCAAATTCAAAATAAGGAAGCAGAGTGCAAAACGCGGATAGAATAGTGTCATGGCAGGAGCTCTCTAGAGATCGATAAGCAATGATTAAGCAATGATTAAGCAGTAGACTGTTTCTGATCGGCGATCAGACCGGCAATGAAGCCCGCCTTGAATCCCGCATTAATGTTAACCACTGTCACGTTGGCCGCACAACTGTTTAACATACCCAGCAACGCCGCGATGCCACCCAGACTCGCGCCGTAACCAACGCTGGTGGGAACCGCAATTACCGGGCAGGAGACCCAGCCTCCGACAACTGAAGGTAACGCTCCCTCCATACCTGCGGCAACAACAATCGCGGAAACGTTTTGTAATCGCGGTAATTGTTCCTGCAATCGATGAGGTCCTGCCACTCCCACATCGAGGATGAAATCAGGTTCATAACCCATCCAGGTCAGCGTTTCGATGGCTTCTTCCGCCACGCTACGATCACTGGTTCCCGCAGTCAACACTGCGATTTCGCCCGTAATGAGTTTTTCATCAATGGCAGCATCCTTTTCCGGAATGCGTATCGTGCGGGCCGTCTGGTTATAGATGGCCTGCGGAAATTGCTTGAGGACTGTTTCGGCCTGTTCTTTCGAAATACGTGTTCCCAGACAACGTTGTTGTGCTTCCAGTAATGCAGAAAAAATTTCAACAAGAGAGGCGGGCGTTTTACCTTCACAGTAGACAACTTCGGGGTATCCACAACGTGAGCGACGATCAAGGTCGATATTTGCTGAACCAAGCATCGCTGATTTCTGCTGTTGCTGGTTTGCAAAGTGCGACACAGCCTGTTCAACAGAAAGTGATCCTTGACGTACCTGCTCAAACAGTTGAGAGAGTTGATCATCAGCCATCAGAACACCTTTATTCGACTTTTTGTAAACAAACAGCAGGATGGTTCTAAAGCTGCCATCCTGCGAAATTGGTTGTGTGCTACTGCACAATATTTACGATGGATTTCTGAGTCCGCGAGTCGTTATTCATCCTTTTGTTTAAGATTCGCGATGACGCTGAAATCTTCCAGCGTCGTGGTGTCGCCCGTACTTTCCCGACCGGCGGCGATATCACGCAGCAGACGTCGCATGATTTTACCACTGCGGGTTTTCGGCAGTGCGGCAGCAAATCGGATTTCATCGGGAGTCGCGACGACACCAATCTGAGTTCGCACATGCTGTTTGAGTTCTGCTTTCAACTCATCGCCACCATCATCTGTGGTTGCTGTGACGAAGCAGCAGATGCCTTCCCCTTTGATTTCATGCGGGAAACCAACCACGGCTGCTTCCGCAACTTTCGGATGTGAAACCAGGGCACTTTCCACTTCCATCGTACTCAGTCGGTGACCGGAAACGTTGATCACATCGTCGATGCGACCCATGATCCAGTAGTAACCGTCTTCATCGCGGCGGGCACTGTCGCCAGCCAGATAACAGCCTTCAATGGTGCTGAAGTAGACGTCTTTGAACCGTTCGTGGTCGCCGTACAGGGTTCGCAGCATGTGTGGCCAGGGTTGACGCATCACGAGCAGACCGCCCTGGTTGTCGCCCAGGCTTTCGCCTTCTGCGGTGACGATATCAGGCACAACGCCGGGCAGGGGAGTCGTACAACTGCCGGGTTTGGTGGCGGTCACGCCGGGCAGCGGGCTCATCATGATGCCGCCGGTTTCGGTCTGCCACCAGGTATCGACAATCGGGCAGCGTTCCTGTCCGATGATAGTGTGATACCACATCCAGGCTTCGGGATTGATCGGTTCACCAACGGTTCCCAGCAGACGCAGGCTGGACAGATCGTATTTGTTCGGCCATTCATCGCCCCACTTAATGAACGCACGGATGGCCGTCGGTGCGGTGTAGAAAATGTTAACCTGGTATTTTCTCGACGATTTCCCAGAAGCGACCTTCATCGGGCCAGTTGGGAGCCCCTTCGTACATCACGGTGGTCGCACCGTTGGCCAGGGGACCGTAGACGATGTAGCTGTGACCGGTGATCCAGCCGATGTCGGCGGTACACCAGTAGGTGTCGTCTTCTTTGAGGTCGAAGACCCACTTGGAGGTCATCATGGTTCCCAGCAGGTAACCGCCGGTGGAGTGCTGCACGCCCTTGGGTTTGCCGGTACTTCCGGAAGTGTAGAGGATGAACAGCGGGTGTTCGCTGTCGAGCTCCACGGGATCGCATTCAGGCGAAAACGTCCTCCATCAGATCGTGCCACCAGTAGTCACGATCGGGAACCATATCGACTTCACAGCCGGTGCGACGGTAGACGACGACCTTTTCGACACTGGGCGATTTTTCCAGGCTTTGTCGACGGCTTCTTTGAGCGGAATGTTCTTACCACGACGCCAGCCGCCATCGGCGGTGATGACCAGTTTGGCCTGTGCGTCGTTGTTGCGATCGGCGATGGCATCGGCACTGAAACCGCCGAAGATGATCGAATGTGTCGCCCCGATGCGGGAGCAGGCCAGCATGGCGATGGCCAGTTCGGGAACCATGGGCATATACAGGGTGACGCGGTCGCCGGTTTCAACGCCCAGCTTTTTCAGGCAGTTCGCGAACTTGCAGACTTCGCGGTACAGGTCCTGGTAACGCAGCACGCGGGTATCGCCGGGCTCGCCTTCCCAGATAATCGCCGCTTTGTTTTTTCGCCAGCTGTCGAGGTGACGGTCGATGCAGTTGACCGAAGCATTGATCTTGCCGCCCGTGAACCATTTGGTTTCAGGCATCTCTCCTTCGAGAACCTTATCGTAAGGCTGAGACCATTCCAGACCTTGTGCCAGATCGCCCCAGAAGCCGGCGGGATCATCTTTGGCCCGGTTCCAGAGTTCCTGGTATTCTTCCATGCTGGAGATATTGGCCTGTTCCACAAACTCGGCTGGCGGCGGAAATGATCGAGTTTCCTGAAGAACACTTTCAATGTTTTCGTTAGCCTGGTCACTCATCGTTGTCATTCCCCTTTGTTTTATTTGGCGAGCGAAATAAGAACCGAAAAATGCTGATCAACGACCTGATATCGCAGGATCGGAGACTCGATTCTCTCCTCTGTTTCTGTCGAATTATTAAACAATGCTAAGATAGCGATTTTAGGTCACTATTTTTTTGAAGTCAACAAACGGACGAATGCTTCCTATCAGAACCCGGATCGTTCATTTATTCAACTTATCAAAGAGGGAAAAGAGCGAAAATCAATCAGATCAGATTCTGTTAATCACTTTAAATTGCGCGAAAGTAAAATCCACTCCGGAATTTTGGGCCATTCGCTCTGGTTCCTGATCGGACAGGCTCGTTCTGGCCAGTGGACATTTGGTTTAGACCTTTTACTGAATCAGAATAGTAAATTGTTCGAATGAACGTTACGACAGGACCAAATATGAAATAGATGAATTTTTGTTTCCTGAGTAGAAACAATTTTCTTGCAATTCGTTTGTGCCTGATTTTAAAAGACATGAGCTGCTTACAGCTGGCAGTTGCAGAGCAGTTTGAACGTTAAGTAATCGAGCCAGTGGTAGATTCAGAGATATGAAATCATCAACAGGACAATACTATATAGGGTTAGACCATCTCAGGGCGCTCGCTGCGTTCATGGTCTTTTCATGGCATTTCATCCATTCTGTGATTCCCCTTACTTACGTTCCGAAATTTTTTCCACTTTCGCTGATCAATGAAGGGCACACAGGTGTTGCACTTTTCATGACGCTCAGTGGGTATCTATTCGCGAAGTTACTCGATGGGAAGAAAATAAAATACGGTTCATTTTTATGGAACCGTTTTTTAAGACTTGCCCCATTGCTGCTGTTTGTAATGATTGTTTTCGGTTTCCAGAAGTATTTGAAAGGTGAAGATCTTTCCGTCTATTTTCGAGAACTTCGTGACGGAATTATTATGCCAACTCTGCCAAACGGGGGTTGGTCCATCGCGATTGAATTTCATTTCTATCTGCTACTGCCGATTTTATTATATCTTTCACGTAAATCGAAATATTCTCTTGGTATCGTAATCTGTTTTGCGATTCTGCTCCGATTATTATTGCGCGAAGTAATCGGAGACATTCAAGATATCGCGTACTGGACGATTTTTGGACGCATTGACCAGTTCCTGTTTGGGATGATTGCGTTTCAAATGCGGGCACACATCACAGGACGCCATTTTTTAGCCATAAGTGGCTTCGCAGCGTTCTCCATTTTTTACTGGTATTTTGATCAAGCCGGAGGTTTTACTAACAATCCTTCCAACCCTTCAAACCGACTTGTCTGGGTCTATCTGCCAACGTTTGAAGGTCTGGCTTATGCGCTACTAATAGCCTGGTACGATAATTCTTTTTCACATTCCAGCGGTAAGATATCTCGATTTATTGCATTGATCGGCACCTATTCTTATTCGATCTATCTGCTCCACTTTTTTTTCTACAAGTTCATGATGTTTCTCATGATCAGGTACATCGGACCCGTGTCTGATTTCTATATTGCCTGTTGTTATTCTGTGTTGGGTTTTTTGTTGATGGTGCCTTTCGGCTACCTGAGTTTCCGGTTTATTGAGTCGCCTTTCTTAAAGCTAAGAACCAAATACATAATTGAAGACAAAGTTGAAGAAATAGTAGTAAAACAAGCGGAAGGCGGAGCGAACACTTTGTCGTGAGATAGACCAAAGTGCAATTCTAAATTGAGTCCAAAAAATCATGCCCACTGATAGCCTGTTTGTATCTCAACCTCAGCGTTGGATCAGGCTGCGGCGTCTGCTTTGCTGCTTGAGTGGTCGACGTGAAATTTCCTGCCAATGACGGATGTCAATTTCATACGGACCGTGTGGGCGGTCAAAGCCACCGTAGTCGCGATAGTATTTCTCCAGCTTGCCAATTTTCTGATCGACGCGTAGCTCTCCCCTGCGTTGGCTTTTCGGAGAACGGCCCCAGACGATTTCGGAGCCGCCTGAGGTAATCAGTCGGTAAATCAGATCATCCAGAGAAAGTTCCGCAGTTGTTCGCGGCGGTGCTTCGATGGAAACGATGTCGAGTTCCTTCCAATGAGGGCCGAGCGCTTCTGCAAGCTGGGCTGCTCCGGTGACTGTCAAATCACCCCAGGAACTTCCTGCGGGTCCTTCCGGAATGGATCGGATTCCAGTGACTACTGGATAACGCCGCGCATCTGAAACAGAAAAGTCTTCAGGCGGCAACAGAACTCCTTCATTGTCAACCGGGAATAGACCTTGTTTCAGTTTAATCATAGCCGTTGGTTTGCGGAATAATACTTCGACTTCCACAGTATTTGTTTTTCGTACCGAAACTACTTTTTGTACCCAGGGATGTTTTTGAAATGCCTGGGCGATTGTATTCACCAGACTCTGATCGAGCAGCGATAATTGATCAGGAAGTTCATTTAGCTTGATGACCTGATCGATGACATCAATGGGCACGTAATGTGGTGGGGCCGGAATCAAGGCGATGTCATTGGTCTCAATCTGGTATTCTTCGCGCTGAGACAAGTCAGGTAGCTGGTTTTTGAGTTTCTGGAAAAAAAATAAGGCAGAAGCGGTGATTGCCAGTACCAGCAGAACTCTGGGACGGAAAAGCATCTGAATCAGGGAGGAAGGGCTTAGCACAGAAGCTTCTTCTTCGAGTTCTTCCTCTTCCTCAATGACTTCGACCTTTTTTTTCGCGGGTCGTTTTTTGGGTGCTTTTCGGCTCATATGTTCTTGTTTGTCAAATAATGCGATCGAAGAAGCGGGGCAGGACTCTCACTATATGATTATCGCAATCTCAGGCTTGTCGAGTTGTGGCGCTCCACAGAAAAGCAGATATTCCTGGTCGAAACAGGCCAGTTGGTTAAACTGTGTCAATTTTGCGGCTTGTTTGCTGTTTTTGTCAGGCATTTAATGAGAGACCGTTCACACAATTCGCCAAAATCAATACCGGCTTTAGCAGCCGCTTTGGGAACAAGCGAGTGATCAGTGAATCCGGGAATCGTATTTACTTCCAGAACCCAGGGCTGCTGAAAGCGATCGACGAGGATATCAACGCGGACAATACCGGTTGTCCCCAGAGACTCACAGGCATTCTCGCCGGCTTTTGTGATCGCTTGAACGACATTCGTAGGCAATTCGAAGTCGAACAGATATTGTGTTGAGTCTTCCTGATACTTTGCTTCATAATCGAAAAACTCGTGTGGAGTTTTGATCTGAATGAGAGGAAGCAGCTGATCATCGATCAGACTGACTGTCCATTCCGAGCCTTTGATGGCCGATTCCAAAATTCCAAATGAATCATAATGGAAACAACGTGCTAACGCCTGAGGTAATTCTTCGGGTGTATTCACAATAGTCACACCCAGACTGGATCCTTGCGCATCGGGCTTTACAACCAATGGGTAACCCATGGATCGTGCGTGTTGTTCGATGCGTTGTGCATCATCGGACTGGTGGATCAATACATATGACGGCGTATTGACGTTATGTTGTATGAATCGCTCTTTAGATGCCGATTTGCTGAATGCCAGTTTAGACGTGGGAGCGTCACAGCCTGCATAGGGAACTCCCAGTCGATCTAATGTTGATTGAATATGACCATCTTCTCCATAGGTCCCATGCAAGGCAATAAAAACCACATCACACTGCGACCAGTCATTAGATTCAAGATCAACCAGAGAAGGATCAATCACGTTGACCTGATGTCCGCGTGCCTCTAAGGCACGTGCAACATTTTCACCACTTAAGAGACTGATATCAGACTCCGCCGATTCTCCACCAGCGAGTACGGTGATGTTGAATGTGGGAAAGGCATGATTAGGATCGGTCATCGGGAAGCCTCCTTGCCGCCGGACGGGATGGTATCTGTTTTAGATTAAACGTGTTATTTTTTACAGTGAATCGCAGAATTTTAGCAAGTCTGCGTCAATCTGGAAATGGCGATCTGAGGCTTGATTCACTTGTTAAAATAGGGGGTTGGCGAATGGGTCCCGGAGCCCGTTTACTGGAACAGGCGGATGGTTTTACGGAGTTGTCGATAGGCTTTTTGCCCCAGAGACTCGGAAGAAACAGCAATTTTCGCCTGACCGACAGAATGAATCAGAGGTCGTTCTGAGGAGGGAGCAAGCGTAACCAATGCCAGGTAAGATGTGTTACTCAATTGATGTTTTCCCTTTGTATCAGCCTCCGTAATGACTTCTTCACGATGAACCAGATTGGGATGCAATTCATCAATATCAATTTCGGCAATTTCTTGAATCGTTCCCTTCAGAAGTTTGCCGGGATATTCATCAATCAGAATGCGAACCGGCTGGCCTGTTTCGATATACTCGATCGCTTCCTGATCAATTATCAAGCGTGCTTGAAGCTGATCCGGATCGCCAAGAGTACAGAGCAGAGTTCCTCTTTCCAGGAAACAATCCCGATTTTCCTGATCCAGTGGTGAACCGGACCAATTGGAAAATGATTCTTCATCCACGAAGTTCTTTTTTTGTGCTGCAGGAATCAGTGTGCCAGAGACGGGGGCTGTTAATCTGAGCCGCTGCAGGTCGGTGTGACGTTGCTGCAGTTGATCTTTCAGGTCGGCCAGCTGTTCTTTCGCTGTGGGAAGTTCCCGGGCTGCCTCGGGGTCATCTAGTTGACGTTTCTCCAGAGTCGTAATGCGAATAAGCTGTTCATTGATTTGCCCGCTCAGTTTGAGAGTTTCTAACTCAATTTCATCATTTTGTAATTCTGCAATGAGCGAACCCTGCTGCAATACCGTTTGAGGAGTTGCCGCCGCTTTGAGGAAACCGGGAGTCACAACGTAAACGTGCTTGGCATTCTTCAATTCAATCAATGCGGGGGCGGAAATGCGATGAGGCAGAGGAATCAACAGCAGGCATCCGAGCAAACTCAACGTAAACAAACTGCGAATACAAAATCGTCGCCATCGAATTTGACCTGCTTTGGAATAAGATTGAATTTCGCTAATACCAGATTTCAAGGGCACAATTAACATTCCCATCAGAATAAAAGCTCCCAGTATTTGAGCTATGACTTCCAGGCCATAAGGCTCCAATACATAATAACAAACCATCAGAATCACAAAGACAATAAACCAGCGGTATACAACCGACGCGATTCCGTAAAAAAACAGGAATCTTCGTAGACGCTTTGGTTCTTTCAATAGCACGTCTGCTTTGTGTCCGAAGAACCAGTGGTGCAGGCGGTTCGAAACAATCGATTGAGCACGTTGCCTCAGGTTGGGTACTTCCAGAAGATCCAGCAATATATAGTAGCCATCATAGCGCAGCAGGGGATTCCCGTTCAGCAATAATGTACTGACCGAACAGACAAAAACAATATTCAGACAAAGTGAATGAAATAGCCCGGGATAGGAAAACCACCATAGAAAGACACATAGAGAAGAAATGACGAGTTCGACCAAAATCCCTGCAGCACTCACGATAATACGGTGCCATTTATCAGGCATGGTCCAGGAATCACTCACATTGACATACAGGCAGGGAATGAATGCCAGTAGCATGACTCCCATTTCATGACATTCGCCTCCAAAATGTTTGCAGGCCATTGCATGACCCAGCTCATGTAATACTTTAACGAGCGACAGACTGATGCCGAGTAACAGCAGGTTTTTTGCTTCGAAGAAAGTGGAAAATTCAGGCAGCTGAGCAATGACCGCGTCCAGTTGCAGGAAAATTAAACTTAAAGCAGCCGACATCAAAATCAGTGCGGCTGATAAGAACAAGGGACGAAAGCAGAGCGCTGTCCAGGGTTGTAACCAGTTCAGGAAACGGTGAGGGTCGATACCTCGAAAACGAATGGCCAGCGGGTTCGTAAACTGAGAGCGAAATTTCTGTGTCTGTTTTTTAGTACGACGCTCCAACAGAATTTCACCCTGCCCAAAAGCATCTGCAATGATAAGCCCTTCCTGGTGCAGGCGAGACAAAAACCCCTGTAGTTGAGTGGCTTCCAGTTTCTGAGGCAGGAATTGTTGTTCATATTGCCGCCGAATCGAATCAAAAGAAGAAGTTCCATTCAATAATTTGAGAATAAAGAATTCTTCATCCCGCAGTTGATAGTATTGCAACGAAACTGGGTCTTTTATGCCCCAATATTTTTTGCCGCCGAATAACAGTTGTTGAATATTCAGGTCGGCTCTCATTCGCAGTCGCAGCGGTTGGTTCGAAAAGTCGGGAGGGCTGATCGACATGGCAGCAATAATGGCTTTCTCAATCGAGTGGGAATGATTTGATGATGAGGGATGCGCTCATCCCCGGTTTAAGTTTGAAATCGGGGTTTTCAATTTCCGCCCAGACACGAATTTGATGATTGACCGGATTGATTTCAGGGCTGACAAATGAAACTTTTCCCTGAAACGAAAGCTCATTTTCTGTTCCCTGATTCACAACAAGCACAACAGGCAGGCCTTTCAGATTCAGCCCCTGCAGCCGAGATGCATTCACGAACCCTTCCGCGCGCAGTCGGTCCAGTTTTAAGATTCGAAGTACCGTCTCGCCGGGGCGCACCCATTCTCCTTTTCTGGTCATAATCTGAACGACCATTCCCGAAATCGGCGCCACAATTCTTCGTCGTTGAACAGCCAGAGAAGCAATTTCTTCTGAGTTTTGTTTTAACTGGGCTTCCAGCCGAGATGTCTTTGCGACTTCAGTGGCCTGTTCGATTTCCAGCTCCGCTTTTTCTGCAGTGAGTTTCAGGCGATCCAGCTCCGTTTTGGAAATACTCTTCGGATATTTTTTGATGGAATCTTCTGCGCGCCGTAACTCTGCTACAGCCACTTCGTGTGCCTTGCGGGCAAAGCGAATGTTGACGTCGTTTTCCGCTTTCAGTTTGGACATTTCATATTCGAGTTTAGTCTGCTGTAGAAGTAAGGTTGCTTCTGAATCTTCTATCTGTGCCAGCACCTGTCCTGCCTTGACTGATGTTCCTTCTTTGACGCGCATTTCATTGAGCTGACCAATTTCGCGCGCGGGAACTTCAACTTGTTCAATCAGACTGACCAATACAGAGTTGATCTGCAGAGTGCGGGAGTCCTTCGGCTGCGCGAGTGCATCGGGAGACCTGTAACTGATAAGTAAGGTTCCTGTGATAATGGTGGACAAAAAAGACAAAGCTTGCAATCGGTTCATAGTATTCCATTCCTGGTCGCAGAATATGAGACGGAATTAATGAAATTAAAGTCTGAACAGGCCCCATATGTAACGTATCACTTTGTTTTCATCTCATACCACATCTGCATTCAGAAGGCCATCGAAATTACCGTAACTCTTCTCACGAGACACAATCACCTGCCTGATCTGCGGAGAACATTCTCAGAATACCCTATTTTTTGCGATCCACAATTGAGATTGGGACATTGTGTCCGTTAAGATCGGGTTAGCATCAGGAACAGTAAAGGTATTACGAATCCTCTTGAAATCAAAATGTGTTTGATATTCTTTATTTACAGGTACGAATCCTATGGATCAGAATTCAATGTCGCGTTCACATAATTCAAGTTCACGTCGATCTTTTCTTAAGACTGCCGGCGCTACAATGGCAGGAGGCTTTTTCGCGCCTGCAATTCTTGGAGCCGAAGATAAAGCCGGGGTTAAGAATCCGGTATTGGGTGAGGGAGAATTCAAGTATGAGGCCATACATGGCTGGGGTGAAGTTCCCAAACATATTCAGTGGGGAGAGACGCATGGTGTTTGTGTTGATGGGGAAGGATTGATCTATATAAAACATCGATCCAAGACCAGGACGCCCATGGATGCCATCGTTGTCTTCAGTCCGGAAGGAAAGTTCGTTCGATCGTTTGGCAAGGAATATCATGGTGGTGGTCACGGGATTGATGTTCGCAAAGAAGGAAATGAAGAGTATCTGTATCTCTCTGATACAAAACATGGAGTGGTTGCCAAGACCAGTCTGAAAGGAGAAGTCGTCTGGAAGATCAGTCGTCCTGCGACTCCCGAACATTACAAGAACGCAAAAAATCGCTACAGTCCTACCAACATCGCCTTTGCCCCTGATGGAGGATTTTATGTCGGAGATGGTTATGGATCGCATTATATTCATAAATACTCGAAAGACGCCAGGTTCGAATTCAGCTGGGGTGGCAGTGGGACTGAGCCTGGCAAAATGTTAACGCCACATGGCATGTGGTTGGACGAGCGAGGCGCGGGCGAACCAAAGATTGCAGTCTGTGATCGTGCCAATCACCGATTACAATATTTCACTTTGGATGGGAAACATCTGGGGTTTGTTAATTCAGTCAGCTTTCCCGCCGATATTGATATTCAAGGCGATGTGATGGTCGTTTCTGATTTACACGCCCGTGTGACACTGTTTGACAGGGACAATAAAGTGATCACACATTTAGGTTATGATCCGAGCTGGACAAAGCAGGTATTGGACGGTTTTAAGATCAGAAAACAACCCGAATCCTGGGTTGCAGGGCGGTTTATTCATCCACATGATGCCTGTTTTGATCAAGATGGCAATCTGTTTGTGACCGAGTGGGTTACAGTCGGTCGCGTCAGTAAGTTGAATAAACTAAGCTAGCTCACCTCTTAATCTTGAAGTTTCACTCTGCATCTTATTTTCGTTCACCATGGTTGGAGCCTGATGAATTTTTCTCACGAGTTCGACGAACAACGATTCTTCGAAATATGGACGCAAGTCCAAATTGAACGCCCTGTTAATTTTTCGTTGTTTACATTTGGGGATCAAAATCTACCGTATTATCTGGTATGTGGCGCAGCGGAGCGCGGTTCCACGGTGAGTATTCGTAAAGGAGAAGTTCAAATCACGCGTCCTACGATTATTACGCCAGACGGTATGGAGCCTGAGTTTCGAAACTTCTTCGAGGAACAGGAAGAAGCAGATATGGCTGCGTTTTTGTTATCTCGGACAGCCGGTTTTTCGAATCTTAAATTTGCGAATACCAGTGGTCCTGAGCGAATCGTGAGCGATAGCATCGAAGAGGCAGTTGCCAAACTGAATCAGCAATTGGATGATGAAGAGGAAGAGCACGTTGCCATTTTGAGTGCACCATCGGGAATGGGGGGCATTGCCATTATGCGCTATGCCGCTGAACGCGTCTGGGAAAGCGCTCCGGGAAACATTCAGGAATTAAGAGAGCGCGGCTTTCTGAACTGAAAACGCTTCCTTCACAAAGTATGGTGTACTTTCAGATTCAATCATTTTGAAACTCGAATTGATAAAATCTGTCTCCTCGCCTTAATTCGATGGAGCACCCTGCCGGGTTTGTAAGCTTAAGGCACGTTCATCAAGCTCTTTCTGTAGCGCGGCGGAATATGCCTTATACATACGATCGAGTTCAGAATATGAAACCCCCGTTAATTCTTCCAGAGTTTTGGCATTATTGCGAATTCGAGAGTTGAAACTGTAAAGCTGAGTCATCTGATTGATAAAGGCATCCCGATATTTTTTGTTGTTCGCGTGCATGAAGAAATGGGACAGTCCTGATGCCTGACTATAGTTACGACTGATATTGGGGCTGGTTTGAAATGAATTGCGGCCCATAGCAGCAAACGTTTCCAGGGGAATATAATAAGCGTCTTCCAGTAGACGATAGCGGGCAGCATTGAAGCGGATATGATCGGGATTTCCAGCTCGAAACAGATCCTCTTTTTTCTCAAATGATTCCATGTAACAGGCAATTCCTTCAATCGCCCAGAAATGGTTTTTTTCGCCGACTTCTCTGTTTTTTTGAATGGTACCTGTTTCATAGAACAGTTGGTGTGTTGCTTCATGATAGAGTGTTCCCAGGTCCCCTTCTGCATCGGGTCGATGATAAAAATGGGAAATCCGGTCACCAAACAGATAAATGCCGTGGGTCAGCCCGATCTGTGGAATCTCTTTCTGTAAACGTTGCACATATTCATCGCGTGTGCGGTAGTAATGCATGACATGCTGATGGTTCTTTTTTCTCTGGAAGACATTTCTGGCTCCCTGAAACAGCCTGGTCAGTTGATCTGGCGTATTAAAAAATCCGACAAATGTCTGATGAAAATAACGATAAAAATCTTCCATCTCCGTTGCCAGTTTGACACCCATTTCAAGGCTGTGATTGGTTTTAATCAGAAAGTGCTCGGTGCGGACTTCCCAGGCATTACGGAAGTCACGCCTGATTTCTGCTTCCTGTGCTGCCGACTTCCAGCGTCCTTTAACAAACCTTTCGCCTTTTTCATAGCGGGCAATGTGGGCGGCCGGTAACCAGCCAAACTTTTGATGCCACTCATATTTTCGACGTTGCATTTCCTTTTCAAAAGGAGTGGACCATTCATTGCCATTGCGTACATAACCAAGAATCGATCTGACCGATCGATGGTCGGAGTTAAGAAAGGCCGTTTCCAGAATCAGGTCATAAGCAAAGCTGGGAAAGCCGGCATGTAATACTTTCCGGGAAAAGATAAACAGATCGTTCGCCTGTTGTTCCTGCAGGCTGCGCAGCTTCAATCGCCAGCGACGTTCTCCTGCTGGCAAACTAATGGGAATGTCGGCACGTACAATCGTGGGAAGTGTATTCGACTGCGGATCAAGATTTTGTAAATCTTTCAACAACTGAGCTATGGTCTGCACACCGTCTTGCTGTTGGTTCTGCTGACAGCTCTGAGAAAGTTTTTTCAGTTCAAGCTCAAATTTATGATTCAGGTCTGCATGCTGTTTCTGATATGTCAGCAGAGCGCTGGGATTCTGTGCAACACTACTTGACGTTAACAGCATCATGCAGATAACAAACAAGAGGCAACGCAGATAGCAGTAACCATTCCCGATAGTTGAATCTGTAATCTGTCCCGCCAGAAACCAGGGTGATGGGGCTTGAATTCCTGAATAGGGACTTTGCACAGGCATGGTTAATAAATTTCCTTATTAATTCCTGAAGGCAACTATGCGAGAAGAGTATCCAGGATAGAGAACACCGTACAGAAAATGATATAGCATTGAATTGTAGGCGAGTTTACGGGAGGAAAAAAGAATTAATCTTCAGATTCCCTGTGATTCTGTCAGGGTAGTCCCTGAATCACAGTTACGCCGTGCAGGGTAACACGATCATGTGCAGGTGAGAATTCAATTTGCTGCGATACGTTCATCGTTGGGGTACTGCCTGCCTCTGAAAAACGACGGAGTGTTGCTTTGCGGCTACCAAAAGAGCGAAATGTGTATAAATCTTTTGACTCATCAAAGCTGATCGTATCTGCTTGAGCACTAAATGGTTGATTCACAGGTGCATTCTTGTTTTTGATGAGTGTATTGCCTTCCACTTCAGCATTCCCTTTGGCCAGCATCGAAATAAATTTCTTTTTCTTGCCGTTCAGTTCATGTTGGATCAGTTTCAAACTATTGCTGCGCATCCAACCAGCACCGGGTGGTAGTTTATCGCGATCAATCGTATCCAAAGGTCGTTTCACACCGCCGTAGATAATGCGCACAAGATCGTCAAAGGTCGTACTCCGTTGCGAAACATTGCCGCTCATTTTTCCGTTAAAATCAATACGAGTGTAAGTCCAACTGTCACTGTCAGTCTTCTGAGGCAGATTTGCTTGTGAGACTTTTGTCTGTGAGCGGGACTGTCCGGGATTTTCTCGTCTCCACAATACCAGCCAGCCAGGACCACGTGCTTCCGCATCACCGGTTTTCCGGTCGACGTTCATCTGCCAGAAACTGGCACGGCGAATTCCGATGAGTCGATTCTCCAGATATTCGTTACTTTCGACTTCAACACCATCGCGGCAGGTTATGAAATGCACTGCGGGTTTCTGCTTGTTCGTTTTTTTCTCTGAGAACGAAACTCGATCCGAAAGAATGACATCCATTTCCTGGCAGCGGAGCCGATTGTCACCCATGTTTGTGCGCACTTTTCCGAAGAAATTTGCTGTCAGTCCGTCGAAGACCATCTCCTGGTCCCAGTGTATCTCCAGAACGTTGTCCTGATCATTCGAATTTTTCTGAGCAGGCTGAATCAGGTTACTGTCTTTGGGAATTTCCTCTGCACCTGATAACAGGCCTCCGCCCAGTTTTTTATCACCACGTACAGGCAAGAGCAACAACCCTTTGCCTCGCACTTCGGCACGATTTTCGCGTTGAAAAAGAAAAATATTCTCCCCTTCAATCTGAAACCCGCGTTCATTGATTTTAGCCGGGCTGCCCGTAATGTGCAGTATCTGGTCGTTATCACCTTTATTTTGAATATGCAACTTGTTACCGGTAATGTGCAACGGTTTTTCCTGGCCGTGCATTTGCTGGACAGAAATATGTCCTTCCGTCCAGACTTCTTCCACGACGGCTTTCCCAAGCGAATTTTTTGTCACTCGCAATCTCATCAAATCTGCAATCACCATCACTGGCTCTGATGAGAGATGCGATGGATCTTTATCAGACTGAGTCGATGAATTCTTGTGTGGATGAACTTTTGCCTGTCCTTCCTTCTCATCAACAGTCGGACTGTTACCAGCAGGGGCAGTATTGATTTGTCTGTTTGAGAAGGGACCAGTCTGATTGAGGGCAAACGTCTGGGTTTGAGTTGACTTGGATCCTTTTAACGAAAGGATCGGATCGTCTACAGCAAAAGCAACCTGTTTCACTGTTGGAACTAATGGCTGTGGCGTTCTTTGAATTCCGACGGGGGCATTCGGAGCCGATTGTGGCGCAGCCACCGGTCCGAACCAGACTTCGAGTCGTTTCGTTTTTCCTCTGAGTTTCGGGCTATAGATGGCAACATCCTGTTCCGCAATCATTTTATGCGGATCGAATTTGTTCTGCATCTTTTGAGAGCGACTCAACTCGGACTTCTCCGATCCCTGTTTTGCTGGACCCATTTTTTTCAATGTAGGCAGATCCCCTTTTAGCCACAGACGAATCATTTGTGCTGCTAACGCAAATTCTTCGGCCGGTTGTCGGACGATGCACTGTTTTTCTAACTCCACCATCTCCAGTTTTGTTTTGGGATCGACGGATTTTTTCATTTGCCGGGCCCATTGGGCTGCGATCACCAGCTGTCCGGTTTTGGGATCGCGGTGTTTCATCCAGCCTGCTCCTTTACAGGTAATTGTTTCCAGTTGCCCTTCCTGATTCTGTAAGATCGTAATTTCAGGGCATCTGAGTTCGGATGACTGCTGTAAAACGCGAACCTCTCTCTCATCGGATAGGACGATGGTTTTGGTTTCTTCGTTGTAAGAAAGTCTGGTCATCGTGCCTGTGAACTGGTTTTCTTCTGAAATGAGTGTGACATTTCTGCCAGTAGCGACCAGTTGCTGAAATTTCAGGTTACCACCGGTATGACGGATGCTTGACTCAGGATCTGTTTGTGGAATGTCCGTATTCGTTTTTGGTTCTGCTTTCCGAACAAACTGCAGGTTCAACTGGTCACATTGTAGAGTATCTGCCTGATGAGAGCTTGTCGGATGATAGACGCGCACGTCTTCTGTAAATGATCCCTGATTTGTTTCCAGATTAAAAGTAAAGCTGCCTGTGCTTTTGATCGTAGCAAATTGTGATGGATCACCTTTTGCCAGCTTCTGATTTTTTTTCAGTGCCAGCTTCATATGCACATCACGTCTGAGTACTATTTCCCGAATACCTTCTGCTGCCGGCTTGAGTTCTTTCGGTTTGTTTGCGGCAGGAATCAGTTTCATTTCAATGCCTCGCGCGATTCCCTGATGGTTTTCATACGCAAAACGGACTTCATGATCACTCCAGATATTCATCGATGATTCATCATAGAAGAAATTACGGCCGTATATAATCAAACCATTGGGGCCTGTAATTTTTACCTCGCCTTCCAGCGAGCCGGCAATCATTCTACCGGGATCTGTATGTTTGACTCCGAAGGGCAATTCAAATCGAATCAATGCCTCTTGACTCATCAATGCAAAAGGTTGCTCTGTCTGTCCTTTTTTCTGATCAAACATTAGCATCGCAAATGGTTTCATGCGCGCAGCTTTGTTTTCCTCTTCCTGTTCCCACTTCTCGGTATAAACATAAACGTTCTCATCTTGAAATTGATAGCGCGCATCGGCAGCCCAGGAATTTTCAGGGAGAAATTTTTTGGCTTTTTCGTTATTTCCTGTCGCATAAGCAGGAGAGGTAAACGCCTCTTTAGGGAATTCCCGACGAATCACTTTTTCTTTAATGACATGGCGCAAAGCCTGCGCATAGACCAGATAAGCGCCGGTAAGTGAAATTGTTGCGAACCAGGTTAACAACAGCCGGTTGGATATCAGGCGATCGAATAATCCATTCCTTTTATACTGAATGGCTCCGGTCATAGAAAAATTTTGTTCATTCTCTGAGGAAATTTAATTTGCTGAAGGGAAATTATAGAGATGGGTTACGCTGTTTGATTATTCATTTCATTGAGATCACGCTGCGGTTGTCAGCCAATCACATCAGTAATATCAATCAAGCCGACTAATTGTTGTTGTCGGTTGATGACAGGCAGTTCACTTAGCTTACGTTCTTTTAATAGTTCAATTGCTGTTTCCAGTGATGCGTCATCCTGAATCATAGTCGGTAAGGCAGTCATGACTTCGGAAATCGGTTGATCCAGTTGTTCGTCATGTCGTTTTTCAAGGAGTCGGGCGAGATCACTATCAGTAAAGATACCTGCCACTCGATCTGACTCATCGACAATCATGATCGCCCCACTTCGACGTTCCTGGCTACTCTGCTGGATGAAGGCTTCGCGGATTGAAGTGATTTCGCTGGTAACACGCAATTCATCGCGGGAACGCATGACTTCATTGATTTTCGTCAGACGACGCCCCAGACTACCTCCCGGATGAAAAGTCGCAAACTCAAGTGGTGTGAAACCCCGTGCTTTGCTGATCACAAGTGAGAGTGCATCGCCCATTGCCAGCATCGCTGTCGTTGTTGTTGAAGGTGCCAGCTGATGCGGACCCGCTTCTTTTAAATCTCCCAGACACAACACCACCTGTGCTGACTGACCAAGAGAACTGGTATGGCGCGCGGTGATAGCAATTATAGGGAGATTCTGTTTTTTAATCAGGGGCAATAAACGTTTTAGTTCTTCTGTTTCTCCGCTGTTGGAAAGTGCAAGAATGGTATCATCGGCATGCAGACAACCCAGATCTCCGTGAATCGCGTCTGCAGGGTGAAGAAAGTGGGAACGAGTACCAGTAGAAGATAGTGTTGCGCAGATTTTTTGTGCAATCAGGCCCGCTTTTCCCATGCCTGTTAAAATGACCGAGCCCTGACGCGACATGATTAATTCAACAGCATCACAAAGCTCGGTGCCCAATGTGCGGCCCATCTGTTGAAGCGCATTTGCTTCGCTGAAAATGATTTCGCGCGCATCACGTAACTGATCAAACTGGGAAAATTCGATAATCGATCGAACAGGTAGAGCACTCATCTTGCCAATCCTTAATCGCTTCCTTGCGGGTCTATTCAGGCGAGCGGGAGTATAAAAGTATGCTCAAAACGGGTAAATCCGTAATTGGGAGATCCAAAAAAGCGTAAGTAACTATCCTGAAATGGCTTATTGGGAATATTTTACTTCTGCCTGTTTCAACGAAAAACGTGATAACTCCCCTTTTCATTAAATCCTGAGCAGGATTGTAGAAGAATGCACGAATCGACACTCGTATTTTGAATGAGACCATCTACAATGAGTTTTCCCTGTGGTTTTTTGGTAATCGTTGACGGTTTCTCTTTCCTCAATTTGCCATGCCGGGAATTGCAGGTTTGAGGTCGTCCCGTCTCAAAAACAACGAGAATGACCAAGACATTTACTTTGCTCTGAAATCCAAAATAGACAAAGGGCATTGAAAAATTGCAGGAATTCGGCTTCTTTTCGAACTGAGTGTTTCCGATGGGCAAAGAAAACCTCATGCATCAATCCCGGAACGTGCTCTGAATATGGAGCATTGATAGAATATTGCTTTAAGCGGATAATTTTATGTTTGTAGATCGTGTAGATATATATTGTAAAGCCGGCGATGGTGGAGATGGTTGTGCCAGTTTCAGAAGAGAAGCGCATGTTCCTCGCGGAGGTCCACATGGCGGCGATGGTGGTGATGGCGGGAACGTCGTTATTCTTGCTGATGAAAATGTAAGCAGTCTTACGAACCTTATTGGCCATAAACATTGGAATGCAGAGCGGGGAGGCCATGGACAAGGAAGTCTGAAAACAGGCAGAAATGGTCAGGATGCAGTGATCATGGTTCCGCCGGGTACGCTGGTACTGGATAGTAAACGGGGGCATCTTCTACGTGATATGAAACAGAGTGGTGATCGTGTTATCGTTGCGAAAGGTGGACATGGCGGCCGTGGAAACCGTCATTTTGCAACAGCCACACATCAGACACCCCGCGAATTTGAAACTGGGAAGCCAGGGGAACACAGGGATATTTCGCTTGAATTAAAATTGATCGCTGATGTCGGGCTGGTGGGAAAACCAAATGCGGGTAAATCGACACTTTTGAGCCGGCTTTCCAAAGCGCATCCGGAAATCGCCGCCTATCCGTTTACGACAAAATATCCCAATTTAGGGCTCGTACGCATCGGTTTTGATCACCAGTTTGTGGTGGCTGATATTCCGGGTTTGATCGAAGGGGCCCATGCCGGTGTCGGATTGGGGCACGAATTTTTAAGACACGTTGAACGGACGCGCGTACTCGTGCATCTGGTGGAACCGACTCCCATGGATCAAACGGATCCGATTCAGAACTACCGCCAGATTCGTGAAGAAATGCGTTTATATGATTCCTCTTTGATGGAGCGTCCGGAAATTATTGTGGTAACCAAGTGTGAGCTTCCCGAAGCTGTCACAGTCGCCGAATTACTGGAAGAAGAATTAGGTTCTGCGGTAATGCAGATTTCATCAGCGACAGGCACAAATCTGGAACAGTTGGTACAGACGATTGCGGATGAGTTACAAAATCTGGAAATTGAGGCCTGAATCCTGGAAAGGCAATTCCGTTGACATCAGAAGATCCCCCAATTGAGCCTGTCTCGGAGGTGTCCAGTGAATCAAAGGTTGACCCGAGTGAAATCAGGGTACGTTTTGGTAAGTATGGTGCAGGCCTGATGATGGTCCTGGGATTTGCTTTTCAGGCGCTATTCAGTTCCTCACAAAACCAGACACAGCGTATCACGGAACTGGGGATACTGATGCTGGTTGGTTTCCTGCTCGGGTGGGGCTTTGCCCGGGTTCGATTTTAATGATTCCCGCCTTCGAATGACAAATTGTAAAAACTGCATTTTTATGAGAGGTCCCAGGTCGATTGCAATTTCTACAATGCCTGTCCCACCCTTTGTTTGATACAAATTTCGAAAGAAAACTTTTGACAGTATACTGCAAGTATATAAAACAATGTGACTTATGATGACAGCACCAAGGCACTTCTCTGGCGGAATCTTCTTTTCTAAACGCATTGGTCTCAGGTTTGCAATAAGAAAAGTTACCTGACCCCAACCCTTTTCGGCTGAATTGGATTCACCGACGATGGTTCAGGTAACAAGAACGACAAGTTCTGACCGCGATCATATCTCTAACATCTCCATTTCGAGTGATCGACCCAAAACTATCCCGTAACAATTTATTGAGAGTTTGTAATTCGAAGACCCGCATCTTCGATTACATCTATAAGGAACAAGAGGGCATGGAAGCTCAACTTAGTCGCTGTGTATTATTATTCCTGGCTTCGTTCATCTCTATGGGAGCCAGTTACAAAACACCCAATTTTATCACTCATGCACCAACACCTGAAATCGCCAAGCAAATTGGTGATGCTGCCGAGATCTATCGTAGAGAACTGGCAATTACCTGGTTAGGCCACGAATTACCTAATAAGTGGTCTGCCCCTTGTCCAATCAGAGTCAAAGTTGGCAATTATGGTGCAGGAGGGGCTACGACATTTTCGTTTGATCGTGGCCATGTGTTTGGCTGGGACATGCAGATTCAGGGGACCCTTGAGCGAATTCTGGATTCGGTTTTACCACATGAAATCAATCACACAATTTTTGCCTGTCATTTTCGGCGTCCGCTTCCTCGCTGGGCTGATGAAGGTGCCGCAACAATTGTAGAACACGAATCAGAAAGAAAACGTCAACGATTATTAAACCGACAGGTCATGGGAACAAATCAGCGGATTCCTCTCAGACGTCTATTATCAATGAAAGAATATCCAACTGAAATGCAGCAGGTTCTCACGCTCTATGCGGAGGGCTATTCACTGGCTGATTATCTTTTACAGACGGGTGGCAAAAAGCGTTATTTAATGTTTCTGGAAGACGCTCACAAAAATGGCTGGGATGATGCGATTGCAAAACAGTATCGTTTCAAGAATGTCGAAGAACTGGAACAACGCTGGGGTAGCTGGATCATGGCGGGCAGTCCTTCGCTACAGCTTCCTGCTGGTCAACAACTGGCGGCAACCAGTCAGAAAAAGACGCCAGTCAACGAGAACAAAAACCTCGTGATTCGTTCACAGAGTCCAGACCAGGAAGAAGAAAGTGTTCCATCATTACCGGGCGAGCAAACTGCATTGGCCAGCTTGAACCAGATGGAAAACTCTGCACGCAAGTCTCGTCCACTTCCGATTGAGTCACGAATTCCTTTCGGTGGTCGAAATGCAACGAGTTCTCAGAATAGCTCTACGGCCGCTTTTACTCCCGAACCGCAACAGGCACCGCGAACTTTATCAAATCAGCAGAACAGGGGGCAGAGACCGAGTGCCCAGGCCGGTTCTCAACGCAGGAGCGTTCCACGGAACAAAGGTCAGCGTCGACCCATGAATCGTTACAACAGATCAGCAAATCAGAGTGCCAGTGGAATTAGTCTCGGTGAATCGGCGGAAATCGATTTTTAATCCAAACGATTCAGTCTGGTAGAACGGCGACACGATATGATCGAGAATTCGCTGATTCTGTAAACGCATCTGATATGTTATCCAGAGAGAAAGTCTGTTCGCAGAGCCGATGGAATGGATAGGTATTTTGATATCGCTCCAGAAAGTTCAAAGCGTTTGCCAGATCGAGGTCGGTATAATTATGGATGCCTTCAAGTCTGAGTAAATTGCGGACAATATTTTCCGCTGGAAATTGAATCGGTCGTTCCGGGTAGACTGAGCCAACAAGAATCATTTGTCCGCCAATCGCCATCGCTTCCAGGCCGCTTTCGATGACTTCGGGTACACCCGTCATGTCAAATACGACATCAACGCCTCGCCCCTTGGTTAAGTGTTTAATTTCAGAATGCAGTGGCTGTTCTTTTTTCACCAGCAAAGCGTGGTTTGCACCAAACTCCAGACTACGTTTCACACGCGATGGATCGATGTCCGTTACAAAGATGGATGTAGCGCCCTTTGTGTGCGCTGCCGCTGAAGCGGTCACTCCCAGCATACCTGCACCCAAAATCAACACGGATCGATTTTGAATATCACCGGCTAGGCGAAAGGCTGCCATCACGGTTGCGGTAGCGCAATTGGCAGGACTTGCGATTAAATCAGGTAATGATTCAGGAATTTTGAAAACCGTTGTGCCTTTGACCAGATGGCAATGGCTCGCCAGGCCACCACTCAAATAATTCTGATCGGTTAACTGTTGATGGCCATACTTGAAAAGATGCGTACATTTTTGTGTCAGTCCACGACGGCAGTTCTCACAGTTTTTACAGGAAACAGCGACAGACCAGGTAATGCGATCGCCAATATTGACACGTCTTTCCAGATAATCCATCTTTGGCAAATCCGGGTGCAGGCTTACAACTTCTCCTACCATTTCGTGACCCAGTATTGTAGGGCATGGGGTGGAACGAGTGCCCTGAAATGTATGTAGATCGCTTCCGCAAATGGTACAGCAGAGAATTTTGACCAGCACTTCACCCGGTTGTAATACGGGCTGTTCGACAACGGTATGTTGCAAGGGAAGCCCACTGCCTGCCAGGATAACCGATTTACATTGTTCACTCATATTTTTTATCGGCATAAAAGGAAAGAATGGATAAAGTTGCTTTTCCGCTTGTTTCCAGTTTGATTTATATACAATCGAGAGAAATAATTATATTGAAGTGCAAACATAATCAGATCCCCGGGAACCTTTTTTTATAGTCCTCACATCCAAAAACGAAAAGTGTACTTTTCCATTATTTTTCTATCTTGTCTTGAGAAACAGAGGGTGCATTGAGTATTTGACTGATTTCCTTCACCAGATTCTGCATGTCAGACGGATAAACATTTCCGATATTTCCGATGCGAAATGTTTCCGCCTGACTGACTTTTCCCGGGTAAATTACGTACCGGCGTTTTTTCAACTCATCATAAAACTGGTTGAAAGAAAACTGTGGATGTTCCGGATAATGAAACGACGTAATGATGGGTGAATGCAATTCTCGCGGTAAAAGTGCAGGCAGTCCCAATTTTTGCATCGCTGCTACTAAGGTTGACTGGCTCTCCGAATATCGAGCATGCCTTTCTTCAATTCCACCTTCGGCTTCCAGTTCAATCAATGCTTGCAGAAATGCGCAGACGACGTGAGTCGGAGAAGTGTATCTCCATTTGCCTCCCTTGTGTTCCATTTCGTTCCACTGGTCAAATAAATCCAGGCTCAACGAACGGGCGAATCCCGCCGTTTGTTCCAGTTTGTTTTGGTTGGCGATGACAAACCCAAATCCGGGAACGCCCTGAATACATTTATTCGCCGAAGAAATGAGATAGTCGACGTGAAACGACTCCATAGAAAGTGGAATCCCACCAAAAGAAGACATCGCATCCAGAATATAATCCTTGCCAGATTCAGCAACAATTTTCCCTACTTCAGCCGCAGGGTTCAACATGCCTGTGGTGGTTTCACAGTGAACCATGGCCACATGAGTAATCTGCTGATCGGTCGCTAAATAATTGCGGATCTGTTCCAGGTCGGGTGCCTCAATTTCAGGGAAAGATAATTCGTGCAGTGTGATATTCAGCCGCCGGGCAATTTGTGAAATGCGTGACCCATAGGCCCCGTTAGAGATGACGAGTAACTTTCCCTCTGGGGAAATCACCGAGCCGATCGTTGCTTCCACAGCGAATGTACCACTTCCCTGCATCAGCACTGATGTGTAACCCGGCGAGTTTGTAGCGAGTTCAACCAGGCGGTCACGTATTTCCTCTACGCGCTGATTATAATCTATATCCCAGGTCGAAAAATCAGCACGCATCGCATTGCGCACACTTTTGGTTGTCGTCAAAGGACCAGGTGTCAGTAGCAGATAGGGAATGTCTGGGTCCATCTTAGTTCTCGCTCGATTCAATTTGATCAATGATTTCAGGTAACGTATTCAAGGTCGGAATAACGAAGTGTGCTCCTGCGTCTTTGAGTTTGTTCTCAGCGGTCTGTAACAGTGTCTGTTGTTGAGCACTGTCCAACTCCTCAAATTCGGCCACAGTTAATCCCACTTCACTACCAGTTTGTGTCAACCCGACGGTCCATGTTCCCGCGTTTAGCCCCGCCTCAATATCAGGGACGGTATCACCGACTTTAACCACCGAACGGGGAGGGAATACATTCAATGCCTCCATATTTCGATAAATCATCCAGGGAGCAGGACGCCCTGCAGGTACTTCGTCGGCGCACATGGAAAAGTCAGGTGAATAACCATTCTCCTTTGCAGCTTCTAAAACCGGTTCTGCAACAATTCGTGGATAACCGGTTGTGGAGCCGATTTTGATTCCTCGTTCCCTTAGTCTGGTAATCACATCACAAAGACCGGGAACCAGGTCAGTGTAAAGAACGGCTTCTTCAACCTGTAAAGGCATAAAAGTTTCGTAAATTTGTGTGACATCATCTTCAGACCACGATTTCTGATGTGCTTGCTTCCACTGTTCTGCAATCGCTTCGAGTTGAAACAGTTTGCGAATATGGTCTTTTTTATGCAGTCCCATCGGCCCACGCGCTTGCTGCGGCGTGAGCTCGACACCACAGGCTTTGAAGGCTTTGATGAATGCGGAGATCGGAGCAAAGCAACCAAAATCGATGGTCGTTCCTGCCCAGTCAAAAATTACGAGTTGTATTTTGATCGATTTCATAATGACTTTCTTCTATTGAATTGATGGATTTTGTTGTTCTAATACGCGTTTTACATAAATTAAAAAATGATTCAGTTCCGGTGTTTCAAACCCGGGGATTTTAGCTGCTTCATCCCAGCTGCGAAGACGCAATGCTGCTCCATGCCAGGGATTGCTTTCAAATGTGGTTCGTTCCTGTTGCACAAAGGGGCCTCCCTGAAGTCGCAGACTCAGTACCGATGCGGGAGATAATTGCGAATGATATTCAGCGTCGATCGCGCAGCGGTATCGTTTGGCAGCGACGTGCAGACGAATCGGTTCTGTCACTTCCACAGGAAAATATTGAACGAGCCACTGAGCACCAATGGATTCATGCAGGTCATCTATTCCTTCTTCGGCACAGTTTTCATCATGTTGATGGAGTAAATGACCGATATCATGCAGCAAAGCGGCGGCGATCAATTCGGGCGACTCGCCCGTTTGTTCTGCAGCAAAGGCTGCTTGCAACGCGTGTTCTGTCTGTGTAACCGGTTCACCGGCATACATGGAACTGCCTCTGGTATCGAATAGTTTGCGAATTTTTTCAACGATCGCCCGGGGATCATGCTTGGCCATCGGCAGCCTCCGTGTTCCATTCTGGTGAGTCAGAATTTGCCAGATTCATTTGCCGTTCCTGGATCAGCCAATAGACAATACCGGCAATGATGGCGGTACAACAAATGCCTGCCAGCCCGCCAAAAGCCATCCTCCAGCCGTATGTTTTGGCGATTATTCCAATAGTATGACCGGAGAGAATGGCCCCCAGATAACCGGCAGAATCAACGAGTCCGGCGACTGTTGAACAGCCCCGCTTTCCGCCGAGGTCAATCGCCATCACTCCGGACAGAAACGAGTAAGGGGCCATCAGGAAAAATGCGACCAGCGAGAGCAGCGTGAGTGCCAGAATTGGCTTGCCGGAAACATCAATCGTTGCCATAAGTATCAGTGACATGACGAGCAGAATGAGACTGGGAAGGACGACCCGTCCATGCCTGCCTTTTAAACGGTCTGATGTGATTCCAGCCAGATAAGCCGAGCAGCCACCGACAAGCGGAAACAGCATACTGCCAATGGCGGCACTGCCGATGTCAAACTTTACAACTTCATACAGAAAGGTGGGTGTCCAAAAATTAAAGGTTTCACGCACCAGTGTCAGACTGAAATTCATGATGCAGATCAGCCAGAATAGCGGGCTGGCAAGTAATGGCTTTAAAACTTCTATGATCGAGATACGTTCGGCATGATTTCCTTCCTCGCCAAACACATTGAGTGAATTTGCATTTGGCTCAGGCAACCCGACATCATTCGGACTCGATTTTAAAGTTCGATAAACAAAGATTGCAATCAGTGCGAGGGAAGCGGCTGCAATAAAAAAAACAGATCGCCAGTTTGCCAGAATACTGAAGTTGGAAAATCGCTCGCCTATAGAAATGAGGCTTCCCAGATAGAATCGTGCGAACGCATCGCCAAACAGGAACGAGAGCGACAGAATCGCCATCATGGTGGCATGCCGCTCTACGGGAAACCAGCGGGATGCGGTTTTCACCAGTGCCACCCAGCCCATCGATTGAAAAAAACGATTACAGCCCCAGATGAACACGAATAATGTTAAACCCGAAACCAAGCCAAACAATACGGAAAACAGAATGGAGAAGATCATGCCGGTCAGGAACATCAGCCGACCGCCGAGAAAGTCAGCCAGGTAGCCGTTAATGATTTTTCCAAGGGCATAAAGCATGACGCCGACGGAAGCAACAGTACCCATGTCGTTTTTTGTGAAACCGGCTTGTACTCTTTCAGCAACAGCATGGCGTGGCGACGGCCAGATTGGATCGGCAGATGTAGTATCCCAGATAACCCAGGAACAGACTCAAAAGGGTCATGCGTTGCCATTTTTTTGTAGCGTCTTTAGACATTGAGTGCTGCTTAGTTATAGAGAAAGTCGGTTGATATTTTCCTGTGCCAGGCCAGGACCTGTTGTCATTCCTTTGCCACCGATTCCGGTGACGAGATGGATGTGTTCACTGGGAGAATATTGAAAAACTCCGTTTGATGATTCCTCAGAATAGATACCACACCAACGATCGATGATTTGAAAATTCAAATTCACAAACATTGTTCGCGCATAGTCAACAATTTGAGATTCTATCTGCGCCGAATGGAACTCTGCTGGAAATTCATTGAAATATTCATGCGAGTCTCCCAGAATGAATTCGTGATTTTGATTTTGAGTGATCCAGATTTGAATGCCCCGGTTGCGTAATTCCTGGTTGGGTTGTTCCAGTGAAACACCTTGTGAGAACTGAGCATTCAGGAATGCAGGATATCGATTGAGGCAATGGGAGGCGAACATTCGTGCCCAGCATGCGTTTTTCCGGATTGGCTATTTTGAGCATCTGCAGCTTGCAGTAGTGCACTTTTCTTTCAGCATAGGTTTCCGGGAAGAGTGTCTGGAGGTCTGCTCCGGAGCAGCAAATTAAGTGCTTTGCGTGGAACTGCCTGCCATCGGCGATTCTGACCTGAGTCTGATGCGCATGCTCCGCTACCGATACAACAGTTGCTTTCGGGAGATAGTCACAGTCTGAGCTGCCGGCAAGCCAATTGATAAAAGTATGAAAGAATATACCAGGATCCAATTGCAGGTCTTTTGGGAAATACAGGCTCCCCGAACAGAATTCCGGATTCAGACAGCAGTTTGACTGGATCGTTTCTGCTTTATTTCGAAATTTGGCAGGACAGAGGGTATCATTCGTCTCTCGTGCCATCCGCTGTAAAAACGTTGCTTCTTCTTCAGTATGCGCTAAATATTGTGTTCCGATGCGACGGACAGAAACGCCTAACAGATCAGATAAGTGGGTATAGATTTCACAGGATGACAACGCACGTTCGCCAGATGCCTTGTGGCATCGCGCTGGGAATAATTAAACCAAAATTTCGAATCGAAGCCTGCTGGGGAAATAGATGCTTATCAATCAACAGGGTTTTCAATCCCCGTCGCATGGCAAAGTATGCATGAAAGGCACCCAGCACACCAGCTCCGATGACAATGACATCGTAATTACGTTGATTAAGTTCAGTAGTCATGTTTCAGGAACAGAGAAACCAGGAATGATTAGATGAAATACGTTGTCCTATATTAAAAAGTATGCGGGATTCAAATTAAATTACAATGACTAACCACTTCATATCATGAACTATATTTTTATGAGCTTCATAGATCCTTAACAATGTTCGATAGATCAGCTGTATTTGTCATTTCAGGAAATCAATGAACTAAAACAGCACCTGTTTACGTATAGTCAGTGAAAATTGGCGAGAGATACGAAAACGGTGATGACCATTTACAAAAGTCGACGCAATACAGCTTTCATCAATTTCATGTAATCGCGCGAACTGGTGTTGCCTGCCGACTGAATAGAAATTGAAATCGTCTGCCGTTACGATAAGGATAGATTCGCCGTTCATTAGGAGATTTTTTTGCAGAGGAAAACCGATATGATTCATCAATATTCTCGGACGCTGATACTATTTTTTGCTGCAGGCCTGATCTCTGCGCAAACGTTTGGAGCCGAAGATAATGCAGGGTCGATTTTTATCGAGGGTTATACAAATCAACTGAGTTACCAGCCGGGAGAGAAGATCGCCTTTCATCTCTCAAGTTCCGAACCACAGTACACGGTGGAAATTACTCGTTTGGGAGCCCAGAAAAAAACCGTTCTCAAGGAAACACATAAGAATGGTGCTGCTCATTTTGTACCGGAAAATGCGTCATCTCATGGTTGCAACTGGCCGGCGGCGTTCGAACTCACCGTGCCTGAATCGTGGCAGAGTGGTTATTACAATGTGCAACTCTCTGTCCGTGATGGAGGCGGGAAGTTCACTCAACGAAATAGAAGAACCGCGGCATCAAATCTGTTCTTCATAATTCGCGCAAAGCAGCCCGGTGCACACTCAAAAATTCTGATTCAACTCAGCACCAATACATATAATGCCTACAATAACTGGGGTGGATCCAGTCTTTACGGCTATCATGGTCGTGCCAAGCTACAGGGGAATCGCGTCTCTTTTGATCGGCCGCTGGCAGGACAATTTTCGAATTGGGAGTACCCGTTCATCGTCTGGGCAGAAAACAATGGTTACAAACTCGACTACGCCGCGAACAGCGATCTGGAATTACACCCCGAACTCCTTCAAAACTATAAGCTGGTGTTGAGTGTCGGTCATGACGAATACTGGTCTGCACCCATGCGAGATCATCTGGAGAACTATATCAGGCAGGGTGGGAATGTCGCTTTTTTCAGTGGGAATTCGGTTTGCTGGCAGGTACGCAGTGAAGATAACGGACGCGCTGACCTGCTGAAACAGTGGTTCAATCAGGATCCTCTTTTTCCGACGGACGATCATCGGCCCTTACCACTCTCTGGAGTCATCACCTGGTCAATCGGCCCGAAAATCAGCTAACGGGCGTCGGATTTCTGTACGGCGGCTATCATAAAAGCCATGGTCAGTTTATGGATGGTTCCGCCGCGTCTCAAAGTCCACCGTCCGGAGCACTGGGTCTTTCGAAAAACGGGGATCAGGCAGGGAGACGAATTTGGCGGCAAAGATACCATCGTTGGATATGAATGCGATGGTTGCCAGTTCGAAATGAAAGATGGCTTACCAGTTCCCACATTTAAAGATGGGACACCAAAGACGTTTCAAATCCTGGCGACCTGTCCCGCGAAATGGGCTCCCGGTGACAGCCTGTGGTACGATCACTTCGATAAAGACCGAATTGGTGCCGCGATTCTGGGGATGTATACCAGAGGCGGAACCGTGCTCACGGTTGGCAGCACCGACTGGGCACACGGGTTGAGAGGTAAAGATCCCGATCGTCCAACAGATCACCAAAAACATTCTCGACCGTTTATCAAAGTGAAATTTAATCCGGCGGAGTTCCATCCCATTCCGGTTGTGTCATACTGTAGAGCACATGGCGTCTGCAGCGGATCGTTCTCGTGCTAACGCGGGGTGATCAAAGTTGTCAATATACGACATGCCGATTTTTTCCATCACGCGGCGGGAAGCGATGTTGGAGGGGACCGTGAATGAGACGATCTGTTTCAGGTTGCATTCATCAAAGCCGAAGTCGAGCACGGCGTGTGCGCCTTCCGTAGCGTATCCCTGGTTCCAGTAGGGGGTTGCCAGTCGCCAGAGGATCTCGATGCAGGGAGTAAAAAACGCAGTGAACTGGGGAACCGCCAGGCCGATGAATCCGGCGAAAGGAGTCTGGTCTTTAATTTCGACGGCCCATAAGCCGAAGCCATATTCTTCAAAGTGCTTTCGGATATCGGCCATCATCTGCACGCTCTGCTCGGAAGTCAGCGTGGATGGATAATACTGCATGACGCGTGGGTCTTTATTGAGCTCGACGAAGGGTGTGACATCATCCTCACACCACCGTCGTAATATCAGCCGAGTCGTTTCCACTGTTCTGGTTCCTGCAAGTTCATCAAGTTGTTTCAGTGTTGTAGTACCCTCACTACGCAGACACCCGGTTTCTAACGGAGAAATTTCCGGCAATTCCCTTTTATTTCAAAAACGGGGTGCGTTTTTTATCGATATTGAAAGTCGCTCGTCCTTCTGTTCAAATAAATAAATATCATTTAAATATCACTATTGCTCTCTCAATGGCTCTGAGAAGATTTCCTACGGAGTACATAGAGATGAAAATGTCTGTTTTTGGGGCAGTTTTCGTAACTTTAACCCTCTACAGTACTAATTGTCTTCCGGCGGCGGAATCTAATGCAGAAACTTCTCTGATTCAGGTCCCCGGAACCTGGGAAGATCAGCAGGCAGGGAAATATGCAGACCTGGACGGGTTCGCCTGGTATCGCTGCTACGTCAAAGTTCCCAATAACTGGGCCGACATGAATGCCCGTCCCCTCTGGCGGGATTCGGTGACACTCTCCATCGAAAAACTGGCGGATGCCCACGAAGTCTATATCAATGGGACTCGCATCGGTCAGATTGGAAAGTTCCCTCCTGAACTTAGAAAGTGGCTTCGACAGCTATCAGCGCTATAAGGTTCCGCCGGGAACGCTAAAGATGGGTCAGTACAACACGATTGCGGTTCGCGTTTACAATGAAGAAGGCCCCGGCGGTTTTCGCGGCGTCCCTCCGATTCTGGCTGGTTACTTCCTGGAATGTGTTCTGAAAGGAAGCTGGGAATTCCTGCCAGGCGACAATCCAAAATGGGCTATCGCTGGTTTGGAAAAGAAACCGGCAGCAGCGGCCTTTGATACGTTTACACCCGCGACTTCCACTCTAAAGCGTTCTGCAAAGCTTTCTCCGGGGCGCAGACTGGCTCCTGAAAAATCAATGGAGTTATTCGAAACAGACGGGGATGTGGTGGTTGATCAGATGCTGACAGAACCCATCATTGGGCAACCGCTGTTTATGAGCTTCGACGAGCGAGGCCGTATGTGGGTTGCGCAATATCGGCAGTACCCTTATCCCGCGGGTTTGAAGGTATTGAGTCGAAATAAATATTATCGTATGGAATTTGATCGGATGCCCCCTCCGCCACCAAACCATTTTCCAGGTAACGACCGTATTACGATTCATGAAGATACGAATGGCGATGGAAAATACGATGAGCACAAAGTGTTCGCCGGTGATTTAAACATCGCGACGTCCGTTGTCAAAGGGCGGGGCGGGATGTGGGTACTCAACCCACCCTACCTCATGTTTTATCCCGATAAAAATAACGATGATATTCCAGACGCCGATCCGCAAGTGAAATTAAGAGGCTTTGGAATTTCCGATACGCACTCCGCGCCGAACAGCCTGCAGTGGGGGCCGGATGGCTGGCTCTATATGGTGCAGGGTAGTAATGTCGTTTCCCACTTGAAAAACAGTGACGACCCCAAAGCGAAATCGATTTACTGTGAAGGTCCCGGGATCTGGCGCTATCATCCGGAAACAGAACGTTATGAATTATTCGCCGAAGGTGGGGGAAATGCCTTCGGGCTCGAAGTCGACGCCGATGGTCGCGTCTATTCCGGCCATAATGGAGGAGGCACCCGTGGATTCTATTATGTACAAGGAGGTTACTACGAAAAAGGTACCGAACGAAAATATGGTGATGTCAGCAACCCCTATGCATTCGGATTATTGCCATTCATGAAGCATGCGAAAACTCCCCGGTTCAGTCATGCCTTAGTCAAATATGAAGGCGATACGCTGCCTGAAAAATATCAGGGCAAGCTGTTGTCCGTCGATCCACTTCATCAGTATCTGGTATTATCCAAAATCGAACCATTGGGTTCTTCATTCCAGACCGAAGATATTGGTTTCCCGTTACGCAGTACCGATTTTGGTTTCCGCCCCGTTGAGATCAAAGTAGGTCCGGATGGTGCAGTCTATGTGGCTGATTTTTACGAAGAATTTATCGCCCACGGTCAACACTACCAGGGACAGGTTGATCCCAACTCGGGTCGTATTTATCGCTTCAAAGCCAAAGATGCTAAACCTCGCAAAATCGAAGATCTGAGCAAAAAAACGTCGCGTGAACTGGTTGAGCTGCTCAAGCATCCCAATGAATGGCACAGACGCACGGCGCTGCGTCTGCTGGGAGATCGTAAAGATCAAACAGTGATTCCTGTTCTCAAGCAATTAATCAAAGACAACGACGGCCAACTCGCGTTGGAAGCATTCTGGGCATTGAATTTGTGCCAGGGATTTGATGACTCAGTCGCTGCAGAAACTCTGAAACATTCCAATCCGATGGTTCGCTTCTGGACAGTGCGACTGCTTGGCGACGACAAAGTGGTCTCCAGTAATATGCGAGAAAAACTGGTTGCAGTAGCGAAGCAGGAACCAAACGCAGAAGTGCGTGGCCAGCTGGCGGCGACGGCACGACGATTACCCGCTGATGTCTGCCTGCCAATAGTAGAAGCCTTGACTCACTATCAGGAAGATGTCACCGATCGTCATCAGCCATTAATGGTCTGGTGGGCACTCGAATCCAAGACCGTGTCTGACCGGGATCAGACAATCGCACTCTTCAAAAATAAAGAGTTCTGGAATCAACCGTTGGTTCAGTCGGCGATTCTGGAACGACTGATCCGCCGTTATGCCACAGCCGGCAGCCGAACAGACCTCATTACGTGTGCAAAACTATTCGAACTGGCTCCAGATGCGAAATCTCAAAAAGCGTTGATGACGGGTTTTGAAAACTCATTCAAAGGTCGTTCGCTGGCAGGTCTTCCGGAATCGCTCGTGCAGGCACTGGCGAAAGCAGGCGGCGGCTCAACAACGTTACAAATGCGGCTCGGAAATAAAAAAGCGCTGCAGATTGCTTTGGACACCTTAAAGTCTCCCGGCAAGAATCAGAGCCAACTGGTAGAATATATTCAGGTTCTTGGCGAATTGCAGGAATCGCAGGCCTTACCCGCAATGCTCAAGTTATTGAGTACCACAAAAAATGAGGAGCTGCAAACCGGGTTGCTGGTCGCTTTACAGAAGTTTAATCAGCCAGAGGTCGTAAAGACCATTCTCAAACGATACTCGGCATTCTCTGATGATGTGCGAGAGGTCGCGCAAAGCACGCTGGTCAGTCGCAAAGATTGGACGCGCGCATTTCTGAACACGATCGATTCAGGGCAAATCGATGCCAAAACAATTCCCGCAGATTTGGTTCGTAAAATGACCATTCATCAAGACAAGCAGATTACTGCTCTGGTTGGCAAACATTGGAAGGAAGTCAAAGGTGCTTCCAGTCAAGAGATGCAGGCCCGTATCGCGCGCATTTCAGAATTGTTGAAAACAGAAAACAGCGATGTTTATCTGGGGAAAGAGTTATATCAGAAGAACTGCGCGAAGTGTCATATTCTGTTTGGTGAAGGAAAACGCGTGGGGCCTGAATTGACGCAATATAAGCGCGATGACTCACTGCGAATGCTGATGCACATCGTTAATCCCAGTGCGGAAATTCGAGAAGGTTATGAAACGTATCTCGTGATTACCGAAGATGGACTCGTCGTTTCGGGGTTTTTGTTTGACCAGGATAAACAGATCGTGGTGATTCGTGGAGCCGACGGTCAAAATGTGACGATCAAACGGGAAAACATCGATGAGATGATCAAACAGCCCAAGTCACTCATGCCGGAAGGCCTGCTTGAAAAACTAAGCGATCAGGAACTGCGCGATCTATTCGGATTCCTGCGCAGCAGCCAGCCAGTGTTTAAGTAGTGTTTTTGGAAAATAAAACATGGAATACGAGTATGACAAGTAGCACCTGTGTATAATTGTCGTCGGAATGGAATCGATCTGAAAAGAGTCGATTGCATGGACTTCGGTTAATCTACAGAGGACAAACAGAGTATGTCTCAACACAGCTGCGCTACTTTTGTATTCCCTTTCATCTTCTGTGTGATTCTATCTGGTACAAGCGCAGCACAATCGCGTACCCTGCCAGAGGAACCGATTGAGATCGGCTCTGTACCTCAATTTGTCTTCGATGAATATAGCATCGACAATCACTATGCTTTGAAATACAAGCAGCAGGCAATAGAGCGCGTTTTTCATGCACCAGTGAAACATGTCAGGAATCCGCTGCTTGCCGGAGAAGGGGGATACGCCAATGTTCGCCGTGATGCACAAACCGGCAAGTTCCAGATGTGGTATCAGACACACATTTCCCGGTCCGATGCCCAGGGAAAACATATCGGCTCTGACTATGCGATTGCCTATGCAGAATCTGATAATGGTTTGAACTGGACCCGTCCCAAACTGGGACTGTATGAGTGGAAAGGAACCAGAAATAACAATATCGTCTGGAAAGGCATCACAGGCAAACGCGCCAGTGGCCCTTGTCTGCTCGATGTACCAGAAGCCGAACGAAAAGGGTTTCGCTACCTGATGTCCTATCATACCGGAGGCGCCGGGAAAGGCATGAATGGCATTCGGGTCGTTGGTTCCCACGATGGAGATTCATTGGGACAAGTCGAGTGACTCTTTGCTGGTAGAACTTCATAGCGATACACTGAACAGTATTGTCTACGACCCGGGCATCAAAAAATATGTCATGTATTGTCGAGCCAAACATATCTACCGCACGTTTAAAGGCTCGATTCTTGATACCGGTGCCTCCCGTCGTGTGGCCCGCATGACGGGATCATCGATCTGGGAGAAGTGGACCACCGAGCCACAAAATATTCTGATTCCCGATGAACTTGACAGTGCAAAAAAGTTCAATTTTTTCTACGGCATGCCTGTTCGCTATCATGCCGGAATCTTCTGGGGCTCGTTGTGGCCTTTCAAAATGAATACCGACATCGTGACCGAACTTGCTTTCAGTAGAGACGGAGTTCAATTCAAACGGCTTACTTCCCGGCCTCATCTGCTCGCTCTCGGAGAGAATGGCAGTTGGGATGACGGGATCGTGTTTGGTAATAATTGGATCGATGTGGGAGATGAGTGGTGGTTTTATTACTCCGCTTATGATGGACCACACAATGACACCAAATATCGAAAGCCGGGTGTAGGCCTGGCTATTGCCAAAAAAGAACGTCTGATCTCTCTGCGTGGCCCACGTGATGGCGGTGTCGTCATTACGCGCCAGATCAATTGGCAGGGTGAAAAACTTTTGCTGAACGGAGACGCCAGGCAGGGAGAAATAAAGGTCCGTATTTCAGATGCCAAACGGAAAGTCCTCGATGGGTTTGACTACGGTGACTGTCTCCCGTTCAAGTCAGATCATATTCAGCACGAAGTCCGTTGGAAAAACAAATCGATCGATTCGCTCAAAGGGCAAATCATTCGGCTGGAATTTTTCCTGCAGGATGCTGATCTGTTTACGTTCCGTGCAGATGAATCCAGTCAATAGCCTTGAATGGCGCAATGCATCTGCAAAGGATGCTGTCGAGAGTCATTAATGAACGAGAGGCAGGATCAGGTTAAATAACCTGGAGTAGCGCCGTAAGATTCTTTTTACAGTCGGCAAAGAAGTCAGAACTGCCTTGTTGACTGAATAAACTGGTCGCCCTGCAGATCAAGGGTAGACCGGAGGAAAGGAGTCGTAATCGACCACTTTCCTCCCATCGGGCAGAAGTAGCGATTAAGTTTCTTCTTCGTCCTTCTTCTTTTTCTTCTTCTTACCAAGGGAGATTTTTTCAACCCGTACCTTTGGCAAGCCAAGGGCACCTTGACCATCAGCCCAACGGTCTTCAAATTTCAATTTTTCAATTCGTTCTGCCCGTTTCAAAACATTGCGTGCACGGACCAGCGTACTTTTGCTCTTTAAACTTTTGTCGAGTGACACGGTGTCATCCCCTCTTATTAGATGTTATTTCGATGACAGTCATTTACTTTACTATGGAAATTAACTGTCAAAATTGGCATAGTGGTGTAGCTTTCGCAAGATGAGCTGAATCAGCGTACTGGTCAAACGGTCTGTAACCGTGACGATTTGCGAAGCGTCACATGTTAAAAGGAAATGACTTTGATTGCAACCGCTGCCAAATGAAACCTTTCTGCTGTGAAACGCGAATTTCAGATTTTCATGATTGAAACGATGCCTCAAGGAGACCGGTTATTTCTCTTTACGATACAAATTTCACCTGGTTGGACTGGTCGATCGTTGGTTGCTACCTGCTGTCGTCGATCGTAATTGGTTTGTGGGCCAATCGTTACGTCGGAAATCTTTCTGATTATCTGGTCGCGGGGCGTAAGCTCCGTCTCCGGATCGCTTTGGCAACGATGACCGGGACCGAACTCGGGTTAGTCACCGTGATGTATATGGCGGAACTCGGTTTTATGCAGCAGTATGCCTCTTTGTATCTCGCATTTGTGGAGGCGGGAGCCGTTCTGTTGATTGGTATGACCGGTTTTGTTGTCTACCGTCTGCGTCAATCTTCGATCATGACGATCCCGGAGTATTATGAAAAACGCTATTCATCCAAAGTGCGTGTTGTCGGCGCGATCGTCATGGTACTTTCGGGTGTCTTGAATATGGGGCTCTTTCTCAAAGCGGGGTCGCAGTTTTTAACAGCAATTTCTGGTTTGCAGGACGAAATGTCACTCAAGCTGATTATGACGGGGCTGTTATTACTCGTCCTGTTCTACACGGTATTGGGAGGTATGGTATCGGTTGTGATTACGGACCTGATCCAGTTTTTAATCCTGGGAACAGGTATGGTGATTGTCACGGGCGTTGTATTCTGGTCAATTGGCTGGGAGGGATTCTCAGCGATTGTGACCGAACAAAACGGTTATTTTAACCCTTTCGATTCCCACAACCCATCGGGCAAAGGGCCCGGTATCGGCTGGTTGCAAGTGATTCAAATGATAGTCGTGATCGGGTCCGCAGCCATGTTGTGGCCGACCAGTGCCGCCAGAACCCTTTCCTGTAAAAGTGCTGAGGTGGCTCAGAAGCTCTATTCATTAAGCTCAGTTTCGTTTCTGGCACGGCGCGCGTTACCTGTTTTCTGGGGAATTGGGACCTTTGCCTTTTTTGCTTCACAACCAGAAATGTTCGCGGAATTTGAAGAAGCCGTCAAAACGAATGCATCAATTACATCATTATCAGCGATGCCTCTCTTTTTGGCGAAAGTGGTGCCAACCGGATTACTGGGGCTGGTCACTGCAGGCATGATCGCCGCATTCATGTCAACACACGACAGCTACCTGCTGTGCTGGAGCGGTGTCATTACGCAGGATATTGTGGCGCCGATTGCAGGACCGATGAGCCAGCGTTCCCGTATTTTAGTGACGCGGATTGCGATTTTTGTGATCGGAGTCATGCTGCTGATCTGGGGGCTCTGGTACGAAATCAGCGGCGATTTATGGGGCTATCTTGCTGTGACAGGAACCGTTTATTTTTCAGGGGCGCTTCCCACAATTGTAGGAGGCCTGTATTGGAAACGGGGCAGTCAAACAGGAGCACTGGCGGCAATTCTGGGCGGATTAATGGGGCTTTCAGCCATGGGGCCATGCGTTGCATTGATCAATGAGAAATTTTCGCTGGCATTGAATGGAACCCATCTCACTCTGCTGACATTTGCGTTTTCTGCAATACTATATGTTAACTGTTCGTTGTTCTTCCCTGATAAAACCGCGCGACCAGAGTCAGTACACACAACTGCCGTCTCATAAGATTGATGAAAGAATAAACATGTATGCGTGGATGACGATCTGGACGATCTTGCTGATCACCAGCGGCCTGGCCTTTCTGGTGGTATTAGGATACGTCGTATTTGGAGTCAAAGCTGAGCTCATTGAAACCTTAAACGATCTGAAAGCCGACGTCGACGAATCGCAGGCACATGAAGAAATCCTGGATCGTCCTGTTGAATAATTCATCGAAACGGAATGGATTCTCTGAAATTATGGTGTTCGTAAACCTCTAAAAATTCAGGATTTCCGAATAATTGACTGGTCAATTAGTTTCGGTCATGGTATTTTGAAGCGTCAAGAGACGGGCTTTCTCTCGATGTAAAGAGATCGTTCTGTTGTTTAACTGCCAGGAGCCGCGTCGTTTATGATGTGCCCTTTTTGTCGTGATGGTGAGACGAAAGTGATTGATTCTCGATTGAGTCAACCTTTTAGTGTGCGCCGACGACGGGAGTGTCTGGCTTGTGGTAAGCGTTATACGACTTACGAAAAGATTGAAGAATCGCCGCTCAAAGTCATCAAAAAAGATGGCGCCCGGGTCCCCTTCGATCGGACCAAAATGGTAAAAGGAATCGAGACTGCCTGCTACAAAAGGCCGGTCAGTCCGGATAAAATCGAATCGCTCGTCTCACAAATCGAAGCCGCGATTTATGAGAACTTTGATCGTGAAGTCCCCTCTCGTTTTATCGGCGAGCAGGTTTCCACTGTTTTGAAAGACGTCGATCAGGTTGCCTTCGTGCGATTCGCTTCTGTTTATCGCAACTTTACCGATGCGAGCGATTTTGTGACTGAGGTCCAACCGATGCTACGCTCAGATGACTGATCTATCAGAAAATAATTCATCAGCAAGCCACTGAGCCACTTGTCAGGCAATAATTTCAGGAACGACATTGCCGGCAACTCCCGTAATTCGCATGTCGAGGCCCTGAAATTTAAAAGTGAGCCGTTCATGATCCATGCCCAGCATATGCAGCAGAGTGGCATGAAAGTCGTTGACGTGCATCGGATTTTCAGCAACATGAAATCCGATATCATCCGTTTTTCCATAGACAAATCCCCGTTTCGCGCCGCCACCTGCCATCCAGACTGTGTAGGCATCCTTGTGATGATCGCGACCCGGAGTTTTTCGATCGCCCTGAACCATGGGAGTTCTTCCGAATTCTGCCCCCCAGACCACCAGTGTATCCTCCAATAATCCGCGTTGCTTCAAATCCTGAATCAGAGCCGCTATGGGTTGGTCAACTTGTTTGCATTTCTTTTGAATGTTTTTTTCCAGATTGCCATGATGATCCCAGCCTTGATCGAATAATTGAACAAACCGGACGCCCCGTTCAACAAGCCGTCTGGCAAGCAGGCAGTTATTTGCGAAGCTGGCTTTACCCGGTTGGGTACCATACTGTTCGTGAATGTGCTTCGGCTCGTCGGAAATATCCATCAGGTCCGGAACGGCAGACTGCATTCGATACGCCATTTCATATTGATTGATTCGTGTTGCAATTTCCGGATCGCCGATATCGGCCAGCTGAACTTTGTTTAAGTGATTCACACTGTCAATAATTCGTCTGCGATCATTGCCGGTCATGCCTTTCGGGTTCGAAAGAAAAAGTACGGGATCTCCCTGCGAACGAAATTCGACTCCCTGATGAATACTCGGCAGGAATCCGCTGCCCCATAAACTGTTACCCGCTCCGGCAACGTTACCCGTGATCAACACGACAAATCCGGGCAGGTTCTGATTTTCCGAGCCCAGACCATAATTCACCCATGAGCCCAGAGAAGGGCGTCCGAAGCGGGAGAAACCAGTCTGAAAAAACAGTTGTGCAGGAGCATGATTAAAGTGATCTGTTTTCAAAGAATGGATCATACACAGTTCATCGGACACCGATCCCAGATGAGGCATCAATTCTGAAACAGGAGTCCCCGCTTCTCCCTGTCGCTGGAAAGCAAACGGGCTGCCCATCAACTTGGGTTGCTTACGAATAAATGCCAGACGCAAACCTTCCCAGAGTTTGTCGGGAACCAGTTGCCCATCCAGTTCCTGCAGTTTGGGTTTCGAATCGTAAAGATCTAGATGTGAGGGTGCCCCCACCATATGTAAAAAGATCACATTTTTCGCTTTGGGAGTGAAATGCGATTTTTGAGCCGCCATCGGATTTGCAGAATGCGCAGGCTTCGCCTGCAGCGAGTCAGCCAGTAGTGCGGTCAAAGCAGCTCCGCCAACACCCATTCCCGCGCGTTGAAAAAACTCACGGCGGGTATAATTCAGCAGTTGTTGCAGGTGCTCGTTCATGATTAGCCCTTCGTGATCGTTTCATCAAGGTTCAGTAGAATGTTAGCGATGTAAAGCCACGCAGCCATTCTGGAAGCCCCCACGCCTTCCGGGCGATTTTCAGCTGAAATCAGTTTCTGAGCCGCCTGAGGATGCTCCTTGAAATAGTTGAGTTCCCGTTGAAAGACCTTCGTCAGATGATCCACTTCGACATCCGTTGGCTTGCGGGCAACACAAAGTCGAAACGCATATGCAACCCGTTCACGGTCGCTCAGGTTTTTAGTCAGGCCTCTTGTCGCCAGTCGTTTGGCAAGACCAACGCCAATTTCAATATAAGCAGGATCATTCAGCAGTGTGAGCGCCTGTAAAGGAGTATTGGTGCGCGAACGATTGATCACACAGGCACCTCGATCGGGTGCATCGAAGTTGGTAAAACTGGGATAAGGGGCACTCCGCCGCCAGACCACATAGACACCTCGACGGTAACGATCTTCTGAAGTGGATGTGAGATACTTGGGAGCATTGCGACCGACGTGTCTCCAGAGCCCCTTCGGCTGTGGCGGATAGACAGGCGGGCCTCCCATTTTTGTCGACAGTAAGCCGCTGATGGCCAATGCATTGTCTCGAATGGTTTCTGCAGCAAGCCTGAGCCGCGGACCACGTGTATAAAGCTGATTGTAGGGATCTGCTTCCAGAAGGGCAGGTGTCACTTTGGAAGACTGTTGATAGGTTGATGACATCACGATCATTTTATGCAGATGTTTCATAGACCAGTTGTGATCCATAAATTCGACAGCCAGCCAGTCGAGCAACTTCGGATGGGTTGGCGCATCGCCTTGAGTTCCAAAATCTTCCTGAGTCGCTACAATCCCCTGGCCGAAGAATTGAGACCACCAGCGATTAACCGTCACGCGGGCTACCAGCGGATTCTCTCTGGCGACCAGCCATCTGGCAAGTTCCAGTCGATTTGGTTTATCCTTTGATTTCAGGGGATGGAGCACATCGGGAGTTTGTGGTTTCACGCGGGCTCCTTTGCTCAAGAAATCCCCCCGTTTGAATATGCTGGTCATGCGTGGTTCAGACATTTCGACCATGACCAGTGTCGAATCAGGTTCGTGTGCTTTCAGTTTGTTCTGGATACGATTGCGTTTTTTTTCCAAAGCCGAATAAGCTTGATCCTGCTGTTGTTGAAATCGATTTAGTTCTTTCGTCTGATTGGCTGTTCTTTTTTTAGTATCGATCAGCAGAACCGTTTGTACTTTCGCGGGAATTTTCGCACTCTCTTTACTGTTCTCCAACTGGGCAAGTAGCGTTTTTTCCCAGCGCGGGAAGGATTGCCCCAGTTCCTTCAGGCGCGCGTTCAGTTCGGCCTGCACAGTCACTTGTTGTCGGGTTAATTCGTCTTTTGTCTTTTTTTCTTCGTCGTTCAGAGGTAATGCCAGTTTGGGGCCTGTGAAATTAAATGTCACCGATTTTCCAAGTTGTTTGACCTCCAGTGGCGTGTTATTGAAGAAGGCAAAGATCTGATAGTAGTCCTCTTGCGAGAATGGATCATACTTATGATTGTGACACTGTGCACATTCAAAAGTCGATCCGAGCCAGACTAATCCGGTCGCATTGACACGGTCAAAAATCTGGTTAACGCGATTCTCTTCAGGATCAACGCCTGCCTCGACATTGCAGGTCGTGCAGCGATGAAAGCCGGTTGCAATTTTCTGCTCGATCGTCGCCTTTGGTAATAAGTCGCCGGCAATCTGCTCAATCGTAAACTGATCGAAGGGGAGATCCTGATTGAGTGACTTGATGACCCAGTCACGATACAGCCACATTTCACGCAATTGATCAGCCTGAAAGCCGTTCGAATCAGCATAGCGTGCCAGATCAAGCCATTGTCGTGCCCACTTTTCTCCATAGTGTGGAGATTGTAAAAGGCTGTCAACAAATTTTTCGTAAGCGGCCGGTGAGGGATCTTTTTCAAACGCAAGTACTGCTTCGGGAGTGGGAGGGAGACCAGTCAGATCGAGGGAAACGCGTCGTAGTAAACGTGCAGGGCGGGCCGGCGGTGATTGCGTTAAAGCCGTTGATTGTTGCTTGAGTTTTTCGACAACAAAAGAGTCGATCGGGTTGTTGATGCGAACCTGTTCCTTGAATACAGGTGGAGCGCTTTTGACAGGCGGAATGTAAGCCCAGTGTTTTGGTGCTTCCGATTCAGTCGGCCAGTGCGCACCCTGATCAATCCACTGCTTCAGAATATTTTGTTCCTGTTTCGAGAGTCGTTCGCCTGCATCAGCGGGTGGCATCTGTTCTTTTTCATCTTGAGACGAGACCCGATGTATGAGAACGCTCAGACTGCTTTTGCCTACGACAATAGCGGGTTCACCCGAATCATTTCGGAGCAGAATATTTTTGCGACTGGTCAGACGCAAGCCTCCCTCACGGGCGTCCGGACCGTGGCAGTCCTGGCAGTGTTTAACGAAAAGGGGTCGAACCGTTTTCTCAAAGTCAATTTGATGCGTTACAGCTGGTTTCGTAGCAGGAACGGGAGCCGACAAGGATACGGAAGGGGAGCACAGGCCAGTGATAAACGCAACTGCGAGACAGCCAACGCAGGTTCGTATACGCGGAGAACCAATCACAGGAGAACCGATATAAGTACCAGGCATAGGTATTCAATCCCAGGCGGTTGACATTCGCAAAGACTGCCATCACCTCACAGCATTGCTGAGCGAGATCATTGGATAAATTGCCGGTCCGTCAGAACAGCCGCATGGGGAGGACGGTAGTCAGACACCATTGCCTGACGGGCTGATTCGGTAGTAAGAAATCGTTATATTGTTGACCTTGATCAGTCAAAATTCATCAGTTAAAGATAACGCCCGCAGGCAGGAATATCAAGTTTTTAATCAGTGGACTTCGTTTTCCGGTTGAGAGCCAAATAACCTAAATCCCTGATTTACAATAAGATAACTCGTTATATTTGAAAAAGCTTACCTCGAGCAGTACAACGGTCGTTTCAGACGAGTGACTTTTGGGGAGTTGCGGACAGGCCTTGAAACGGTCGTTCCCGAGAATCGATCAGGGTTTCGCTTTCGGACGTTTGGGGGAACGCCGTTTTAGTTTGTGAGCAGATTGACCCGCTTTGAAAATAGTAACAGCACCATTGTTCTCTTGTGGCTTCCCCGGTGTAGAGCGACCTCGTTCCGCATAGCGTTGCAACAACTCTGTTAATTCCAATACGATTTCAGGATGCTGATCTTGTACGTTCTTTTGTTCTCCCAGATCATTTTTTAAATTGTATAACTGAATCGCTGCAAGCTGACTCAGGTCATCTTTACCCGGCCTGGGAGAACTCCAGCCTCCCGATCCGGGGCAAAGTTCCAGCTTCCAGTCACCTTTGCGAATGGAAAATGCACCTCGAATAGAATGGTGGACGGCGGCCTCTCGAAGGGGCGCGGTGGCCTTGCCTTCTAATGCAGGAAGAATGCTGACACTATCTTCTCCTGCTTCATCCGGAAGCTTGGCACTCACAATGTCAGCAGCGGTTGCCAGCAGGTCTGTCAAACAAATGAGCTGGTCAGAGTGAGTTCCTGCTTTCACGCGCGCCGGCCAGCTTGCAATAAAAGGGACGCGATGTCCCCCCTCATAGATGTCAGCTTTATGTCCTCGAAATTGATAGCTGGGTTGATGGTCTTTCTCTGCCATCTCTTTGAAATTGGCAGCCGGCGAACAGCCGTTATCGGCAGTAAAAATAACCAGAGTGTTTTCGGCAATACCTTGTGCTTTCAGTGCCTGCATCACTTGTCCTACCGTGTCATCAACCTGCATCACAAAGTCGCAGTAGGCATTGATGCCACTTTTACCCTGCCACTGGGGAGTGGGAAGGATCGGAGTATGCGGGGCATTTAACGGGAAATAAATGAAAAAGGGTGTACCTGATTTTGAAGCTGCCGCCCGTTGTTTGATGATATCAACAGTCTTTTTTGTTGTGCGGGGCAGAACATCAATCGCTTCGAAATCTTTATGCGCCGGTCCATCCCGATGAAACGCTTTGGTAACGGTTGGAATTCCTTGACTCCGATTATTTTCAATATACACATACGGGGGCATGTCCAGTGAAGCGCTGATCCCAAAGAAATAATCAAATCCAACACTATTCGGGCCATTCTGGATTGGCTGAGAATAATCGACTTCCCAACCCAAGCTCGTTTTTTTGTTGTATGATTTTTCTGTCGCAATGCCGCCCTGTTTCAGTGTCCAATCCATTCCCAGATGCCATTTACCTACACAGGCCGTGTAATACCCATGCTGTTTCAGTAGCGATTGAACTGTCATCCGATCTACTTCAATCAGGCGACGTGATAAGCCCCAGAGTACACCACTTTTCAGGCGGGAACGCCAGTTATAGCGACCCGTCAGAATGCCATATCGTGTTGGTGTGCAGACCGAAGAACTGGAATGGGCATCCGTAAAAATCATCCCGCTGTGAGCCAGTTGATCCAGATTGGGAGTCGCAATTTTACATTCCGGGTTCAGTGCGCGAATATCACCATACCCCATATCATCGGCAAGGATATAAATAATGTTAGGTCGGCGCACCTCATCAGGCGCTGCCACAACCTCTTTGTCAACGGTGATCAACGTCAGCACGAACCAGCAGGCCAGTGTGAATAATATTCTTCTCATCGTTGTTCTCCTGAGCAGCCAGCGACCGATTTCAATTTAGCACTCTCATCAGACTGATTCACCAGAGTTGGAATAGACATAAAGCACACATTACTTATACACAAAATTATCACGAGAGGAAACTCTCGGTCATTCACATCGTTGTGGCACCGGCGAGAGTGTTCACTGAGACTTCATTTGTGCGTGAAATTTTTTTATCTGGATGTTGCATTTCTCTGCTCCTGCGGATGTGAGTACCATAAAACCTTCTCGTTTCAGCAGGGTTTTAACCAGCAACATGAAAATCGATTCCCCGTCTTCACTACATTTGTGATCGAAATCAGACCCTGTCACAACCAAATCAGTACGCGAACAGACCCACTCAGCGACAAAACCGCGCACAAATCATAATTGCCCACCCCACCCCAATTGCAAAGAGTGCCGCAACACAAACAGCAAACCTCCCACCAGCACATAAGCAAACGGAACAGTATCAAATCCAGACACCACAGCACAGAACTCCCTTTCATGGTCATCAAATAAAACTGCCCCAATGAGAACACTCAAATAAGAACACTCAAATAAGAACACAGTGCAGAAAGAACAAACTCTCCTCACTCAGATGATCCAAAGCCGGCTTGAAAAGATTCTAACCGATTTCACCCGGAATCACGGAGATGAAAATCCGAAAGCAGTGTTGCATCAGCAGTGAGTAAAATAGCATCGTGAGTTGATCTGAAAAAAAGAAGCAGTTCAGTTTTTTGTTTCAGGAGACCAGGTTCGCTTTCTTTGAAACGGGATTGAAGCTTCCGCTCGATCATTTTCAAGCGTGGGGCTGCCGACAATTCAAATTTCTTTATGCGTTGCGAGACAAAATAACGACAGCCGGGCATATGCTTGAAGAAGCGCAAAAAGATTTCGATCGTCCAGTGATACTGATATCTCAGAGCAATGATTTCCGCGGGGACCTGTGTGAGATTGGTCACAATGCGTAGAACGCCATCGTACGAAGGACCGGTTTTCTTTCCACCGTAAAGAGTTCGCTTCTGGTGCGGATCCATTTTGATTTGAATCAGTCGCAACGGATGGTTGGGTTTTGATTCTGCATGAGCCGAGCCCAGGGATACCCGAGGGCACTTCAGTTTTTTCTGGAGCTTCTTTAATTCGCTGGCCTTCGATTTCAGCGCGTTTCGCACGTGGCATAACCGAAACCTCTAACAGTCAACGCGCCTTCCTGCGTGCAAATTGACCAATTTACAAACCACGAACATCAAAAAACCAACAAAATAAACCTGTTCGCGACACTTTTAAAAAGATGGCATAAACTGTGCCGAACACTTTTGGACCTGACCCTTTTATATCCTGGATGAAAAGTACATTGAACTGGACATTACAGAACTGCTGGACACCACCAGGTTACAGGGCTGTTGCATCGCCCGTGCTGAATCATCCGCTTGAGGTTTTATACTTGAAGCTGTAGCATGGGAATCGCACGGTAATATTTCCTGTATTGCGTTGTTGGATCGCTTACATCTTGATCAACACAAAATCACATTATTAGTTTTGAGCTTTTTTTTCACAATTCCGAGTGCAAGATTGTCGTCTGTTTCAGGCCTGCCCTTCACATTCCATCAACTGTTGAACATCACTATGCACGATATTGTCAGGTCAGGCTTTCGACTATTGTTTCCTCTTCAAAGAGTTTTTCCACTCGCAAGTTTATGTTTAGCGAGTATTGTCCTCTGTTTGACTGGCCCCGCTGCGCGGGCACAGTCGCCGGCAACCAAAACGCAAGGAAGTGTGAAAACTCCCGCAGAGGCACTTGCTGACCCTAAGCAGGCTTCACAGATCGATCAACCGATCCCACTGGATCAAGTGTCGAATCGCGCGGAAACCATTGGTGCAGAGCTGGGTATACTTCTACCTGACAATAATTCCCAAAAAATTCTAGAGCAGGTTAGTTCTGAAACAGATCGTACACTTGAAGAAATCAAGTCATATTTAGCGAAGACCCCAAATAAGCTCGCCGGTCAGCCAAATATCCGCGCCCTGCAAAGGTTTGAGTCCAAATTAAACGAATTACTGAAGGACCTGCGGTTACTCGCAGAGGAACTGGAAGAACAACTTGAAAAGCTCCGAGAGTCAATCGGTCAGATTGACAGTATCGCGGCAGTCTGGAAGGCAACAGACGAACTCGCTAAAACGCAAGAAGGCGCCGAAGAAACGACAATCACACGCATCGCCGCTGTACGTAGTGAAATTGAGAAGACTCGATCCGTGATCGTGAAACGGCGCAACGATGTATTGGCTTTACGTGACAAGCTGGTGAATCCCAGTGTCGCTCTCAGTGAAGGCGTCGAAAAGTTGCAAAGTACCGTTGAGACGCGGGTTGAGGGAATTTTCCAGGCAGACCATCCGCCACTCTGGAGCCCACTCGTTTGGAAGTCACTTCGTAAGGAATGGCAGACCGTTGGGCCAGAGCACCTGCTCAAGCGGTTTAATGAGAACAGGCAAGACACACGGACGTTCAGCTTCCAACTCATACTCTTCATGGTAATCGGGCTGGGACTGCGATGGCTCCGCCATCACAGCCGCGAAAGGATAGTCGATGTGCAACACCCAAGACACGCCCATGCCCAGTTGGTGTTTGAGCATCCTTGGGCCATGTCTCTTTTAATTACGGCTATACTGACAATCTCACTCAACCCAATCGCCCCGCGCGCCGCAGGTCTGGTAGCTGCCGCACTAATGGCGATAGCGACTCTCCGAATCATTCTGCGATTCTTACCATCCGCCATGGCGCCATTGGCCTGGGGGTTCGCGATCCTGTTTACAGTCGATCGGGCGCGCGACCTGCTGGATACAACGCCCACTCTTGAACGCCTCGTTTTCCTGGCTGAGATGGTCGTTGGACTCGGCTTGCTAATGTGGTTGCTGCGCCCCAGCCGTCTCGCCAGACTTCCAGAAAACTGGCGCGTTCATCCCTTTGTCAGATTGATTCATTTTGCGATGCGTACAGGTGCTGCACTTGTGATGTTAGCGATTCTCGCCGATCTGGCAGGCTGGAGCGACCTTGCTGTGATGTTGGGAAGCATCGCTTTGAGGAGTGGCTACATGGGTCTGCTTATCTTCGTTCTGCTCAAGGTGTTTCATGGCCTGGCGACTTTTGCGATTGTGCTACGGCCTCTCCGTTTAATCCGGGCGATTTCAAATCATCGACAATATGTAGATCACATGCTTGAGCGGGTATTAAGCGTGCTTGCAGTGTGTATGTGGGGCGCGCTCGTCAGCGGGCAACTCGGTCTGCTCGCACCTTTAACTGATCTCGTCAAGCAGATTCTCAACGCCAGTATTACCACCGGCGCGCTCTCGGTCTCGGTTGCCGATGTGCTGGTATTTGTCTTCACTATCTGGCTCTCGTTTCTGCTCGCACGATTCGTCCAGGTGATCCTGCAGGAGGATGTGTTCACGCGGGTGCATTTGGCACGCGGTTTGCCAAATGCTATTTCGAACCTCGCGCGTTACAGCCTGATCTTCATTGGCTTTATGTTCGGCCTGTCGGCGGCTGGTGTCGAGATCTCGAAACTGGCTGTTGTTGCAGGCGGGCTGGGCGTGGGTATTGGATTTGGCCTGCAAAATATTGTCAATAACTTTGTATCAGGTTTAATTCTGTTGTTTGAGCGTCCGATCGATGTCGGAGATACGATCAAGTTGTCCGACATCTCGGGAACGATGATGCGAATTGGCATCCGTGCCAGTATAATCCGTACGTTTGATGGAGCTGAAGTCATTGTGCCAAACGGGATACTCATTTCTGATAGTGTTGTCAACTGGACGCTCTCAGACAGGCGTCGACGAATTGACCTGGACGTGGGGGTCGAGTACGGAACACCTGCCCAACTCGTGATCGATTTACTGGTCGAGACAGCAAAGGCCAATCCGAAGGTGCTTCCCGATCCCGAGCCTCATGCCTTCTTCGAGAACTTTGGCGATAGCTCTCTCAACTTCAAGCTCCGGGCATGGATCAATGTTTACGACCGAAGTTTTTTAAATACCCACCTCGCAATCCGCAGCGAGATTGCTATCGCAATCCAGCAGGCCCTTGATGAAGCGAACATTGGCGTCCCCTTCCCGCAACGTGATTTACATCTGATCAGCGTGCCCCCCAACGTTGTATCGGAACAGGACAGTTCAAAGCCGCAGTCAGATGTCGCAAATGAACAGTAGCACAGATTAGTGTGGGTACCACGGAGTCTTGGCTCGCCGAGCTTATGCGCAATTATCAGCAGTTGAAGCGGTCTGTGTGCAGTTCTTTGTTTGAGGGAACACTTCCCAGGAACTTTTGTTACTTCTCTTGTCGCAAAACAGCTGTTGTACTTATTTCATCGTTGTGATAAATTTCGCCTCTCTCTCCCTTCAAAATCTCTCTCCAAATCACACTATGTCATGGAATCCCGGACTTCTTCTGGTCCTCCTTTACTTATTGACTCCCTTGACCGGGTGGACACAGGAAGACCTGTATCCAGATCCGAAATTACCCGCTGCGCGCGTTAGAATTAGTGATGAGCAGGATTCTGTTGATAGATTCAATGAAGATACCAATGACAAGAACGCAGACTTGTCAACGTTTTCACCAGATCAGGACGGCAGTCTAGATTTACCTCCACCATTGACGCAAACTTCCGTTGCCTCAATGCAGCCACTGCCCGCGCTTTCAGTGCTTCAAAGTGGTGGTGCAGAAAGATTTGCTGAACCATTTGCAAACAATTCAAATTATAATATCGGCTTGAATTTATACGCGGCACCGGAATTCAAAGGGGGCTTGATTGTCCTTGGGGAAAACGTCGCCATGAAGATAGGCGGTTACGTAAAAGCAGATTTCATTCATGACTTTAACCCCATCAATTCTACAGATTCATTCGTGACGACGAGCATCCCTGTGGGTGCTCCTCAACGTACGAATACCCGCTTTCACGCCAAACAATCCAGGCTGAGTTTTGACACACGTTGGCTAACCGATGGTAATCTGATCAAAGTTTATATCGAAGGCGATTTTTTCGATAACGGCCCTAATGGAAATAATGACAATCATTTTCGACTCAGACAGGCCTATGGAGAAGTCGGTCCACTCCTGGTTGGTCAGACCTGGACGACGTTTACCGATGTTGCAGCTGCTCCTGCCACACTCGACTTTGAAGGTTCTGTCTCAGCAGTGAATCGACGCCAGGCACAGGCGCGCTGGACACAGAATATCTTTCGCGATGACTTAACCCTGGCACTCGCTGTCGAAGATACAAAATTCATCGTCGAGCCTCCTTTCGGAATCACGGGAGAAGCGATCAGTCCTTCTCCCGATTTCGTGGGACACTTACGACTCGACCGTGAAAGAGGCAGTTTTCAAGTGGCCAGCCTGTATCGTATTGGTGGTTTCCAGCCAACTGGGCAGGCTGTGATTACAAAGTCCGGCTGGGGAAACAACTTCACGGGAGTCTATTACCTTTCTGATTCCACAAAAGCATATTCACAAATTGTATTCGGTGAAGGAATTGGCAGTTACCGTGGTTTGCCTGACTCTGCCCCCAACAGCGCAGACAGCAGTAGATTGCTGCCGATGTTTGGCTGGATGGTTGGTTTGACTCATAACTGGAACGATTCACTCAGTTCAAACTTTACCTATGCCGAAAACCGTTTAGACACGACCCCATTTCAAAACCCGGATGATGTCAAGAAAACCACATATCTGGCTGCAAATTTAATCTATAGCCCCCTGACACGCGTCAAGGTAGGTGTCGAATACCTTTATGGTATACGAGAAAATGTCAGCGGCGCAGCCGGAGCCGCCCACCGCATCCAGGCCTCATTCATTTTCGATTTACCCTGACCCCGCTTTTATCTGCATTATTTTCTGATGGATCAAAGGTGAAACGCCGGATCATCATCGTTTCCAGGCCTGGATGATATAACGATGGATTCGTACGCCCGCTTTTTCGACCAGTTCGGAGTCGATTCGCTGGTAGTAGAGGTCGAGGATTTCGCCCATGAGATCCTGTCGAAACTCCACCGGCACGTGACGGACTACCGGTACCCAGGAGCAAAAAAAGTCGGACAGCGACTCTCGTGTGCCGAAGTACTCATCGCCGATGATTTCATCGAAACGATCGATATAAAATCCATTGCCGCGAATACAGCGCATCATGAACTCGCGCGTCCAGTGATTGTACGGATCGTCAAAGTCCGACAACAACGGCTTCCACTGACTGCGTTGTGATACAATGGACACAGCGTCCCAGAATTCTTCATGGTCAGCCTGGAATCCTGCCAGCACACGACCACCGCTGCGCAACGCGCGATGGATACCGTTCCAGACATCCCATTGCCGTTTCACCCAATGCAGAATACTGAACGAACAAACCAAATCGAATGAGTCATCGAAGTCGAGCTGGTCGGCGCTCATCTGTTGAAATTCGAGTCGCTCCGGCTCGGCGTATGTGCGGCGGGCAAATTCGACCATCGAAGGAGAGATATCCACGCCGACAACTTGACCAGCGGGCATCTGCTCACTCAGATATTTCGTGATGGCACCGTTTCCACATCCGATGTCGAGTACTCGTCCGTACGAACCAGCGTCGATACGCGACAGAGCTTCCAGCGCCTGTCGATACTGCATCGATGAATTGTGTGCATATTCCGATCCATCCCAGAGGTCTTTCGAGTCTGTCATGGCAAGCTCCCGGTTCCGGTTGTGCGTTTCTGTCTACAGAATTCACTCGTCATGCGCAAATATAGCGACCGGGTATCACTGTTGCAACGGAATAGAAGAATGCACTCATTGGTGGATCACAAAGCATATTCAGGATCAGCAGACTTGCATGTCAACCAATATTCTATTAACAGCGCGAGTGTATTCAGCGGTTACACAGTCCGTGATTCTTCTTTGCGAGGCGGCAAGTAAATCGTGAATTCGGTTTGGTTCTGGATGAGAACACTATGCACGTTGAGTGTGTCACCCGATTCGACGACTCCCAGACGGTCGAGCAGGTCGAAGCGTGCTGTCTGGACGTTGCCGACGGTTGTTTGAAGTCGATCATGCCAGATTGCGTATGAGCCAAGCTGACCATCTCGACGATAATAGTAGCCCATTCGCGGGTGCGTCAACAAAACCAGACCCGATTCCAGATTGTCGAATCCTTTGAATTCCGTGGGAGGCTTCCCAGTATCGGCAAGTTCTACATGCGCATCGGCCCAGCTGTTGGTCGTTTGCATGCGATAGGTCGTGTAGCGTTGCGCAGAAACATCGAACTGACAATCGAATTGGATCTTCGCTCGATGCCAGGGCAGTTTCCAAAGAAAACGAGGCACTGAAACGGTCCAGGAATCGAGAGAAGTACCAATGAACCAGGCAACGTGCGCTCCTGTTTCCGAGTCGGTGACGTAAATGCGATAGTTCGTCTGACCAAAGCGCCACATCGGCCAGGGAAGTTTCGCGAAACGAAAGTCCTGGTCGACAAACGGAACAACCGAAAGCAGCGCCCATTCTTGGCCGTCAATTTCGATAAGATCGGGCTGGAAGCGAGGATGGATCTGCTGACGAACGGTGTCGGGATTGACGAGGTAAGTAATGATCGCGAAGTGGGCAAGCGTCGTATCGACATCCATACCTGTTGGAGGCTTGCGAGAAAGCAGGTCGTCGCTAAATGTTAACGTCTTGATGTTGTTCATTTTTACTACCACGAAAGTCACGAAAGTCTGTATGACACTTTTTATATTGAATTCATGAAACAGGACCTGAGAACAGGATGAAAAGAATGTGTTTTGCTGTGTTATTTGTTTTTTGCATCTTAACGGAAACAGTATGTATTGATGAAACGGCGTTGCGAGTTAAGTGTATGTTTTCTTTCTTTGGAACTCCTAGAAGTTATCTTTGATCCACATATGGAGGACCTCGTCCTCTGGGTTCCATATTGCAAGAGCATGCCATCCATCGGGACCTCTGCCTTCCATAGGGAAGTTGGTCGTTGACAGTATATGGACTTCATCAGAAACCGAAGGTCGCCACCAATACGGTGGCATGCTGAAGAAGTGATCTCCGATTTGACTCGATGGCATGGGGTGCATTTTCAATTTTTCAGCCAGAAGATTCATGTCTTGCTCTGGCAGGTTAGTCTTCCAGAGCCATTCAGAATCAATGAATGAGCCAAGACAATAGTATCGCGGGTTGCCGAGGTGCAGATCCATATCGCCTATAGAAGACTGCAATGTCAGGGGAATTCCTTTGTGTAATATGGGAAAGTCGATATACCTTGTAAAGCCAATTGCGAGGACACAAACCAGAAGCACTCCCATGAGGATAATCGTATTTCTTTTCTTCATCGCATATCCAACTTGTCAATTCATAGGTTCGACACACAGAAGAAAACTAATCGAATTTCATTTTCTTGATGTGTGCTGCGGCGGCGTCTGCCAGGACGTCGCGGAACATTCGATCCGGGTTATCAAAAAAGGCGATGCTGATTCCCCGATCGACGGAGCGCGTGGCCAGCAAGGTCAGCATCGGCGTGGGTGGAACATAACGTTCCATGTAAATGAGCCGCATCCCATTTCCTTTAACGTGGAGTAGACGCTCAAAGTACTGCATGGCAAGGTTGTCATCACGGGCCAATACGGCACCCTTTACGGAGACGCGCAGCTTCTTCCATTCATCAGGTGTCAGTTCCTTTTTCCAGGCCATGATCTGTTGGTGCATTGCGTCGAGTTGGCTCGCGGCTGCACCGGCAAGATTTGCTTTGATCATTGGCAGAGTACTGCGCGTGAAGGTATGCAACTCTTCGGTGCTGAATTGCTGCTGTTGAATCACCTTTTCGAGGAACTGTTTCGAAGCAGCAAGAAACTGTTTCTGCCGTTCAAGGTTTTCGCCTTTCAAACCAATCTGATCGATATTTTTCTCGACCCGGTCAATGCGTGCGCGATACTCGTTTAATTGTTGCAGGCGCTGGGCATCGAGCTTGCCGGCACCTGGTGGACCAAGCATGAGGTAGATGGCCACCGGCATATGTGCAAATACTTTTAATGTGTCGTACCGGGGAAGAATCATTTCGGATGTCGTTTCCGTATTGTTACGGACCAGAACGAGTTTTCCGTCACGGAGCAATATGATTGGTCCGCCTGATTCGAGATTGATCTTTCTCGCAGCCGCGTGAGCTTTGATAAAATCACGATTCAGGTTAAAAAGCGCAGTGCGCGTCTCTTCGTCGATCTCTGCAGAGTAAGCGGGCATTGCCAGTAAGAGAACAACTATGCCAGCGGGAAAAAATTGTTTCATGCTCATATCTCCAGTTCACAATACAGCGCACCGACTGACGATTCGCATCACCGGGAAGGGGAAGGTGGTTTTAATTTCATGATCTGTTGACTTTCGGCATTCATTGTCTTTGAGCCGCTGACGATATCAAATGCGGTTTTATCTCGCGCATTTTTGTGCGTCAAGTCTGAGCCGGCAGCCAGCAATACTTCGAATGCTTCCGCTCGTCCGCCACGCGCTGCAGCAAATAGCGGCGTTTCACCCCTTGCTTCGGTATGATGAATATTTACACCTCGATCAATCAACAGTTTGAGGACTTCCACACGACCATGGTGCGCCGCATCGAAAATCGGTGTGCAGCCTTTGTCGTCGATTGCTTCAAGCCTGGCACCGTGCTTGAGCAACAGTGTTGTGATTTTGCTAAACCCTGCCTGACTTGAGCGATGAAGGGGCGTTTTTCCTTTATGGTCTGTGATGTTCACGTTGGCTCCCCGTTGCAGTAGTTTCTGGACGCGAGCCGGATCATCGGGTGCATTGTGGTTACCGCGACACGCATCAACCAAGGGCGGAAACCCCAGCCAGTCCGGACGATCTATGACAGGAATGTTGTCTTTTTGCAATTGTTTTTTTGGGGACTTCTTCGATGATCGGTTCTGTTTTGGCGACTCTTGTTTTGCTTGCTCGCGAAGAACACGAATCAGATTTCGATCACCGTCAGACCAGTCGATTAGCAACGTTAAGTACTCACTCACCGCGGCTCCGTATCCGATCAACAGCCGCAGAGCGCCCAACTGCTTTCCAACGACAGCGTAGTGGATCGGGTGAAAACCCATGCGAGGATGCGACGGTAGATCCCTGGCGGGACGGTTTACCGCTTGCGGATCATTGGCCAGGAAATGATTGATTGCCTCAAGATCACCGCGATAACATGCAGCGTAGAGATCATCTAGAGCGCCGTGTTGCTCAAGTAGTTGTACAAGTTCGTTCCGTCCCGCGGATCTGGCGACGGCGAGCGGACTCAATTCGACCAGCATGGGAGTATAGTAGGAACCCATCGTATTGACGTTGGCTCCCATCGCAATGAGTTCCGCAACCATTTCGAGGCGTCCCTTGTAGGTTGCTTCCCACAGCAGGGTTCGACCATGCGGCCCTTCTCTGTTAAGCCATCCCGGATTCACTTTGAGATACTCGTTGACTGCCACAGAGTCACCCCGCGCAGCAGCCTTGAGAACGATGCCCGAGAAGTCTCCATCGTTCCCCGTTAACGGTTTCATCTTTTTCTTTGCCATGGGAACGATCTTGGTGGATCTTGTTTGATGTGCAGAAATATCGATGCCACACGATGCCTGTTATTGTTACACTGCCGTGCTTTCGTCAGCAACCAAACATGCCGACAGCTGGTCGGAAACGGAGACGCACATTCTTTTCTACAATCTTCGCATTATGGATGTGATAAACAAATTGAACTTTGTCCTTGTCACTTCGTATCTCGACCTTAAATATGCCTTCAATTATAAAAGGACGTTGTGAATCGTCTTCGCTATGGCCTTTCGCAGTGGTAACAGCAATCAACGCATGTAGTGGGATTTTGTCGGACCCCCAGTGTGCCGTTGGTCGTTGTTTTGTCTCGGGAATAAAGAGAAAGTGCTTGAGGCCCTTCTCTTTGAATGGAGGATACATCATGCCGTGCATTCTTACGCGTTGACCGTCCAGTTGACGTGCATATTTCGGGATTTGAACGAGTTCAATCCTGGTGTCAGTGTCGGCTTTCGCGACGAGCGAATCTACCGGAACATCAACTATCAATTTGTCGCTGAAATTTGGTTGTAGCAGTTTTTGCGGCGAGGTGTGTGTCGTAAGCGGCCATACTGTAAGAGTAAGGCAAACGACTATCGAACTGACGATGATGGTCTTGAACGAGACACGATGCATCAGGTATATCCTTCTATCTGTCTTGTTTCTGCTTAATTGTGGCGTCACTTGCAGGAGCGAATTATCGTCATTGATATTTTAACAGCGAGCGTTTCATTGTCAATTTTTGCAAGTGTATCAAGTGGTTTCCCCGTCATCGTCGCATTTTTGGAAGTTCATTTTACTACCACGAAAGTCACGAAAAGCACGAAAAATTTATATACGTGGTACTTTTGTTTGCTTCCAGCTCAAAAAAATGAGAGTCAATTCGAGCGTTCTTTCGTTGCCGGTATGGTGGTGTTCAGGAATTTTCGAACGATGTCGGGGGAATAGGTGTGGCCGCCTGGGTGGGATTGAACAGTGACATTCTGACAATGAGAAAGAAACTGCGCCGATGGTCGCTGTGTTACCTCGATTTGATAGGTGCCGACCTCTTTCTTGCCGTATGTCAACAGGAACTGCGTAGGCGATTTCTGCATCTTTGTGCGAACCGTCTCGTGGCTCAGTCGTTTACGCAAGCCGGGAATAATGATCTGATTGTGTCCGGACCATTGTGCCCTCTTGTTAATGATCGAAAATCCTGATGCGATCACTGCTGCCGTCGGCTGTGACTGAAGTGTATTCAACAACGCCGCGCCACCACCTTGCGACAGACCGGCAACGACCAGTATTGGATATTTCTGTTTGAGATATTTGGAAAACGCCAGAGTGTGCACAATGTAGTGCACGGAATACGAGCCTCCGGCGTCCAGTTGCCAGTTCACAAAAAAATTGGCGGCGAGTTTCCGCTTTCCGTCGTGAAACGCCAGACAATCTTCATTCGGCTTGATAAACACAAACCGATCAAAGTCATCCCCCAGCGCCTGCATGATCCCGACGTGATTACTTTTCGGGTCTTCTTTGGCAATTGCCGTCGAGAGGTTGAAGGCGCTGCCGGGAATGATCAGGGCCGCCCGTTTTGCTGGCTGTTGACCTTGTTTGACATAGGCATAAGCCTGATAGTTTCGCCCACCCAGTTTGTACGAAAGTCGTAGAATTTTTGTAGCACCGTCGTTAATAGCGAGTGTTTTGGTATCGACGATCTCAAGTTTTTCGTAGGCATCAAAGAAAAGTTCAACGGGAGTAAACAGGGAACGGTTGGCTGCGTGAATGCCATCAAGAGAAGTAATCGGCTTCAGAAGCTGCTCCCCGGGAATCAGCGGATCGGCAAACGCGTATTGCAGCAGTTCTTCATCACCGCCTGCCGATGTGACCTGTTTCGTTATCTGTGTTTCAGTCGCCTCCGCCGCAATCAAAGCAGACCGTGATATCACAATTCCCAAAATGATTGTCAAGGTAGTCGTCAGCGAGGCAAGCGACCATGGGTACGATGAGAAATTGATATATCGAAACATGGAACGCGGCTCCCGATTGTTGTTAGATTTGGTTCACTTTACCTCATGTTTTGACGAGACATTCTTCCTGATTCTGATTAGCCACTCTATTGCAGCCTGACGAACGGGGAAACAATGTCGTAGATAAAATTCTAACAGTTGTTTACTCAATTGTCGAATCCTGGCCGGCGTGTCAGGTTGATACTTCCTGTTGGTCTTGTGGCGATACTATAAAATCATTTGCCGGGCGTGAACCTTTTTCATTACATGTGTGTCGAAGTGCACAATACGCACGTTGTGCCCCGTTATTCAAATCCTGAAAGGACAAGCTTGAGATGACTCATAATTTGACAGTGATAGAACAGTATTGGATCAGCCAACGACAAACTCATTACCGCACAAGATACAGGGAAAAACATGCCTCGCAAGAACGCATTGACAACCAACGCCGAACCAGATCATGAGCTGATCAATCATATTCGAGACCTTTGTCTTGGATCGGTTGATGAGTATCGGGACTGGTGCGCTCGGAACGGCTTCAGCAGGAAGCTCAAGAAGCATTGGAAATACCGCTGCCGGGAACGATTCTTCTTTAAACAGGCCGCTGCAGAGAATCGACTGAAACAGAAACAAAGCGAAAAACGCAACAGTATTCAGACTCTCACCAACATTTGCGAAGGCCGCCTGTGTGAATTCGATGTCACACAGGCTCACCTGCAACGGCTCTGCCATTTTCTTCGTTATACAGGACCACAGCTAAAACGCCGGGTTAACGGCAAAACATTGTTGCGTCTGCTTTCTCATTTGCATCAATGCCGTGCCAAAGTCTTTGGCAGTTCTCCTGTCATAACTGATCTGGGAGATCTACCGGGAAATACATTCATCGAGGCGTTGGCTCTGATTTCGGTTCATTCTCATGCATGGTTGCGGCCCGTTGAAGCATGGAAACCACGTTCCCACAGTGCACAACGCCAGTTTGCTTCCCTGCTGCGTCATCTGTTTGTGCAATACGATATGCCAGCATTCTTCGATTCGATCTGGTTTTTGCAACCCACGAAAGAAACTGCCAAACAGGTAGAATGGTATCTTTTTGTTGGAAAAGGACAGAACATCCGCAATTGCGAATTACCATTACCTATGACAAAAAAGATGGCACATCACTTCATGCATGCGCCGAAAGACGTGAGTGTCAACCAGGCACTGCGCTGGGGACAAATCCTTGGTCTGGGTGGTGATGAACGATTAGCTCGCGCTATTTTTGGAACGCGGCTGGTAGAGAATTTCAAGGATGAAGAGTTCTGGGTTACGGTAATTCGCTGGTTTGCGGCACACCCTATGCTGGATCGAACACACGTCGGTCCGATCATCGATTACCTGTATGCTCAGCGCTTCGAGACGCAGATTGGGCATGAGGCACCGCAGCAACCTAACTTGACGATGAAAGGGCGTTCTCCCGCGTCACTGCTGCGGCAGGTCAACGAGTGGCATCGCAGGCTGGCTAACGATAATACACAGCAGCTTCGCCAATGGAATCCGAGTGGCATTCAAGGGTTTGAATTTCTCGAAGGATCTCAAAAAAACAATACCTTGAAATGCTGGACCATTCGTGAATTGCTTAGTAGTAAGTCTCTTTTTGCGGAAGGTCGTCAATTGAAGCACTGCGTTGCGACGTATGCTTCGTCATGCGCCCGAGGACACTGCTCGATCTGGACCATGGAAGTAGAATCGTGTGAAGGTTTCAAAAAACTAATCACGATCGAAGTTTCAAAGGTGGGGAATTTGATCTGCCAGGCGCGGGGTAAAGCGAATCGTCTTCCGAACGAGAAAGAAAAAAACATCATCAGACGCTGGGCAGAAACAGCGGGTCTCAAAGTGTCAAGCTACATATGAAAATCGTTCCCGGCTTCCGCTCCGCTCCAGCAGACAAACAGAACACTCATTGATACAATCGGACACTAAGTCGTGTGACTGGTGTCATACTTGGGGGCACGTCAGTCGGTCGAAACCTGACTCGTCATTTTTCCGGACTTTATTTTTTCCAGGGGATATTTTTTAGTGACTCGTGGAAGATGACACAGTCAGGCAAGGCGGCCTGTAGACTGATGACTGCTGCGGGGCTGACTTTTGTGCGCACTAGATTCAAAATTCGCAGACTCTTCATTTTCTGCAAATGGGGAATCGCCACATCTGTCACAGGTGATCCCGCTAAATCAAGATTGTTCAAGCGAGGCAGTGAATTAAGATGCTTGAGGCCATCCCCGGAAATGCCGGAACATGCATTGAGATAGAGGCTCCTTAAGTTCTGAAGATGTCCTATGTGACTCAATCCTGTATCAGAAATGGATGTATTAGTTAATACGAGTATCCATAAATTCTGTAAGTCTGCGAGGTGTGCCAAAGCATCATCTGACAATTCCTGGTTACCAGTCGTGTGAAGCTGTTTTAGCTGACTCAATTTTTTCAAGTATTCAAAACCTGCTGCCGTCACATCTGACTCAGCAAGGTGTATTTCTTTCAACGATTTTGTGTTTTTGATGGAAGCCAAATGCGAATCTGCATTGGTCAAGCCCCCCGGCCACATTAGAACCTGGAGGCTGTGTAAATCGGCAAGATTCTCTGAACCAGTTAACGTTTTTTTTGCTTCGGATAACTGGATCGAACTAATACGAAACGACTTTTCGGGGAGCTGTTTCGAAAATTGCTCAGACTTGAATGTTCCAATAGTTCCTGCGTTTTCAATTACCCATTTTGCCGCTTTGAGGTCTGCTGCGGATGTTGAAATTGCAGGATGAATAATCACACATTCCGGCATGAGTTTCTGTAGGCGATTCGCGCGTGCATCACTAATTGTCACATAGTTGAGATCAATTTTTTGGAGTGATTTCAATTTTACCAGATTTTCTATCGCTTCGTCATTTTCAACATCTCCAAATATTATGAGTGATGTGAGCGAAGGAAATAAGCTTAGATGTGCCAGCCCCTTTGCTGATATTTTTTCAGATAAAGTGAATTCCAATGAATTCAATTCCGATAATACCGCCAGTTTTTTTAACCCTTGGTTGGATATCGCAGTACCCGGAATTGCTAAATGACGGAGTGCTTTTAACTTGATCAGATCGTCACAGGCGTTGTCTGTAATTTCGGTGTTTCCACTTAGCGTGAGCCTTGATAAATCAGACAGATTGGAAAGCGTAGCCACACCTGTATCTGTGATTCCACTGCTGGAAAGATCCAGCGTTCTGAGTGATTTGAAATCCTTCAACACGTTGAGGCTCACATCTGAAAGCAGTGCAAATGTATTAATGATCGAATTCAAGGTTTCGACCTTATCCAGCGATTTCCAATCGGCATCTGAAAGTTGGTTTTTGGTGATCGGACTCAAGCCCGTGATGGCAAACCGTTCTGGTGGAATTTGTGCTAATTCGGAGATTCGCAGTCTCCTGTTCATCGTAGTGATGTGAATATTGATACCCCGCTGAAGCATCATTTCCGCGGCCCTGCGATGCGGGTCAATGGCAGATTCGTTCGCATTCACTATTCCACCATCCCAGATGATTTGACATTGTGGAAGTGCGGCTTTCAATTTCAGAACGGCACTCGCATCAATGCCTGTCAGCAAGACGTTCAGCTCTTCGATGTCGAGCATTGCCAAATGGGGAACACAATTCGGCGTAATGGCAGTTTTCTGCAAATTGAGTATTCTTAAACCCTTCAATGATGAGAGTGCCTTGATGGTGGCGTCGGTGATCGCAGTTGCCTGGAGGCTTAAGTTGGTAAGCTGATCATCGAACCGGGGAATGCTTGTTGCAATCGCATCATCAATGGCTGGGTTGCGATTGAGGACCAATCTAGAAACCGGTAAACTTGCCAACGCTTTGATTCCTTTGGCTGAGATTTGCGTTCCCGATAAATCAATGTTGATTGACTTTGTGATTGGTACCTTTCGATAGGCTTCTGCAATTTGTATTAACTGATTGTCTTCAAATTGTTTCAGGTCTTTGAATTTCAGTGTATAAGTTCTGATCTTTTCGACTGGAATATTCGACTGCGGACTCAACTCAAGATGTGTTTGTGTTTCTGCATCCCAAGACAGGATTTGTCCGCCATAGTTCCAGACGATATTATAAAAATTCTGGATGGAATTTCCAGGCGAATCAGCATTGAGATCATCCACCTTCACCCATTTGGCACCGACTATTTTACCATCGTGTCCGTTGCCCGAAGAATCTTTCAGCACATCGCCTTTTGCTTCGTCGAAGTGGTATATCGCCAGTGTGTGTAGATCGTTTTCAAAGTGATTCTTTGGTGTGAAGTCTTCAGAGTAGCGTGCGAAATTGGAAAAACGCACTTCATCGATAGTACCTTTGAAATTTAGAGCACTTGCAAGCGGGAATCCAATAGTAATGAAATTATCCGTATGAATTTCTGAGCCTTTGAAATTCAATTCTCCTTTTTTGTGACCATTCACATAAATTTGCGCAACATTCCCATTATAAGAAACTGCGATATTGGTTCTTTTCCCAAATTCGACTTTGGATTTAGATTTCAGCGTTTGGTATTGATCATTATTCGCAATAGTCGAAGACCATTGCTTCTTATTTCCCTGGAACCCTGCCGTACCGAGATAAAACCCATTCTTATTAGATCCATTTGTAATAAAATTTTGGGGTCGCATCGAATTCTCATCAATGGTGACCCATGCTTCGACTGTCAAGTCGCCTGCTGTTTTATGTTTCAGCGGTAAAATGACCTTATCGGAATCGTTTTGGAACCGTAGTGCATTATGCGATTTTGCTTGTGGAGCCGTCTTAGCCACCGATAGTGGTACCAAACGAACTTGAATCGTTTCGGGCGCCGCGTCTTTCACCGTAACCTGTTTTGTAAAATCCTCAAAGCCAGCTTGAGTCACTTTGATAACATGCATTTTCTCATCGACAGGTAGCGTGATTGATTCCGGTCCGACACCTGTTTTGATGACGCCTCGCGGTTGGTCATCTACCAATAGTATGGCGCCTGCTAATTCTGGTTGGTCAATCTCCAATAGAATCGTGCTTTGCGGCGAGTCTGTCTTCGTATTTTGATTGATGAATAAAAGTGCCACTAAGAAGACAGAGATCAGCATGACGGCTAATGCAATTCGTTGTCTGCCTTTGCTTGTCTGGCTTGATTCTGCAGCTTGCCCGGGAGCAGGTGTTAAAATCGTATTATCCAGCGAGTTTGCAGAAATGGGTTGTGTCGGGCTGCTCTCTGACACAATCTCTTTTGTGATCGGTTGAATGGGGGCAACCGAAGAAACTCCCTCTATTTTGCAGGCTTGAAGATCATTGATCACATCAATCATCGACTGATATCTGTCTTCAGGTTGCTTGGCAACCATCTTTTGAAAAACGGCGTCCAACTCGGGAGGGATATGCGCATGATTAACAGAGAGTGATGGAATCGGTTTGTCCCGATGCGCGAGAATTCGATTGATGACCGAATCGCCATCATACACCGATTCGCCCGTCAATAAAAAATGCAACATACAACCCAGGCTGTAGATATCAGAACGGGCATCTGCGGCATGTGTATCCTGCGCCTGTTCCGGCGACATATAGTTCACCGTTCCAATGACATTGCCCGTTTGAGTCAGTTGTGTTTTTGCCTGATCACCGGCTTCGCTATCAATGCGGGCCAGTCCCATATCCAGAATTTTAATGATGCCTTCTTGATCCAGTAAAATATTGTCCGGTTTGATATCGCGATGAATGATGCCTTTGTTGTGCGCATATTCGAGCCCCGTCGCCGTTTGCATGATAAAATTCACTGCCTGTGTGATGGTCAGGCTGCCGTGTTCCTTTACGAGTGAGGCTAAATCGGTGCCTTGAACATGCTCCATCACAAAATAATGAATGCCCTTGGATTCTCCCGCATCATGGGCGGTGACAATATTGGGGTGCGATAATTTGGCGGAAGCTTGCACTTCACGATGAAACCGGTGAATTGCCTGTGCATCTTGCGTCAGCGTATCGGGCAGGGTTTTGAGAGCAACTCGGCGTTCCATTCGGCGGTGTTCGGCCAGAAAGACCTGCCCCATGCCGCCGGCGCCAATTTTATCCAGCAGTAAATATTCACCCAGCAGCAGTCGATCGCCGTGCCCTTGAAAGATCATCTGAGATTGAAACTGAGTCAGCTTTTTTTGCTGAATGAGTTGTTCGGCGAATTGCTCGGCAGTTTCGTTGTTAGAATCCTGAGGTTCTTCAAAGAGCGTGAGCGCCTCCGCGGTCATAATGCCACTTAGTTGAAGCTGCTCTACAAATTGTTGTCGTGTCAAAGGCATATCTCATATCACAAGGAAGAATGGGGGGAATGTCAATATACATACGATCTTCTCAAACACAAAAACGATATTATCCAGGACGATTTTCAATCTAGAAAAGAGCTTCCCATAGAATCAGTGTGATTGCAGCATCTACTTTATATCTGAATAGACTGCCGGGTGATTTACCCAGTTGAAAAACGTTATGGTAATTATGGATTCACTCAATTCAAAAAAAGTGGACGCTGGCGGTGGATGCGGGTATGATCGACGGATGACATATTATTGTTGAAGGCACATCTTTTATTTTATGACACTTCCGTCGTTCACAATCATCCAACTTCACGTAGCAAAGGTGAACTTATGAGTTTAACAGGATTAATTACGTTCTTGATTATTGGCGCTCTCGCAGGCTGGCTTGCAGGAACCATCATGAAGGGTGGAGGCTTCGGAATACTCGGCAACATTATTGTCGGCGTGCTTGGTGCGGTTGTCGGTGGAGTGGTGTTTAATATTTTAGGACTCGCGGCGGGAGGCTTCATCGGAGAGACGATCATGGCGACTGTGGGAGCGGTATTGCTGCTGTTCATTGTCGGTAAAATCAAAAAAGGTTGAACGCGTTTTATTCCGATACACTCTATTCAAAATCAATGAAATCCTGATGAAAAAAGAACTTGTCGATGGGTCTCCTGACTGATGTCAATGGGCTGATCTACAATGGTTCCCTGTGATTAATCACCTGTAACTGACTCTCTCGGCTGACTTTACTTATTTAAGCATCAATAATCACAATCAAGATGGATCTGATAATAAGCGCCTCTGCCCGAGCCTGCCAACACTTTCGAAAACAGATGAAATGATGGTATAGTATGATTTATGACGATTCAGAGTTCATTGAAAATCGTCTGCTAACGATCCCTCCCTGTTTGTTTTGAATGACTGACTAATTTGTGGTGATGACACCCTACGTCAGAAAAAATGCAAAGAAAAAACTCATGCAACACATTTCTCATCGAATCTCGTTTTCTCTCTTCCTGGTTGCAGCGCTGATTACCGGGGCTTGTTTCTCTGATCGCAGTCTGTTCGCAGCTGACTGGCCCGCTTATCGAGGAGACGCAAAACGCAGCGGCTACACGGCAGACAAACTGCCTGCGAAACTGGCGCCACACTGGAACTATCAAACCGAACATGCACCAAAACCGGCCTGGCCGCGCAGTACACGGCTGACTTACGATCGGGCCAATCATTGTGTGATCGCCAAAGACCGTGTTTTCTTTGGTGACAGCGTGACAGGAAAAGTCCTCGCATTGGATCTCAACAATGGAAAACAGATTTGGGAATTTTATACGGAAGGTCCTGTACGATTCGCACCGGCGGTCTGGCAGGATCAACTGTTTGTCGCCAGTGATGATGGTCATCTTTATGCACTTTCCATTGATGATGGAAGCCTGTTATGGAAACGCCGTGGTGGACCGAGCGACAAGATGGTTGTCGGAAACGAACGCGTGATCTCGAAATGGCCGGCGCGGGGCGCACCCGTTGTTCTGAATGACACCGTGTATTTTGCAGCGGGTATCTGGCCCAGCGATGGTATCTTTCTGTATGCACTGAAGGCAAAGTCGGGAGAGCAAATCTGGTCCAACAAAGATTCTGGTCAGATCTATATGCCTCAGCCACATGGCGGCGCGAATGCGAACAGCGGTATTTCAGCACAGGGATATCTGGCAATCGCAGGAGATCATCTGCTGGTTCCAGCCGGGCGTGCGGTCCCTGCATCGATGGATCGTCGTACAGGAAAATTTGAATACTTTGAGCTGCAAAAGAATCGAAGAGAGGGTGGTGGCGACACGATTGTTGTCGGTGATCTGTTTCTGAACAGTGGTGTCATCTACCAGTCTTCCGATGGAAAGGCCATCGGGAAATCAGGAGGTGGTCAAATCGCGGCGACAAAAGAGGGCCTCGTTCTGGCAAACAAAAGTACGATCACCCGCTATCAGTGGATTGATACTGAAAATCCGGATCGCAAAGGGAAGCTGGTCCGTACTAAGGGCCTCAAAAAAGTATGGACGGCCAAAGCCGTTCACCCTTGTGATAGTATTATTATTGCGGGCGACAAAATTGTCTCTGGTTCGAACGGTTTTGTGGATGTCATTGATCTGGAAACGGGCGTCAATCTCTGGACCACACCTGTCGAAGGTGTGGCTTACGGATTGGCAGTGAGCAATGGCAGGCTGATCGTGAGCACGGATCGCGGGATGGTTTATTCGTTCGGCTCAACAGCTACAACACCGACCACACCGCGAGAGAAAATCGCACACAAATCGCCGTTTCCCGCCAATTCCAAAACAGCAAAAGTGGCCGCAGAGATTCTCGGACAATCGAAAATCGATCACGGCTACTGCTTTGACATCGGTTGTGGCGATGGTGCTTTGGCTTATGAAATTGCGACCCGCACCGGGATGCGTGTCGTTGCCATTGAATCCGACCCCAAGCTGGTTGCGCTCGCCCGTAAAAACCTGACAGCGGCAGGCGTGTATGGAACGCGTGTGGTAGTCTTGCAGCGTTCACTCGATCAAACCAACTGCCCGAACAAAGCTGCCAACCTGATTGTGTCCAGCCGCTCAATTGAAGCGGGTGAGAAAGCACTTTCATTAGCGGAAGCAAAGCGGATGCAGCGACCTTACGGCGGCGTTCTGTGTTACGGCAAACCGGGTGCATTGAAAACGAATCGGCGGGGTGCGATCAAGGGTGCTGGCGAATGGACGCATCAATATGCGGACGCAGGAAATTCGCTTTGCAGTAATGACAAACTGGTTAATGGCCGATTAGGCATGTTGTGGTATCGCGATTTTGATTTTGTGATTCCTTCGCGGCACGGTCGCGGCCCCGCTCCCCTGTTTTCAAACGGACGTCTGTTCCATGAAGGCAACGATGGAATTCTTGCCGTTGACGCGTTCAATGGACATGAACTGTGGCGATTTAAAATCAAGGGTGTACTCGAAGCCTATGATGGCGATGAGCTGATGGGGGCTTCAGGAACAGGCAGTAATTATTGTCTGGGAGAGAACTTCGTCTTTGTGCGTCACGAGCAGAAATGCTTTCAAGTGGACGCCGCTACAGGAAAACTTGTAAATACGTTTGAAGTTCCCAAACCCAAAGATGGTTCAAAGAAAGACACAGTACAGCCCTGGGGATACATTGCCTTTCATGATGGTGCCATCATCGGTTCTGCCGCCGATCCCAGTCATATTGTCGCCTACCGGTATCATCACACGACGGGCGACATGAAAAAACAGCTCACCGAATCGAACCGGCTGTTTGCATTTGACATCAAAACAGGCCGACTGAAATGGCAACATGACTCGAAAGACTCGTTCCGGCACAATGCGATTGCGATTGCCGATGATAAAATTTATATCATTGATCGCCCGCTGGCTGAGTTTGACCGGATCAAAGAAACGAAGCGGAAACCACTTCCCAAAACGAGGAAGCATCCCACCGGTGAATTAATCTGCCTGAGTATCGCCGATGGTTATGTCCTCTGGAAAAACGATAAAGATATTTATGGTACGATGCTCGCTGTCAGCCCTGAAAACAACGCGTTGCTGATGAGTTATCAGCCGACGAGTTTTAGACTCTCTTCAGAAAAGGGAGGCCGGCTGAGCGTCTTTGACAGTAATACCGGTAAAAAAACATGGGAAGCCAAAGCCAGTTACAGCTCTCGCCCTCTCATTAATGGCAAGACCGTGTATGCACAGGGGGGGGCCTGGGATTTGACCTCGGGAAAACCGAAGCCGTTCAATTTCAAGCGCTCCTACGGCTGCGGCATTCTGGCGAGTTGCGAAAACATGATGTTCTTCCGGTCTGCCACGCTCGGCTATTTTGATTTCAACAAAAACACGAAAATTGAAAACTACGGCGGCGTGCGTCCCGGCTGCTGGATCAATGCGATTCCCGCCGGCGGACTCGTACTGGTTCCCGATGCCTCAGCGGCCTGCAGTTGCAGTTATCTGAATAAATCGTGGTTTGCGTTGGAAACCTTAGCGGCTGAGTAGTGTCAGGAGCTTGACTGCGTTTCATTCCGTTCTGAATTTTGGGGAAAGAGGATGGCGTCAATCGGTTATTAACATATCATGCGAAAGTAAATATGATGAAGTACCAATATAAGCGTCCAAGCGGACGGGGGGGGCCAGGGACTTTGACCGGTGGCGTTCTACTCATACTTTCTGTGATGCTTTGTTCATCATCACATGTAGCCCAGCACAGTATCTTGCTATTCCTGCTTCGCTCGGAAACCCGACAGCAATCAAGACCCAGGCACTCGGACTCAAAGCGAACCGTGATCGCAAAACGATATTGAATATTCTTAACTGGATGGAAGCGAATCTCAAATACAAAGCCGACCTTGCTTATCAATGGAGAAACTATGACACGGTGTGGAGGAAGGCTGTTATGGAGGCTGTGCCGACCAGGGTATTGTTTGCGGCGTGCTATTGAAAAGTGCGGGCATTCCTGCCGTCTGGGTGAAAACGATGGATGTTCCCTGGATTTGGGATCTGAAGAAAGGACGACGTTTCCAATCCTGGTCAGGCCATGTGTTTCTTGAAATTTATATCGACCAGAAGTGGGTGCTATTGGATCAGGGCGCGAAGATGATTTACGTTGACTACTCGCCGAAGACGCGCATTCTTCCGGGCAATCGATTCGCCTACCATAAAGGAAATGATCCCAAGAAAATGATTATGTCGTTGCAGTGGGAAGCCTGGAAGCAGCAAACAGAAACTTATTTTTCCAAACTTGACGAAAGCCTGCTGCCAATCGATTCCGCAACGGCGGTTAGCCTGGTCCCCAAATGTTTTATCATTGGAAATTCGCCCTATTATCAGATAATGACCACATTGGCTCAGAAAAAAAAGCAGACAGTTGCCAAGTCATTTAATAACGATTACGACAGATATTTGCCACAGGCAAAGGGTCACATCATTTTAATCGAAACACATAAAGGCGTTCCCATTATTCCTATCGCAAAGCTGGAAACACATTTTCCCAAAGCCTCTCAAGGGCTGAAAACGGGGAGTATTATGATTGGTGATACAAAGCTTGTCTTCGTTGATTTCGAGAAACTGCTGATCCCTGATGCAGAAAAGAAAAAACCTCTCAAAGAAACAAAGAGCCAGGTTATCAACTGATTTTCAATGAGGAAGAGATGATGTTGAATTCGTCTCGACACTCATTTCGTATAATTAAATGAAGAACACACGAGTTCAATTCGATCACCACTCTCTTAAGAAACGATCATGAATCATCATTCATTACCACTTCTAGCAGAGGGAGAAATCTCTGTCATCTTCCTCTTGCCGCTCGTCATGAGTACTCTGGGTGCGCTGTTTTATCTTGGTGCGGAAGTCTCCACGGTTTCCAAGGGAATTGTTCTGGCGCTCGTTGGTATTTCTGTTTTCCTGCAGTTTGGCCCTTTTTTCGACGCGCACTTTCTCATACCACTGGCGCTGCAATTGATTGTCTGTTTCTGGATGGCCATTTTCTGGCAGATACAATGAATTAACTGGCATTACCGCGGTTACTGGCGCGAGAAAAGTGCGCAAGTATTAACTACAGGCTGGCAAAGCAACTGCCGCACAGAAAATGGATTTTCATCTGGCACTACCCTGCACGATTACAGGGTTCCATCCAGTCCCTTCTGGTAGTATTTGTGCGTGATTTTGTCCTGATTTTCGAGTAGCCAGTCAATGGATGGTTCATTGCACATGGCTTTGTGAATGGCTTGTGCTGTGGCTTTGCGATGAATTTCAAACAACGCTTTATGATCCAGGTTTTCATCTGTTGCAACACCGGGATTCAGCCAGACAGAACAGATGATTCCCAGGTCGTTCGCTTTTTCTTTTGGAAGATCGCCCGCGCGAACGGCATCCAATACGCCATTCGCAATCGCCGCCTGGACCGTTCCCATCAGAATGTTGGTGTAGGCACTACTTTTTACAGTGACTTTGCTGACCATTAACGTCACAGGCCGCACTTGAATATCGGTGTTCAGAATCGCAAAGACTTTGGAGTGTCCTGCAGACTGGTCTCCCGTCAGTGTGGCAATCGCCGTTCCGACGGGGCCGTCGAGTTCTCCAATGACCACTTCGGGTTCCGCTGCGGTAAATGGGGGACCACCGGCGACAAGACTTTCGCCGGTACGCATGATAATTCGATCGCTCATAAAACTATTCCTCAAATGTTAGTAGGGACAATGTTCCACAGCCTAATCGATCTGAACAAAACCTACAAGCAAGGCCAGAGTATGAGCCAGGAGATAGTCAGACTGCATTTCAACAAATCAACGCAAGAAACCTCAGGGTTGTCTCTGCGGGCGATACGATATACAAATTGGCGTCCGCACATTGAATTCACATGAGCAGAATCTTCATCTCTGCTGTGGCAGTTGTATCGGGTAGAATCTGATTTACTGTCTGGTACTTTGATGACATTAGTCTATTCATAGAATTTCTTGCCATTAAAACAATCAGGCAGCTCCGAGACTGGTATTTGTCACTATGTCATTAACGGTCATTTTGTAATTGTAGTGCTATTGAATCAGGAATCTAATCATGTGGAATGGTATGAGAGGGTCAAGAACCTGTTGCGCAATTTTGTGCGAGACATGGTAGATCGTGGTCGATTTCAGCGTCATAAATGTCACAAATATGTAAAAAAGGGGCTCATATGTACGTACTCAGCGATAATCGATTCGGAATGTTTATGATCCAACGCTCAAAAACAAGGGACTTTTATAGTGCTAAGATCAACAGGAGCAGAAAGATTCAGCTGAATAAAAACGATGCTCGCGCGCGCGACGCATAATCAGGCAGTTTCGACAACGGCGCGACGGAGTCAAGAGGAATCTATTCAGGTTCTGGGAGACACTAAAACATCTGTGATCAAAAATACTCAAACGCTTTGCCGGTAAACAACTCGATGTCGACAGGCTGGTCCCCTTTGGTACGATTTTTTGTAACTTACCGATGATAAAAACGTTTTTTTCGTAAAAGCTAACATGATGGCCGCGTTCAATGCTCTGTTCCTCCTGATTTTATTTGTGGTCACTTTCTTAGTGATCGCGGCGATTGTTTATGGAGTCCTCCGATTATTTGGTTTACAGCGAAAACGCAGATGGATCGCGGCAACGTTCGTGGTGTATTGCTGCTGCATCGGCGTCGATGGTTATCTGAACACACGCCCGGCTGTTGTGTTCGAAAGACAATTTGGATTTCCACCCTCATCTGACGTTATCAATATGAAGTCGTCACAATGGATACTGGGAGATAGTGGAAGGATTAGATTGTCATTCTATGCGAGCCAAGAAACGTTTGATCGGATTATCAGCCGCGGTATGGAAAGAATGCCTGACGTCGGAAAATCGCAACATTTTCATCGTGAATTTTCCGAGTACTTTGGAAGCGAATTCGAGGATGTCTACTTCAATGCGTCTACGGGCCGATTTTCTTACCACTGGTCTGGCGTTGATTGAAATGTGATATTTATTCGACCCCCTATACACAGAAACATACCTTCAGAATTGCTAATTTCAAGCAGGGCGCGTATTGTGGATGAGTTCATTTGTGGCTCCAAAGTCCAAATCATAGTTTGATTATGATATTCCAGAAGGATTCTGTGGCGTTGCAGATGTTGATTGGAAGTTGACAGACGGTGATGGCACCGACTAAGTGCCTGCCCATTTAAGGTGACGCGCGATATGGATTCGATGCTGACAATGATGCAGATAGCGGCTCTGGCAATTGCCGGGATGTGTTTCGCGTTACTGGGCAGCGTCAAGTTGCCACTCGCGCGTCGGTTGGATATTGACGAGGGCAAAATTGGTGGGCTCGTCGCCGTGTTTGGTTTCACCTTGATTCCGATGGTGGTGGCGGCAGGTTTCCTGGTCGACGCACTGGGAAAACAGGCTGTCCTGGGCGGCGGCTTTACGCTGGTGATTCTGAGCTTGATTGTACTCGCCAATGCACGCCAATATTCCAGTGCACTGTTGGCTGTTCTGATATTGGGTACTGGCTGGTCTGCTTTGGTCAATGTATTGAACGTGACATCTCCACCGGCATTTGTGCCTCCGGAAGATCTCCCGGCACGTATGTCCTACGCTATGAATCTGGGCGATTTCATCTTTGGAATGGGAACCTTTGTGACGCCCCTGATTATTGTCTATAGTGCACAGCGTTTTGGATTGATCCGAACATTGTACGGCTTCGCCGTTTTCTCTGTGATTCCACTCGTGCTCGGACTTGGCGTTGATTGGAACGCATTAACAGTCGAATCGACTCACACTGTATCGGGTGGATTGGCAAAGCTCTTATCTGACCCCATTGTCTGGCTCTGTTCGATTGCGTTTTTCTTTCATATCCCCACGGAAACATCCATCGCCACGTGGGCTACAACATTGATGACAGACAAGAAAGTAAGTGAAGCCCGCGCTTCTACACTTTTGTCATTCTTCTGGCTCACGTTCATGGGATCGCGTCTGGCGACCGCTTTGTTATTGCCGATCGGCGCTGACACGATGCTCGTCATTGTGATGGCTTGTTTCAGTATTGCAATCACACTGAGCATCGTGTTTTGTCGCGAACCGAAAATGATGTGCATTCTGATCGTCGCTTCAGGTGCCGTTGTCGGACCGATCTTTCCGACACTGATCGCGATTTTACTGGGTCATGTCGAACCGGCTTTACATGGACGTACTGTGGGAATCTTCTTCTGCATTGGTGGAATCGGCTGGACCTTTATCCCAATCCTGATTGGCATGTATGCCAAACGCACGAGCGTGCAGCGCGCCTTTTTAATCGCCAGTGGATCTGCGGTCGCACTCACTATTCTTTCGGTTGTGCTGGCTATGAAACTGGATTGATCGCTGTAAATGAAATAGTGCCCTGCTACTACTGGCCAGCAAGGCGGGAATTTACATCACAGGTCAAAATCTGATCGTCGGCGGTGGTTGGACAGTCTGGTAAGTTATTGTTAACGAAATTTCCAGACTTTGGAATCGTCATCTAACATTACATCCAATAACCTGAGAATTTTTCTGTTGACAGGCTGCTCCAGTTGAATACGATTTTTGATACCTTAGAATGCATGAAGCCTCTGCTGAAATCGCACACGCTATTTTATCGCATAGAAACAAACTCGCTGCTTTAGGGAATACTGGTGTAATGACGGATGATATCCCTGCACAAATCACTCTTTTTCCGCCCAATACTGACCTCGAAACAACTCACTGGGGTTCGCTGGCACCGACATTGTGGCACGCTGGTTTGATCTGGCATGATTATGAACAGGTTGCTTTTGATCTTCCACAACCTGAACTTCGCATTTGGTGCACATTCACTGATCGTCATGCATTCGATACCTGGCGAACTCATGAACGCGTAGTCTCACACTGCTCCGAAATTCTTAAAACCTCTATTCACGTGACCGAAATTGTCACCCCATGGGAACGTCACGATCACATTTGTCGTTGCAATGATAGCACTGTGTTGGTTCTTACAGGGCACGGTTTTGGAAACCGAAAATCGAATATACTCTGCTGCGATTGCTTAGGGTACTACCCGAACTACCGCATCAATGAATTACTTGGCGATCATGCCTCTAGATTACACTCGTGGTCTTTAGTGTACGGACACGTCTATGATATTTGGATGCTAACAGCTGATCTTGAAACTTGGGCACTAAATGAACTGCAAGCACCAACAAGTCAAATCAACAGATCAGGACTCGAATGCACTCGGTTAATTGAACATCAACTTGAAAAGCCAGTGTGGTATAATATCTTTGTTGAATCGGATTCACGAATTGATATGTGCCCGTCTTGTTCGACGATTTGTGATCATCCAAAATGGAGCAAAAAAAGATTTGTCTGCGATCGTTGCCGGCTGGTTTATTAAACGGCAAAGAATACATATTTAGCCAATGATGCAAACATGAGATTCTTTATCGATTTGCTAGAAATTATTTCTAATAAGCTCTTATAAAAAAGAAACGTTTATCGGGCTGTCGACTGTTTTGTCTATGGCTTAGACTGATGATAACTGCTTTGAGTGGTTGCTGCTTTCAGCAGGGTCTCAAGGCCTTTCATATACCACTCGTTGCCACAGGTATGACCTGGGTCAGCGGTCACATAAAAATCGATAAGACTTCGATCAAATCCCTGTTTGGCATTGGCTTGATTCAGGCTCAAGAAAAGACGACAGCTACTCAAAGTATTAACTCGCTCATCATGGTTTCCGATGCAAAAAAACAATTTTTTCCCAGTCAACTTGTCAGCATAATTTGTGAGAGCTAACTGACTGACTTCGCTCCGGTCCTTGACGGACTTGAATTCTGCTAAATCGTTCCAGTCAGTCACAGGGGCAAACCCGGCTCCAATTTTGAGACGTTCATCGGCTGCGAGCAGACGAAATGCAAGATATCCATATCGAGAAACACCAGAGACCGCGATTTGATTTTGCTTGACCCATTTACGTTTCAGACACTCATCGAGAACGGCGCGTGCATTTTCTATAAATTGAAGAGTTGGATCTGGGCCTGCCATCACTTTATCTTTAAAAACGGTTAAAGATCCCGTGGGGATCGGCGTTGATAAGCAGACAACGCGTTGTCCCCGTTCCCAGAAATACTTCGCGGGTCGATCATAGGGAGGTAACAGACTGCTTGTGGGAGAGCCGAGTGTCAGGAGCAAAGCAGGCTCTTTGACCAGTCGTTCTGCGGGAGGTGAAACGATAATCGCTGATACTTTTCTGTCGCCTGCCGCAACTGTAAATTCTTCGACTTCAAGACCCGATTTTATGAGAGACTCATACCTTTGATTTAACAGCGCGTTACCTGTTTTGTTCTGTGCAGAAACCGGCGCTGTTCCCAGCAATATGGGAAGCAGGTACGCTACACAGACTAAATTTCTATACTGCATGACACTTGTCCTTTTAGAATTTTGAAAGTACGAGCGATATGAATCGACGTTCGTTTGTCATTAATTTAAGGGATCGTTTCCAGCTTTATCGACACTCGCCTTGATTTATTCTGTAACTTGACGTGGTATAAACCTCAGATTATCGTATTATCCTGTTCAATTAACAATGCTCGACTGAAACACACGCACCGAGTTACCACTGACATTTCGAACTGGAGGCCGCGGTTCGTGATTGTGGTGTCGAACGAATTTGTGGCATGATTCGTTTGTTTCTCGTCAGCTATCCGGATCACGGAACTAACTGACTCGCTGAAAACGATCGTTCAACCAGACAGGCTGAGACGAAACATGGAACAGGCATCATTCCTGACAGCAACGATCGATTCATCGCGTGGTCTGCACCGCATTGATTATGGAATCGTATTGATCTACCTCTTATGTACGTTCGGTGCGGGTGTTTACTTCTCGCGTCAACAACATCAAGGTGATGACTATTTCGTAGCGGGACGACGGATGCCGTGGTTTGCCGTCGGATTGAGTTTGATCGCTTCTTTGATGTCGACGGTGACTTATCTGGCGACCCCGGGTGAAGTACTGCAGCATGGAGTCGCACTGTCGATGGCCTGGATTGGGTTACCGTTGGCGTTCATTGTGGTCAACCGGTTTTGGATTCCTTTTTTCATGCGACTGGGTGTCACCAGCATTTACGAATATCTGGAACAACGATTCGGCTATGCAACACGATTACTGGGTGTAGGGTTATTTGTGTTGGTGCTTCGTTTTTTCTGGATGGCTACAATTGTTGTGACTGCTTCGCGGGCCGTTGCCCAGATTACCTATCCGAGTTTAGGTGAGATCTTGTCGCGACCACCGAGTCTCGATCAATGGACTTTGATTGTGCTGGCATCGGTGGGAGGGTTTGCGACGATCTACACAATGCTCGGCGGTATCAAGGCGGTCATCTGGACGGACGTTGCTCAATTTATCGTATTATTCGCAGGATTGATTATCACGATCGCTATCGTAAATCTCGATACGAACACAGGCCCTGTTGACTGGTGGCAAAAAACAACCGCATCAGCACAAGGGGGGCATGCATGGCCTCCGCTGGCCAGTCTGGATATTACCGTTCGCAATACCATTTTATTCACCGTCTTGAATCTGTTTTGCTGGTATTGCTGCACATTTATCGGCGATCAGGTTGCCGTTCAACGTTATCTGTCCACTCCGTCAGTCAAAGCCGCTGTACGTGGAAATATTGTCAACTTTGTCGGTGAGTTTTTCATGATGGCATTACTTGCCCTTTGTGGTATGGCATTATTGACTTACTATCTTGACCCGCAGTTCCAGACTGAGATAGCAAACGGAATCAGCGATCCTCGCAACCCACTTGTCGCCGACAAGGTGTTTCCCTATTTCATTGCCAATGGATTACCTGTCGGCATGTCAGGACTGGTGGTTGCTGCATTGTTCGCAGTGGCCATGTCGAGCCTCGACAGTGGTGTGAATTCCGTATCGACCGTACTGACAGTTGATGTGTTCAGTCGGCTGAATCCAGAACTCACAAAAGAAGGCGAGTTGCGAATCGCACGTATTCTGTCGTTGATAGTAGGTCTTGGCTGTACGGGCCTGGCATGGATCTTACTCTACATTCCTGAGCATTATAACATTATTGGTATCACGGCGCGCACGTTTAATTGCGCTCTCGGCCCGCTGGGTGCTTTGTTTATTGCAGGTATGTTTCTCAAACGCGTGGGGCAGTCGGCAGTCATTGCCAGTACGATTTGTGGTTTGCTCGTTGCTCTTGGTGCCGCCTGGTGGATTGAACTGATCTGGTTTTTTGGATTGACCGATTACGAAACTCTCGCACAGGCACAGCAGCTTCTTCGTGGGCCAAGCCCGTTTCTCATTACGCCTCTGGCAATCACAGCATCATTTTTTTCGGCAATCTTATTTGGCTGGATTATGCCAGCCTCCGATCCCACTAAAGCAGAACGATTTTCGTGGAAAGCAATTGTGAACAGCAACAACCAGTCGTAATATTAAACCAGCGTTGACTCAAGACTTTGATTCTATACCTGGCATAAATAAAAGGATACCATCTCAATGGACAACATGGTGATATCTGACATCTCAGCAATCGACGTGCATGGCCATTTTGGCGATTACCACCATAAAGACACATCTGAAATGGTAAGCCAATTTTTATCGGCCAGTGCGAACGAGGTCGCAGAGCGCGCGAAACAATCGAATGTTAGCATGACTGTGGTATCTCCTCTTTCAGGACTATTGCCGCGCGGTAAAGCCGATGTCGTTTCTGCAAACGTGGAAGCGGCGCGTATTGTCGCTAAGACCGATGGATTGATGCAGTGGGTTATCATCCATCCGCAGATTCCGGAAACCTATTTGCAAGCGGCTGAGATGCTCGGTCAACCTCAGTGCCTGGGTATCAAAATTCATCCTGAAGAGCACGAATATCCAATACAAGAACACGGTGATGCTTTATTTCGCTTTGCCTCTGATCAAAATGCGGTCGTTCTGGCGCACTCGGGAGATGCGAACAGTAACCCCATCGATTTTCTACCGTTCGCCAATGAACACTCTAATGTAAGACTCATTCTGGCACATCTTGGCAATGGAGGTGCGGCCAGCGGCGATCCCACACTTCAGGTCCGCGCTATCCAGAATAATCCTTCAGGGAATGTCTACGTCGATACCTCCAGTGCACGATCCATCATGCCCGGTCTCATCGAATGGGCCGTCGATGAAATCGGTGCAGAACGAATCCTTTTCGGCACTGACACACCGCTTTATGTTACGGCGATGCAGCGTGCCCGAATTGATCATGCAGAGATATCCATTGCCGATAAACGGCGTATCCTGTATCAAAACGCTGAGCAACTATTTTCCGGTAAACTCCAGGCAGATGAGGAAGCGACATGTTAACACGAGAAACGTTTATCGGCCCCTGGGCTGGTCTACCTGTGGCCTGGAATGACGATAACAGCTTTGATGAAGAGACTTACCGCGCCGATGTACTGCAGTGTTGCAACGCCAAAATCCCCGGCGTATATACAGGTGGCACAACAGGTGAATTCTATGCAATGGAGTTTGATGAATTTCAGCGAGTTGCTGCAGCAACGGTCGAAGTTTGCCATGCATCTGAAACGCCAGCAATGATTGGGTGCTCATCGACCTATACACTCGGCGCGATGCGTCGTGCGCAGTACGCAGCGGAAATTGGCGCCGATGCGATTCAAGTTGCATTACCGTACTGGATGGAAGTAGGAGACGCCCAGATCGTCGATTTTTTCAAGGAAGTCAGTGCCAGCTGTGGTGATTTGCCGATATCAATCTATGAGACAACGCGCGCAAAATGCTGTTTAACGCTCGAACAGCACCAAGCCATTCACGATGCCGTTCCCCATTATCTGATGGTCAAATCAAATGCGGGTACACTTGGTTGTACTCCTGAGGGATGCCTGGCTCTTTCTCAGTTTGTGAATGTGTTTGTAGGCGAACACAAGTGGGCTGCTTTAGGCCCCCAGGGCGCGCGCGGCTGTTGTAGTGCGATGGTGTACTGGAATCCGAATGTTGTATTATCGGTCTGGTCGGCAGTCTTGCAACAAAACTGGTCTTCCGTTGATATGTGGTGTAAGCGATTTGAAAGACTCTTTCAATTTCTGCACAAAGAGTATGGTTCAAAAGGTTTCACGGACACGGGCTTTGATCGAATGGGTGGTGTTGCCGGCGGATTCCTCAAGACGAACTTACAAGGCCGCAAACCGTATCCTTCTGCGACTGACGAGGATGTCACGAAGTTGAGAAACTGGTATCAGGAATATTTTCCTGAAATGCTGTATCGAGATTGATGTGCGAATCTAATGCTTTCTCAAGCTGGAAATTGAGAGCGGGGAGTGTTGTTTTCGTGCTCCGTTGTCGCACTCCCGTGATCTCTATTATCCAAAAATTCAAAATGACATTCCACTAGTTACTTTTTATCGTCAGATTCTTAGCGAGCCAACTTCGCAATTTTTGTGCATTGGTTCCACCTGGAGCTGGATCTGTTGCATAGAGAATCTTTCCATCAGTACCCACGACGACCATACGGTTAGGCCAGCCTGCATAGGCTTTCCCGACGCGATTGTCAATTTTATCAACGGCGATTGGGATATCAAGGTCCTTTGTCCTCTGACAAATCGTTGCGTTGGAAACACGCGTCGACAAATCTTTTGGCTGGGGAATTTTGAGGAGTGTCTCGCGTCCGTTTGCTCCGACAACCGACAAGATTGAATCAGGATGGGCCTCACGAACATAAACAAGCAGAAACTGCGCACGATCTTTGAACTGTTCAAAAACCTTGTCAACTCCCTCTAATTGACTGCGAAATGGAGGGCAAGTAAAACTACCCAGGATTAATACGACGGGCTGCTTCGCGCGCAATTCATGAAGTGACACAGTCTGAGTTATTTTTTTGTTGGTATTTCTGGTTGAGGTGCCCTGCTTCTCAATGGGGTTCAGCAAGGGGAGTGTAAACTCGGGCGCGACGCCTCCCACCTGCAGTTGATTTACCCAACGCGCTTCGCTCCGATCAGGTCGCGTAATCACTTCACCGGGTTTCCTTAAACCGCGACCACGCCCCCTCGTTTTCTGAGCCGAAACAAGATCAACAGTCAACAGGCAGAAACTACAGACAAAAACACTCCATAAAATCCATGCTCTCGTTGCGCGGTGCATGAAGAACTCCCATTATAAAATGGCCCTGAGATGATGATTCCCTGAATCTGTAAAACGCTGACTATTATAAACCCTGACCTGACACGTAAGTTTCGCGGTATTTTTCAGAAGGTCGAAATATTACAAGGTGCTCTTGATTCATGGAAGATGTGTTGCATGTAACATCGTTTCTCACTAGAACTTGTTTCCAGTATCTGGTGAGTATGATCGACAATCCAAGGTTGTCACATACGTGGCCTTGTATAAAATGTGATGTAATCATCAGGCTGACTTTTTGTTAATGTGCTCATCGATTCTAGTTTGATTTTCGCGTCATGCTCAGGATTATCATCGATACGAGAGTAATTGTTAGCAAGTAGCACATTTCTATGTTACACTGGAAGCCCTGTCATCAGCAGTGCGAACGATTACTTCGCAACAACCAGGTGATGCAAAGGAAGCCTGATCAAGATTGTTATGACAAACAATAGTGCAATACCAGCTCCTTTTCCAAAGGTTCCTGTCTGGCCGGATTTGAACAAGCGAAACCGTCAACCAGAATTGATGGATAACCCCAACCTGGATGAACGGTTGCATCAACGGGCTCTGAAAGGACTGTCACGAGTCAACTGGATCACACGTACGCATCGACTGCTGTGGAAACCGATCGAAATCTATTGTCGAAAAAATCAGCTGAATTCAATATCGGTTCTAGATCTTGGCTGTGGAAGTGGAGATCTACTCGTTTGGCTTCAAAATCAGGCACGCGAACAGGGAATTGAACTGAAAATAACCGGCTGTGATCTGAGCTCCCTTGCACTCGATACGGCACGACAGCGCGCAGCGCAGGAGAAAATCGACTCACATTTTTTGCAAATCGATGTACTTAAGGATGTGTTACCTGCGGATCATGATGTCATTGTCTGTTCGCTGTTTCTACATCATCTGGAGAATTATGATGTAATGAAATTACTGAAACGTATGACGGAAGCTGCAAACCATCTGGTCGTCGCGCAAGACTTGCTCCGTAGTCGTTGGGGATACCTGATGTGCTGGGCAGGAACGAAATTGATATCACGCTCTCCTGTTGTCCACGTGGATGGTCCGCTTTCCGTGGCGGGCGCATTTACTCACACTGAAATTCAAGAACTGGCTGAACAGGCGGGTCTGACTGGTTGTCAGATCAGCCGTCATTGGCCTGAACGATTTATATTTACATGGCAACGCTCTCCATAGAAAATCCAATTTCTGCTACGCTCGACAGTTTTGATGCAACCTGCAAACTCTGGGATGTCGTCATCGTTGGTGCGGGTCCGACCGGCGCTTTGGCCGCACAACAACTTGCTTTGAATGGTGCAACGGTTTTGCTCGTTGATCGTCAGAAGTTTCCTCGCTGGAAAGTTTGCGGCTGCTGTCTCAACGGACAAGCTGTGTCCGTTTTAGAACAGGCGGGTTTGCTGGAAGACGTTTATACTGCCGGTGCTATTGCTTTGGACACTTTAGAATTACATTTCGGCAGGCAGGCTGTATCGCTTTCACTTCCCAACAGTCTGTCACTGAGTCGCAGTGAGCTCGATGCGTTACTGATTCGCTCTGCGATTTCTGTGGGTGCTGAATTTCTGCCAGAGACTGAAGCCCGTCTGGGTTCTTACAACACGGATTACCAGGAAGTGATACTCTCTCAAAAATCCGAGCCAGTTACGATCCGCGGCAAGACGGTTCTGGTATGCGAAGGATTAAATCCTCGATTATTAAACAGGACTCAAGAATTTTCCAATACTGTAGATGAAAACTCCTGTATCGGTGCGGGTGCTGTTGTTCCGGTGGCGCCGGGAGTGATCAGGGAAGGAACTGTTTTCATGGCAGGGAGCCGGGCAGGTTACGTCGGAGCAGTACGCGTCGAAAAGGGTTTCTTAAACCTGGCAGCAGCGATTCGCCCCGGTTTCCTCAAAGATGACAAAGATCTGGGAACCCTGGTCGATCATATCCTGCAGGAAGCAGGTTGCACGTTACCCGTGGATGTGAAACAACTGAACTGGCAGGGGACTGTCAGGCTGACGCGAAAAACCAGTCCTGTGGCAGACGGTCATGTACTGGTATTGGGAGATGCGTCTGGTTATGTCGAACCTTTTACCGGTGAGGGAATGGCGTGGGGATTTACCAGCGCGATGGCGTGTGTACCGATAGTCCTTGCAGGATTGAAACAGGGGAATGATTCTCTGGTTGAAAACTGGATCAAATATCATCGACGTCACATTCAAGGACGACAGAAGTGGTGCCGACGGTGTGCTGCTGTGTTGAAAAGACCATTTCTCGCGAAGCTGCTCATCCGTGTCATCAAACATTTTCCCTGGATTGCTTCACCGGTGATCCGCCAATTTAATTCAACATCACCACAGGAAAATTCAAGGCAATGACTGCTATATTAGGAATAGGAACTGCCGTTCCCGAAAATCATTTTTCCCAGTCTGACAGTGGGGAGATCGCCGAGCATTATTTTGGTGATGACGAACAGCTGCGACGGTTGCTGCCGATATTGTATAAAAAGACCAGAGTCAAAAAGCGACATAGCGTTACTCTCAGTTCCTCTATAGGGGATCTTCAGAGTCGCCAGACGTTTTACAATCCGATCTCATCGCCGGAAGATCAAGGTCCGGGAACGGCTGAGCGAATGTGGTGCTTTGAACAACACGCCAGCCAACTGGCAATCAAAGCCGCGCAAGTTTCATTGCATAATTCTGGAGTCCAGGCGGATGAGATCACTCACCTGGTTACGATTTCGTGTACTGGCATGGTCGCTCCCGGATTTGATATTGATCTGATTCATGCCTTGCGTTTAAACCCGGATACTCCACGCACGCACATCGGATTCATGGGCTGTCATGCTGCCATTAATGGATTGCGGGTCGCTGATGCATTTACCAGAAACGATCCGACCGCGCGCGTGTTGATCTGTTCTACGGAACTGTGCAGCCTGCATTATCAGTATCATGCGGGAACGGAACAAATCGTGGCGAATGCTTTGTTTGCAGATGGGGCAGCCGCTTTGGTAGTGGGACAAAAGGATGACGTAGATGATATCTGGCGGCTAAGGGACTGCGGTACAAAAATGATTAAAGGCAGTCGAAACATGATGTCGTGGCGGGTCGGCAATCATGGGTTTGATATGACACTTTCACCGGAACTGCCGACGTTGATTGAAAATCATTTACCGCTATGGATGGAAGACTGGCTGAGTAGATCCAACCTGAAACCTGAGGACATCAAAACCTGGGCGGCTCATCCGGGTGGACCCCGGATTTTAGAGAGTTTTCAGCAGGCAATGAATTTATCGCGACAGGATCTTTCTGCATCGTACGAAATCCTGGAAGAATATGGAAATATGTCTTCATCCACGATTCTGTTTCTGATCAAAGCACTTCAGCAGCGCAAAGCCGCATTGCCGTGTGTTGCCATCGGCTTTGGCCCGGGCATTACGATAGAATCTGCTCTCTTCTGTTAGCCTGTTGTTTAAAACAAAATCGAAATACAGTTATCACATTTCAATTCAGAGACTTGCTTTTTCTATTTTCTTGGCTTTTTTGAGGGTCGTCATATACTCGACGATATTGATCAGCTCCTCTTGTGTCAGTACCTTCTGTAAGTCAGCTGGCATGAGTGAGATTTTTTGAAGAATGACTTCTTCGACATCATCCATTTTGAATGTCCGTGAAATGGCTTCGGCATCTTTAATCGTGATTGCATCGTCGGTTTTATTTACCAGCAGACCATTTACAACATTTCCTGAAGCCAGAATAACGGTATAAGATTCAAAGTTATGACTGATACCGGCACTGGGATAGAGGATTGACTCGAACAGCGCCTGGCGACTCAGTTTTTTGCCAATTTCTGACAGGTTTGGACCGACTTCTTTTCCCATGCCATTGACCACATGACACTTGGCGCAGGTGCCTTTGGTATTGAACATGACACGGCCATCAAAGGCGTCTCCCTTCATACCAGCCAGAACATTAATGGGTGGCAAGGGTTTATTGTCTTTGGTCGGTGGTGCCGGGAATAGTTTTGCAGCTCGTTCCTTCACATCTTTCATGATGGTCGATGACATGGCAGCTGCAGCAGCTGGTTTCAATTGTACGTGTAGTTGTTTTTTTTCTGCGAGATCCAGGACTGCATGCGCACCGGGTCGAGACTTGGCAATCGCGCTCACAGCTTCACGGCGATCAACCAGTGGTTCTTTATCATCCTTAATGATTTTCAAAAGGATCGCGTTGGCATTTTTCTGCCCTGAGCTACCCAGTGCCCAGATCAGGTCCAGCTTCTGCTGCTGCTCTTTTTGGGAATTGCATTTCTTTTCTAAAGCTTTCTGAATCAGTGCTGTTTGATTCAAACTTAAAGCAGCGCGAATGGCATCGACGGCGGCCTGCGATTTACCAGATTGACTGGCAATCGTCACCAGTTCCGGGAAATAAGCAGCCGCTTTGAACTTCTCCACGAGTTTGGTGAATTCCGAAGTGCCACGACTGCTGTCGATAACCTGTGCAAGTGCTTTTTTATATTTGGAATCGTTCATCACAACACTGGCGGGCATTCGCGAAATGGCTTCTGCAATAATATACGTTTCCCGCTTCTTGTTTCCGGGCTCTTGTACTAATGCCAGTTTGGCAACTGCTGCATTTTTTTCTTTTCCGGGAATGAAATCCAGGACGCGGAAATAGCGAGGCAGCGCGTCTTGTTTTGATTTGGGGTTTTCGATCACTTTGACGAGATAAGGTATTGCAAGTGGAATTTTGGATCGCCAGAGAAGATCACGACCAGCGGGAGTATTCCATTTATCGCCGACCTGTTTTAACCAGGCTGACATAAATTGTTGTTCCTGTTGGTCCATGCCAATTCCCAACGCTTCGAGGTACCAGCGATCTTTCCCGTGGTATTGATCTGCGAGCGTGACCCAGACTCCGGCTGCTTCGGGCGATTTATTGTGATGCAAGGCGATCGCACATTCGCGACGGACCTGTGGTGATGAGTCGTGTACCAGCTGTTTTACGTAAGGAATCAGATTCAGCTTATATCGACGGGCCGCGCGTAATCCCGTGATGCGAATATCGGGATTCTCATCTTTGATCGCGCGTTCGACGTACTCCTTTTCCTTGCCTTTAATGCCTGCCAGCAGCCAGAGAGCACGCGCGCGAAACCTCTGATTGTCAGACTGATAGAGTGTTTCTAATTGTGGTTCTGCCTGCTCCTGCAGATCATGCAGCTTATTCCAGGCCAGATAGCGTGTTGCCAGATTCGGGTTTTTAATGCCGGCGATCGCTCCTTCGACCGAGCTCAGGTCGAGTTTTTTAAATTGATATTTTGTATTGGGAGGTGCGATGCGGAAAATACGTCCGCGTTTCTGATCGCCAATGCGGTGTCCACCAACGCCGGGATCGTACCAGTCAGCGACGAACAAAGAGCCATCGGGGGCAATACAGACATCGGAGGGACGAAACCATTTATCTTTTTCGCTGGTGATGATATTCGCAATTTCAGCTTTGTATCCAGCACCCTCTTTTTTTACAGGATACGCGCGAACAACATTGGGGCCGGCATCGGAGTGAATCACTTCGCCCTGATATTTTTTCGGCAGGAGAGAACCTTCATAAACACAGATCCCTGTCGGCGAGCCAGCGCCGGTCTGGAGCAGGTTGGGAACCACTCCTGGATCTCTCAGGTGCCAGTGGCGCAGAGGAATTTCCTGATGCATACCTGTGCGAGGAGTTTTCCAGCGTGCTCCCGTCAACTGGTCCAGATAACCATAGTTTCCATATTCCATTACATAATTGATTCGAACTCCGCGGTTACCATCATCATCGTTATCGGACTGCCAGAGCGTACCGAACGAGTCGACAGTAATCTCATAGTTATTCCTGAAGTTGTGCCCCAGTACTTCGAAGTCACTCCCGTCCAGGTTACAACGAAAAACCATTCCTCCCCAGTAAGGCTTGCCATTATCGAGTACCGGTTTTCCGTTGCGTTCCATAACTGGCTTGCCATTTTTGTCGAAGACCTGTTTACCGGAATTTCCAAAGTTCCAGTAAAGCTTTCCGTCTGGGCCAAAAATAGAAGCATGGGCTGAGTGGTCGTGTTCACCGCCGGTTACTTTGAAAAGCAATTCTTTTTTGTCTGCTTTGCCATCGTTGTTTTCATCAGTGAAGAGAAACACATTGGGAGGAGCAGCGACAATGACTTTGTTCCCCAGAACACAGATTCCCTGTGATCCATCAAGCTCTGGTCCCTGATAAAACACGGTTGTTTTGTCAGCCTGTCCATCATGGTTCGTATCTTCCAGAATCAGAATGCGGTCACCAGCCTTCCGGGTCGGGATCGGTCGCATTTTGGCACGGTAATTCACGATTTCACAAATCCAGACACGACCTTGCGAATCAACGTCCATACTGGAAGGGCTGCTGATATCGGGTTCTGACGCAAACAAAGTTGCTTTTAAACCGGGTGCTACAGTTAAACTGGACACCGCTTCTTTGGGACTACGTTCGGCTTGTGCAAACAAAGTAGAGACATTGGATATCACGCTGAGAAACAGAGCGGTAATGATGGCAAGACAACAGGACTTCATTGAGCAATTTCCTTCTTATGATTGAGTGGCATGACGCCGGGCACTCGAATGATTCAATTCCGTATTTGTTTATTAATTCCACTGAGCGAGTAACGCTTTGATGCGGGCGGGATTGTATTTTTTGGATTTAGGATAATCTTGATTGGCCTCGAGATCTTCAATCGTTAACGGTTTTGATGCGACTCCCTCGGAAGGCACATCGACCTTGGCAGACCAGACGATGGCATTCAAAACCAGCTTGCGAAAACCATTGTGTCCCCAGTTCCAGTGATAGTGACCGCCTGTAAAACCAAAACCGCGACCACCTTCGGGACGTTCATAAGCCCAGGCCATATGTTGAGGTTGTCCCACTGTTTTCCGTACATGCGGGTTTCCGCTATGCGCACCGTCAGGGCGGCTGAGAGATTCTTTGGGCGGAATTGCCGTAAGAATGGGTTGCACATTTTTCATCTCAGACTGAAACCGCATGTGATAATACCATTCATCATTAATGGCAAAGGGTGCGACTCCCTGAGATATGGGATGTTCAGGCAGACGTTTGTAGTCGGCAGTCCAGTGGGGATTTACCGACCACCAGGTTTCAAAGTAGCCGCCGATCCAGCGCAAAAAAGCGTCCCCTGATTTCCCTTTGGGAACTTCGACTCCGTAGTGGATATTAACCATACCAACACCCTGCTCTGCCAGCTTGTTTAATTCTTCCAGATGTTCATTGTAGGGATGCCGCGATCCACCATCGCAATAAATGACAATCGAATCAGCATCTTGTAACAGACTGGAGTCTTTTGGCCAGCCTTCCGTAACCACGGTGGCTTCCAGATTCAGACCACTATTATTCAATGCCTCTGCCAGCAGCATACAGCCGGCACGGTGCTCGTGTGAGCCATAACCATGGCTCTTTTTACCGGCGATCAGGACGATTTTTTTTTTATCGCCTGTTGTGGCAGAGGTCTTTTCCTCTTTTGGAAATTCTTTCAATTCAATATTGCGAAACTGGACTTCCATGGGTGGTCCCGCATGAAGTTGCAACGCGATAATTCCATCGGCTCGTCTTTTCTCAAGATCTTCATCCGTCACTTCAACAGTCGTCAAGCCATTGATTTTGTGAATAAAGTGATTTCCGCGTGCAATAATGTGATAGTCATTCCAGTCTTCTTTTTTGATTTTTTTCTGAATCTCATCTGAATCACCAACAGAACCAACCACTTTGGGCTTGTGGTTCTTGCCGATGACGGTTTTCTCTCCGCGTAAGCCTAAAATGCCACGGAATTTTTCACCATATAAAATGCCGGAATATTTATTACCGGCTTCGAAGTCAGCCTGGTAGCCACCCACACGCCATTTGTCAGCACCGGGAATTGAGAAGCTACGGTACTGTATTCCTGAATTCCCATCGATGATTTTGTATTGCAATTTCAATTCAAAATCGGCAGGTGTTCCGCCGCGCCAGATAATAAACGTATTGCCTTTGGTCGGATTATTTTTGGTAGTTCTACCTGTGATAGCGCCATCTTGAACTGACCAGAAACGAGGATCGCCATCCCAGTTATTGAGTGTCTTGCCATCAAAGATAGGCTTGAAACCTTTCTCGCCGGCGTCGGTCTGTTGAGGGATCAATAGCAGGCAAAAACAGGAAACAGACAGAATCAGTGAGGCATGAAAGTGTATCAATAGCCGTGACGTCATTATTACCTCCGGGAAGAAAATCAAAATCGTTGAGAACGGTATCTCACTTTGGCAGGTTCAGCTAAACGAACTGGTATGAATTTGTCCTACTATCTTAATCAGGCCGGGGTAGGTTTATCCAGCGTGAAAACCAAGAATGCCGAATAGATAAGATTCTTTAGTAATTGAGCACCTCTCTGGGTCAAACGATTCTCAGGAAATGCTGTGACAGCAATTCTGTTCTGGCATAAAAAAAGGCGCTGTTTCCAGCGCCTTTTTTTGAGACTTGTTTGATCTGAGTGTTCTACTGCAGAAAGACATCTGCTTCTTCGAGAAAATTAGGTTCGAGGGCCCGCATCTCGCCGACGGCATCTGCTAATGCGACTGGTACAACCTGAGTACCTCGCAAAGCAACCATGTAACCGAAGTGATGCTTCAGCGCCAGCCAGCCCGCATGCACGCCACAGCGTGTTCCAAGTACGCGGTCGTAAGCACTGGGTGAACCACCACGCTGAAGGTGTCCCAGCGTCACATGTCTGGTTTCGAAGCCGGTTCGTTCTTCAATCAGCTTGGCTACCGTCTCACCGATCCCTCCCAGTTTTTCGTGTCCGAAATCGTCGACTTCACTATCTTGCGTTGTGACTCCTTCTTCCGCACTGAATTTGGCGCCTTCACTGACAATCACGATGCCATATTTTTTGCCGTTTTCACGCCGTCGTTTCAGAACTTCAATCATGCGGTCCATATCAATTTCAATTTCTGGCACAAGGGTATAATCTGCTGCTGTCGCTAAGCCGGAGAACAGCGCAATCCAGCCGGCATGACGTCCCATTGTTTCCACGACCATGATTCTACGGTGAGATTCCGCAGTTGTTCTCAAACGGTCAACAGCGTCCATAACCACATTGATTGAAGAGTCAAACCCAAATGTAACGTCTGTTGAACTGAGGTCGTTATCAATCGTTTTCGGGCAGCCTATGACTGGTAATTTATGGTCGCTCCAAAGTTTACTGGCAACTCCTAATGTATCATCACCACCGATGGCAATGAGACAATCAAGCCCCAGATTTTCAATTGTCGCTCTCACTTTGGGAACGTCAACTTCCGCATTTTTGTAGGGATTGGTGCGTGACGAGCCAAGAATGGTTCCCCCTTTGAAGATGATATCGTCTGTGTTTTCTGAGTTCAGTTCGATATAATTTCCTTCAATGGCTCCCCGCCAGCCTTCCAGCAAACCGTACACTTCGCCACCGGCATTGCAGATCACACGTACCGCGCCACGGATCACCGGGTTCAAACCGGGACAATCTCCACCACCTGTTAAAATACCAACTTTCATTAGTTTACCTGTACCTGTTTCATTAAAAAGTAAAGTCACTTACAAGAAGAGTGACTTGAAAATTTACCGTACAACACAAATTGAAGTGAGCAAACAATTGCTATCGAAACGGATCTGTCTTGCCGGCAAGGGGCTCTTTTCAGAATCGAAAACGTCTGATCTTGAGAGCCTGTTCCAATACAAAACGATCTAATCTAATATCGTTTTCATCTTTCGATCATTTTTACCAGGTACGTTCGATAAATGTTGTATCGACTTTACCTTCGATAAATGCCGAGTGATTAAAGATTTTTTTCGCCAGGGGAATTGTAGTTTTAACCCCTTCAATGACGAACTCATCCAGGCACCGCTTCATACACGCCAGCGACTCTTCTCGAGTCGGCCGATGCACAATGAGTTTTCCAATCAGAGAATCATAATAAGGGCCAACAGTGTACCCTTCATAAATATGTGAATCAAACCGGACACCGGGTCCCGCGGGCACACGCAGTTTTGTGATTTTACCGGGTGATCCGCGAAAATCATTGTCAGGATCTTCTGCATTGATGCGCAATTCAATCGCAGATCCGTTGCAGGGAATGTTTTTCTGTTTGAGCTCGAGTTTTTCCCCGGCGGCTATACGAATCTGCTGCTGTATCAAATCCACCCCGGAGATGAGTTCGCTCACTGGATGCTCAACCTGAATCCGGGCATTGACTTCGATAAAATAAAATTGATTATCAGGACCAACCAGAAATTCGACGGTTCCTGCATTGGTATATCCAGCTGACTTGACCAACCGGCAGGCAGCTTTACAAATATCTTCGCGAACGGAATGAGGTAAATTAGGAGCGGGGCTTTCTTCTACCAGTTTCTGGTGACGCCGCTGCAGACTGCAGTCACGCTCCCAAAGATGGAGAACATGTCCATGATTGTCTGCCAGTATCTGGACTTCAACATGTCTGGGGTTTTCAATATATTTTTCAATATAAACGCCGCCATTTTTGAAAGCCGCTTCCGCTTCTGTCGCTGCTGCTTTCAAACCCGCTTTCAAAGAAATATCATTACGGGCGACGCGCATCCCTTTACCACCACCGCCGGCAGTTGCTTTGATCAGAACCGGGTAGCCGATTTCCTGAGCTACTTTGATCGCTTCTGCCTCATCGGAAACCAGTCCCTCGGTTCCCGGTGATACATGCACGTTTGCTGCTTTCGCAATCTCCCGAGCTGAAACTTTATCTCCCAGCTTGCCCATCGCTTCGTGGGGAGGACCAATAAATTCGATATTACAGCTACGACAAACTTCAGCAAAGTGGGCGTTTTCTGACAAAAAACCATAACCAGGATGAATTGCCTGGACGTTGCCTATTTCAGCTGCACTGATAATACGATTGATCATCAGATAACTGTCAGTTGCTGCGGCGGGGCCAATACAAATTGCTTCATCAGCTAAAGAGAGATAGTGAGCACCCCGATCGGCTTCACTGAAAACCGCGACAGATTCGATGCCCATTTCACGACAGGCACGAATGACACGTAGTGCGATCTCTCCACGATTTGCCACCAGTATTCTTTGAAACATGTTCTCTTTTTGACTTGGTAAAAGGAGCTTACTTCTGAAATTCGATTCGCAACTATTTTTACAACTGCATCACGAACATTCTACAATAACAATCATTAGCCTTGAGCAACTCTAAACAGAGGCTGGCCAAATTCGATCGCTTCACCATCTTTTACCAAAACTTCGGTAATGGTCCCATTGACTTCCGCTGGAATTTGATTCATTACTTTCATGGCTTCCACGATACAGACAACTGTGTCTGCTGTCACTTTTGATCCAACGCTGACAAAGGGAGGGTCATCGGGAGTCGGCGACGTATAAAATGTTCCCACGGTCGGACTCTTGATCACAGGTCCTGAGTCAACAGCGGGCGCTGCCTCCTGTGGTGCTGCAGCGGGAGCGGGAGCTGGCGTCGGAGCAATTGCCGCTGGTTGAGCCTGATGCGGAACTGCAACTGCAGGAACCATTGAAACAGTCTCTTGTGGACCACGGCGTAATTTCCAGGTCTCATCGCCACGTTTCAAATTGACTTCCGTCAGCCCGTGTTTTTCCATCATTTCAAAAAGCGATTGAAGTTTTTCTAAATCGAAAGGTTCCCCTTTCGGCACCTCATTTTTTGCCATTAGCGTACCTTATTTCATATTCTCAAGCTGTGTTCGCATTGCATACTTATTCGTTGCGGAATCTCAACACGCGATCTTCCGGAATGGACTATTGATCTCAAATCGAGGGATCGGAATTTAGTTGGAAAGCGACCGAACACACCGATTGCGCGCACGCTCTAACTTGCCCATCTCTTTAATCAAAGAGATTTTAGGCTAAACCACCCCTGAAAACCAAGCGAAATTGAGAAGTTTCTAAAATAAAACATGCACAATCTGGACTAATATAATGATTGAGAGCAAACAACTTAAGTTCATATTGTTCCGCCTTTAAGGATCAGATGAGAGCGGCAGGCCGAAATGAGGAATCAGCCTTGTCTGTATCCATACATATGAACAGGAACAGGGTTTCATAATCTCGTCGACTCGAATTCTTTTGGAACGCTCGTCAGTATTTCATGCCCATCGCGAGTCACCAGAATATCATCTTCAATCCTGACTCCTCCCCAGCCTGATAGATAAATTCCCGGCTCGACTGTGACCACCATTCCCGGTTTTAATTCTGTGGAATCGTTACCTCCCAGCCGGGGACCTTCATGAATATCAAGTCCTATGCCGTGCCCCAGACTATGCGTGAATTTCGTTCCGAACCCCGCTTTATCAATAATCGAACGCGCAACCTGATCCACCTCGGAACATCGAATTCCAGGGCGGATGCTGTCAATCGCAGCCATTTGTGCATTTAGAACCGTCTGATAGACTTTTTCCAGTTTTGACGTCGGATTCCCATGCACGATCATCCGTGTCAAATCACTCCGATAGCCTCTTTGCGTCATCGCACCCCAGTCGACTAATAAAAAAGGAGCTTCCCCAATCTGTTTCTGAGTCGGCATGGCATGCGGGAGAGCTGCCCGCTCACCGACGGCAACGATCGGATCGAAGGCCGCCTGCCGCGCTCCAAAACGGCGCATCGCGTGTTCCAGTTCATGGGCGCCCTGCAATTCTGTCATCTCATCCGTCAGCAATGCGCGAAAGACTGCATACCCTTTTTGCGCCTGCTGGACAGCAAGACGAATTTCCGCAATTTCTGAAGCATCTTTCACCATCCGTAATTCTTCTACCAGTCCCTTAACGGGTATCCAGTCAATTGCAGGGATCAGACTACTCAGAGATTCCAGTAAAGCGCATGTCACAATGTGGCTTTCAAAGCCCAGTTTGACATGACGCGTTTTCTTCAACACTTTTTCCAAAGCCGCAGCCATCGACTCGGTCGATTTGCGAATAAAAACATCCAGATCAGGACATTCTTCTTCAATCTGGATTGTATAGCGACCATCACTGATCAATACAGTCTGACTTTTACCGATTAATAAATAACTGGAATCACCGCTGAAGCCAGTCAGATAGGTAACATTCGTTTCGTTAGTTATTAATAGTGATTCGACTCCCATCCGCTTCAGATTTGAAATCAGTTTCTTTCGCCTGGCAGCGAGATAGTCTTTACTCATTGTAATCCTTTATTTGATTTAGCTGAATACCTCACACACATTGAGACAGACCCACTTGCTCCTGCAAACCAGGATCACAATTGGTTTTATTTTGCACAAAAGGTTCGCTTCCTTCTGTGCCCATCAAAATAGTAAGGGAAACGATTCCACATAAAACGACCCGAGCCGAATCTTATACGTTTTATTTGAAATTTGCGAAGAAAAAATGACGAAGTTTCTGTTTACTCGACTCAGGTGCTATGATTTGATCATGTTGACACTTTTCTGAAACTGATCCTGCTCCATTATCTTGACTTGATATTGAATGTCCATGGAACTGAAACAAGCCGACTTGATATTTAAAATCCAGGAGATGGATTGCGTAGAAGAAGTATCCATTTTGAAACGGGAGCTCTCTTCATTGGTGGGTGGAGAAGAGTATCTGTTTTTTGACATTCTGAACAGACGGATGATCATCAAGCCTTCCGCACAGTCTGTCACACCAGAAGCGATCTTAGAGGCTGTCAGCCAGACAGGCATGCGGGCAGAAGTCTGGGACGAGGACCATTCCTCTTCAACACCAGAATCATTCTGGAGCCAGCAAGGCAGAAGCCTGCTGACTGGTTTGAGCGGTTTCATGATGTGTTCTGCGTTTCTTACTCATGTTGGTTTAACAGGGAGCATCAGCGCCGCATTGGGCGCCGAAGAAGCAATAAACGGCTCAATGCCACTCCCGGTCCGCCTGCAATATCTGGCGGCGATCCTTTCAGGAATCTGGTTTGTACTTCCCAAAGCATGGTTTGCATTCAAGCGTTTGCGACCAGACATGAATCTGCTGATGTGTATTGCTGTATTCGGGGCACTCCTCATAGATGAGTGGTTCGAAGCGGCAGCCGTTGCGTTTTTGTTCGCCTTTTCACAGCTGCTCGAAGCATGGAGTGTCGGTCGCGCACGAAAAGCGGTTGCTGCGCTGATGGATCTGACAACTCCGATTGCCCATGTACGTGATAATCTGGGAAATGAAATCACGGTCACTCCGGAATCAGTACAAGTTGGTACGATCTTTCTTATCAGGCCCGGTGAAAAAATTCCCCTGGATGGCTGCATCGTCAAGGGAAACAGCGAAGTCAATCAGGCTCCCATTACTGGTGAGTCGATTCCTGTCGCGAAAGCATTAGATGATGAAGTTTTTGCCGGCACTATTAATGGTGATGGCTTACTGGAAGCAAAATGTACCAAACTGGCTGAAAACACAGTTCTAGCACAAATTATCAGAATGGTGGGTGAAGCCCAGACCCGTCGTGCCCCCTCGGAACTCTGGGTAGAAAAATTTGCAAAAATTTATACACCGATCGTCATGCTCGTTGCCGTTCTGATCCTATTGACGTTGCCAATTCTATTTCAGATCACCTGGCACGATTCACTCTACCGTGCACTGGTTTTACTGGTCATTGCCTGCCCCTGCGCCCTGGTAATTTCGACACCGGTAAGCATTGTTGCTTCTCTGGCAGCAGCAGCTCGAAATGGAGTACTCATCAAAGGGGGCATTTTTATTGAAGTGCCTTCGAAATTGAAAGCACTTGCTTTGGACAAAACGGGCACACTTACCTGTGGGAAACCTGTTGTCACCAAGATCGTCCCTCTGAATGGTCATAGTGAATCAGAGTTGCTCGAACGAGCAGCAGCTCTGGAAGCCCACAGTAATCATCCTCTGGCAATTGCTATCCTTGATGCGGCTGAAAAGCAGTCCGTTCAATTTCAACCAGCAGAATCTTATCAGATTATTCAAGGCAAAGGAGCCACGGCACAAATTAATGGAAGAGAGTTCTGGCTGGGATCGCATCGTTATCTGGAAGAGCGAAATGAAGAGACCCCGGAAGTGCATTTACAACTTGAGGAACTTTCCAACGCCGGACAATCAGTGGTTGTGATCGGAAATGAAACCCACGTTTGTGGATTTATCGCGTTAGCAGATCGAGTGCGTGAGACATCGACAGACGTCATTCGCGATTTACACCGGGCTGGAATCGAGCAACTTGTCATGCTGACTGGAGATAATGCAGGTACTGCCCGGGCAGTCGCAGACGAAGTGGGAATCGATGCAGTACACTCTGAATTACTGCCCGAAGACAAAGTGGCCGTTATCGAATCGCTGGTTCAACAATTTCAGTATGTCGCCATGGTTGGCGATGGAGTGAATGATGCACCCGCCATGAGCCGTTCCAGTCTGGGAATTGCGATGGGAGCAGCAGGCAGTGATGTCGCCATTGAATCGGCTGACATCGCTTTAATGACAGATGATCTGACAAAAATTCCGTGGCTGATCAGACACTCGCACCGCACACTGAATATCATTCGGCAGAATATCATCTTTGCATTAAGCATCAAAGTGTTATTCATGTTACTGATGGTTCTCGACCAGGCGTCCTTATGGGCGGCAATTGCGGCAGACATGGGAGCTTCGCTGCTGGTCATCTTCAATGGACTGCGACTGTTACAGATACAGGCAACCCCCCGGTCAAATAATGTTTGAATTTCTGGTTTGATTGTTCATTGCGTGTACTCGCTACGATTTTCAAAAACCTCTTCTGGAATTTCTGTTCCTGAAATCGCTTTGAATATCTGGTTGAGTTGTCTGCGATAGACCTCATTCACACAAACGACAGTGCACCCTCGGCTTGCTGCATCCCGCATCAGTTCTGTCTCTTCCGGGATCTGGCTGATATCCATCACGGTCATATTTTCGCGAAGATAGGACGGGTTAAAATCAGTCTTACCTGGCCCCAGTTTTAATTCGGGATCGGTCTGTATCACAATATCAGTCAAGGTGTCGTACAAATTTCCAAACGGAACATATCGAACATCAAAAGTCCGCGCAATTCCCTGAGCAGCGCGGTCATTATCCGAGGTAACACTGACGACCGCTCCTTGTTGCTTTAAACGATGAATAATGGCTTTGGTCAAGCCGCTCTTACCAAAGACGAGAATGTTTTTACGCTGGAAAGCATGCTCTGTCCCCGGGGTTTTCTCCTGGAGAGTTGCTTCAAGACTCTTGACTGCGCTACGCCGCACTGTGTCGTAGGCATGCCACCCATCCGGTTGATTTAACTGCAGGTCTGCGTAACCGGTTTCCTGCGACGATTCTTCCAGATGTTCTGCCAGTGGTAAAATGAATTCTCCCATACGGGGACTCACCACCAGCGAGCGGATTTTGAGAATTCCCAGCATTTTATGTACTTGCTTGAAGTCATTAATCACCAGAGGCAGGCAGATGTAATCCAGGTTTAAATGCTCAGAAGCTTTATTTAAAACTTCAACGGTTCTCCGTTCTGTGGCTCCCAGTCCGGCTATACCAATAAAACGTGTTTTGGCAGAGATTTTTTTATATCGATACACTTCGTCCAGCTCTGCCAGGGTGGGCTGTCCCTCAAAAGCCTCCATCCCTTTTTCAAACGCCGCATATATCCAGGGAGAACCATACTTTAAGCCAAGAAGAGAAAACGTAATGCCGGCGGCGCCCAGTCCCAATCCCACAACCGGGATTTCCCGTTTCTGGCTGATTGCAGACAGCAAAGGCCAGGCGGTTTGCAGAGTGGGAGTCGGCCAGATGAACTTGATGATGTCTGCTTTCGCATCCGCCATCTCATCGAAGATGTCATCCACCTGAGACAACGGCTTCTTCAAACTCGTGTAACTGATAACCCGTTTTGTTTTCCCAAACCGTGGAACCTGCTTCGCTGTCTCGAGATCAAGTTCGATATAGGCTGGCTCTGCGATAATTGCCTGTCGCAACAAATTGATGCGTTCTGAATCTGTCCCTTTAAACTGTCCCCCCTCTTCCGGCCGACGGCAGGAAACCAGAATGGGGACTTCGAAACCGGAAATTAAATCTCCGATGTCGGGAGTTTTAATCAATCGATCCAGGCACAGCTCAACCATATCAGACTGTGCTGCCGCATTGAGAATATCGACTTTGGCAAAATTACGAGATTCGGGAGTTACTGAAGTACAAATCATGATGGGATACAATCAATCAGAGACGAGATGATAAAAATACGAGAACAGTGGCAGCAGCGGTATTTTTTGATGCATGCCAGAGCTCATTTATTATGCCAAATCCATTTTGTATTGAAAGTACCAATATCACTCAGAGGTAAATTTATTACGACCAACGATATTTCCCGGGTTCATTAATCAAAAGAGCCTCCTCAAAATAAAGTTGAGGAGGCTCTTTTGTGATTGATGTCATTGATGAAACAACTGCCGAATCTTGTTTCAATACCGGGCCCCATGCCGGGCCCATTATTTGATATCGCTATTTTCTGATTGAGATCGCAGGAGCCCGAGGAGGCTTGAATGCCGCAGCGGGAACGGACTTTTGAACAGTAGTATCACAGTTACCTGAAGAACAGGCACTGCATTGACATTCTACAGTCCACTTATAGCCACATTTTTCACAGGTATAATTTTGCTTTTTCAAGACACGCACTGTTTTAATTTTACCGCATTTCAGGGTGCAGCATTTCTGCCAGGGGAAACGCACAGGTGGAATACAGATATCCTTGCATTCCACATTGTAACAATGTTTTTTCACTTTTAATGTTTCCACATGCATCCGGCAAGTTTTGCATCCTTGTGAATGACAGCTGGAAGTGCCACACACGGCCTTGGATTGATCGCAGCAGACTGTTCCCGGGTTCGCAAAATTCTGTTGCACTCCTGTTACAGTGGCTGTGATCGCCAGTAAAAGTATCCCATAATATTTCATATGACTCATTTCCTGAGAAATTTAGTTTTTGTTTGATACAGATCTGTACAATGAAATTAACATACGCCCTCAATTAGAAGTCGACCATGAACCGGGCACCAAAGATGTCTGACTTGCCACCGGTAAACCCATCAACGGGACCGCGGTCGTCAATTTGAGCATGGATATAGTTGAACTGCAGACGGGAATGGGAATTCCACCACCAGACCATTCCAAATGTGAAGTTACGCTCGTCACCACCAGTGATATCAAAATCAGATAAATCAAGGTAAGAATAACGGGCCGCAATTTGCCAGGCTCCCCAGCCGCTTCCTTTACCACCATCACAACAATTAACCAGAAAGAAATTTTCCAATGGTTTGACGCGAGCAATGGTACCTGTTTTACGATTAATTGGTTGATACTCGCCTGTCAGAAAGTAGGCTGCCTGAACGTAAGCACCTTCGAAGGTGAGATCTGGTCCATCATGACCACGCCCCACTTTGGTGACCTGATATTCGCTGACAACCGAGAATGATCCGACGTTCAACATGAATTCAAATCCGAGTGTATTAAACCAGTCTGCTCCCGCAATTCTGCCTGTATCCAGCCAACGCACACTTCCCGTGCGTGCTTCAGGACGTGTTCGAAATCGAGCTTCGTTATTGTCACTACCGGCGCCCACTGCATCGCCATCCGGGTTCGCCCACATATCGGCAATCCCCAGGTGTAGATAACCACGACCTCCGGAAGTTTCATCGTACCAGGGAGTCCCCGCTAAGCGACCATTCACACTCATTTGCCCGGCGTCACCTACATACTGCCCATCACCGGCGATATTTTCCAGGTTGTAGATACCATATCGCCAGTTATATGTTTCATCTTCGGAGACACCATAGGCGGCAATCCCCAAACGTCGTGCATCCTCGTTGAAGGCTTCAATCACTAACGGTCGTTCCATAAAAGTGTTGTAGCGACTACTGTTGAGGTGATCCATACCCAGAGGACGCTTTTGGTTACCAATCAAGAGTGTTTGAAAGACGGGTAGATCATTCCACCCCATATACACATCCTTGAATGCCGGGTTACCAGGATTTCCAAAGTCATACTCGAATTTGTAAAGCATGTTATCTTTGATATCACCTGACACACCGATTCGCAGACGGCGAAATTCAAATCGGTTTTCCGGATCTGCCGGAGTTGTCGGGTTGTTAAATGCAGCAATCCCGGGTGTACTATCAGAAAAATTCCATCCGTCTAAATGAATTCGACCGAACACCTTCAAGGTCGTTGACTTTGCAGCGGCTTTCGCCTTTTTCTCATTCTCGGATTCGCTAAATTTTTTCCAGTCCTCTTCGAGACTCGACATGCGACCCTCCAATAGAGAATCGCCGGAGTCATTACTAAATGTATTGATGAGAAGTTCCTCTGACTCATCAATAGCACCGTTCCTGCTTTTCAACCGAGGAGGGGCTGCTGGTGAAAATGACGGCACCTCTTTTTTAGATTGCTCCAATTCCTGAATACGGCTTTCAGCAGTTTCCAGCCGCTCAAGCAGCTTCTCCAGCTGTTTCGCGCTGACTCGGGTATCTTCCGCGAAGGTGTCTGGGGAACGGAATATTGTTCCCAGCAGAAGCAGAAATCCTGCAATTTTTATGAATGATCGCATTTTCATCCCTGATGGTTGATTGCCCGTTGTCCGTTTCGGGTAATTTGATGTTAAAATTTACGGTTTGTGCCGCTCTACACAATTAGTCTGGTTGTAAGGGATTTATCGGCTATTCCTTTTTTCAGCAAATATTAAGAAATGGTGAAGAGGCTTAACATTCGATCTCTCTACGCACAGACCCCTGAAAGAACACCTAATCGTTATATTTTAACATGCTAAAGCCCTGAATTACCTGAACTTACTATCGCCTGCCGGCTGATTTTCTACTGAATAATAGTTCCAGATCTTACTGAATACTCAAAGACACGGCTCTTGCTATACTCCTTCATAGTAGATAAATTTAATCGCAACTAATTTGCTATTACAATACATGGGTACTGATTACCTGAAATACCGGCATGTGTAATCCACTGCTCAGAAACTCAGCTGGCTTTTGAATTCAATGAAATCGCTTTCTCCTTTCAAAAATGACCTCCGATTAACTCTGCTGCTCCTGATGATCCCCCTGGTCATCTTTCTCATTGCGCCCGGATTTTTCATCTCGCACCCTACTCTCGCGGCTGAACACGGTCATGAAAATTCCGTTTCAGAAAGTACTTCCCCTGTTTCTGCAGATTCAAATATTGAACTCAAAAAACGGGGCAGCAATACGTGGGCCTATACTCTGCTGGGAGTTTATTGCACTACGATTGTGTTTTCTTCTCTACTGGGCGGGTGGTTACCTTCACTGATTCGATTAACCCACACTCGTATGGAAACGTTGATTAGTTTTGTTGGTGGACTCATGCTGGGAATTGGTGTATTCCACCTGCTGCCACACGCCATTGCAGAAATGGGTTCCATAGACCGGGCTGTCTGGTGGATGATGGCAGGTATTCTGACATTGTTTTTTTTGCTCCGCACATTTCACTTTCATCAACATGGAACAGTGGAACTTGATGAAGAGAAAAAACACGAACATGACCATGATTGTGATCATCACCACGCGCACGCTCCCGTGCATTCACATACTCATTCACATAAATTGAGTTGGGTTGGCATCGCTCTGGGGTTGGCATTACATACGCTGATTGATGGATTGGCTTTGGGGGCCAGTATCATTGCTGAGCAGCATCACGAAGTGTTTCTGTCTCTGTTCGGACTGGGAACCTTTTTGGCGATTACATTACACAAACCCCTGGATGCCGTTTCTATTACATCCCTGATGGCGGCCGGAGGTTGGTCTGCTGGCTGGAGAAATGCCGTGAATATCGGGTTTTCCCTGATGTGTCCATTGGGAGCCTTGTTGTTTTTTTTGGGTGTTCAACAGTTTTCTGAAAATCAACATGTGATCATTGGTTGTGCCCTTGCCTTTTCAGCGGGCGTATTTATATGTATCTCCCTGGGAGACCTGCTTCCCGAAATGGAATTTCATTCGCATAACCGATTTCGACTTTCGTTTGTTCTGCTATTAGGAATCGCACTTGCCTATGGCATTGGTTTCATTGAACCGGGCCACGTGCATGACCACGGTAGCCATGGCCATGGCGGTCCAGACAGGAAATCAGAGCATTCGCATGATCATAAACATTAAACGCATATGATCTCCACTCAACTCTCTCCACATTCGTTGCAAATTCCCTTCAAGAGAATTTCCGTCACCTTACCGACCTGAGACCATTGCTTGTTTTGAGGTGTCTTGAACTCGACATCGTGCAGGCAGGAGACACTACCACACTCGGTGCAGACAAAATGCGGGTGCTCTGCATCCTCTGCTTCATTCGGATTGCGCAGCTCAAATCGCCAGGCATGGTCTCCCAGTTCAGTGCGTTTGACAAGACCTGCCTCGGCAAGGTCGATCAGGTTGCGGTACACGGTTGCTTTGTCGAAACCCATCGGCGTCAGATCTTCGGCGATTTCTGCATGTGTCAAAGGGGAGGTAGCCTGACGGAGAAACTGGATCACGGTAATTCGAGCCGCTGTGCTTCGTAAGCCACTGTTTCGCACCAATGTGCGGATTTCATCAACCTCTTCTGCCTGGGACAGATTCTTCATTGTGATATATCCGGGCTTGTGAGGCCATTGAGTAATTCAGTCCATGTCATTCTGACCATGTTAACGAATCAAGGTACGGATTACGAGATTCAGGAAAATAAATGTCGATTCAATCTGGATCCTGTGTGATCTTTGTGGGTGAAGTATAGCCGTGAAAGCGGGGAAACCAGCATCGAATCGTACATCGATACCTTGAATAATCCCCCGCAAATCGTTGCTGAAGATCTTGTTCTTCAACAGGTCTTACATAATAGTTCCAAAGGAAAAAGCCGATGATCACGTACACCAGAATGAGCCAGGAACCGACAAAAAGGGCAACGGCAGTTCCCTGTGTTAATCCGGCAATTGCCATCGGATTCCGTACATAGCGATAAGGACCTGCGATGACCAGTTCACGCGCTGCATCAACCGGAAGTGGTGTTCCACGACCATAAATCCCCATTGTTGCACCGCTTGTCAAACCCAGACTTCCTCCGAGTACAAACAACACAAGTCCCAGCGTTTGTTGTCCTGAAAAATCGAACCGATGCCAGCCCCATGACTCTTCGATCCACATCAAACCAGCGGGAATCACAAACAGAAACAGGCTCCAGAAAATGACGGTCTGAATCAATATTTTCAGCAAAATCCACCACAATGGATCTTCTGGATCTGCTGGAATAAAATACGCCTTCATCGATGTTCGCTTCCTCAAAATTACTTCTGGGAATCACCTTGGAAGATGGTATATTGATTATTCATCAAGCTATGGTTCTGTACTTCTAACGACATTGCAATTGAAGCACATCACGAGCATACAAAGTAACATGATCAATGTACCTGGCCAACCCCCTTGTGTGGCCAGACTCAGGGCAAGGCAATAAAGGCTGACGTAAGCAATGCCTCCGGTTAATAAAAAGAGGACAGGCTGAAACCAGGTTCGGTTTTTTCTGGATCCATAAGCGGCGACAAATGAACCTGCAATAAAAATGAATAAATCGGGTAACCAGAACGCAATCAATACACTTTCCTGAAGTGTGTCAGAAAGAAATAAGGATCGACTCTCAGGCATGCTGAAGAGCAGGCACCACCACAAAATGCCTCCGAACCCCTGGGCTATTAAATAGAGAGTGAGCCAGTTTTTACCACACAATGCAAATTTCATATTGCCAATCATGACAGGGAACACGATGATAAAGGGAGTTTGAAAGCAACATCCTGAATATGATACCCTGAAAGATTCCATCAGAAACAGTCAGACATTCAATAGCTGAGAATCTCACCAAAAATAAAGGCCATAAATAAGATGCAGCGACTGATCCTTTTTACTTCAATAGTCTTCAGCATTTACCTGCCCTGCATTGAAATTGTGCAGGCGCAACGCCCCAAACCGAATTATGATGAAGCGAAAGTTCCACAGTTCACATTACCTGCCATTCTGAAAACTTCTGACGGGAAGTCCGTCGATTCATCCGAACTCTGGTGGAAGGTCAGACGGCCGGAAATTCTGCGTCTGTTCGAATGTGAGGTCTATGGAAAAAGTCCTGCGCCACCAAAAAACGTTCTGTTCGAAGTGACTTCACAGAAAAATGATGCATTGAACGGGAAAGCAATCCGTAAAGAGGTTTCCGTTTATTTTACCGGAAAAAAAGAAGAACCTCGCATGGACTTGTTGATCTATCTGCCCGCAAAAGCAACCAGACCAGTACCGGCATTCATGGGCCTCAATTTTTATGGTAACCATACGATATCGAATGACCCGGAAATCACTCTGTCAACGAAATGGATGCGGGCTAATCAGGAAAAGGGGATCATCAATCATCGCGCTACAGAAAAATCGCGGGGCACCTCGGCTTCGCGCTGGGCCGTTGATCAGATCCTGGATCGTGGCTATGGATTAGTTGTTATTTATTGTGGTGATATCGATCCTGATTATGACGATGGTTTTCAAAATGGAGTCCACCCCTTGTTTTATCAGGCAGGACAAACCAGACCTGCAAAAGATGAATGGGGTACAATTTCTGCGTGGGCCTGGGGTTTGAGTCGTGCTCTGGATTATCTCGAAACGGATGATCAAATTGATCATCAACGCGTTGCCGTTATAGGACATTCACGACTTGGTAAAACATCACTTTGGGCTGGTGCTCAGGATCAGCGATTCGCTCTGGTGATTTCCAATAACTCCGGTTGTGGAGGTGCCGCCCTCAGTCGACGTCGTTTTGGAGAAACACTCAACGTCATTAACAATGCCTTTCCACACTGGTTCTGCGATAACTTTAACAGGTATATTGACAAGGAAGACCAGTTACCCGTCGATCAGCATATGCTGATCTCTTTGATCGCACCCCGTCCCGTGTATGTGGCCAGTGCCTTGGATGACCGGTGGGCAGACCCGCGTGGAGAATTTCTGTCGGTAAAGTACGCCGAACCGGTCTATCAGTTATTAGGAACTTCAGGCTTCGGTGCCAGCCAGATGCCCGAAGTCAATCAACCAGTGCAAAAACGAATGGGCTACCATATTCGGAGCGGCAAACATGACGTGACTGATTTTGACTGGCAGCAATATCTCAATTTTGCGGATCGACATTTTCGGGGAAGCTGATTTTGTGCCTGTATCAGGTAGAGATCACATGATTCAACGCCTTTGAATATGCTGATTTACAGGATTTGCAGTTCAATACCAAGTGTCGACCCCGTTAGCTTTTCACTGCGACTCACCAAGATTTCAGCAACGCCGCTTGCCTCTACCAGAAGCCCCACGATAAGATGAGTGGGTGTCAATATACTTTTTTAAGTCGATCTAACGATTCCATGACAATGAATATGCGTATTCCCATTCCATTCTTATACAACTGGCAGGTCGGCAAACGCTGTCTGATTCTTCTTTTGATCTCACTGCTGCCTGTCCAGATTACACTGGCTGACAAAGCCTCTGATGAATTTCAACTGGCCATCGGTCTGTACAAGCAAAACCGCTGGGGACTGGCAACGGAAACATTTCAGAAATATCTCAAAAATTACCCAAAACATGCAAACGTTCCTCTGGCAAAATTTTATCTCGGTTTGACGCTCGTCAATCAACAGAAATACCGGGAGGCGAGGGAAGTCCTGCGCGATTTTGCAAAACAGTATCCACAAGACAAAAACTTGCCTGATGTAAAGTACCGCATCGGAGAAAGCAGTTATCTACTGGACGATCTCGCAGCTGCAGAGAAAGAATTCACCGAATTTCTCAAGCTTTATCCTAAACATTCTCTTGAAGAATGGGCTTACCCCTATTTTGGGGATGTCATGCTCAGACGCGGTAAACCAGATGTCGCTGTGAAAAGTTTTCAACGGTCACTGGAGCGCCACCCGAAAGGAGCGATGCTTGAAGATGCTCAGTTCGGCCTTGCCTCTGCTTATTTGCAAAATAAACAGATTGCAGAAGCAGAAAAACAATTTAAAGAAATTGCCGGCAAAAAAAATCACTCCCGAGCAAGTGATGCGCAAATGTCTTTAGCAACGTCTCTGTTTGACCGCAAGCAGTATCAGGAGGCAGCAAATGCGTTTCTGGAATTTCCCAAATTGTTTCCGGAAAGCCCCCTGGGACTCACGGCACGATTGAATGCAGGATACGCATTCTATGATTTGAAGGACTTTTCGAAAGCAATCGAACAATTTTCCATCGTTGCCAGGGAGCCTGCACAGGCAGCCAATGCTCTGTACTGGAAAGGAGTCAGCCTCAAAGGTGCCAGACAATTTCCTGAAGCAATCACTGCTTTGAAACAGGCTCTTGATTCGAAACCAGACCCGAAACAAAAAGAGTTGGCAACCTACCAGCTGGCGGATGCCTATTTACGATCTGGTGCGCCTGCCCAGGCAAAACCGTTATTTCTCGATCTGGTAAAACAATCCCCCTCGAGTGATCTCGCAGACGACAGTCTGCATTTTGCAATCGAAGCTGCCATTCTGACGAACCAGTTAAAGGAAGCGGAACAGCTGGCAAATCGATTTGAAAAGGAATACCCGCAAAGTGGCCTCCGTTTACATCAGGAATTGCTGAAAGGCCGCATCCTGGATTCAAAAGACACTGATGAAGATCTCAAGGCAGCACTGAAACATTTCCAAACGGTATTAGATCAAACGAAATTGCCGAATACAAAAATACTGGCACGTCTTTATTTAGCACGTACCTATCAGAAGCTGAAGCAGTTTAAAAAGTCAGCGGAAGTTCTGGAGTCCTACTTAACCGATCCCGATGTCAAGAAAGACTCCAGTGAATATGCCGATGCACTGGTATTGCAAAGTAGTAACTTCGATTCACTCAAGAAATATCTCGAAGCAGAGAAAATCTCGACTGAATATCTGAAGCAATTTCCCAAGGGGGCAAGAGTAAATCAGATCCTTGCCAGTCTGATTATTATTTCCAGCAAAAATAAAAAACCGCTGGAAGTGGATCGTTATTTCGATCAGTTAAAAGCACATAAACCAGACGCCAGACTATTGCTTCAGACATCTCTCCGACTGGCGGAACAAAACTATGAAAATAAACAATGGGATCGAGCAAAGAAATATTTTGCAAAAGTTGTAAAATCCGGCCTGGGATCTCCAGAATACCCGGCTGGCCTGTCTGGACTGGCCTGGAGTGAATTTGAACTGAAAGAGTATCAAACTGCAGCAGAGCACTTTGCACAGTTTCTTAAAAAATTCCCGGAGAGCCCGCTCTCTGCAGAAGCTGTTTATATGCAGGGACGAAGTCTGGAAAACAACAATCAACTGGAAGAGGCTGTTTCTGTATATCAAACCGCCTTGACAAAATATGCTCCTTCAAAATACGCGATGCTCTCAGGGCTGCAGGCAGCACGCACTTTATTCCAGCTAGAGAAAATCGATGCCGTCAACCAGGCCTATGAAACACTGCTTCAAAAATTTCCTGAAGCAGATAATCTGGACAAAATTCTGGATGAGTGGGCTCTGATCAATTATGAAGCAGAACGGTTCGAACAGTCCGACACCATTTTTCGACGTTTAATTAAAGAAGCACCGGACAGTGACCTGGCTGACAACGCACGTTTGAGTCTGGCAGAAAGTGATTTAGTCGCCGGTAAACTGGACACAGCTGCGAAAGCATTCGAAGCACTCCAGGCTTCTCCCAAATCAGATAAAAAAGTGCAACAGGTTTCCCTGTATCGACTGATTGAAATCAATCTGGAACAACAAAAATGGGACCCGGTAAAAAAGTATTCTGCTGAATTACTCAAGCGGTTTCCCAAAAATGAATATGCTGCATTTGCACAATTCCATCAGGCCGAAGCAGACCTTTATCAGAATCAGATTCCCGCTGCGCAGACGAAATTACTAAAACTACTCGATCAGAAAAATTCTGCGAAATGGAGCAAGGAATCCTGGTATCCGCGCGCCTGGGTGCTTCTGGCGGAAACGTATTTCAGACAAAAAAAATACGACGATGTAAAAACCACTGTCGATCGTTTTCAAAAGTGGGATGCTAAAAGTCCATTCCTGTATCAGGCAGAAGAGGTCCTGGGACGCAGCTTAAAAAATCAGGCAAAATTTGAAGAGGCACGAAAAGTATTTCAGAAGATCACTGAAAGCGAAAACAGCAGACGCACAGAAACAGCCGCAAAGTGCCAGTTTCTCATGGCAGAAACTCTGATGATTCAGGAAAAGTTCAAAGCAGCACTTCTGGCCTATTTACAGGTTGATATTCAATACAAGTTTCCTGAATGGCAGGCGCCCGCTCTCTATCAGGCTGGACAGTGCCACGAAGAACTGAACGAATGGGCTCAAGCCTTAAAGACATATCAGGATTTCCTGAAACGTTTTCCAGAACATGAACTGGTTACGCCCACAAAAGTTCGGATCAAAGCTGTTCAGGCCCGATTGGGTAAGAATCAGTAATCCCGGTCCAACGCATCAAATCTCAGACTGAAACAACCAGACTGTTAAATCGGATTCCAGACTCGACGAACAAGCTGTTCTGGCGTAAACTAGCATCTGTGACAAAATCTGTCTGTGAATCATCGCTTCGAATCACTAAATCAATTACACTCATAAAATCCCAATCTGCTAACAAAATTTTGGTTTCTCCTGTTTCTCTTTCAATGTGACAGTCATTACTTATGGTCCACTTTCTCAGCAATCAAATAGGTCAATCCAATATTTTTCTGGATAGACAATATCAGGATGAACCTGATCTCAGATTGCCGCTTCGGTCACTGCTGAAACTTTTCATGCTGTTCTGTTTGTTTTTTCTGACTTTTCCAGTCATTACGAATGCACAGGAACGCCTGCCTAAAGTCGTCGAGTCGGTAGATGGCAAGCTGGTTGAGGTTACAGACGGCAGTGGCCCACTGCCTGAATCTGGTCAACCTGTGGTACGAAATTCAGGCATCCCCTCTACGCCAGAAGCAATCATCAGAGAGATGGGTTACTTCCTGTTGCCTTTTGTGATTGCCTCTATTATCTCAATGTGGTTTATCATCGAACGACTTGTCATTCTCAGGTCGGGTCGCGTTATCCCGCGCCACTTTGTCGTTCGATTTTTAAAGTTACTGAAAGATGGTAAGCTGAACGCGCGGTCGGCGCTTAAGTTATGCGAAGAGAATCCGAGCCCGATTGCTTCGGTGTTTGCACACGGTGTTCGTAAATGGGGAAAGCCGAGTGTGGAAGTAGAACAGGCCATCATTGACGGGGGAGAGCGCCAGTTATCTCAATTGCGGAAACATCTGCGTGTCATCAACGGTGTGGCTACGGTTGCTCCTTTAATGGGACTTTTGGGAACCGTGATCGGCATGATTCAGGCTTTCAACGAAATTGCCAACAGCAGTGCTATGGGAAAAGCAGAAGAACTGGCAGTGGGTATTGCGATGGCCTTGTTAACGACCGCCTTCGGTCTGGGAATTGCGATTCCTTCGCTGATTATGTACATGTATCTTGCAGGGCGTGTCGATGGACTTGTCATGGAAATGGATCAGAACTCACAGGATCTGGTCAATCTTATTTCTGCCGAAGCATTAGTAGCCAGAGAGAAACGTAAAACGATGACGACCAAAACCAAGCCGAATAAAACGACAAGCGCGTCTTAATCTTTTTTTCGCACGAGAAACGATTCGTGATTAAGTATTCTGACGCAAGCAGGCATGGTTTCCGGAAACCGTCTTGGCGGCGGCACTGGGTTTCTTCGTTTCAGCAGGATTTCGTGAAAGTACGTCTCCCCAAAAGTGAGATTGTAGCCGGCTAAGTTGTTCAAAAGCGAAGCGCTATTTACAATAAACACAGCTTCTCTTGTGAGACTGGCCATCAATGTGTCTCTCATGACTGATTCAATCTGATCTTAGTACAAAGCGAGAGCCAATGGCTGAATCCAGACAATTCGAGGCAGTTCCCCAGGAACAAGACCTGACTAAGTTTGACCGTGATTTGCATTTTTATCCATCGAAAACGACAGATCCAAAATATTTATCTCTTGAACAGATCAACCAGTTTAACCAGGATGGATATCTTCGAGGTCTTCAGATCTTTAATGATCAGGAAGTTCTTGAAAATCGACTCTATTTTGATCGACTGTTAGAGACCGTAATCGCAGCTGGAGGTGACAGTTATTCAATCAGTACTGCTCACATGCAGTACGGCAAAGTATATGACCTGTTGACCCATCCTGAAATTATCTCCTGCGTCAGGGATTTGCTGGGAGAAAATGTGATTGGCTGGGGTTCTCATTTCTTTTGTAAAATGCCCCATGATGGAAAATCGGTTGCCTGGCATCAGGATGCCAGTTATTGGCCTTTGACGCCTTCCAAAGCAGTGACGGTGTGGTTAGCCATTGATGATGCCGACCCTGAAAACGCCAATATGAAATTTATTGCAGGCAGCCACCATCATGGTCACATGACGTATCGTCCCAGTGGTAAACATGAAGACAATGTTCTCAACCAGACCATTGAAAACCCGGAACAATATGGCATGCCCGTTGATGATTCACTCAAAGCGGGAGAGGTCTCCATCCATTCAGACTTGTTACTGCACGGATCCGATGCGAATGAATCGAACCGCAGGCGCTGTGGTTTGACACTCCGTTATTGCACAGCCGATGTCAGAGCCGGTATGGACTGGAACGCAAAAGGGGTCATTGTTTCAGGCGAAGATGCATCGGGACATTGGCTCAATCCTGCCAGACCTGAAAATGATTAACTATTAACCCGGAAATCTGGAATTCACGGCTGATGCAAAAATATTATGCAGAAATATTTGGGACCTTCATTCTCCTGTTTTCAGGTGCGGGTGCAATCGTCACCAATCAAGCTTCAAACGGTGCTGTCACACATATTGGAATTGCACTCACGTTTGGCCTGGTCGTTACCTCTGTTATTTATGCCATCGGAGAAATTTCTGGTGCACATATTAACCCTGCGGTCACGATCGCTTTCTGGGTTGCAGGGCGGTTTCCCGGCAAACAGGTCGTTCCTTATATTGTCTGTCAAATCATCGGAGCCATGGCAGCATGCCTGGTTTTGAAATTTCTTTTTCCTGATTTGAAAAATTATGGTATGACATTACCAGCCGGCAGCGAAATCCAGTCTCTGGTTCTCGAAGGAATATTAACCTGGATACTCATGTTTGTTATACTTTGTGTCAGCACGGGGGCCAAAGAAACCGGTATTCTGGCTGGAGTGGCCATCGGATCAATTATCGCGCTGGAAGCTTTGTTTGCAGGTCCGATTTCCGGCGCATCCATGAACCCGGCTCGTTCGTTAGCGCCTGCAGTTGTCAGTCAGAACCTGCAGTCATTGTGGATCTATATTGTCGGACCAATCGCGGGAGCGATACTGGCAGTACCATCGTTGTGGCTGGTTCGTAATGAAACGCATAAGACAGAAACAGAGAATTCAAACGAATTGAAAATGTGAGTTCCATTAATGAGATCAAACTCAACCTGTGGTAGACTGAAGAATTAAAATATTGATTTAACCTGTTTAGATAGCGAGAAACTGACAATGATCAACTGGCATAACATGTTTATCTTAGGGATGGCACTTTCAGGATTGGCCTGCTCAACTATTTACGCGGCGACACCTGCTCCCACTGGCGATTCGTCGATCGTCTCACCGAAATCCAGAGTTGAAGAACTCTGGGTCGATAAAGGCTTCACTGAAGGCGCCTGTGTTGACGAGGATGGTGTTATCTATTTCAGCGATATCAATTTCGCCGGAGGTCTGGGAAAAATCATGGCCTTTGATCCTGCGACGGGAAAGACAACTGTCTTCAGTTCAGACAGCGGACAAAGCAACGGCCTGATGATCAATCAAAAAGGTGAAATGATTGCCGCTTGTGGAGCAAATAACGGAAAACAATGTCTGGCTCGAATCACGAAAAATGGTAAAGTGGAATGTATCGTGGACCGGTATCAGGGGAAGAAATTTCAGGCTCCCAATGATCTGGTTATCCACCCTCAAGGCTGGGTTTATTTCACGGATCCACGCTATGTTGGAAAAGAGCCGTTGGAACTCGATCATATGAGTGTCTACCGCTACGATCCTCAATCGAAAACAGTCCACCGCGCAACAACAGATATTACGAAACCCAATGGAGTTGTCCTTTCGCCTGACGGTAAGACACTTTATGTTGCGGAAACCGATAATGGAGTAACCGGTCTGGAAAAAGCGCCCCCTGAAAATCCAAAGAAACGGATGACTCTCAATGCCTTTCCGATCAAAAAAGATGGATCATTAGGCAAGAAGAAAATCCTGGCAGACTTTGGTGGAAAAGAGACCGGCATCGATGGTATGACCGTTGATCAGAGCGGCAATATTTATGCCGCCTTCCGCGCAGACAGTCGACCTGGTATTCTCGTTTTTTCTCCCACTGGAAAAGAACTGGCCCACATCCCCACTCCAACTTTACCTACGAACTGCACTTTCGGAACTGGTAAAGATGCGACTACCCTGTACATCCCCGCCGGCAGTGGACTGTATCGAATCCCCTGTAAGATCCCCGGTTTCCACCCGGCATTGCCTGAAAAGAAGTAAGTTAAATCATCGCGGAATCTTCAATCGAATCAGCCGCGCCAGAGGTACATCCTGTCTGATGACTTCGGTGATGGCACTCCATGAATCGGATTGTGGCGTTTGAAGAATTTTCGGTAAGTAAGGGTTTCGCTGAAAATACAACACGTATTCAGAAACGGGACGCTCTGATTCAAAGGGGATCAATCGTATCCCCTTCCGTTTCAATTCCGGTGTCTCCTGGAGAGTTTGTAAATAAGCGGGATGCAGAATCGGTGATACCTGCACGATGCTGTTTTCTGGAATCTGGTCGACGACTTCCTGTAACATGCCTGCCGTGATCGAGTCACCCCAGTAAGTTACTTCCATGCCCAGAGCTTTTGCACCATTCAACCCTCCGGTCAGTAAACTGTAATAACTGAGCCAGCAGGGAGCACAGGTGATTGTGGCGTAAGCTTGAGTCAATATCAGCAGTGAAACAACAGTGGCAGCCAGTCTGGTCGATATTTTTCGATTCAACCAGTCAAAGGCTATCACAGCGCCCTGACCGATGAAGACTGCCGCTAGAGGAAAGACCATTAAAAACAGACGCACGCCGTCATAGACAGTAATTCCCGGTAGAGAAAATAAAATTAATGGCCACAGCATGGACATCAGTAACAGGACTTCTCCGTCTGGTCTCTGCTGTTGATTGTCTTTAAAAGCGCGTCTGATTTTAGTTGAACCAATCAAACCTGAGATCAACAGTCCCACAGGAACCGTCGTCAGAAACAGAGTCCAGGGATAATGCCAGGGTAGTTCATTGTCAGCATATTTGTTTCCAAAGTATTCCACATAGATCGCAGCTCGACCGGTTGTTCTGCCAAGATACTCACTGAGCCGATCTACGGGGTCAAACCAGAGCCATGGCCATCCCAGAAAAAACACCAGTAAACCCGCTGCTCCCCAACAGAATAAAGGCACAAGCGCTTTGTGACGCCATTTCCAAAATGCCCAGATGATGACGGGTACTGGTATGAGGACCGCCTGAATCTTGGTCAGCAACGCCAGTCCTAATAACAAGCCAGTCAGACAACAAAGTTTGCCTGTGGGAGGTTGCTCTGTGTTCCAAAAATGTACGACGGACAATACAGTCAATACATAAAATAACGCCGTTACCGTTTCCAGAGCTGCGATGTGTGCATGTCCAAATAATCGCGGCATCATCATTAATGAGGCGGCAGCAAGTAATCCGGATTTCCAACCACTCTTCAAACAGGTAAACCACCCCACGACAAAAACGAGGCATGCAAAACAGAAAGCAGAGGCAAAGCGACCGTAGGTCACCACAAAAGGACGACCATTACTGCCACCTGCAAGCCAGGAGATGAATTCATGCGAAATGCCAATCAGCAGTCGACCCAATGGAGGATGATCTGGCAGGTAATTCGGATGCTCAAAGATTTCCTTTAAGCTGTCTGGTGAAATAATACCCAGACCATAGACCTGAATCGCGCGGACGAGGAAGACACCCTGCCCGACATTAAAAGGTTCATCAATCGTCATGCCAGGGCCATTACACGTAAAGGCAAGGTCTTGTGCGCAATCGAGTTGAACACTAACGAGACAAAAAGCAATCAGAGCAGGCAGCAGATAAACGCAAAAAGTGAGCCGCCTCTTTTTGCTCTCAGAACCAGGATAATGATTTAATTGTTGCATAACGCTTTACGATTACGATCAGACATGGCGCGCATAAAAAACCCGGCCAAGAGGTTTAGCTCTTGGCCGGGCTCATTCGTTCACGCAAACCAGCAAATCCCTTTGCGATTGTTCTGGTTGACCAGCGGGCCGCTCTCTCGACACCGTCCATAATATCGAGAACTACACGTCCCTGGCAATCTCACCACGAGGCATCTTGCCCGTCATTAGGCGATTTGCTTTTTTCGTCCAACCAAGGTCCGAATCCGTTCAGCTAACAATGCAGCGTCAAATGGCTTCCGGAAAGTTTCGTTGAATAATGTTCTATCGAACCCACTTGCGTTGTCTTCATCACTCAAAAGAGCAATCAAAACGGAGTCCGTATAATCTTTGTTACGTCGGAGATTTTGAGCGATCATCAGAGCTTCATTACGACCCATTGCAAAATCAACGATTACGCAATCGGGATGTAAAGATTCAGCCTGGATACCAGCTTCAAAACCACTCACGGCGTATTCAATTTTGAAGTCTTCAGTGGCCATCAGGTCATCTAGACTTGCTCGTACCTGAGTGTCTGCACCAACGAGCAATAATTTGCCCATTGCTTCATCCTCAAGTTCGCCTAATGGCATACCGTGTTCTTTAAGAAATCGAATAAGGTGCTCACGAGGAATTCGACGGTCTTGAGATCCGGGAATCCGGTATCCTCTCAGACGTCCGGAGTCGAACCACTTACTAACCGTGCGGGGTGCAACCTTACAGATCTTAGCTACTTGGCCAGTAGTGAAGATCGTTTTCATTGCGGGCTCTCCAATCACATGCTTGGCAAATTTATTAGAAGAAGGGTTACACCTCTTCTTTTTTTAACCCCCACTACTGTCAACGGCTATCCTGGCCAGTCAGTTTCAAGTTGTAACCTGAGTAGTCTTGGGTTGGGGTTTGTTTAAGGAGACAGCATCTCCAAAAACTGTTTCAAAATGCCAATCTTTAATTTTAAGGAAATTTGGGATCTGGTACGTAATAATTTTGGGGTTGGACTGAATGACAATCGCAATACCATTCAGATCAGTTCGTCAGACTAGATCCATCTTGTCCTCTCCCCCCTTACAGACAATTGAAGGGACTGAACCCGTCAAACTGATGATGACTGGATCGACGTGGTTTTTACGTCTTTCCGGTTTCAACCGTCTGCCCTAATTGCATCGACGTGACGACTGCGAGGACTTTAAGTTCTTTGACAAGAGAGTCGGAGCCCTTGCAGGAGACGTAGCCAGAATTGCTGATGGGATCGAAACCACTTTGCAGGATCCCGTTATGTAATTCCCTATAATTCAGGTACTTAATTCAATTCAGCCAAATGCTTAAGATATGAACCTTATTTATTGCGCGACTTGAATTTTTCACGCTGATTTCTCCTTCTTTTCCAGCGAGTCGGCTGAAAAGGGGCGGATAACCGTTATGACAACAGCGACCCGTCTCTGATTCCCCGCATTGGAACTTTCAAACCTGTTACGTCAGATGTACCGGTTCACGTTGGTACATTCTCATATTTCCCAGACAGATTACTTCGTGTATCAATGTAATTGAAATTTCGTTTTTGACTTGCTCTATCATTGATGTCTGGTCTAAGATCAGAACACAATAATCATAAATCGCTTATACTCTCAAACAGTAATCTCATTTGTGAAAGATTTGCGAACCAAAACAGTCTATGCATTCCTTATTGCCGGGTGCATGCCGTTTTCATTCTATGCTCTTCTCATTATCTTCTGTTCGCAAAACGAGATTATTGATTTTCTCGGCCAGTAATTGATTCAACTGCTATGTCACAAACTCTCCAGGAATATGCTGAATGGTTAGCCAATCGTGATGATCTGATCTGGCCCATCCCCCCGGATCTGGTGAATCCCAAAGCAACCCCTTTTTTAAAGCCGCTGAAAGATATTGCCGCTATTACATTCAGCGTTTACGGAACTTTGCTGTATATATCCGATGGTTGCCTGTTGTTTGATCATGAACAACAATTGCGGATGCAAATCGCGCTCGACAAAACCATTAAAGAATTCAACATGTGGAACAGTATGTCTCGCAAGCCGGGAGCACCCTGGGAATATATGTTGTCGCAGTATCGAAATGTTCTTCAGGACCAGCAAATTTCTGGCAAAGTTGCTAAAGGAGAAAAACCGGAAATCAGCTCGGCAGAAATCTGGAAACGTCTGATTATTCGGCTACAGAAAAACGAATACATGTTTGACGAGTCATTTTATGGCAGTCTGGATGATTTTTGTGTGAAGGTGGCTTATTTTTTTCATTCCTCATTACAAGGACTGAAAGCGATGCCTGAAGCGTTGTTGACGCTGCGTCAACTGAGAAAGCGTGGAAAAAAAGTCGCTCTCTTTGCAGATGCGCAACCTTTCACAATGGTTCAAGTATTGCGTGGATTAGCGTCTCAGGGTACACTTCCGCCTCTTTCGGATCTTTTTACGCAAGAATGTTTTTGTTTATCCTATCGTGAAGAAGTCCGCAAACCATCAATATCTCTCTATGAGAAAATACTCGACCGTTTCGAACAATTAGATATTTCGCCGCAAAATATTCTGCATGTTGGTACTCGAATACAAGATGATCTGGCGATGGCGAAACGATTTGGTATGAAAACGGTTTTATTTGCAGGAGATTCCCTCAGTATCCAGGCCAGCAAAGCAGAAGTCAGAAATCCGGATTTAAAACCTGATAGATTGATCACTCAATTGAGTCAATTAACTGAAATCCTCGATTAACAAATGTCACCAACTGTGTTAAGATCGCCGGTTTCACAGTCGTTTGTATCGAATTCATTGTGAATCGCAGGCAATAAAAACATTCGTCGTGTGAAAACCCTGTGATTCACTAGACAGCCCTCACTGGGAACATGGGCGATTTTCGATAATGCCCCTATTGGAGAAAGAAGACTATGCCACCCAAGTTGCTCTATGATGGTATTGATTTTGATTTTGAGAACCCGCTGTTCGGAATCGAAGAAATCAGAGAAATCAACCCTCAACGATTTGAGATGGAACAACTTACGGGGATTGTCCATATTGATAACGAAAAGCACGGCATTGTAGGATACAAAGATGTCACAGAAAATGAATTTTGGATACGGGGTCATATGCCTGGTTTTCCCCTGATGCCTGGAGTTGTACTCTGCGAATGCTCTGCCCAACTGGCCGGTTTTTATGCCAGAAAATTCAAACTACTCGGTGGTGACTTTTTAGGATTTGGCGGGATGAACGATGTCCGTTTTCGCAGTCCTGTCTTTCCCAACCAGCGTCTGGTCATAATGGCACAGCTGGCTCGAATTCGCGCCGGCAAACGCGCCGAATTCAACTTCCAGGGCCTGGTCAATGATAAAATTGTCTTCAGCGGACAAATGATCGGAGTCCCAATCGATAAAAATCAGGAACTTCCTGGAAGCAATCCTGCTTAGATCAGAGAGATATCACTCCGGTCACATTGAGCTCCCTGACATTCACGACATTTTGTGTTGCGTATGTTTCAGCGATTGAGAACTTCCTGCATATTCATCTTATATGCTTCCACTCCGGGTTGTCCATAAGGATTGATCTTAATCAAGCGTCCTTCCAGAACGGTAGACAACATTAACATCTGTAACGTCTGCCCGATGGTATATTCGTCCAGACAAGGCAGAATCAAATCAGCAGTGGGGCGATTCACATCAGCGTAAGCCGCGATTGGTCCCCTCTATCGCCGCTGAGAGAATATCGGGAATGGTTTTCCCTTTCAGCTTATTAAGTTCATCCTGATTTTCATTTTCGGGAACTACAGGAACGGAGATTGGGATCTGAATCCGTCTGTTCAACAATCAGATTCGTAATCAGTTTATCAAGTGCACCTTCCTGGTGTTGTTGACCTCGACTGTGAAGATCTCTGGTATTGACGACAGTCAGTGGCGTGGCACCCTGTTCCTCTTTTCCCAGACTCTCCGCCAGCAATTGATCATACCAAAGCCCTAATGCTTCGAGTCTTTTTCCCCAGGTAGAAAGGATTCGAATCGATGTGTGTTTCTCTTTTTCAAAAAGATGGCATGTCGCCGTATAATCTAAGACGGGATTATCACCCATGGAGTGAGTGACAAAACGTTGTGTCATATCCGCGGCCCCTTGCAGCAGCAGCTTGATATCCAGCCCCATCACGGCGGCAGGAAATAATCCGACCGCGGTGAAAACAGAAAAACGCCCACCAACATTGTCAGGAATCGGAAAGACTCCTGAATACCCTTTCTGATTGGAGAAATTCCTCAACTTTCCTTCCAGCCCAGTTATCGGAACGACCAGTGACCGACTCTCTTCCGAATCAGCACCATAATACGCTTCCAGCAATTCGCGGAACAACCGGAAACCAAGGGCGGTTTCCAGTGTACCCCCTGATTTACTGATGACGGTCAGACTCCACCGCTGCAGTACATCCCTTGGGTTCTGGCAACTGCGACTTAACAGTAAATCCTGCAATGCCGTACTCGAATCATTGTCGACATTATTCCCTTCAAAATACAGGCGCGGCACGCCCCTGTCTCTCTTCGCGGGTCAGTTCATTGTGCCGGGGATGACATAACGCTTCGAACAGTGCCCGCATCCCCATATAAGAACCGCCAATCCCCAGCACGACAAACCGATCCGATTGCTCACGCAGTTCCTGTGCTTTCGCTTCGATTCGTCCCAGCAGACTCTCCTCCCTGCAGCGATTCATATTCATCCAGCAGCTGTTGAGGCAGATTCTGAAACCCGGCGTCCAGAGGCTGTTTACTGGCAGGTATCTGATCGCTACCAAGCAGTTCAACATCTTTCAACATTTCCTCGCGGGCCGCCATCAGATCCGGCTGGAGTTTTTCATACCATTTATTATCAATCAGACGTCTTGCTGCGGAATCGTCGTAGCGAAGGGAATTCTTCATCGGGAGTGCCTCTTTTATTGATGCATTGAATGCCTGGAGTTAATTCTCTTCTACGGGAGGTTCGATACCGAAGTCCTGAATTGTCAATAACGCTTTGAAAGGGATATTACGTTTCTCAAAATTGGCAGCTTACCCTGCAGACGATCAACAACTCCTAGGGCCTGCACAACTTTGCATCCAAATTCTTCGGCCCGATCAACAGACAGCAATGCACTGCCGGCAGTGGTAATCACATCATCAACAATCACCACTTTATCACCAGGCTGCACGGGACCTTCGACATATTTGTTGGTTCCATGGCCTTTCGGTTCTTTGCGAACCATAAATCCGTTCAGCGATTTGCCCTGCTCTCGGCCGCGAGCACGCCCGCGACAATCGGATCCGCTCCGATCGACATGCCGCCGATGGCGTCGAATTCGACATCGTCCAGCATTTCCAGCAGGCCGGCACTCACCAGACGCAGACCGTGTGAATGCAGGACCACCTGTTTGCCGTCGAGGTAATAGGTGCTCTTCTTACCTGAAGCCAGCGTGAAATCGCCGAATTTTAACGCCCGCTCCCGAAACAACTCGATCAGCTTTTCCCGATCAAACATGAATGCTCTCTTCTCTACCCTGAATGTGTGATGTGTCATTTATGATGTAGAATCGATCGATGGCACATTCATTATGAATCTGCTATTTCTGATTCAGCCACACGTATTCTACAGGGTCGAATTGAACATTCAAACGGATCACAGGGAAAGAATTCCCAGCTGACGGGATAATGTAAGAAATCAGGGACGAATCACGACCTCTGAGCCAACACCCAGCAGATCGTAGACTTCAGCAACATCTTTATTTTGCATTCGAATACAGCCTTTCGACTCTGCCTTGCCAATGGAATCCGGGTTGATTGTCCCATGGATACCATAGCTGTCGCCGATATCAATCCAACGCTCCCCGAGTGGATTCTCTGGATCATCGTTGGCGATAACACCATCAGGTCCGTAGTAGGTGGGGTCAACCAGTTTCTCTTTCACCTGAAATTTTCCAGTCGGAGTCGAATGATCTTTGCCGGTTCCAATGCGGTAGCGTTTCACGAAATAACCGTGTGAATGAACGGTCAGTGTGAACTCACTCAAATCCACGAATACTGAGAACGGTCCCTTGATTACTTTTAATTTCTGACCGGGCCTGATTTTCCTGGGGTCAATCTGGTTAAGCTTTGCCAGATATTCCCAGGTGATCTTATACTGTTGAGATACTTTGCGTAATTGATCTCCGGGTTCGATTTCATAAGGCGTCATAAAATGAGGCTGGGAAGAAAAGTAAATCATGCGCGCCGTCTCTTCGATACGCGATTTGAGTACTGGATAGTATTGCGGCTGTTTCCAGTAAATTTTGGAAAGCCTCTGATGCGCATCGATAATCTTCCCTTTTTGAATTAATTCGTCGATGGCTATCAGGTCAGGAATCGAATCCTCTGCTTGAGCTCCACCAGTTTCTTCTTTAAAGCTGGCTTGTTTTGCGGTTTTAATTACGGGTGAGGCCGCGCGTTTCATGCCCTCTGGCGGGTTGAATTTTTTGGGGCTGTTTCCATCTCTTGATGCCAATTGACGTGGAACTGGATTTTGTCTGGTCAGGGGTTTTGCAGATTCTTTGAACGGTTCCGGTTCCTTGGCAGCATGTTGGAGAGAATCAATTGTGGGTGATGTTTCTACAATCTCACCGGAAGTGGTTCGTTTAAATACGCGAGGCATGTCGACATCGCTTCATTCTGGTAAGAACGCTGATTATCATCCCCTTCTGAATACTTCCGCAGGCGGTTCCGACTGTGCAGAATCGTGGTTTCTGTTCCAGAACCGGTTCTTTGTGTTCGGTGACGCCTTGATTTTGCGTCGTAGTTGAAAGATCTTCGGAAGCAGAATTCCTGTTCGTGCAGGCGCCCGTTTGTGAGCACTGGTCACCCGACATGCAGTGGATCCACTGATACTTCCAGGCAACCATCGCCAAAATTCCCAGTGCCAGTTACCATCACAATTCGAAAGGGAGTCATTAATCGGCCGCGTTGACGGGTTCGCATCGTGTTATCATCCTTGATTAACAAATGATTCAAGTATCAGTTCGAATATGCTCAGCAAATCAGTGAGTGCGGAACTATAGCAAATCAAACCAATTAATCCTACGGCGATCCTGATTTAGAAAGGCGATTGCCATCGATTGACGTAAGTCTTATACTAATCATTATTTAAGACATGATGAGTGTCACCGCCGATCGGGAATATTTACAAACTTTTGTCAAAACAACACTAGGCAACAACCTTCTTACTGCATAACATTTGCAAAAACAAAATACCGTTTTGTTTACAGATATTGAGTCGGTTACATTCTCACATCGATAGAACGGGGTCAGCATGTCTCTACTGCTGGAAAATGTCAAAAAAAGTTATCGCGAGCCTGATGGCAACATATTGCCCATTCTGGAGATTGAACGGTTTGAACTGAAAGAGAGCGAACAGGTCGCCCTGATCGGCGAGAGCGGTTCAGGTAAATCGACCCTGCTCAACGTGGTTTCCGGGATTACTGCTGCTGATAGTGGAAAAGTGACGATTGGTGGCACCGAGATCGCTTCGATGGCTGAGGTCGTCCGCGATCGTTTTCGAGCGGAACGGATAGGCTTTGTTTTCCAGACCTTTAATCTGCTACCTGCATTTTCAGCCCTTGAAAACGTTTTACTCGGCATGAGTTTCTCTCGCAAAAAGCCGAGTCGCGACCGTGCAAAAGAATTGCTGGCCCTCGTGGGGCTCGATCATCGACTCCATCACCGCCCCAAACAGATGTCGGTAGGGGAACAGCAGCGGGTTGCAGTTGCGCGTGCGTTAGCAAATCAACCTAAACTTTTGCTGGCAGATGAACCAACGGCCAATGTCGATGTTTCCAATCAGGAAACGATCCTGCAATTATTACGAGATGCCTGTTCGCAGAACCAGATTGCCATGCTGCTGGTAACCCACTCGCAGGAAGTTGCCAGACAGTTTGACCGAGTGGAAAATCTCACTGATTTTAATAAGATTCACGCCACAGTTTAATTCTGATTTTTTTCATTGATCTCTTTCATATTTTTTATTCCTCAGTGAACGAAGCACTTCCCTGCCATGAATACTCTCACGATAGCCTGGAAAAGTATCCGCCAGCGACGAGTCTCCTCGCTACTGACCGCTTTGAGTGTTGCCTTGGGTGTCACTCTTCTCGTCGCCGTTCTTGTCATCAATGACGTTGTGGATCGTATGTTTAATCAAACTGCCAGTGGTTATGATTTGATTGTCGGCGCACAAGGCAGCCCTTTGCAATTGGTTTTGAGTACAGTCTTTCGCGTTGGTGCTCCCATCGAAAATTTGCCTTATCGCTACTATACCGAACTGAAAAAAGACCCTCGAATTGAAGAAGCCATTCCCTTTGCCATTGGAGATGTGACTCAAGAAGGAGGCTTTCCCATCGTCGGAACCATTCCGCAATATTTTGCGCTGGAGTACATTCCCAATCGACATTTTCGCATCAACAAAGAGGGAAAATTCCTGCCGGGTACCTGGGATGCGGTGATCGGCTCGGTTGTTGCGAGACAGAATAACTGGAAGATGGGCGATGAATTTAAACTGATCCATGGCTCGGCAGAAATGGGGCACGTCCATGATGAAAAATTTAAAATTGTGGGGATCCTTGCCCCTACGGGAACTCCCAATGATCGCACCGTCTTCGTCAATCTGCGCGGGTTTTACCAGGTTTCCGGACATGAAAAACCACTGGAAGAAGCGTTGAAACGGGAAGCTGCTTTTTTTGGAGAAAAACTGGATCAAGAAAAATTGAAAGCCCTCACAAAAGAAAACGCGTCTCACGATCATCATGACCACAGCGGACACAATCATGCCCATGCTGTGCCTGATGCTCAGAAAGAAGTGACTGCCATCCTGGTACAGATGAAGGGGGACCGCTTTCGAGGTTTTACGACGATTAAATTCCAATCTGACCTGGCAGAGGCTAATCAGGCGATGGCAGTCAATCCCATTCGGCAAATCAGCTGGCTCATGACAAACATTGTGGGAAATGTGCGCACCATGCTGGTTGTATTGACCTCGTTAATCATTGTTGTATCTGGAGTCAGTATTTTTGTCAGCATTTATAATTCGATGTCAGACCGTAAGAAAGAAATTGCCATCATGCGTGCACTGGGGGCGGGACGAACAACGGTTTTCTCCATTATTCTTTCCGAGTCCGTGATACTCTGCCTGGGAGGCGGAATATTGGGGATCTTGCTTGGTCATGGTCTGGTGTTTATTGCCTCCCCCATTATTGAGGCTCGAAGTGGCCTGTTGATCAACCCGTTCGCTTTCAGTTCCCTCGAATTCGTTCTGCTGCCGATTCTGGTCGTGTTAGCTTCACTGGTTGGATTTATTCCCGCCATGACTGCATACCGTACTGATGTCGCCAGCACATTAAGTGACTGATTCTTATTGTCAATGATATCGAAATTGACTTTGAGAATGGTGCCATTGATTTTACAGGGAATGCGGGACCTGCAAGCCGCAGGCATGCGACATACGGAAGCCCGGCCCTCGACAGGCAGATTCATGTACATCTGATGTTTGCCTGACATACTGGTGGCAGAACAGGCACAAAAACATAAGTGTTTATGTAATCAAACCTTATTAACGCCTGTTTTGCGCTCTGCTGGTTCAACCGATTCCAGCGGCAATGCAAACAAAAATCTGACGGGAATTCTTGCCTTTCGTATCAGTTGGAGGGGAAGTAAAGAAAACGGCGTTTGAACTGTAAATACTGGCTAATATTCAACAAAAATCGAATAATATTCGTATAGAATGTAATGATTTCGTTATGTAATCGTCATAATGGGGGAAGTATTCAACATTTTTTTCCGGTTGTAGAAGCAAGTATGGTTGGCTGCTTCTTCATTGATTTCTAAGGCTTTCTGTTGAATTTGAGGGGTGCCTTAGCCTGTTCAGCATGATATGATATTACTAGATAGCAGCAGATCTTCTTTATCCAAATGAGGTCGATTTGCCGTAAAATAAACGTTCTTGATTTCATTTTTTATCCTTGCTGATTATTTGAAAGGCCTTGCAAAATGTCGCAAGTTCTTGATGGATCCGGTCATTCTTTACAGAATACAGACATTGTACAGGACGATTTTTCCTATAAACCTGTCCCTCCCACTGCCATTGTTGGCCTGGCACTGGCTCTGTTATCATTCA
>CALOEF010000076.1:0-18994 GCA_942492165.1 uncultured Planctomycetaceae bacterium
TTGCCGTTCAGTTACATGCTAACCCGCCGATGGGAAAATTCACGATCTCTGGATGAAAGTTTTAGTGATTGAAGCCAGCGATGGACATCGCGGCGTGATCGTTTCCACAGACACTTTGGGCATTCCCCAATCGATTTACAATAATGTCTGTGCTGCATTGAAAGAAAAATACAAGCTGACACCCGACCAGATCATGCTGAACTCTTCACACACGCACTGCGGACCTGTTTTGCGACGGCTCTGCATGACATCTATCCCTTAAATGCAGAACATCTCAAACAGATTGGCTCTTATTCAGATAATCTGGAGAAACAATTGGTTGCCGCTGTCGGAACGGCTATTAAGAACCTCGAACCCGCCACACTCTGGGCAGGGGAAGGTATGACAAGCTTCGCTGTGAACCGTCGCAACAACAAAGAGTCAGAAGTTCCCAAACTGAGACTCGCCAAAGAATTAAAAGGCCCGGTCGACCATTCCGTTCCTGTTTTGGCTGTAAAAGATAAAGCCGGCAAACTGAAAACGATTGTATTTGGTTATGCCTGTCACAATACCACGGTTGGAATTCAACAATGGTGTGGTGACTATGCTGGTTTCGCACAATACGACCTGGAAGCGATGTTCCCCGGTGTCACTGCCATGTTTTATATTGGCTGTGGCGCGGACCAGAATCCCATCCCTCGCAGAACTCTTGATCTGGCAAAATCCTACGGTTCTCGACTGGCGAACGCGGTCGCCGATACCATTCGCATGCCGTTGACGAAACTGGACCCCCAGTTGAAAACCGAGCTGGAAATTATCGACATTAAATTAGGCCCGAATCTCACTAAAGCTGAGCTGGAAAAACTTGCCGCTGGCGCCCCGAATAATTACAGAACTCGCTGGGGTACAAGGCTTCTCAAACAATTGAACTCGGGAAAACCATTTATAAAGTCGTATCCTTTTCCGGTCGAAGTCTGGAGACTCGGCAAGAATCAGCTCTGGGTCACCATTGGTGGTGAAGTGGTTGTCGATTATGCACTCGCTATCAAAAAAGAATTTGGGCCCGACACCTGGATTGCCGGCTATTCGAATGACGTCATGGCCTACACCCCTTCTCTGCGAGTCCTCAAAGAAGGGGGTTACGAAGGAGCTTCATCCATGGCCGTTTATGGCATGCCTTCAAATCGCTGGGATGAGGAAATCGAAGATAAAATCATCGATAGTGTAAAAAGACAGGTCAAAAAGGTCCGCGATGGAAAATAGAGCATGCATTCGCTAAGATGAGCAGAATGAGACCTGTTTTTCTGCGTGAACAACCAGCTTCTAGCGTTGTTTTCTGTTTTTAACGGTCCAGCCGTTTGTGGGGCGGGATATGACTTCCTAGAATGCAGCATATTCTGATCCAACAACAAACTTATCTAAACACAGGTTCCCTGGTTTATCCTGACCTCGTGCAACCTGATTTTGTTCCCAAATTTTAATGTTGAACTGAGGAGATGATTAATGGCTTCCGGAAATCCTTTTGGCGCGGAAGGTCAATTAAAAACCGCTGGTGGAGAGTTAAGTTATTTCCGCCTGCAAAAACTGATTGATGATGGTATTGGTGAAATCGAAACGCTTCCCTATTCGATTCGCGTCTTACTCGAATCATGTCTGCGAAACGTCGATGGTTTCGTTGTCAGTGAAGCTGATGTCAATAACCTGGCTAACTGGAGTGCGGAATCTCCCAATCCGGTTGAAATTCCCTTCAAACCAGGTCGCGTTGTCTTACAGGATTTTACAGGCGTCCCCGCCGTCGTTGATCTGGCGGCTCTCAGAAGTGCCATGGTCCGACTGGGTGGTGATCCGCAAAAAATCAATCCCCTCGTTCCCTGCGACCTGGTCATTGACCACTCGGTTCAGGTCGACGAGTTCGCGACACGTCTTTCGCTGCAACATAACGTTGAAAAAGAATTCGAGCGGAACCAGGAACGATATCAGTTCCTCCGCTGGGGACAGCAGGCCTTAGATAACTTCGGCGTCGTACCTCCCGCCACCGGAATTGTGCATCAGGTTAACCTGGAATATCTGGCCGAGGTCGTCCTCACTAAAGACGGCGTTGCCTATCCCGACAGTCTGGTGGGAACAGACAGCCATACGACCATGATCAATGGCCTCGGCGTTGTTGGCTGGGGAGTTGGCGGGATTGAAGCGGAAGCAGTCATGCTCGGCCAACCGATTTACATGCTGACTCCTGAAGTCGTCGGCTTCGAACTCACAGGTGGAATTCCAGAAGGTGCGACTGCGACCGACCTCGTACTTCGCATCGTGCAAATGTTGCGCGAGCACGGCGTCGTCGGCAAGTTTGTCGAATTCTTTGGTCCCGGATTATCCAATATGAGTCTGGCAGACCGCGCTACCATCGCCAATATGGCCCCCGAATATGGAGCGACCATCGGGTTCTTCCCCGTTGATGATGAAACCCTCAACTACATGCGACGTACCGGACGCACCGATATCGAAGTCGATCTGGTCGAACGCTATTACAAGGAACAAGGCCTGTTCCGAACCGAAAGCTCACCGACACCACGCTTTACCAGCCAATTAAAACTGGATCTGTCAACCGTTGAAGTTTCGCTTGCAGGTCCCAAACGTCCTCAAGACCGGATTGCTCTGACCGACATGAAATCACAATGGCACAGTGATTTGAGCAAAACATTCGGAAAGCCTGATCCTTCGGAAACCAGTGCTGCCGTTGAATATAACGGTCAGGACTTTGACCTCAAAGACGGATCTGTGGTCATTGCCGCCATTACCAGTTGCACGAATACCAGTAACCCGTCTGTGATGTTAGGCGCCGGACTACTGGCTAAGAAAGCAGCTGAAAAAGGGCTCACCCGGAAACCATGGGTCAAAACCAGTCTGGCACCGGGAAGCCGTGTTGTTACGGATTATCTGGAAAAAGCAGGTCTGACCCCGTATCTCGATGAACTCGGATTCAACCTGGTTGGCTATGGTTGTACGACCTGTATTGGAAACAGTGGACCATTGCCGGCCCCCATTTCTAAAGCCATCAATGAAAACGACATCGTCGCTTCCGCCGTACTTTCCGGAAACCGTAACTTCGAAGGCCGTATCAGCCCGGATGTGCGTGCCAACTATCTGGCCAGTCCACCGCTTGTCGTCGCGTATGCTCTGGCAGGAACCACCGATATCGATTTATCCAGCGAACCACTGGGACAAGATAAAGCAGGTAATGATGTCTTCCTGAAAGATGTCTGGCCTTCACAGGCCGAAGTCAATGCGGCTCTCGAATCTTCGATTACTCCTGAAATGTTCCAGGAGCAGTATGGCAAAGCAACCGAAGGTTCACCCGAGTGGCAGGCGATCAATGGTGGCGATGGAGATATCTTCGAATGGGATGAAAACAGCACCTACGTGCAGGAACCTCCGTTCTTTGTCGATATGCCAACCACGCCCGCTCCCATTAAATCGATCAACGGAGCCCGCGTGCTCGTCTCCGTCGGCGACTCTGTTACAACCGACCACATTTCTCCCGCAGGTGCCATCAAAGCCGATTCACCCGCTGGCCGTTATCTACAGGAACATGGTGTCGCTCCCAAAGACTTCAACAGTTACGGCAGCCGTCGTGGAAATGACCGCGTGATGACGCGAGGCACCTTTGCGAATATTCGTCTCAGCAACCTCCTGGCACCGGGAACCAGCGGCGGTGTCACCACCTACTTGCCGACAGGTGACCAGACTTCGATTTACGAAGCCTCGCTCAAATATAAAGAGCCGGATACTCCACTGGTCGTCCTTGCTGGCGGTGATTACGGCATGGGATCCTCTCGTGACTGGGCCGCCAAAGGAACATTCCTGCTGGGAATCAAAGCCGTCATCGCCACTTCATTCGAAAGAATTCACCGATCGAATCTCGTCGGCATGGGGGTTTTACCGTTGCAGTTCCGCGATGGAGAAAGCCGTGAAGAACTCGGTCTGGATGGAACAGAAACGTATGATATTGAACTGGATGACAACATCAAACCAGGCCAGGCCATACGCGTCACAGCCACGAAAGAAGATGGATCCCAGATTCTGTTTACCGCACAGTGTCGGATTGATACTCCAGTCGAAGTGGAATACTATCGGAATGGTGGCATCCTGCACAAAGTTCTTCGTGATCTGGCACAGGCCTGATTTCTGATTTGATGAAACCCGCATTTGAAACGGATCTGATTGTCGAGGAATACCTGAATGGTGTCCGCATCGATCGGTTTCTCAATCGTCATTTCAGAAATTATTCGGCCCATCGTTTACAACGCATCGTGCAGGCGGGATTTGCCAAAGTAAATGACATGCCCGCGAACCCGCTACAACGCGTGTTCCGCGGGCAGCAGGTCCACATTGTTCTGGTTGAACCTCCGGATAAAACATATACGCCGGAACCGTTACCACTGGAAATTCTGTTTGAAGATGCGTGGCTCGTCATCGTCAACAAACCACCGGGAATGATCGCGCACCCGGCTGGAAATATCTTCTCGGGGACCGTCGCCAATGCGCTGCAATACTATCTGGATCAGCAGACCGAAGTTCGCAGTCTTCTACGACCGGGAATCGTACATCGTCTTGATCAATTCACCAGCGGAATTTTAATCGTTGCGAAAGATCATCTGGCACATCGCAATTTATCGATTCAGTTTCAGCAAAATCGAATCAGGAAGTCCTATCTCGCCATCGTTCGAGACAACCCCGAACAAGACCGCTTTGAGAACTGCAATGCGATCGGCGAACATCCCACCCTGGCCGGCGTTTGCATGACAACACATCCGCAAGCACTGCGGGCGAAATCAGCTGTCACGCAATTTGAAGTGCTGGAACGTTTTCCACAATACTCACTGCTGCGTGCGTTTCCGCAAACGGGCCGACTACATCAGATTCGTGTCCATCTGGCTGATCTCGGTTTTCCGATTATTTCAGATGAGTTCTATGGAAACGATAGCCGACTCCTCGTTGATCGCACGTTGATCACCAGACAGGCTCTGCATGCAGAAGAAATTGAATTTACACATCCGGTCACGAAACTGCGTATGAAAATATCCGCTGGAACACCCGATGATTTTCAGAGCGCCAGCGGATTGCTCCAGGCGGCTAACAGCTGTTCTAGGACCTCAATGTTTTCCTGTTCGTCCAGCTCTGATTGTATCGCGTCTAATGCAGCGGCCGCGGATTCTTCGTTTTGTTTCACCAGTCTGGCTTCTTCAAACAAACGGTCCAGACTCATTTTTTCCAGTCCGTCAAAAGCGGCCACTTTATAACATTCTGCCATCGTCGGGTAATTGAAAACCGCATCCCGGAAATATTCAATCGTTCCGCCAAACGACATCACGGTCTGGCCGATGTGTACAATTTCCGTCGCCGATTCTCCGATCGCATGGATCCCCAGTATCTTCAACGTTTCACGATGAAACAATATCTTTAGCATCCCTTCGCGGTCACCGGAGATCTGTCCTCGTGCAATTTCGCGATAGCGGGCCGCTCCCACTTCATAGGGAATATGATCGTCGGTCAATTGCTGCTCCGTTTTACCAACCATCGAAATTTCGGGAATGGTAAATAAGCCGTAAGGCATCAAGTCAAATGCTTCAAATGGTTCATCAAAGGCATTGCAAACAACACGCCTGCCCTGCTCCATCGACACACTGGCCAATGCCGGAAAACCAACAATATCACCAGCTCCGTAAATATGAGGCACCCATGTCTGATGCTCTTCATTACACCACAATCGACCTCGTTCATCAGGCTCCAGACCGGCTGCTTTGAAATTCAATTCATCTGCATCACCTACACGACCTACTGCATACAGCACCGTATCAGCAACCAGTCGCTTACCACTTTCCGTCTGGACGGCTGCCATCGTATCGGAGAATCGCTCGATCCCCACCACTTCTTCACCCATGCGGAAGACCATTCCCAATGACCGGGCATGGTGCGTCAACGCATCGATGATTTCTCGATCGCAGAATTCCAGCAACCGTTCGCGACCATCTAAAACGGTGACTTCCACACCCAATGTGGCGAACATAATGGCATACTCAATTCCAATCACACCGCCGCCGACGACAATCATCGATCGGGGGATATCTTTTAGATCGATGATTTCGTCGGAATCGAATATCGTTTTGCCATCAAAGGGAATATGCGGCGGACGCGACGGCTTGGTTCCCGTCGCCACCAGAATATTCCCCGTATAACAATGTCTTGACGCCCCGTTTCACAGTCGACTTCTACTTCATGCGGGCTGGCAAATCGGGCCTCACCAATAAAGATTTCGACTCCATTTCGCTCTAACTGATCATGAATCACATCCAGTTCATGCTCGGCAACACTGGCGAGTTTCAAGCGGAGATCCTGCATCGTAATCCGACGTTTCTTGCGATACTGCTTGGTGTAAACATCCCGATGACGATACCCGGTCAGGAACAGAATCGCTTCTCGCATCGTTTTCGATGGAATCGTGCCTTTATGCAGGCAGACGCCACCCATACCACGAAAATTACGTTCCACAATCGCAACCCGTTTCCCAAGTTTCGACGCTGCAATTGCCGCTTTATGTCCTGCAGGACCACTGCCTATAATCACGATGTCGTAATTCTTCATGATGTGAATCTCAATCAAACAAATGCCGGGTCATAGAAGTCAGACATGATTCCGAATGTGAATCTAAGAAGACTGACTAGACTTTAATGCGTAAGCAACCACCTTTTCTTCGTCCATGTGGCGTTCTGGAGAAGATATAAAGATTGATGCAATCCCCGAAACAAGCTATTTTGCGTATATCTTGACGGTTATACTGATTATATTGCGCTGCCGGGGACTGCGAAGGAATGACAGGGAAGTGAAATCCCTCCCTCCAGGAATCAAAGCGGAACCCAGTTTGAACCGATATCTGTCTCAATTTGAACGTTGTCTATTTTGCTGACAATCTAAAGGAACCACTTGATGAACTATCAGATTCGAAAAATCTGGAATGTCCCCGAGAACGAACATACGCCTTATGCTGTCTACCAGAACCGCAAAGCACATCGCCGGGAGTTTCTGAAGATGATGGGTTATGGCTTGGGCATCGCAGGCTTTGCCGACTTGCTTACAGGCTGTAAACAGGCCACAGAAGAAGAGATCGAAAAAGCCGGCGCAGCGGCCCCTTTACCTGAAGCCTTTCAATCAATTTATCCTGCAGCACGTAATGAAAAATATGTGTATGATCGCCCGGAAACGGTTTCCAAAGCGGCGGAAGAATTCACCAATTTTTATGAATTTACAGGACCGACTTCCAAAGAATCCTGGAAATACGTGGAAAAATTTAAAACAACGCCCTGGTCGGTCACCATTGAAGGCGAATGCGAGAAACCCCGCACATTTGATCTCGATGATCTCTATCGGGAAATGAAATTTGAAGAGCGTGCCTATCGACATCGATGTGTCGAAACATGGGCCATGTGTGTTCCCTGGACCGGATTTACACTTTCACAATTACTGAAAGTCGTCGTACCCAAGGCAAGCGCAAAATTTGTTTCGTTTGAAACCTTCAACAAACCTGACGAAGCGCCCTACATGAAATCGAGTGGCCCTTCTACCTGGCCCTGGCCTTATACGGAAGCCTTAAGCATTGCCGAAGCCATGAATGAAATGACTTTTATCGCAACGGGTCTCTATGGAAAACCATTACTCAAACAGAATGGTGCCCCCATTCGGCTCGTCGTTCCCTGGAAATACGGTTTCAAGTCCGGAAAATCAATCGTCAAAATTAAACTCACTTCTGAACAGCCGGCGACTTTCTGGAACACCGTAAACCCGGATGAATATGGGTTCGTTGCTAACGTCAATCCTGATGTCCCACACCCCCGCTGGAGTCAGCGCACTGAATGGATGCTCGGAACAGAAAAACGCTACGACACCAAAATGTATAACGGCTACGGCGAATTTGTCAGCGGTCTTTATACCGGCTGAAATAGCGAGTATCCAACCGAAATGTTTCGAATACAAGCTTAAAAAAAGCACAGGCGAACAACGTTTCGCCTGTGCTTTTTATTTATCATTCAGAAAAGTCTGCCAACGGCAGATTTACTTAGTCGTTTGATGTGAACATCATCACAATTCGCAATATATACCAGAACAGTGTGGCAACAGCAGCGAACAATGCCAATGCTGCAGACACATATTGATCGGTCGAATAGTGATGTAGCACGTTCGACGTTTCATACAAAATGAAGCCGCTCATCAACAGAACCATCGCACCAGCAAAAAAGATTCCGAGTGAGAACCCGAAAATAGCACCACCAATGGCAATTCCGATCGCAGCCAGCATGGCTATCGTCAGAAAGCCACCCATAAATGCGAAGTCTGCACCCTGGTTAACAAATACGTAAGCAGTCAGTCCACCAAAAATACAGAGTGTAACGATCGCAGCAACGGGAATCACATGAGCATTGGGGAATTGGCTGATTGCGATCCAAAGGATGGGGATAAAGATCAACGCTTCGGCAACAATGTAAATCCCCAAACCGGCATATTGCACCGCAAGAGATTTGGCACTGGAGGCCATGGGAGTTAGCAATCCAACTGGCACCCATGAAGGCAATTAATATCAGCCACCAGTTTCCACCAATGGCTTGCATCATGCCATCAACCAATGCTTTGTTGCTGAACAGGATAAATTCCAGACCCATAAACAGTAGAATGGCAACAGCCAGGTGCGCATAAGTTTTACGGATAAAAGTCGCGCGATCGGCGGCAATGGCGTCAATGGCAAATGTACCGGCACCAGCCGTTGTATCCTGGTCGTAATAATCAGGGCTATAGTTATTCATTGACAGGGTTCTCCAATTTGTAAGATGGGATGTTCGAAGTGAACATGGATTGTGTCTTGGTATTCTATTTTATTCTGATCGAGATGTCAGCTCTATCGATAACTGACAAGCACGATAATTATAGACGGAAGTGCACATATTTCAAGTAACAGGAAATACTCTTTTATTTTTCACTCATGTGATTCGATTCGTTCAAAAATCTCATCGAGTTACGGTTTTGTTGTAACCACTCGTCGGTTCTGCTATTTCATATGTAAGTTTACAGCAAATTGATCAATGAATTCTACATATTTTATGCGAACGCTTCAGAAATTATATATGAAATGAATGACTTGAAGACAGAAAAAACAGAGAAAAAATGGGAATTCTGGATCGACGTGGGTGGGACATTTACGGACTGTATCGGGCGATCCCCAGAAAATGAATTCTTCCCCTTTAAGACTCTTAGTTCGGGTATTACTAAAGGACGAATCCAACAAATCTCCAGTCCTACGACCATTGTCGACCCCTCCCGATGCAACGACCCCGTAGAGTTCTGGCAGGAGTATCAGATTGAATTTCTGAATGAAGAGGGACAATCCATTCATTCGGCACAGGTGACGTCGTTTGACAGTTCCAGCGGAACGCTCACCGTCACACCTCCTCTGCCCACTTCCGTCAAAGAATCTATGGGCTACGAACTCTCGTCGGGAGAAGAAGCCCCCATCCTGGCAATTCGATCCATCCTCGGTCTGAAAATATCAGACACAATTTCCAACATCAATGTCAAACTGGGAACAACCAGAGGCACAAATGCTCTGCTCACCCGCAATGGTTCCCGCACTGCGTTGATAACAACACAGGGATTCGCTGACGTTCTGCTGATCGGTAATCAGGACCGTCCCCGCTTATTCGATTTGGCGATTCAAAAACCAGAACCCCTGTTTGAGACGACAATCGAGATTGAGGAACGCATTACCGCTGAAGGTGTTGAACTCCGCACTCCTGATCCAGAAATAATTCGGCAGCAACTCGAAGAACTGAAATCAACGGGTGTGGAGTCGTTAGCGATCTGCCTGCTGCATTCGTTTGCGAATCCGGATCACGAAGAACTGGTCGCCAGGATTGCGGCTGAAGTTGGCTTTGATGAAATCAGTGTTTCGAGTCGTCTGTCACCTCTGATCAAAATTGTGTCGCGCGGCGATACCACCGTGATGGACGCGTATCTGAATCCGATTCTTAAAGATTATATCAGTAAACTCCGCACACCTCTCAAAAATTGTACTCTGAAACTAATGACATCAGCCGGTGGACTCGTCGACGCAGATCATTTTGTCGGAAAAGACAGTATTTTGTCGGGACCTGCCGGCGGTGTGATCGGTTATTCGCGCGTGGCAGAGCAAGCCGGCTTTCCCAAATCGATCGGCTTTGACATGGGAGGCACCAGCACGGATGTTTCTCGCTTTGACGGAGTCTATGAACGCGAATTCGAGACGAAAAAAGCGGGCGTGCGCATTGTTGCACCGATGCTCAGCATCGAAACCGTCGCCGCCGGCGGCGGTAGTATTTGCGGCTTTGATGGGATTAAACTACATGTCGGTCCTGAAAGCGCCGGTGCAAATCCAGGACCTGCCTGTTATGGAAGAGGCGGTCCCTTAACGGTGACCGACTTAAATCTCTATCTGGGAAAAATCATTCCCAGCCGATTCCCATTTGCCCTCGATCGCACGGCTGTCGAACAGAGACTGACTCAGCTATGCCGGGAAATTGCCGTCTCACCAATGGGAAAAACCTATACCCCTCTTGAACTGGCGCAAGGGTTTCTGCAGATTGCCAACGCCAATATGGTGCGTGCCATTCGAAATATCTCTGTCGCCCGGGGTTACGACCCAGCAGATTATGTGCTGGTGAGTTTTGGTGGAGCCGGATCGCAGCATGCCTGTGCTATTGCGCGTTCGCTGGGCGTTCAAAAAATTCTGATTCATCCCTACTCAGGCATTCTCAGCGCCTTTGGGATTGGACAGGCCGACGTCAGACGATTTGGCCAACAGTCAGTTCTCAAACCCTGGTCCGAAGAGCTGAAGCAGGAATTACTAACGCAATTTGAACAACTCGATCAAAGCGTTTTAAATGAAGTCCGTGCCGAAGGCATCCCGCCGGAACGAATTGACGATCCGCAGCATTCACTTGAAATGCGTTATCTTGGTACGGACGCCACAATTCAGGTTCACTGCCAGCACGGTCAGGATGAAATCTTCACCTTCGAACAGGAACACCAGCGTCTCTATGGTTATATACACAAAACACGATCCATTGAGGTCACAGCGCTGCGAACGGAAATTGTTGGACGCATGGCAGAACCAAAGTTGGCTGCCTCTGAACTCATTTCGCGCGTACCGACGCCGCTCGAAATAACGGAAACTCATTTTCAGGGTAACACCTTTCAGGCTGCGGTCTATTTACGCGATGATCTACGCCCCGGCGATCAAATTTCCGGTCCCGCCATTATCTGTGAAGCAATCTCAACTGTCATCATCGACCCCGGATTCGATGCCGAAATTTTATCACATGGCGAAACACTCATCATCGAATCAGAAAAACAGACAGGAACACACGAAAAAATCAGTACTGCAGCCGATACGGTCATGCTGGAAATCTTTAATAATCTGTTTGCTTCCGTCGCTGAGCAAATGGGAATCACGTTACAGAAAACTTCGATTTCCACAAACGTGAAAGAACGACTCGATTTCAGTTGCGCCGTTTTTTCGGAAACCGGTGATCTTGTAGTCAATGCGCCCCATATTCCCGTCCATCTGGGGGCCATGAGTGAAACGGTCAAACGAATCATCGCAGACAACCCGGACCTAGCGCTCGGGGATGTGTTCGTGACCAACGATCCTTATCGAGGCGGCTCTCATCTTCCCGATGTCACTGTCATCACTCCCGTTCATCACCCTGAATCCAAACGTATTGATTTTCTTCACCGCCAGTCGTGCCCATCACGCAGAGATGGGGGGCATTGTGCCCGGCAGTATGCCACCGTTTTCGAAAACACTGGCTGACGAAGGGGTGCTGATTCGTAATTTCAAACTGGTCGATCGAGGAGTTTCGCGCGAAGACGAATTGCGATCACTACTGTTATCAGGCGAACACCCGTCCCGCTCGGTCGATGATAATCTGGCTGATGTCTCTGCCCAGGTTGCCGCCAATAATTGTGGCGTGACTCTCTTAAATGATCTGGTGCAGCGCTATTCCATCTCGATTGTCCAGGCTTATATGCAACATATCCAGCAGGCAGCGACCGAAAAAATGCAACTCGCACTCGATCAAATCGAGGATGACGTCTACTCGTTTACCGATCATCTGGACAACGGGGCTCCCCTCGCTGTGCAAATTACGATCAAGGGTAAAACAGCAACCGTCGATTTCACGGGAACAGGCCCCGTACTGGAAACAAATCTGAATGCAAACCGTGCCATCGTCAATGCTGCTGTGCTGTATGTCTTTCGCTGTCTGATTCAGGAAGACATTCCGCTCAACAGTGGGGTATTAACACCGATCAAGATTGTTCTACCCGAGTGTTTTCTGAATCCCCCCGAACGGGAGACGCCCGCAGAATGTGCGGCGATGGTGGGCGGCAATGTGGAAACATCACAACGAATCGTCGACACTCTGCTGGGCGCATTGAACAAAGCAGGCCGCCAGCCAGGGCACGATGAACAATCTGACGTTCGGCGATGAGACATTCGGCTATTATGAAACAATTTGCGGCGGAAGCGGCGCAACAGCAGACAGTGATGGCACGCGACGCCGTGCATACGCACATGACGAATACCCGGCTCACCGACGCCGAAATCATAGAACGCCGCTACCCAGTTCGTTTACACGAATTTTCCATTCGCAAGGGCTCCGGAGGCACAGGCCAACATCCAGGCGGTGCAGGAATTATCCGCCGGATCGAATTCCTGAAACCATTAAAAATTTCACTGATCTCCGAGCGACGAGAAGAATTTGCGCCCTTTGGCCTTGCAGGAGGAGCACCCGGTCAAATCGGAGAAAACCTGTTCCAAAAAGCAAACGAAACAACCACGGAATCATTGGGCGGCAAATTTTCACTCTCTGTCGAAGCCGGCGATATCTTAACAATCAAAACACCCGGCGGCGGAGCATTTGGAAAACCAGAAACAAAATAAATGATCCTGGTGAAACTCGTGGAGGCCAGCCGGTTTCGTCTCAATAATTTGTTCACTGTTTCAGATCAAAGACAACTGATATCAGCAACAGGAATTACCGGGTTTGAAACATTTATTGGGGAAATCTGCTTTGTGATTTATGAAGAGAGCCTGTAAGGTGTGAAATAAAGGGCCATCGACCAAGTAATCAAATCACTGACCATTTATGAATATCTCAAAGAAGGAAAAAAATACCGTGTCTGAAAATCGTCGTGAAGAAGTAGATGCCGCCCTGGCCGATGTTGACTTCGAGAAATTCAATTATCAAGTCGTTTTCGAAACAACCAAGGGCACGATCCGCATGGATCTTTATCCAGATCTCGCACCAGGTCACTGCCGTAACATTATCGGCCTCACCAAAATCGGATTTTACAATGGAATCATCTTCCATCGTGTCATCCCTGATTTTGTAGTTCAGGTTGGTTGTCCTGAAGGAACCGGTACCGGCGGACCGGGCTACACAATTGATGCCGAGTTCAACAATGTTCCCCATGAAACCGGTGTCTTGTCGATGGCTCGCACGAACGATCCCCATTCAGCGGGCTCTCAATTCTTCATTTGCCTGGGACGAGTCCCGCATCTGGATAATCAATACACAGTCTTCGGTAAAACCTGTGATGCTGAAAGTGAAGCCGTTGTATTGGAAATCGGAAATGTTGAAACCAATCACAGCGACCGTCCTCTGGAAGATGTGCAAATCACGGCATCTGAGGTCGTCGCGACAGAAAAGTAGTCGCCATGAATGAAATTCGTTCCGCACTACAGACAGGTCAGCAAGTACGACAGGCATGTCGTGCCGCAGATTTCACCGGGCAAACATCGGGGATCGCTCCCGGTTTTGCTCAGGCGAATCTGGTGATTCTCAGCAAAGAGGATGCATTTGATTTTCTGCGTTTCTGTCAGCAAAATCCGAAACCCTGCCCCTTGCTGGAAGTAACGGAAGCGGGTGATCCGTGTCCCCACAAGCTGTCAGCAGAGGGAGATCTGCGAACAGACCTGCCCCGCTATCGAGTCTGGAAGCGGGGAAAACTCGTTGAGGAACCGACTGAGATCAGTCATCTCTGGCGGGACGATCTGGTTTCATTTCTGATTGGTTGCTCTTTTACGTTTGAATCATCCCTGATGCAGGCAGGGCTGTCCGTCCGACACATTGACCTCGGGGTGAATGTGCCCATGTATTGCACTTCAATCGAATGTGATGCAGCAGGGCAGTTTTCCGGACCTCTGGTTGTTTCGATGCGGCCCTTCAGGCCCGCTGACGCCATTCGTGCGGTTCAGATCAGCAGCAATTTTCCAGCAGTACATGGTGGCCCCATTCATCTTGGATTTCCAGAACAGCTGGGAATCACCAATCTCGACCGACCCGATTTTGGAGATCCCGTTCCTGTGAAATCCGACGAACTTCCCGTGTTCTGGGCCTGTGGAGTAACGCCTCAAGCGGTGTTGATGCAGGCAAAACCCGAATTTGCCATCACGCACAGTCCCGGTTGCATGTTCGTTTCTGACATCAGAGACAAAGCGTTGGCAATCGCGTAATACGATTTTGCCTTGGATTCAGGAATGAGATTCGATCTGAGACGATTCTCGTGATGCAAAATCCGTCTCTGGCAAATGTAAGGAGCGGATACGGAAGTTTTCCCACATTAGTGAATAAGCAAAACAAGGCTCTCGATCAAGCTGGTACGCAACGGGCTGACTTTCCCAGAAACTCATCAAATGGCCTTGAGGAGGATCTGTATAAAGACGATGCTTACATTGAGGACACACCAACCCCACAGGCGTCGCCTGATCTTCCATCAATTGATGTTCAAGACAAATTGTTTTCTGTTCGTTGTTCATAGCAAGCCAATTATATTCAGCCGCTGCGTGCATTCTCCAGTTGTTTTTCCTTTTCCTCGCTGGAATTATCTGAATGTCATCAATTGCCCCTGCTTTCTTCGAATTTTCCATAACCATTGAAACTCGAATATTCCCGCCATTCCACACAATCCCTCTAAATGTTAAGCTGAAACCCTGGTATTGTTCTTAATAAGACAAGCTGGCACGATTCGTTGAGTCGAGCCCGCTCAATCATCGCATCCGGGAAACCGGTTTGGTATAAAATAAATCGGGGACGAGAGTGACTCAACCGTTTGGATCACGGTAAAATCATCCCTGCTGATTTAGTACTCTGGTAAATTATCAATGGCAAATAACGTTTCAGACCAACTCAAAGGTGTACTGCCTCCTGTAATAACACCGCTGACACCTGATCGCAAACTCGATAAAGCATCAGCAGAATCGGTTTACCGGTTTATGCTGAAACAGGGGGCACATGGATTATTTTTGTTTGGAACTTCAGGTGAAGGCCCTTTATTGAGTGAGGCAGACCGGCATCAGGCTACGGAAATCGCAGCCAAAGTAGTTGATCATCAAATCCCTTTACTGGTAGGTGTGATCGCACCCGGAACAGAGCAAATTATTGAGCAGGCGAAAGTCGCGAAGACACAAGGCGCCGATGCCATTGTTGTCTGCCCTCCCTTTTATTATCCAGCGAGTCAACATGACATGCTGGTACATTATCGCACGATTCGAGAATCCGTCGATATCCCCATTTTTGCTTACGACATCCCCGAAATGACCAAAGTGAAAATTGAGATGGATACCCTGATGACACTGGGGGAAGAAAACACGGTCATCGGCGTCAAAGACTCCAGCGGCGACGCCGTCAGTTTCCATCGCCTGGTTTCCAATAAGCCGGAAGGGATGAAACTGTTTACGGGAGCGGAAATGCTGGTGCATGCCGTCATGATGGCAGGTGCGGATGGCACCGTTCCCGGACTGGCAAATGTGGCGCCTGAATTATTTGTACAACTTTATGAAGCTGCTGCTGAACAGAACCACGAGGAGGCGGTGCGAATCCAGGAAGCCATCGTCCGTTTATTTGAAGTGTTTGTCTGCCCCGATGGCACAATGAATGTCGGCTATGTCATAGGCGTTATGAAAACCGCTCTGCGATTACGCGGTGCAATGGAACACGACACACTGTTCCATCCTTTCCCGGCCTGCACTCCCGAACTGATCGATCGAACCAAAAGTATCATGGAAGAAGTTGGTTGCCTGTAATAGTGGTCTCTAAAATACGAATCTCACTTTGCCCCTTTAATTTTACTTCCTGAATTGAATTAGAAACTTATGAGTGGAGTTTTAAACGAACGCGCCTGCCAACTGGCAGAACAACTGCTGGCAAAAGCAGGTGAATTGAAAGTCATTCCGCATACGCACGAGAATGGCGCCATCGTTGTTGACTGTGGTGTGGAAACTCCCGCTGGAATTCAGGCTGGTTTAATGCTGGCTCGCATCTGTCTGTCAGGTCTGGGAGATGTTCAACTCATACCGGGAGAGCTGGAAGGTTTGTCTCTGCCATTTCTGCAAGTGCAAACCGATCACGCGGTCGAAGCCTGCCTGCTCAGTCAGTATGCAGGCTGGAAAATCGATGTCGATCATTATTTTGCAATGGGATCCGGCCCCATGCGGGCAGCGGCAGAAAAAGAAGAACTCTACCAGATTCTGGCGTTTGGCGAATCTCCCACAAAAACGGCAGGAGTTCTCGAAGCAAATACACTCCCGGGAACTAATGTGATCGAAATGATTGCGGAAGCAACTGGAGTCGAGTCCAAAAATATTATTCTGTTTGTCGCTCCCACATCAAGTATTGCCGGCAATATTCAGGTCATTTCCCGCTCAGTTGAAACCGCCATGCATAAACTGTTTGAATGTAATTTCGATGTGCACCGGGTTCAGGCAGGTTACGGTACAGCACCACTGGCTCCCGTTGCCGGGGATCAATTAACTGGAATTGGACGAACCAATGATTCCATTCTCTATGGAAGCACCGTCACACTCTGGGTGACGGGAGACGACGAATCGCTTTTGGAAACAGGGCCTTCTATCCCGTCTTGCTCAGCGGCCTGCTTTGGAAAACCATTTCTTGAAGTATTTAAAGAGGCCAATCATGATTTCTACGAGATCGATCCCAGTTTCTTCAGTCCCGCAGTAATTCGTTTTCAAAACCTGGATACAGGAAATGTTTTTCAGTTTGGCCAGACAAACACGGGGCTTTTGAAAAACAGCTTTGGTTTCTAAATCACTGCCAGCGTTTTTTCATGGAATAAATTAGTGCGGATCGCCATTCTTGGAAATCAGGGAAGTTGGTATTGCAAACAGTTGAGCCATGCCGCCCGTGCACGCGGTCATCAACCATCCAGACTGGAATTTCGCAATCTGGCATCTCAATTAATAGACGCACAGCAGGAACAGTTTTCCAGCCACGACCCCGGTGGCCAACAAACCAGACTGAATCCATTTGACTGCCTGCTGATTCGTACAATGCCCCCCGGTTCACTGGAGCAGGTTGTTTTTCGTATGGACCTGTTAAGACAACTGGAACAATCAGGAGTAACTGTATTCAATTCTCCTCAGTCAATTGAGTGCGCAGTCGACAAGTACCTGACAACATCCCAATTAGCGAAAGCAGGGTTAACTGTACCTGCCACTGCTGTTTGTGAATCGTCTGAAGCAGCCATGCATCAATTTGAGCAATTGGGAGGTGACGTCGTTGTCAAACCATTATTTGGTTCCGAAGGGCGAGGCATCTTTCGCATCAGCGATCCTGATCTGGCTTATCGTTCATTTCGTACTTTGGAGCGAACACAGTCGGTGATTTATCTCCAACAATTCATATCCCATCCTGGTCATGATCTTCGGATCCTCATTTTGAATGGCCGTGTCCTCGGCGCAGTCCGCCGCCATGGAAAAGATGATTTCCGCACGAACCTTTCGCGCCAGGGGAAAGCCGAAAAGTATCTACCCACTGACCGGGAAGCAGAACTGGCAATTCGCGCTGCTGAAATCACACAGGCAGAATTTTCTGGCGTGGATCTACTCTACTCATCACGTTCCCCGCAGGAATGTTATCTGCTGGAAGTCAACGCGGTCCCGGGTTGGCGCGGCTTTCAATCTGTGACAAACCTGGATGTAGCAACGCTGGTGATTGAATATCTGGAACAGAAAAGAAACAATACAGGCTGACCTGAATTAGAAATTTTACATACTCCGAAAAGATGAAAACCAATGGAATTAAACACGCTCTTATCCGCATTACAAACACATATGCCCGAAATCCTGCGTTGGTCGGGAGCCATAGCCAAGCGCTTGCGGCACTTCAATATTGCTGTTGAAAACAAATCTTCAGGCAGCGCATTAACTGACGCATTGACCCTGGCAGACCTGACGCTGCAGGAATTAATTGTAGCCGCTCTCCGCGATCGCGATCCCATTTTTCTGAATTGTCGAATGGAGGCCGAAGAAAAAACAGGAGACCTCAATCGATTTTCAGAAGATGCTCCATATGTGCTCTCCATTGATCCGATTGACGGGACCAAACAATATCGAGATAAAACCGCAGACGGTTACTGTGTCATGATTCATCTGCGTGATAGTGAAACCGTCCATTATTCGCTGGTATATATTCCCGAAACCGGTAAACAGGGAACATGGGTTGAAGCGGTCAACCAAAAAGTGATCTGTGGCCCTGATGACTTAAGCCGACCGGCCCGCGAGGTCCTGGATGCGATGCCAGCCATTGATCCACAAACAAGACCCGATTCCCAAAAAATCTATCTGATCGGGTTCCAGGACAAAGACACATCAAACGCACGTCTTGTCACAGAAACCGGGCTGGAAGGAGTTCCTCCGGAAGAAATGCCAGGGAGTATTTACGACCATCTGGCAACCGGAGAATTTGGGGGTTCGCTGATTCATACACCCAATGTTTATGATTTCCCTGTCTCATTACACATCGCTCGAATTCTCGGCGGTGATGCGGTCTGGGTGCATAATGGTGAATCAGTCCACTTTCATCAACATTGGCTGGATGAACGGGCTGATATGTTTCGATTGCCTGGAATTACAGCC
>CALOEF010000077.1:0-53738 GCA_942492165.1 uncultured Planctomycetaceae bacterium
GCCTGGAGGTGCTCGAAAACGAAGCCGCCATGGGCCATCACCAGACGATGGCGATCGCCGTCGGCATCGGCATTCCAGTCCTCGTACCCCGAATCCCCGTCCCAGATCGCGACTCGGACGCCATCGACCCGCTCGGCCACATGCGTCTCGTAGACTCGTGGTTTCTCTCCGGCGAGCCGCTCGATGGCCTCCTCGGATCCCTGGAAACGCGACAGTCGGTACAGGGACACCCAGGTCGGCGGAGCCAGGTCGATTTCGCCGAGAGCGTGCTTCTCGAGGGCTTCCTTCGGAGGGATCCAGCGATGTTCCAGGATCTCTCCACCGTCGACCGAGACCGACTCCAGCGACCGCGTCCTGGCCGCGAAGAAGTAGGTGGCGAAGCGCCGCGGGGACGTCGGCGGGGGCGACCAATGGGCGAACCAGACGAAGTCTGAAGTGTCCGGCCGCACTCCAGCCTCCTCTTCCGCCTCTCGAGCCGCCGCAGCTCGCCGCCGCCGCCCTGCAGGTCACGATCTTCAGGGAAGTCGTCGGCGTCGATCCGCCCTCCCGGAAAGACCACATCCCGCCGAAGGCTATCTTCCAGGTTCTTCCGCAGCACATCCGGCACGTCGAAGCCGGCCTTTCCATCTCGCGGCAGGACGACGGTGGCGGCGGGAATCGCCGGCGCCACCCCCGAGCCCCCGTCACATAACCATAGATGTCGTTGCGGTGTGGCTTCGTCAGCTTTCCAGGCCGCGCGCCCGAGGTTCCGGTGGTCTTGCGACGGTCGCCCACGGCCGCGCTCAGACGGGCTTCTTGCGCTTCGATGGCGGCGTGACGATGGCTGCCGAGATGATCATCTTCATCCCGTCGTCGACGCTCATGTCGAGAATGATCAGATCCTCGCGCGGGACGAAGAGGAGATAGCCGGAAGGTCGGATTGGGCGTCGTCGGCAGGAACACGCTGACCAGTTCAGCATCGGTGTGGTCCTGCACCAGGCCACGGGTCGTCCCGTCACGAATCCGAGGAGACCAGATCCCCTTGCGGGGTTTGTCGAACAGCGCCACTTCGCGGAAGGCCTCCGACTGATTGGCCAGCAGGGTCTCGACGATCTGCTTCAGGGCCGAGTACATGCCGCGGACGATCGGCACCTGCGCCATCAATCGATCGCCCATTCCCAGGGCCCAACGCCCGACGGCGATTCGCGAGCCAGCCGGCGGAAGATCAGGGCGCTGACGACCACGAGCAGACCGACGCCGGGAGTCCCGTAGGGCTTCGGGGGCCTCCGGCCAGGACTCGTCCCGGGTTGAGTTGATCCGGGAAGAGCAGCAGCACCCGCCTGCGATCGAAGAAGCGGATCAGGAGCCACGTCAGATAGAGCGATACGACGACCGGCATCGTCACCAGCGGGCCGCTGAGGAAGTAGCGGCGAAGGGCGGCGAAGACTCGTTGTCGGGGCGTCTGGTCGCCCCCGAGCACGGCGCTCAGGGTGACCTCTTCAGGAGGTTGCGTGGGCTGGCCGCTGGGGTCGCTGGGATTCGAAGATGACAAGGGCGTCTCGCGGACGATGGGCTCGGATCGAGGGACGCGCACACTCTACTCGTTCACCCCGACCGAGCGAAGCCCGTGTGAGAGAGTTGCGGTCTCACCGCGAAGGAGTCCGACATGACCGACTGGTTTCCCCTCGCTCGCGGCGCGGCGGCGGCACTTCTGCTTCTCGCCCTCCTAACGCCCGCCGCATTCGTCAAGGGCACCTCCGCGGCCATCCGGCTCCACTCGGGAGGAATCTCGGGCGAAACGCTCGAAGGCTCCGTCCGGGTATTCCGCGGAATCCCCTTCGCCGCCCCGCCCGTCGGCGACCTTCCTCCGCGGCCGCCCCGGGACGTCTCGTCGTGGGAGGGGCGTCCGACCGGCCACCGAGTTCGGTGCCGTCTGCCCTCAGCCACCGACCCTGGCGCAGATGACCGGCGAGAAGCAGCCCGGGGCCAGCGAGGACTGCCTCTTCCTCAACGTCTGGACCCCCGCCCATGACCAGCGCCGACGAGCTGCCCGTGATGGTCTGGATTCACGGTGGCGGCCTCAGCCTCGGCTACAGCCACCAGGCGGGCTACGACGGCGTTCCCTTCGCCGGGCAGGGCGTGGTCCTGGTGAGCATCAACTATCGACTCGGACCCCTCGGCTTCCTGTCCCATCCGGAGTCCTGCCAGCGAGGAGTCCGAGCGAGGCGTTTCGGGCAACTACGGGTTCCTCGACTCGCGGCTCTCGAGTGTCTGGCAGCCAGCCGTCATCAGTTACGCGCAGACCAGAACCTGGATGAAATAATTCTGAAAGGCAACAAAATTGTTCATCAACTTCAGCTGAATAAACGCCCTTTCTCTTCACTATCCCTGGAAGAACGACATCGCACCTTACATGAAGCAATGTGGATTGCACGTGTGAATCGGGCAGAACAATTGAACCAGGTCCCACCGGAAAATGTCAATCTGGTAATAAAGCACTGGGACCAGTTGAAAGCGGTGTTACCTCCTGAATTCCTGAAAAATCCACTTGATGATCTATCAGATACGCTTGAAGAACGTGGTATCCCGTTTACCGTTGTTGACGAAGAGGATTACAACAGCCTGCTGCAATGGACGTCAACAGAAGCCATTATTGGAACAGATGAGCCTGATACCACTTTGGAAGAGATTCAATAACTTTTCTCAGAGGAGCTCTCGCCGGTATTCCAGAGCGCATCTCATTTCAGTTTAGCGTCTTTCATTCTATTGTACCTGTCTCAAAGCGACCTGGAGACGCTACAGTAAACCTGGACACAGGCTAAAAGTTATTGTGCAGATGCCACATCGGGACGAAGTTTTTGTGCTTCATTTAAATAAATGTGAGCAACTTCTGACTGTTTTTGGTCTGTATTCACATGGATCATTACGCGAATACAGCGAGGCATCGCATCTTTGACTGCAATTTCAGAAGCGCAAATCAAAGGAACGGACTTCATTCCCAATTCGCGTGCCGCCTCAGCAGGAAAAACCGAGATTAAGTCGGGAGTCGTCGTAAAAAACACAGAGACGATATCTTCAAAGTCTTCAATTTGATTTGCCTTGAGCAGTTGCTCCAACAGGACACGAGTGGCAGACAAGACTTCTGTAGACTGGTCCTGAGTTACCGTTGTTGCACCACGAATTCCACGTACCGACATTGAAGTTACCATGAATCTGAAAAAGTTCGTTTTTAGTCCGGTTAAACGCGCGAATGATCAGTAAAAGACTACTATCACCGGCGATGCCTGAGATAACCATAAGTGCTATCCTAACCAATTCTTCGGCTGTTTGCTACCAGTTCCCTTCATGAATTCTGGTTAGTCGTACCACTCAACATGAAGTTTAACTGCAATGATCAGTAATACTTAACAAAAATGAGGAAAAGGAGAAAATCAACTCCCCTTTTAAAAATGCTCTTGCGTTGCATACGCGAAATCAGGTAAAAAACGGATCGATCACTAGATCGGAGGGGAATCAAATCGTTGAACATACCATGAAGGTGTGTTTATTTTTCCCCAGACAACAATCAAAGACGAACGTGCATCTTCCGGAAAGGACTCCTTGATGTCGACAACAGTCGAGTGGATTGCTCAAGCGCTGAATTGCCCTGCCAAAGGCAATCAAAGACTCGAAATTCATGGCGCAGAATCTGTCCTGAAAGCAGGTCCCCATGATATTACATTTATCGGCGATGAACTCAACTTGAAACGACTTCAGTCAAGTCGTGCCGGTGCCGTTATCGTCGATAAAAAACTTGAAGATTCATTCGAGAAGGTGAATGAAAACACCCAGTTCACTTCCCTGACTGTAGTCGATGCTCAGGCTGCCTTCATTAAAATCATCCAGAAACTTCGTCCACAGCGTTCACTTCCAGACATCGGAATTTCTCCCGAGGCAGATATCAGCGATGAAGTAATCCTGGGTGAGAATTGCCATATTTTCCCACGCGTCACCATACGTCCTGGAGTTCAAATCGGCAATAACTGTCGAATTTATCCAGGTGTTTATATTGGTGAGGATTGTGTGATTGGAGATGACGTCACCATTCACGCCAATGCCGTCTTGTATCCGGATGTCAAAATTGCCAACCGCGTCCTCATCCACGCCACTGCCGTTCTGGGCAGTGACGGATTTGGCTACCGTTTCGAAGAGGGTCATTTTGTAAAAATCCCACATCTGGGAAGCGTCCGGGTTGAAGCGGATGTGGAAATTGGAGCAGGTACCACAATTGATCGGGGTATGATCGGTGCTACGGAAATTGGAGAGGGAACAAAAATTGACAATCAGGTCATGATCGCACACAACTGTGAAATAGGTAAGCATAACGCATTCGCTTCTCAAGTCGGCTTCGCAGGTTCCATTACAACCGGTGACTATGTGCGATGTGCCGGTCAAGTTGGAATTGCTGACCATGTTCATATCGGAGACCAGGCGACCCTCGGCGCGCGGGCTGGTGTCCATCGCGATATTCCTGCAGGAGAAATTCATATCGGAACTCCAGCCGCTCCTGAAAAAGAACAACGAAAAATTGTCATGTCCATGCGAAAAGTTCCTGAAATGAGAAAACAAATGCGTGACCTCGAAAAACGCGTACAAGAAATGAGCCAACTCCTGGAAGATCTGAAAAACGAACCATCGCAAATGTAAATCGAAACGAACTGAACACACATCGAAATCTCCGCTCGACTTTTTGTGACACAGAATAATATCGACCAAAAAAAGTGCAAACAAATATCAAAACTCAAAAACAACTAGGACTTCTGGCGGGAGCCGGGCGCTTTCCCATTGTGTTTGCAGAACAAGCCCGTAAGCAGGGATATTCTGTCTGTTGCCTCGGGATCTTTGGAATGGCCAATGCAGAGCTCGCAGATGTCTGCGACACGTTCCACTGGATTCCACTGGCACGCATAGGCAGAGCGATCAAATTGTTTCATCACGAAAAAGTCAGTCAGATTGTGATGGCAGGAAAAATTGAAAAAACGGTGTTATTCAGCCCGTTTCGAATTTTTAAATTATTACCGGATATGCGCACGCTGCACATGTGGTATCGCTATGCCAGAAAAGATCGAAAAGATGATACGCTTTTACTTGCTGTGATCAAAGAATTTGAGCGCGACAATCTGTACTTTGAATCTGCCTTGGATTATTGCCCGGAGCTACTCGTGAAACATGGATTTCTGACAAAAAGACGCCCCAGTCAATCTCAATGGGAAGACATCAAAATGGGTTGGGATATCGCCAAACAGATGGGAGAACTGGATATCGGGCAAAGCATTGTGATCAACGATAAAGCTGTCATCGCTGTTGAAGCGATAGAAGGAACAGACCGTGCCATCCACCGAGCGGGCGAGCTATGCAAACGAGGTGGTTTTTCTGTCGTAAAAGTAGCCAAACCACAACAGGACCGTAGATTCGATGTTCCGACCGTGGGAATTAAAACTCTGCAAACCATGCATGAAGCAGGAGGCCGGGTCCTGGCGATCGAAAGTAATCAGACTATCATGATCGATCAACAAGAAGTAGCTGACCTGGCAGACAAGCTGGGTATCGCTATCGTCTCTCTTAATGAAGAGGAGCTGACATTGCAGATGGCCAGCTGAAAACGATGACTTTGATTCGAGTGATTTTATTCTGAAATCATTTTGATTTCATTACCGCTGTCTGAATCAATTGGCTCAACATCACTCTCCATCTCAAGATTAAATGCTGTCAGCATTTCCGTTCTCTGATGCACCGCCATTTCGGGATCATCTTCCTTGGGATCACCTGTTAATTCCACTTCAAATTTTGTGGAAGCAATGGAAAGCTCATCACCTGGGAGTAATGCACCGCGCGTGATTTTCTGTCCATTCACTCGCGTGCCATTCGTGCTGCACAGATCTCGGACAAAAAGCAATCCATCAGTCTTGATGATCAGACAATGAATCTTGGAGATACTATTCTTGTCTATCTGGATATCGCACAGGTTTGATTTTCGACCGACAACAGTCACATCGTTTTTCAAGACGATGGGTTGACCTCCACTTATCGGTTTCAGGCGTGCTATCATAATTACAGACCGCAATATGACCTAACGAATGTAAGTAATTACTTGTTCAAGATTTAATTGTTGTTGAGAGATATGCAAAGTCAAGAGAAAATGAGTGCCCATCCAGCTATGTTACCACAGCCCGGGACAGATTCCATGAGAATTCACTCTGATCAGTATAACCTGAAGAGTACGAATCCGAAAGCAGTCAGTTTGAGACGTGGCACTAAAGAATTCGGATCGCATTCAGACCGATTCGGGCCAGTCGCTTGACGGTGAGACTGAGCAATGGTAATTTCCCTAGTAATTCTGCTGCAAACCGACGATTTAGTATACGGAATTTCAGGCAGCATCCACCAGAATCACCCTTCTGAATGAAATTCTGCAGTAAGCAAAATCAAATACGATTAACGGAATATCATCCGTCTTAAGACGAATTTGTCTTCTGAAAGACATTATAAGCAGTTGGTCAGTTAAACCAGCAGCCATGATTTCCGGAACGATGTATGTGCGGGGGTTGAATCACAGCCCCTCATCTTAAAGTGAAGCGTCAGCTTCTCAACAATAGATATGTACTGGTTAGCAACCGGTTTCTTTGCGTGAAGAAACCGAAGCCCTAATCGATTAACATTTAGAGGATTATAGTATGTCAGGTCAAAAGTATGTGTACTTCTTCGGTGCGGGAAAAGCAGATGGCGACGCCACAATGCGTAATACCCTGGGGGGTAAAGGAGCGAATCTGGCAGAAATGATCAATATTGGACTGCCTGTTCCCGCCGGTTTTACTCTGAACACAGAAGTTTGTAACTACTACAGTGACAACAACAGTCAATATCCAGAGGGAGTCGAAGCGCAGGTTGAAGAAGCGCTGGCTCAAGTAGAAGAAGCGATGGGTGCCAAATTTGGCTGTGATACCAACCCGCTTCTGGTTTCCTGCCGTTCCGGTGCTCGTGAATCTATGCCCGGTATGATGGATACCGTCTTAAACATCGGTCTGAATGATGTCACAGTAGAAGCACTGGCAAAACAATCTGGCAATGAAGCCTTTGCCTGGGACAGTTACCGTCGCTTCGTACAGATGTATGGCGATGTCGTACTGGGGATGAAAGGATCAGACAATGATCCATTCGAACATGCTTTGGAAGCTAAACGAGAAGCGGCCGGAGCTAAGTTCGATTCTGACCTGAATGCAACACAACTCAAAGAGTTAGTAGCTGAATTCAAGTCACTTATTAAAAAAGAGACCGGCAAGGAATTCCCCACCGATCCCAAAGAACAAATCTGGGGCGCCATCGGGGCTGTCTTCAGTAGTTGGACCAATGACCGAGCTTACGTTTACCGTCGCGACTACGGCATTCCTCATAGCTGGGGCACAGCCTGTAATGTTCAGGCAATGGTTTACGGAAACCTGGGCGATGACTGTGCCACCGGTGTTGGGCTGACACGAAACTGCTCAACTGGAGAACCTGGTTTCTGCGGCGACTACCTGATCAACGCACAAGGCGAAGACGTTGTTGCCGGAATTCGAACTCCCAAGCAGATTGAAGTCACCTTAGGAACTGATCTTCCTGAAGGTCATAAACAACTTGAAGAGATCGGCCAGACTCTGGAAAAACACTACAAAGACGTGCAGGACATCGAATTCACGATTCAACGTGGAAAAGTCTGGATGCTGCAAACTCGAAATGCAAAACGAACCGGTTTTGCCGCTGTTCGAATTGCCGTCGATATGGTCAACGAAGGTCTGGTCAGCAAGGAAGAGGCAATCACAAAACGCCGTATTCCCGCAGATGATTTGAACCAGTTACTTCAGCCTATTTTTGACCCTGCCGAAAAAGAAAAAGCGGCTAAAGAAGGAAACTTTTTAACCAGGGGTATCAACGCTGGTCCGGGTGCCGCCTGCGGCCGTATCTGCTTCAATGCAGAAGACGCAGAAGCCATTGGTATAACAGTGACAATGATGCAGAGCTCGTACTTGTACGTCGAGAAACCAGCCCGGAAGATTTACGCGGTATGCGTGCCTCTAAGGGAATTCTGACCGCCTTGGGTGGTGCCAGCTCTCACGCAGCACTCGTCAGTCGTCAAATGGGTAAAGCATGTATCGTAGGAGCCTCGGAACTCCAAATTGATAATGCCGCTGGAACAATTACTGCGGGAGATAAAGTTCTTAAAAGCGGTGACTGGATTAGTATTGATGGTTTCACCGGTGAAGTCTTCGCTGGTAAAGTCGAAACGAAGCCCAGTGAAATTGTCGAAGTTCTGATTTCCAAAACAATGAAACCGGAAGATTCTGAAACCTTCCAACGCTATCAACAACTGATGAGCTGGGTTGATGACATCCGCAAACTAAGAGTCCGCACCAACGCGGACCAGCCAGATCAAGCGGAAGAAGCAATCTCGTTCGGTGCGGAAGGTATTGGACTCTGCCGGACAGAGCACATGTTCTTCCATCACCTGGCAGAAATTCGTGAAATGATTGCTGCGGGCGATGTGGAATCTCGAACCAAAGCAGTCAATAAATTACTGCCTTTCCAACGTGAAGACTTCGCTGGAATTTTCAAGGCCATGAATGGTCTGCCTGTGACCATTCGTCTGTTGGATCCTCCACTGCATGAGTTCCTCTCGGATCGCCATCTGGAAGAAAATCCCACATTGGCTGAAGAATTAGCCAACGAACTGGGTACTACAATCGAATCTATTCGACGTCGTGTTGAAGAATTACACGAATTGAATCCAATGCTCGGACATCGTGGCTGTCGTCTGGGAATCGTGTATCCTGAAATCACCGCGATGCAGGCACGTGCCATTATGGAAGCCGCCTGTGATGTGCAAAGCAGTGGGGTTGACGTCTACCCTGAGATCATGGTTCCTTTAGCCGGATTCAAAGCCGAATTTGATGATCAAGCTGCGATCATTCGAGAAGCAGCAGAAAAAGTTTCAGGCAGAAAAAGGAGTCAAAGTTAATTATCTGGTTGGAACAATGGTTGAACTTCCCCGCGCTGCGCTTTGTGCAGACCAGATTGCAGAGACAGCTGAATTCTTCAGTTTTGGAACAAATGATTTAACACAAACGACTCTCGGAATGAGCCGTGATGACTATGGAACATTCATCGGCCACTACCGTGAGAATGACATCATTCCTGCAGACCCATTCCAGACTATTGATCAGGATGGCGTCGGACGTCTTATGGATACGGGTGTCGAACGAGGTCGAAGCTCGAATCCAGACCTGAAGATTGGCATTTGTGGTGAACATGGTGGTGATCCTGCCAGTGTGATCTTCTGCCACACTCTCGGACTGGACTATGTCAGCTGTTCACCGTTCCGCGTACCCATCGCTCGTTTGGCGGCTGCACAGGCGGTCCTGGACGAAAACACATAAACCATTTCAGGTTAAACACTTACAAACAGGGAGAGGGGTCTGTATCTCTCTCCCTGTTTTTAGATTCTGAAAAGTAAACTAATTTGATTAGACGGAATAAGCAATAAATCAGTGAGTTTTCTGATTTTAACCAAAAATCCTCTTCCCCCAAAGACGATACAACGATAAGATTCTACGCTCACGCCTTACGCCCAGATTGTCTACATGCGAAATGCTCCCAATAACAGTGATCCCTTGTTGACTAAACCTGCTGGGTCGGCCATCACAATAGTAGAGTGATGCGATTTTGCAGGGCCTACCCCCTGTAAAGCTTGAGTAGTTCTTCTCACAAAAGTTTCCGATAAGAATTGAGCTCTTTAACAAGGCCGGTATGTTGCCGTCCGTTTTGTATCCATAACATGTTACTTTTAGTAAACGTTCATCAAAGCCATGAAAAATCTGGACAAATATCGAAACATTGGAATTTCGGCTCACATTGACTCTGGTAAAACCACACTTACCGAACGAGTTCTGTATTACTCAGGACGTATTCACAAGGTACGTGAAGTTCGAGGCGGCGATGGCGGCGCTACAATGGATAGTATGGACCTTGAAAAAGAGCGAGGCATTACTATTGCCTCTGCTGCAACACAGGTCGAGTGGAAAGATCATACGATCAACATTATTGACACTCCAGGTCACGTTGACTTCACCGTTGAAGTAGAACGCAGTTTACGCGTGCTTGATGGTGCTGTGCTCGTACTCTGCTCCGTAGGTGGAGTACAAAGCCAGTCTTTAACTGTAGACCGTCAAATGAAGCGTTACGGCGTGCCCCGTATTGCATTCATCAATAAAATGGACCGAACTGGTGCCGACTCTGCCAGCGTGACCTAGCAAATCGCAGACAAATTACACGTCGTTCCTCTTCCCCTGCAAATTCCAATGGGTGAAGGAGCTCAGTTTGAAGGTGTTGTGGATCTCGTCACGATGCAGGCAGTCACCTACGAAGGTGAGCAGGGTGAAAATGAAGTGATCGGTGAAATCCCTGAACAGTTCAAAGCAGCTGCCGAAGAAGCCGCGCTGCGATGCTGGAAACACTTTCCATGTTCAGCGACGACTTGATGGTCGCTCTCCTGGAAGAAGCTGATCTTCCCATTGATGATATCTACAAAGTCATTCGCGAAGCGACACTTTCGCATGAAATCACTCCCGTCATGATGGGAACTGCGTTCAAAAACAAAGGTGTTCAAACACTGCTCGATGCAGTGCTTCGATTCCTGCCGAGTCCACTTGACCGTGAGATCTCTGCGATTGACCTGGATGCACAAAACAAAGCCATCAAAGAAGGTCTGGAAAATACGGACAGTGAAACATTCCGTACCAAACTGGCTCACTCTTCCGATGAACCCCTGGTTTCCATGGCATTCAAAATTGTCGATGAAACTTTTGGTCAATTGACTTACATGCGAATCTATCAGGGGAAAATTGAAAAAGGTAAAAGCTACCTCAATACCCGAACTGGAAATTCAATCCGGTTTGGTCGATTAGTGCGTATGCACGCTGACAGTCGTGAAGACGTTGACTGTGGTGAAGCTGGCGATATTATCGCCGCTGTCGGGGTGGAATGTGCATCAGGGGATACCTTCTGCAGCGACAATGCAAACTTTGCTCTGGAAAGTATCTTTGTACCAGAACCTGTGATTCGTCTTTCAATCGAACCGCTCGACCGAGATGGAGCCGATCGATTGGCAAAAGCCATTCAACGATTCAATCGTGAAGATCCAACGTTCCATGTCATGACTGATGAAGAAACGAATCAGACCATCATCGCGGGAATGGGTCAGTTGCACCTCGATGTTTACATCGAACGTATCAAACGTGAATACAAAGTAGAATGTATCATCGGTGAGCCACGTGTTGCTTATCGTGAAACGCCTACGATTCCGGTTGATTACAACCACAAACACAAAAAGCAGACTGGTGGTTCCGGTCAATACGCTCACGTGGTTGGTAAAATTGAACCGATGCCAGTTGAAAACGATAGTGAATCCTACAAGTTTATTAATGATATTAGCCAGGGTCGTATCCCCAGAGAATACATCCCTGCAGTTGATAAAGGTTTTCAACGAGCGTTGGCCAAAGGACCTCTTTGCGAGTGTGAAGTGGTTGGAGTTTCTGCAACGCTTTCCGATGGTAGTTTTCATGATGTTGACTCGTCAGAAATGGCATTTAATATTGCTGCGTTCAACTGCATGCGAGACAGTTTGAAGAAAGCCAACATGGCGCTTCTGGAACCAATCATGAAACTGGAAGTGGAAGTACCTGAAGAATATCAAGGTGCTGTTTCCGGACATGTGGCACAGAAACGCGGCGTGATCAATACTTCGGAAACCAAACTGGGAACCAGTATTTTCATCGCGGAAGTACCACTGGCAAACATGTTTGATTATGCGAATGAACTTCGTTCAATGACACAGGGTAAAGGTGGATTCAGCATGGAATTCTCCCGTTATTCCCAGGTGCCACGAAATATTCAGGAAGAGGTGGTTGCACGCCGCCTGAAAGAAAAAGAAGAACGCCTGGCAACTGCCTGAGTTCTGAAAAAAGACAAAGCCCCGTTTGATGAAACGGGGCTTTTTTTATTGCGCTAACTCTTTCTCAGCCTTCAGAATCGGTTCCATTAATTGGCGGATTTCTGCTTCCTGTTCTGAAGTGAGAGTCCGCTGCGGTGGACGTGGTGGACCGAAATCGATTCCCGTCAAAGTCATTGCATACTTCAACATACTGACATTGAAACTATCCCCTGCCCTGGCCCGATAGTCCTCGATCGGCAAGATTACCTGTTGAATTCGCATGCCCTCGGTATAGTCACCTGAAGTAAAAGCCGCATGCATTGCCAAAGATAAATGGGGACAGAGATTTCCTGCACCGCTGGTAAAACCACCGGAACCTGCCAGCATATAATAGGGAGCAAAACGTTCGGCTGAACCACAAATCCATTCCATCCCGTGCTGGTCAGCGCTGAGCGTTGTACGGAACTGATGCATCTGGTTTGACGCATGCTTGACTCCAATTGCTCGTTGATCCGCTGCCAGTTTTAATAGAAGTGTATCACTGGGGACATCCGCTTTTTTATAAAACAGACTCGGACAGTTCGCCGCATCCATCACACTGAGATAATACTCTTCGGCACCACGATCACTGACATAAGGATGCGCAAACGGCATGAACATGACTCCCGTTGCCCCCGCTTTCATACAATCAACGGCGGTCTGACGCGCCTGACCGACCTGATATCCAATCGGAGCAAATATCAACGCATCCGGTCCTGACGCTTCGCGGGTAATTTTTACGATTTCAACGATTTCCTCCGGTAGCAGGCTGTGAAACTCACTCGTACCAGCTGCAGGTAGAAAAACACGCATCCCTGCCGCATACAATTTTGCAGTATGAGCTGCCTGCGCCTCGGCATTGATTTGATCGTTCTGGTCAAACGCAGTCAGAGTTACAATATGAACGGTTCTCAGTCGTTGATTCTCAATCGGGAGACTCATAAAACGATTCCTGTTACTTATACAGATCGATAACCCAGAGACTTCATTTCTCGGGAGTCATTCTGCAAAATTGACAGCAGATGCGGAAATTCAAACGGATGATTCCTGCTCTTAAGCTACAGTTGTATGCAGAATACCGCTGACCTTCAATCAAATTAAGCCACATGAGCAGAAATAATCGGCAATTCGAAAACTGGATCTATCTGGCTTGCGTGATGGAAGCGACTGCCAGAAAACCGGGGAATGTCCACCCTCAAGCTTCGTTTCACGATTTACACTATTCTGATTTTCTGAAATCGGCACAAGTGATTGCGCCAATTCTGGCCAAAGAACGTTCGCAAACCGTTGGTTCACTGGTCAAGAACTGCATTCAAGAAACGCAAAAAGTGACTCCCAGTAATTCCAATCTGGGAATCATTTTACTATTGGCTCCTCTCGTAGCTGTCCCCTTCGAGAAACCCATTTCGAAAGGAATTCAGACGATTTTGAACCAGTTAACGCTTCAAGATTCCAACGATGTTTACTCAGCAATCCGCATTGCCAATCCGGGAGGTCTTGGAAAAACAGAGACCGAAGATATCTCTACAACACCAACGGAAACTCTGCTGGAAGTAATGCGTCTGGCGGCCAGCCGTGATTCCGTTGCCAGCGAATATGCTCATAATTTTCAGATCACAGTTAAAACAGCCGCACCGATACTCAGAGAATTATGGTCGCAATGTACGGATTGGGAGGAAGCCATTATTCGTTTACAGCTTCGATTAATGTCTGAAGTCCCAGACACTCTGATCGCACGAAAATGTGGTAAAGATGAATCACTGCAGGCAAGTCTGTTAGCACGCGAAGTCCTGACCTCCGATCAATTCGATGCAAGTCTCTCCTCGTTTGATTCATGGTTGCGAAAAAAAGGAAATCAACGAAACCCCGGCACGACAGCAGATTTAATCGTTGCTGGTCTCTTCGTGGCGATGCGAGATGGTTTTATTCCCACGCCAGATCGCAGTACAATCATGAATCGGATTCCCAGGAAATATTATCACGACTTGAGTTCAATACAAAACCATGAATAATTCCCACAGATACAAAGTACGCGTTACCAAAGACCACCTGGTTTTCAGCGCAGCACATTTCATAACCTTCAATGGAAATATTTGTGAGCGTCTACACGGTCACAACTGGCGGGTTGCAGCAGAGCTGACAGGTCCCTTAGATGAAAACGGTTATGTTTTCGACTTTATTGCACTCAGGGATCAATTACAACAGATCGTGACTACACTCGATCACCGCGTCTTACTCCCCACACAGCACCAGAAGATTCAAGTTCGGGAAAAGGGCGACGAAATCGAAGCCACCTTTGAAAAACGACGCTGGATTTTTCCTCAAGAAGATTGTGTTTTGTTACCGCTGGAAAATACGACAGCAGAATTAATCGCGCATTGGATTGGCCAACAACTGATATCTGTGATAGGATCGCAGGCGCTCGAACAGATAGAAAATGTACAGATTGAAGTGGAAGAAAACTTCGGACAATGGGCCATTTGCCAGCTCGCAGTACCTCAACATTGAAGCTTCCATTCAGAAATAATGCAACTAGAACAACACTGCAGAATAATCAAGGAATCAACGAATGTCAGCCAACTCGACCTGGATCATTGATGTCACTGAAGAAAACTTTGAAACAGAGGTCATTCAACAGTCTGAGCAAACTCCAATCCTGATTGATTTCTGGGCTCCCTGGTGTGGCCCCTGTAAGGAATTAATCCCACTACTTGAAAAACTGGTCGAAAACTTTCAGGGAAAATTTCGTCTTGCCAAAATCAATATCGATGAACAACAGAATTTGGCAGCGGCATTTCAGGTTCAATCGATTCCCACAGTTGTTGCATTCCTGAATGGACAGGCCGTCGATCAATTTCAAGGACTCTTACCCGAGGAAACATTGACAGAGTGGATTTCACAATTCATTCCCTCACCCGTTCAAATTCTGTTACAAGAAGGACAAGCCGTCGAAGAGACAGATCCCGCACTAGCAGAAGCCAGGTATCGAGAGGCACTGGATCTTGAGCCGGGAGAGGATCTGATCAAGTTACGTATGGCAGCCGTATTGGCAAAGCTCTCTCGGTTTGACGAATGCGCAACAATCATCACTGAACTGGAAACGCGTGGTTTTCTAGAACCCGAAGCAGAACAGATCAAATCGCAGCTGGAACTGCAGGCAGCGGCAGCTGAAGCAGGTGGGGTCGAAGCTGCCAGAGCAACATTGGCCGCTGATCCAGACAATGCCACACTCAAAATTGCATTAGCAGATGCATTGGCCATTTCGAATAAACATGAAGAAGCACTGGAACTCTGTCTGTCGATTATCGAAGAAGACAAAGCGGGAGCGGGAGTCGAAGCGAAAGCGACGATACTGAAAATCTTTGATTTGCTTGGACCTCAGTCGGCACTGGCAAGTACATATCGCAGAAGGTTAGCAACTCTGCTTTATTAGCTTAACGCTTGATTACTGCCCCGCTGACCGGGTTCCTTGAGGGGAGCCGGCAATGGGGACACCAAATGGCAAAGGACGCCCCGCTACCTGATAACCTAAAGAATGTGCATGTTTCTGCAAGGAACGATAAAGCTCAAAACTATCAGGATAGACCCAGAAGGTCAGTGTGGAACCCGTTCCGATGTCTGTCAATGCATGATAAAACTGCGAATTGATCTGGAGCGCCGTTTCCAGATTTTCACCAGTCACATCATCACTTCGTTCAATATCCCACTTGGTGACTCCCACTCGAAATCCCCCGTTCCCACCAGTCCTCAGCTGATCGATTGCAGAGAGTGCCTGACGCTCCACAACATAATTCATGACATAGCCTTGAACAGGGCCAACCTTACTATGATGTTCGCGATATTTGGCAAGCCAGCTCCCGCGCTTCATGACCCGATATTTCAAGTCGGCAAGTAATTCATTGATTGGAACATAGGAAACTCGATTTTCAGACAGCAAAAAATGCCATTCTTTATCAGTTACCAACTGACTGACAGGTGTTAAGCGGTGCTTTAATTCTTTTACCTGTTCGCGAGGTACGGATACTTTTCTGACCTGGGCAACAACCCGCTCCAACTCTTTTTTTGTTTCTTTTTCCGATTCAACCAAACCCAATAAATGCTGATGCCGCCCTTTTAATATTTCATTTTGTTGTGTGATCTGAGAGACAATGGTTTGTACTTTGCCACGAATTTCCTGTTTTTGCTGCAAAAGTTCTTGCACACTTGTTTGTCGGCTTTGTGTTGCCTGATCAATTCTGGCAAGCTCAGACTCCAGCTTCTGTACTTCGCTCAATAATTCGGGAGAAGGGTGCTGATAAATAATTTTCGGCTTTGGTGGAAAAACTGGTTTTGTATCAGTATCCTGTGGTGTGAGAGCCAGAGCATTCACATCCCTGACTGGTGGATCGTTTTCAAGCCGGGGAGGAAATGCCGCCAGATCCGTATCAATAATCGCCGGCTGTGGCGGGCTGACGGGTTGCTTCTCGGAAACGGTTACGGGCGCCTGACTCATTCGGACACCGGCAATCACGATCAAGATAATCAGAATTCCTACAATATTGGCAACAATATCTAAAAAGGAATCGGACCCGAAATTAGCATCTCCCTGTGATATACGACGACTCATATTACTTTTGCTCCTCAACTGAGGGGGAAGTAACAGGTAGTGGATCCAACGTAAATTTTGCGACTGTCTGGAGCCCCATTTTCTGGGCTGATAATTTTAATCGTTCGTAAAACTGATTTCCTCCCGGGCTGACGGCAAACCGGATCGTGGGAACCCAGTAGAACCCTTTTGGTGCCGGGCCCCAGGATTTCAAATGTTGATCCATCATAACGATCATCGACTGTAACAACTCTTCCTGTGAGATTCCCGGATTAAGATTCACAACCTTTCCTTCTCCGACAATAATCTGCTCTGCTCCGACCTGCACACTGATTTCTCTTTCAAAACCAATTCCAGAACGTGATTGTGGGGGTTGCCATTGTCTGTGTTCACTCGATTCGATCTCTGATTGCGCGCCACCGGCTCGTTGACTTTGATTGAATGAAAAAGAACTTTTGCTGTTACCTGCTCCTGAAGCAGATTGACCTGGAGTCTTTTGTTTTGAACGCGGCTGATCTTGAGAGCTTCCCGTTTTTTGAGTTGACTGGCTTGATCTGGTCGACTCCTTTTGATTTCCAGTTTTGACAAAGGGATTCTCGATGAGTCGATTTTCTGAAGACGCTTTGGACGAAAGCTTTTGCCCCTCGCCATTTTGTTTGTGGGAGGATTGTTTTTCTTGTGCACCATTCAACGTAACGAAATGTTGCTCAGCCTGTCGCTTCAATTGTTCACGATCCATTACTTTTGCATGTTTCAGCCCTGAACTGGTTCCTGTGTATTCACCTGTTGGTTTTTTCAGATCGGAAAGCGAAAAGACCTCAGCTGAAGATCGGCTTCCAGGAACTTTACCTGGCCCTTCGTTGCCAGATTTTGCTTGTTTAGAATCTGGATCCGAACTCAGTCCGTCTGACTCTGATTCGCTACTACCTGATCCTCCTCGGCCAACAATATGCTTTTTATTTTCATGCTGTTTCAGATATTTTGCACGCACGATTTTTTGCCGTTGTGTCAATACATCACTAAATCGGGACACACCAGCAGTTTCTGTCTGTTGATTTTCAGCAGTATTGCCCGACCGACCACGAGCCCCGGCACCTGTGTCTGACGTATTTTCCGATTCAATCACACGTACTGTACCGGTCCGCGCATCAAATTGCAGTTTGCGTCCCCCGGGGTCAGTTTGATGTTGACGAAGCTGCGAAACCAGCTTTTTACGCTCGCTCATAATACGGTCAATTGCAGCCTGACAAACCTGTTCCGCGTTCAAATCTTTTTGCGGTAATTCAAATTCCCAGTCGGCATCAACTAATTCGTAACCTGAATCTAACTTCAAATTGTTTAAAAGCTTTCGTGCAACATAATAGCCCACACTTCCACTTGGCCTGACAAGAATTAACACATAAGGTCCCTGGCTTGATCCTTGATCTTTATTTTTCCAGTATTGAACTAACGCCTGAGTTCCTGACAGCAATGGATTATAACCAGGTGTAAAATCCTTTAAATCATCAGGAGTCAATGTGATCCCTTCCGGAATAAATGTCAGTCCGGAGTCAGTACATTCAATTAATATGGGCCGTTTGGAAGTTCCGGTTTGCCCATCGTAGGGGATCACAGAAAATTTACTGCGGGCTGTTTTCTGTAACTGTTTTTTCTGTTGCAGATTTCGTAACTCTTCCTGAAGTAATTCGGCAACACGTAATTTCTGCTGTTGGATCTGATCCATTTTCTGACTCAGTTCTGCGTCCTGCTGACGCAACAGTTGCGTTTGTTGAAGATTCGCTTCGAGTGAATCTTCAGATTGAGACAATTCGTTTTTTAATCGAATCAGATTCAGATTATGTGATTTCAATCGAGCAAGACGGATTGCTTTTTTCCGGCGCAGTTCTTTTAAACGCGTTTCCTGTTCCAGTGCAAGATTGATTACCTGTGGTTCTGGAATAACAGCAGGCTCTGTAACGGGTGGAGAAGCCACTTCTGGCTCATCGAATTCTGCAGAAAACAAAACGGGAGGATAGAAGTCTTCATCGACCACTTCTTCTACAGTCACCTGCTGTACCTGCATGATAGCCTGATGACGGATCCGACGTGTCGTGACCACCAGCAGGAAGATCAAAGCACCCATCGCACAAATGAGAACCGCCAAAAATGGGAAAAGCGAAACTGAACGTGCTTCGCGAACATGTCTGCTCATAAATTAAACCGGGAAAATGACTTCGTACTGAATAAAATAATTGATATGATTCACGACGTTCTATTTTCTCTATCAGGCGGCATTTTTTCTATTGGACCGCGCCGTAAGCAGGTGAACCGCAGCACTCAAGCTGTGTAAAGTTTCTTCAAATGTTTCTGCAGCACGAATCGCATCCAGATTCTCGTTTAATCTGCCTTGTAATCCAATCAGATGTTCTTCCTGTCCGACAATTTTCAACAGGTTTTCGCTTTGAGAGTTCAACGCTTCCACTTGTAACGTGGAAACTTCAGATGTATCTTTCAATTGTTGGCTCCACTGCCTGACTTCACCGGAAATTTCTTTTGTTGCCTGTTCAATCTGTGATGTCTGTCGAGATTGAGCAGAGATAATGTCCTGGTGAACCTCATTCCAAATCTGAGCGAGATGCATTGAGAAATGGCTGTTAGAGTCTTTTTGTGTGTCCTGCCAGCGCGTCATCATCAATTCCAGGTGTTCCGTCGTGGATTGATAAGCGTTTAAAAATTCGTCTCTGAGTGACTCCAGTTGTGCAGAGTGAGTTCCCAGAGTCTCTGACATCCCTTCTTGCATCGATTGGTCAAAATTCACTTGCTGTCGTTCCATGATCTCTGACCAACGCTCGCGTAATCCCTCGATATTTTGCTGCCAGAGCTCGGTCTGTCGATTAATCATTTCTTCTGTCCGCTGTACTAATTGCTCGGCCGCTTCTGCTTCGGCAGACTCCAACGGGCTCATCGAACGTTCGGACACACTCATACAGGTTGTTATATTCTCGATACCAAACAGTTCAATCTTTTCCAGTAGTTTTTGTTCCATCCGTTCAACTACAAAAGTTGAGAAAACAAGAACCAATGACAGACCCAGCGCCAAAGCTGTTGTATCAAAGGCAACAGCGAGCCCACCAGTCACTTCAGACAGTGATGTATCCAGTTGATCTGGTGTTACATTTGCAATGGCAATCGTAATACCAATCACAGTACCTAAAAATCCAATAATGGGAACAGCCCAGGTTATGGTCCGGATCAATGAATAACTGGCATGCATCTGTTCGGATGATAACTCTGCCAGATATTTCAAATGCTCATCGAGATCCTGGACGGATCGTCTTCCTTTCACATAAGTCACGATATCTTGAAGCCGTTTCCCAAGAAAAGTTTCGCTTATCCAATCTGGAAGCAACTGAACCTGCTCAGAAAAAACATCAATCCGCTCACTGATATTTTCTACTTCGCCTATCGTTTCCCAATCCATGTTCGTTTCTACCAGAGACTTATTCTGTTTGCACATGCTGATGCCTTTGACACCAATGATCGACATGCCGATAAAGAATAACGCCGCTGTTGCATATTCGAGTGGATGGCTGCAAAAATAACGTTCAACGAGTGACTGGTACAAAGGGAGATGTGGGATCAGAGCATAAAATCCAAATGTCGCTGCAGTACCCCAAAAAAGTGGAGATCTTAAAACTGCTTTGGACCAATTCAACAAGTGGTCTTCTTTTTCACGATTCGGCAACGGTTCAGCGTGTTCCATCTGTCTGCTTACATCCTTAAAGGTACTGGTACCTGGTCTGATTCCACTTCGGGTCGTACAAACGCCAATCAATAATTGACTTAGATTCGATTCACAAACTCGATTCACGAATCCTGATGAATCACCGGGAATATATAAGACTCACTCAGAGAATCACTCTGTTTCATCAGATTGAACTCGGGGCGATTCCTGATCCCCTGTAATTTGATAGACTCACCATTAAATTATTCTTATTTAATACACATATTCCGTATAATCGTCACAATGTAACAATCAAGTTGAAGGAATCTTTTACATCGGGTTCAGAAGTCAGAAGTATTCACACATATTCATATGACCACAGCTCCAACGACCTGAACTCCTCGAAATGTCACGGGAGCTATTAGTGTCTATAAACCACTTTCAATACTGGAGTTATGTATCACAGTCCTGATTTATTATCAGAGCAGACCGTTAAAAAGAAAAATAGCTTCCGGGATTCATTCCCCTGAGACTGTTCAAGGGTAAAATAGCGTGTTTTACTGCTGAAAGACGTCCGCAAAAAACAGTCTTATTCATACATTTTCAGATTCAAACAACTACATTTGACAATATGAGCTCATCACGTAATCAAAAATCAAACTCGGATTCATTGCCTGCTGTTGATAAACACATCACACGGGAGATTCTGGGATACTTAAACTATTCCAACGGTAATCCTGATCCCAAATTTCGCTTCAACTGGAATCAACTTTTTACTGAGCTGGATCAACATCCATCAGCGGAAACATTGTATGCGATTTTAAATTCGGAATTAAAAGGACTCAAAGGGACAACAGCAGCATTCGAAGAAATCGAGCAGGCAGAGAGTGTCATTCGGCTCGCATTCAAAAACTGTTTACCGCAGTTCAAACAGCATCATCAAGATCTGCTGTTTCATGTTTCTGAGCAGGAATATTTACAGCCCTTTTTCCTGGCAGTACTATTTGAAGCCCTGCTGGAGCAGGGATCTCCCTGGGATCTGACAGAGCAAATTGTTTCAGGAACGATTGACAAATTGAATGATTTTGTTGGATTTCGGCCTGTGGCTGTTCTTGAGAATGGCCGACAGATGCAAGTTTATCCTCATGAAAAGTCTCGACCAATCCCTCTTTATTTCCGTGAGAGCGGAGTTGCATTGGGCCAGTATCAGCGTTTAATAGAAGAAACGATCAAAACGTTAAAAACCACACCCGATGACCTGTTATATCAGGCGCATTTTGGATTGGAAAAAATGGATGAAATTGCCATAGATCTTCGAGCTCACGATCACCTGCACCCCGTTAACAAACGAACGAACTACATGTTTGGCGAATGGGACCCGCATGTCATTGATAATCAGGGTTACTATCGCCGATTCATCATCCGGAAATTAATTCTAGACTCGTTACTGGCATGGATCGATGAAAATAAAGAGATCCCGCTTCAAGAACGTTTACAAGATGCGGCCGCTGTTCTGAGCGGTACGATGTTGATGGCCTCATCAATCAGCGGCTCGGGTCCTGATACACATTCCAGTGATACCAGTTTAACCTCACTTCTTCCCAAAGTAGCACGACAGAGAGATGACTACTACAACCGCCTGCTGGCCTCAGCTTCAGGACAGCGTGCCGAGCGTCTGCGTGAAGAAGCAAAGCAGTCACAGCAACCATTTGGACATATTCGCCATTACCTGAACTTACATCTGTCTCGCTACGGAGCACAACAGGTACAACATCGACAGCTTTCGCGGATTTATGCACGGATGGGATTCTCGACAGCAGCCCGCTGTGAGGCTGCTGTGATTCCATGTACTTCTGTTCGATTCGAATGCGAAATTCAATGGCGGATTACAATGGTTCACCTCCATCTGGAACGTTATGAACTGGAGCAGGCCTGGCAACTTATTCCCGAAATTGAAGAATATCTGACAAGAGGCATTGAATGCGGTGCGCTGATCGATCCCTGGAATATTCTGGGATTCCAGGGTCTGTTTCCACTTTTCATCTCACGTGAAGACAGTATTCCCGATCAACGCAGCGAAGTACTGCTGGACTTGATGGAAGAAATATTTTCTGCTTACTCAGCGACTCTCAGTGAGGCAGCCGCACAGGGAAATAATCAACTGAAACTGGAAATTTCTAACCGTTTCCAGCAACTGGCCGAGAAATGGGATCGTTATGCCACGTCAACAGTGGAAGATTTGCCTCAGGTGAATGGCCAGGACTCCTTTGAATCAGCCGCTCATGTCTCACAAATTCTGACAGAATGGAAAAAAGGAGGCGAATCGGTCGGCGATATTTCATTCTGGCGTCAGCATGTTGACCGTTTTGAATCTGCAAAAGCATATGCATTAACAGTTGATGCTCTCTTGCAAAAACAGGATCATGTCGCTGCTATCGGTCTCATAATGCAGTGGTTGAGTCAGGTTGACCAGACCGGTCTCGAGTCAGGTCCGTATTCGATCCATGTCGTTCTTTTACAATGGATGCGTCAACTGACATCCAGTTCTGATCCTGAAACAATTGAATCGCGAAGTCATTCTATCCGCAAAATGTTTGACTACCTTGAAGCCAATGCCGCTGATTACTGGACAGTTCCACATTTTGATGCTGTATTGCCAGTACCGGAAAAAGAAATTGAAGATCCATTTGAAATTGAAATGGATGAACCCGACGAAGAAGATTCTCTGTTTGGTGCCGCATATGAAGATATGATCTTTCGGGACAGTGCCGATGATGGTGTGGAAGGTGAGATGATGGACTCCGGATACTCTTCCAGCAATTCTGAGATTGAATCGATAAACCGGCAACTCGAACCGCGTCTCAAATTTCTAAATACACTTTCACAACTCTGGCAATTATCAGCTGCTTTTTACTGTGAGGCTGAGACAACACACCTGAATAAGAAATCAGCGGACTCTCCACTCACAGAAACAACTTCCATTTTCGATCAGGTAACCAGACAATCCATTGCTGGATGGATTCAACACGCTGAACATCTACAACAGGAATTAGTGGTTCTACTCAATTCCATCTGGACTTATCAAATCCCCAAACCGAGCGGCGACCATGATTCCAACATCGAATACGATCTGCAGCTGCAGACAAAATACTATTTAATGCATGCCATCATCATTACCACCGTGAATTGCCGTTCCGCACGGCTTATGCTTCTCTCCACGATACCGCAGCAAGATTCACAGTCAGAACTCTCAGAGAACGAGAGACTCCTGGTGACAATCTATCGTGGAGTTCTCACGCGAGATCACGAACTGGTCCGAAAAGAATTTGTCACATTTTTGAGTAACATCGCGGAAACACCTCTTCTTTATACGCCCCTCGATCAGGGTGGAAAGCCAAATTTTGTATTGAAAGTCCGGTCGTTACAAATGATCTTACGTTTTCTGCTTTCACAATTGCCTTGTCTGGGAATGCTGCGTGAAACCTGGCAATTATTGAAAACAGCGTACCGCATGGAGCGCAGCTCGCGTCCTGATGGAATTGCCGTCAGTGAATTTGATCGGCTGTTCCGCACGGCATTAAGAAGTTCACTTTCAGCAATAATTCGGTCGTCCCAGTCCTGGGAGTCAGAACAGTTAGATGACGACAAACTAATCGAGATTGCTGGCAAAGTGGTTGATAAATACCGTGACCAATGGCTGAAACACAGTCGTACGATGCGTCTTTCCAGCGCGGAAGCACTGAACCAGGAATTTGTCTGGATGGAAGTAAAACAGTTCATCCAACAATATGGATCAGATCTGTTCCACGCCCAGTATCTGACGCTGGGAAATCTTCGAGCGATTCTCCACAACGGGATAGAACAGTATTTGAATTACATGGCAGAATTTCAGAATCCTGCACAACCTGTGATACTACTTTCCGATCTTGATGACGGAGAGATTGACATGGAAGAAGCGGTCTCAAATCTCAAAGTCATTTTTGATGCGGTTGTCGATAAATTTGACCGGTTTGTGGAATACAACAGTACGACCACGCAATCTGACTATGGGGAAATGTTTTACTGTTTGCTGGATTTCTTACGAATTGAAGCCGCCTATGAACGTGATGACTGGAAAATGGTACCATTACTGATTGCCCATAAAGTCCTGGCTCAGCAGGACCGCAATGAATCGGCTTTGATTTGGGAAGCTGTCTTTGAAGCCAATTCGGAAGAGATGGCGAAAAAACATCTTAAAAAATTACAGCAGACCGAATCAGAATACAAAATTAATTTACCGTTAATTTCAGACCATTTGAATGAACGTTTTGTCAAACCATTGGCCGTCAATCGAATGATGGCACTGGTTCCACGTGCGATGAAAGATGCACGGAATGGTAACGAAGATTCGGCCGCTTTTTCAATTTTACGCGAAGAAATTGAACGTTACCTGGCAACCACAATTGGATCAGGAATCGACGTGCCCGACTGGATGCGAAACCTCGAAGATGAAATTGATCGACTGGACGAAAAAGTCACCAGCGAGCAGTATGATCTCGAAACAGAAATCAAACTGTCTCCAGTACCGATGTCTCTGGAAGACATCAAAAAACAGCTGAAAATATGGAACCAACCTCTCGCCCGTCATCGCAAAAAAAAGAAAGAGTAATCGTTTTGGAATTCTGTTTTCAGGTCACTTTCTGTTTTCCGATCACTTGAAGTCGAGATCTGAAAAAACGATAAAATCGAATTTCCACAGGTCGATTCAAAAGTACCCGCGGCAGTGATAACAACACTACTACGGGTACTTGATCGCTTTCAATTCCATTGCTGCTTCACGACTTTTCTTTTTGCTTGTTGAGAATTTCTACAATTTTTTCCTGTTCGTTAGGAGGAATCATCTCGTAATGGCTTAACTCTATATCGTAAGTTCCACGACCTCCCGTCAGACTGGAAAGTGTACGTGCATAGGTCATGACTTCCGCCAGTGGAACGCGGGCCTGAATGATTTCATAACCACCAGTAGAAACCTGCATGCCTTCCATGCGCCCTCGTCGACTCGACAGATCACTGCTGATATCACCTACATTCTCTTCGGGAATCAGGATTTCGATATGAACAATTGGTTCCAGTAACGAGGGACGGGACTTTTCAAATAACTCGGCAAAACATTTGCTACCCGCAATTTTGAATGCCGTTTCGTTACTGTCTACCGGATGATCCTTGCCAAAGAAAACTTCGCAAATCAAATCCTGTACCTGACAGCCCGCAATGACTCCCTGTTTCATCCGTTCGCGAACACCTTTTTCAACCGCAGGGATAAATTGATTGGGAATCGAACCACCAGAAATTCGATCAACAAAAGCAAAATTAAATTCGGGATCGTAGTGATACGACCTGAGGTGATCAAAATTTGCTTTCGTAAAGTATTCTTCTGGGTTCACATCGTGAGGCATCGGAGAAACTCGAAGATGCACTTCAGCAAATTGCCCTGCCCCTCCCGACTGCTTTTTGTGTCGATAGCTACCTTCAGCAACACCCATGATTGTCTCGCGATAAGGAACTTTAGGCTGATGGGTGACCACTTCCACCTTGTCGCGATGTAAAAGTCGTTCCTGTACGATTTTCAAATGCAACTCACTCATTCCCTGCATGACCATTTCATGTGTTTCTTCATCGTGCACCACATGAAAAGTTTGATCTTCTTCTTCAATTTTATGTAATGCACCAGAAATTTTCTGCTGATCATTCTGGCTTTTGGGTTCAACTGCCAGACCAACCACAGGATGAGGAAACTTGATTTCAGGTAAAGCGAGCGATTCTCCATTAACGTCTGCTGCAATCGTATCGCCTAGTTTTAAATCATCGACTTTGGCAACTGCAAAAATATCTCCTACAGAAACGGCATCGACTGGTTCCTGTTTTCCTCCCTGAACATCGAGCAATTGATTCAACCTGACCGGTTTTCCGGTACGGACATTCACAACACTGGAGTCCTTACTCAACTTTCCAGAAAAGACTCTTAAATAACTCATCTTTGAGATAAAAGGGTCGATGCGTGTTTTAACGACCTGTGCAACAAATGGCTGATCAGGAGAGGAATCAAGCATGACAGATCGACCATCTTTTGTCTGTTCCATACGCTTGACATCTTGTGGACACAACGTGTAATTGGACATCGCGTCCATAAATTCTGCAACACCAACACCTGTTTTCGCACTCATAAACAAGACCGGAATCAAAGTGCCCGCGGCCATCGCTTTGGGTATATTTGCAGACAGTTCCTGAACACTGATCTCTTCCCCTTCGAAGAAACGTTCCAGCAGTGCTTCATTGGATTCCACAATCGCCTCAATCAGTGACTGACGAATTCCCTCCGGATCGCCTGAGACACCCGCTCCGGGATCACCCGAATTTTTTACAAGATCAAACACTGCTTTGAAATCAGCACCCAGACCAACTGGCAGGTTAATTGGAATGCACTGTGAACCAAATGTTTCTCGAACAGAACTCATCAGAGAATCATAATCAATATTTTCAGCATCACATTTATTTAATACGATCATGCGGGCAACACCCGCTTCCTGTGACATTTTGGAAACCCGCATGGCGTTGATTTCGACACCATGGCTGGCATTCAGCATAATCAAAGCCGTCTCGACGGCACGCAAAGCGCCGGAAACCTGCCCTATAAAATCCGGATATCCGGGAGTGTCGATCAAATTGATATGATGGCCGCCATAGTCAAAATGAACGAGTGTGGAAGCGATCGAAATTCGATGATCAATTTCTTCCTCGTCGGTATCCAGCAAACTCGTGCCGTCATCGACGGAACCTAAACGTGGGGAAGCACCTGATTGAAAAAGTAAAAGATCGGCTACAGTTGTTTTACCAACAGCCCCGTGGCCGACCAATGCCACATTCCTAACGTCGTCTACCTTATATTCGTTCATCGCTCGTCCTGCCTTTTCGAAAAATGGCCAGGCGCATTTGTCTCTAATTCCGTTAAAGGCAACACGCATAGCCAGGAAATGATGCGAACGTGTGTCGGGGAAAAGAATTTTTCCCTGACATATCCTTAAAACCGGATTCCAGAAAGAATACCGGATTCCTCTTGCGATAAATCATTGAGTGTGTACTTAATCTATTTTCATCTTATCTTGTCTTACACTCAACAAAAGCATAACTTTTTGAATTTTAAAAGGCGAAAGGATTTTTAGAAAATTTGGCTTGCATTCGGAAATACATCATCTTTTATAAAACAGGCAGGATATAGAAGCCGGCCAAACAAAAAACGATTTCCGCAAAACAAGCAGACAACGAGGTTTACAGGCAGGTAGACGCGTACTCAGAATGGAACGGGAAGTAAAAACAGGTGGTGCTCAAGCAACACGCCTGCGCCATGAACTCCAATAAACTGGGTAAAGAACATAATAAACACATAAACTCCCAAAAGCGGTATGATCAATGTACGACTCAACCATCGCCAGCCAAACCAGGCATTCTCAGTCCGTGAAGAAGCACGGTAATAAACCCAGCCAAGCAGAATTTTTGTAGGATAAATGGTAGCCACAAAAATTAAAGTAATTCCCCAAACCGTATCGCGAGGTAACGCAGCAACCTTAAACAAATATAATGGCAAAGATAAAACGTAAACGACAATAAGCGATAAGATCCAGGAAATCGGAGTGCGTTTAAACTTGCGTCTGATTGCTGACAATTCAAACATGGCAGAAAACCGGTTCTCCGCTGCAAAATGCGCTTGCAACAAAGGCAGCCAACCCAGCACCACCACCAGACTGGCGCCACCGATCAATGTAATCAATATAGAAAACCCTTTGCCAGTTTCCAGAGAACTGGTTGCAGCTAACATCACAGAAGGAATAACCAGCCAGATAAAAGCCGCCAGGAAACCACGCAATCCCAGAGAAAAGTGTGTTCCCAGCTTTAAGGAAGCAATAAAAGAACTGACATTGAGAGCCGCTCGCTCAAAATAACCACCAGCGACAATCTGCCTGAATAACCAGGTCGCATTTTTGATCGGACGAAAGAAGCAGGAAAACGTTCCCCCGCGAGAAAGAGCCAGACAGAGATGAACAGATATGGCAATGGATACGAACACAGTCAAAAAATGCAGTGTCTGATCAGTATCGCCTCCGGGTTCTATCAAGTGGGCATCAGCGGCAGCGCCAGCCATGAAAAATAATGGAATGAGCCACAATACAATACCAACCACAATCGACCCCAGACGAGGCGCGATATCTAACAAGGGGAATGCAAGACGTATTTTTCCCGATCGCGCAACGCGCCCCTCGACATCGAGTAAATAACCCAAAGCGATAAAGTTGACTAACGGTACCGCTGCAATCAGTGCCAGAAATAAGACCAGGCAGACGATTCCGAAGGCCATTCGGATCAACCAGCCAGAGGCTTGAATCGGATGCCGAAACAGATGAGGAAAAGGAGGAATGTTTCCCACAAATTCATCAGGATAAAACTGTTCGATCTCAGACGTTGCAGGCCCGGACTCCACCTCTTCAGAAATAAATTCTTTGATTTCTCTGGCAGACACCAGTCCCTCCGGATATGCTCCCTGTCCCGGATTATCCTGGGTCATGTCTTGATCCACAACATGCTCCGTCTGGTTATCAGAAAGTCGAACCGTTGATTGTAAATTGAAGTCTTTCTCAGATTCAGCTTGAATTTTCACAGTACCACCTGAAAATCAATAAGTCCAACGAATACCCGAATTTTTGGCTCACGGGAATGAAGTGGAAATAACCGGCATGAGCTTTCCATTAATGGTACTCAAAAAAAAGTCCTGAGTTTCAGGAAAACTCTGAAACTTTTGAACCTCGATTCTGGTATCATTATCTGTCAGTGTAAACATCCACTTAAATCACTCGGTATTGCCTTCTCACTGGTTCAGAGACGATTTTATGAAGCGGAACTTACTCAAATTGAAAATCGTCTGCCTGCCACTCTGTGTCGTTGCTTTCGTCATTTCTCTCGTCGCATGGGCTGCGAGCAGCCCGATCAATCAATCTCCCAAAGCACCTGCCAATCCTCTGGGAAAACCCGTTACAGATACGGTCAGACTCATTGATCAGTTTTTTGAGACTCAATGGTCTCAAAAAGAAATTACATCATCAGAAATGACCGATGACTTCAATCTGTTAAGAAGACTGTCTCTCGCGCTCCATGGAACCCTGCCTTCACTGGAAGAGATTCGTGAATTCGAAAAAATGCAGGGAGTCGATCGTTTCGAGCGCTGGACTCAGAAGCTCCTGGAAGATCGACGTTTTGCAGATTATTTTTCTGAACGCCTGGCACGGTCCTTTGTTGGTGTTTCCGGAGGCGAGTTTATCATTTTCCGACGAGATCGATTCAAAGCGTGGCTGAGTGAACAGATTCAAGCCAATACGCCTTATGACGAGTTGGCAAAAGCGCTGATTTCGGGTGAAGGTCTCTGGACAGGCCAACCTGAAACCAATTTTATTACCGCGGCATCTGCCGATGGCAACCTTGACCGCAATAAGCTGACAGGCAGCACCGTCCGTGCTTTTCTAGGGCAACGCATCGATTGTGCTCAATGCCACGATCACCCATTTGATCATTGGAAACAATCAGACTTTGAAGGTCTCACTGCATTTTATGGACAGGTTGAGATCCAGGTATTCGGAGTGAGGCAGAACGAGAAATTACAATATGAAGTAGAAGATCGTGACACTCTGAAAAAACGTGCTGTGTCTCCCCGGGTCCCGTTTCTTGATGAATGTCTGCCCGAGGAGGGAACACTCCGCGAGCGACTGGCTACCTGGGTCACGCATCCTCAAAACCGAAGATTTGAACGTGCAGCAGCCAATCGCATGTGGGGCTTGTTATTCGGAGTCCCCTATATCAACCCGGTAGATGACCTCCCCGCCCCCACCGATCTCGCTCAATCTGCACCGGATCTGCTTGATATTCTGGGACAGGACTTTCGTGAGCATGGATATGATATCAAACGTTTGATTCAAATTATTGTCGCCTCGAAAACATTTCGTATCTCTTCCACATCTCAAAATAATTCACCAGAACAAATCGAACGATTAACAGATTCGTGGGCTTTATTCCCGCTGGTCCGGTTACGCCCCGAACAAATTATCGGTTCAATGCTACAGGCTTCGTCTTTAAAAACGATTGACCAGAATTCCAATATCATTATCAGAACCCGCCGGTTCTTCTCGGAAATCAATTTTATTAATGAATATGGCGACCTGGGAAGCGACGAATTAAATGATTTCCCGGGCACCATTCCCCAGGCATTGCTCAAAATGAATGGCGAGTTTGCCAGAGATAACGGCACCGCTTCAATTTTCAACTCGATTGGACGCATCGCTGGTCTGGACATGACAGATGAAAAACGAATCGAAACCTGTTTTTTAGTCTGTCTGACGCGCAGGCCGACTCAAATCGAAAGAGACCACTTTTTAAAACAATATCAAGCTGCGCAGAATCAGAATCAACGTACCAAAATTACAGAAGACCTCTATTGGTCATTATATAATTCCCCTGAATTTTCCTGGAATCATTGAGCCATGTTTGATCCCACATTTTTATCGGGCAACACTGAACCGTCGTGACTTATGTAAAGTTGCCATCGGCAGCACTCTTTCATTTGTATTACCCGGTTTCGATTTAAAAGCAGCTCAAAAAAGAGGCCCCAACCGCCAGAAATCAGTCATCATCCTCTGGATGGGCGGTGGACCCAGCCAGTTGGAAACCTGGGACCCTCATCCCGGAACAAAAATCGGCGGTCCCGGGAAATGCCATCAAAACGACAGTCCCCGGACTGCAGATTTCCGATATGTATCCTCTTCTCGCAGAACAGCTCGAGTCTATGTCGGTCATCCGCTCAATGGTTTCCAAAGAAGGCGACCACGAACGCGGCACCAAATATCTCAAAACCGGATATCGCCCTGAACCGACAACTGTCTACCCCGCACTGGGAGCGATTATCGCACAGCAGCTCCCAACAATAAACTGGAAATCCCCCAACACATTTCCATGGGAAATACACAGTTCCCCGCTCGAGGCGGCTATCTCGGAGGACATCTGGATGCATTCCGCGTTCGTGACCCGGGAAAGAATATCGGAAATATGCGGTCCGGCGTTGAATCCGCAAGACAAAATCGACGTCTTAAAAAATTTATCCGTTGTTTCCGAAGCATTCCAAAAAGGACGACTGATTCAAACAAAAAAAACACTGCATCAGTCGACCATCGATCGGGCGCTCACGATGATGAGTTCCGAACAGCTGAATGCCTTTGAAATTGAAAAAGAACCGGAGGCGGTTCGGAATGCCTACGGCGATTCCCCCTTCGGACGAGGCTGTCTGGTAGCCCGCAGGCTGGTTGAACAGGGTGTCCACTCGATTGAAGTCAATCTCAAAGGCTGGGACAGTCATACCAATAACTATACCGGACACCAGACCCAAGCTGCAATTCTCGACCCCGCTTTTTCCAGGTTGTTAAAGGATTTGAAAGCGCGAGACCTCCTGAAATCCACCATTGTTCTCTGTATCGGCGAATTTGGAAGAACTCCCAACATCAACCCGCTGGACGGACGAGACCATTGGCCCACCGGTTTTTCCTGTATCGTGGGAGGTGGTGGCCTGAAAGGTAATGTGATCATTGGTGAGACAGACCCGACAGGAAAAGAGAAAAAACCGACTGAACCGATTCAAATTCAGGATTTATATGCCACGATCCTTCAAAAACTGAAGATTGATCATACCAGAGAATTAATCTCACCGATCGGCCGCCCTTTGGCACTCAGTGATGGCAGTCCCATTAAAAAACTGATGTAAATCCGCAAAATGGAATCCAGCAGAAAACGGCCGCTAATCAGCGAATAAGATCTAAATTCCACTGATACACGAAGATCCCTTGCCTGGGAGTCGAAATCAGTCTAATTTTTATAAAACAACGAAACCAACTCGTAATCGCGTTGTTTCATAAATCAGCGACATTCTTCCCACCTTCGATTTTTCAATGGAATTACGACATGAGCCGCATTCTTCCCTTTATGATTCTGCTGTCAGCCTTCTTTTCTGAAAGTATTGAGCAAACCGATGCCGCAGACTGGTCGCAGTTTCGCGGACCGTCCGGAAATGGAATTTCTTATTCTACTGGCCTGCCAACGGAATGGAGTGCAGAAAAAAATATCACCTGGAAAACAAAACTTCCCGGTCATGGCGCTTCCAGTCCTGTCTTATTTGGGAATCAGGTATTTCTTACTGCTTATACCGGCTATGGTTTGACGAAGGACGATGAAGGGAGCCCCTCGGATTTGCGATTGCACGTCATCGCTATCAACCGGGAGAGTGGAAAGATCTTGTGGGATGAGTCCGTGCCTCCTTTGAATCGGGTCCAGAAAATCACAAAACGCATTGTCGACCACGGTTACGCCAGTGGTACCCCTGTATGTGATGAAACAGGAGTTTATGCTTTTTTTGGAACCTCTGGAGTCGTTGCCTATGACCTGAAGGGCAAACTGAAATGGAGAGCGGACGTCGGCGATAAGACTGCGGGCTTCGGCTCTGCCGCTTCACCCATTCTCTATAAAGATTTCGTCATCGTAAACGCCAGCATCGAAAGCCAGACAGTTTATGCTCTGAATAAAAATAATGGAGAGATTGCCTGGAAAGCAGAAAATATTGTGCGTGCCTGGACCACACCTTCAATTGTCAATCTCCCCGATGGCAAGCAGGAGCTGGTCGTTAATCAAAAAAATCAGATTCTGGGATTTGATCCGGATACTGGTAAAAAACTATGGACCTGCGAAGGCATTCAAGATTATGTCATACCCGTCGTTGTCCAAAACGATGGAATTCTTTACTGCCTGGGTGGACGGAGTAATCGGAGTATCGCCGTCCGTCCCGGTGGTCGTGGCGATGTCACAAAGACTCATAAGCTGTGGGAAGTCAACGTCGGCGCCAACGTGACCTCGCCTGTGTTTCATGATGGGTATCTCTATTGGGCCAGTGACCGTGGCATTGCCTTTTGTCTGAATGCCAGAAATGGTGAAGTCGTTTATAAAAATCGCCTGCCAACCAAAGCGCGGCTGTATGCCTCCATCGTGATGGCCGACCAGAAACTATATATCACCACACGGGATAATGGCGTCGTCGTCTTAAAAGCCGTGCCGGAATATATTGAACTGGCTCAAAATGAAATTGAGACGGATGAAGGGCTATTCAATGCTTCACCGGCAGTCAGTGAAGGAAGTCTTTACCTGCGAACCAACGGTTATCTCTACCGAATCACAAATAACAAATAATATTTGACGCAAAACATTTTGATATTATAACTTATGACAAACAAGAAGACTTTTCAGACAGGCCTTCAATACAATTGTCAAGCCGCTGGAAATCCCGATTCATGCGTTCTACAATACGAAGCATGACGGATTCAAAGACACAAAATCAGTATCTTTTCAAAACAATCGGCATTATTGGAGTTGGTCTGCTCGGCGGGTCAATTGCCGCGGCGGCGCGTGAAAGAAAATTAGCAGAAACCATCCTGGGAGCAGGGCGGAATCCCTCGCGCATGCGCAATGCACAGCATTCTGGTTTATTGGACCGGGGAACAACCAATATTGCAGAGACATCCGCAAACTCAGATCTCGTGGTTGTTTGTACGCCAGTCAATCATATTGTTCAGTTTGTTCAGACAGTGGCACAAAACAGTCAGCCCGGAACCATCATCACGGATGTTGGAAGTACAAAACAACATATTTGTGAAGAACTTTATGGTAACCTGCCTGATGGAATCACCTTTATCGCTTCACATCCGCTGGCAGGCTCTGAAAAAACCGGCTTTGAATTTTCTGATCCTGATTTGTTTCAGGATCGCCCCTGCGTAGTCACACCAGACGATTCACTCTCCAGAGACGCAGTTTCCAGGTCATTCAGTTCTGGGAAGCACTCGGCATGAATGTCCTTGAGACATCTCCACAAAAACATGATCAGATTCTGGCTGAAACAAGCCATCTACCGCATGTCGTCGCTGCCGCACTGGCGATGACACTCGCTGAAGAAAATCAAAAATATACTTCAACTGGATTTCGAGACACCACGAGAATTGCCGGCGGTGATCCCTCGCTCTGGATGGAGATCCTTTTGAATAACAGAGATTCTGTTGTCAACAGCATCAATAAATACACACAATCACTGCAATCCTTAAGAGACGCCATTGAGAACAATGATGAAAATCAACTTCGTCGACTTCTGGAAGATGGCAAAAAGAACCATGATGCATTAAATTCATCTCGTTAATCAACAGCAACTGCTTAAATCGCTCATCAACAATGACTCTGAGCTGCTAGCCCGGCTCGATCAAACACTAACTGGAACAAAAATGCTCTGCGAAGTCGAAATCAAACCAGCTGAAAAACAGGTGGACCGAGAGGGAGCCCGCATCCTCAATGAGTGTCAGGTTCTTGGCACCAGTTCCATCAACTCTGTTCAAACGGCACATTCATACCTTCTGGAAGGGGATCTGGATGATACCGGGTTGGAAAAGATTGCCCGCTCTCTCCTGTCAGATCCCATCGTCGAAACGTTTGAAATTCGAATACTTTCGAAGGATTCTTCAGATTTGATTGAATCAGAGCAACAACTCAGTGTCCTCTTTAAACCGGGTGTGACTGATAACGTTGCCAATAGTGCCCGACAGGCAATACTTGACCTGGGACTCTCGGTTGAAAATGTAGCCACGTGCCGTAAATACTGGGTCAATCGGGATGCGACATCAGAAGAAATAGACCGCATGGCCTCCAAAGTGCTTTCGAATGACGCCATCGAGTACGTGATTCGCGGTCCTCTGCGAATGGATAGTATCAAACTGGGCAGTGAATATACGTTCGAACTGGTCACCATCCCTATTCGCTCCATGAATGACAGCCAGCTCGAAACGCTCAGCCGTGAAGGACAGCTCTATTTAAATCTGGTCGAGATGCAAACGATCAAAGCTTATTATGTTGATCAGGCAAAGGATCCAACTGATATCGAGTTAGAAAGTGTCGCCCAGACATGGAGCGAACACTGTTCACATAAAACGTTAGCAGGACGAATTCATTTTCAGGACGGGGAACGTGATCTGCATTTCGAAAACATGTTCAAGGAAACGATCTTTGCTGCCACGACACAAATTCGAAAATCTCTGGGCGATAAAGACTGGTGCGTCAGCGTTTTCGCTGATAACGCTGGCGTGATAACGTTTGACGAAAAGCAGGATGTCTGCTTTAAGGTGGAAACACACAATCACCCTTCTGCCCTGGAACCGTATGGCGGTGCCAACACCGGATTGGGAGGCGTCATCCGGGATCCCATGGGAACAGGTCTGGGTGGAAAACCGGTTTGCAATACCGACGTATTCTGTTTTGCCCCCCCTGATATTTCTTATGATGATCTCCCCGCTGGTGTCTTGCACCCCAAAGCGGTAGCCACCGGAGTTGTATCGGGAGTCCGGGATTATGGAAACCGGATGGGTATTCCCACAGTTAATGGCGCTGTTTATTTTGATGAACGCTATCTGGGGAATCCACTCGTTTATTGCGGCAATGTGGCCATGTTGCCTGTGGGAAAATCGGAGAAGCAGAAAACACAACCGGGACATTTTATCGTCGCTGTCGGCGGACGTACCGGACGGGATGGAATCCATGGCGCCACATTTTCCTCAGCCGAACTGACTTCAGAAAGTGAATCGCTTTCAGGAGGTGCTGTGCAGATTGGTAATGCCATCACAGAAAAAATGACCATGGATGTGATTCTGGAGGCCCGCGACAAAAATCTGTTTTCTGCAATTACCGACTGCGGCGCTGGCGGCTTCAGCAGTGCGGTCGGTGAAATGGGCGAAGATACGGGAGCTGAGGTCTGGCTCGATCGATGCCCTTTGAAATATGCCGGTCTTTCCTACACAGAAATCTGGATCTCCGAAGCACAGGAGAGAATGGTCCTGGCTGTGCCTCCCGAAAACTGGGAAGCGTTTGAAAAAATCTGTTCCGGAGAAGGCGTCGAAGCATCAGTCATCGGAAAGTTTACCGATACCAGTCGACTGGTTCTCAAATACCAGGACCAGGTCGTTGGTGACCTGGAGATGTCATTTCTGCACGATGGACGCCCACCTGTGATTCGTGACGCCGTTTATCACATCCCTCCCTTTGTACCATTGACTCCGCCAGAAAAAGAGGACTACACAGACGATTTGAAATCGATTTTAGGCTCACTGAATGTCTGCAGCAAAGAATGGATCATTCGACAGTACGATCAGGAAGTGCAGGCAGGGAGTGTTGTAAAGCCATTGGTAGGCGTTCAGAATGATGGTCCTTCCGATGCGGCCGTTGTTCGCCCTGATCTGACATCGGTCAAAGGACTCGTTATTTCCTGTGGCATGAATCCGCGCTATGGAGATTTAAACACACACTGGATGGCCGCGTCTGCGATCGATGAAGCACTTCGCAACTGCGTCGCCGTCGGTGCTGATCCTGAAAAAATTGCCATTCTTGATAACTTCTGCTGGGGCAATACTGATCGCCCCGAAACACTAGGCAGCCTGGTCGCTGCGGCCCTCGCTTGCCAGGAATTTTCGATCGCCTTCGGTACGCCGTTTATTAGTGGAAAAGACAGTCTCTATAACGAATTCTCCTATGAGAATGAACAAGGGACCAAAGAGACGGTTGCGATTCCTGCTTAGCTCCTAATTAGTGCGATGGGACAAATAGACAACGTAAGCAAAGCGGTCACCATGGATCTGAAGACTCCCGGCAATCGAATTTTTCTGATCGGTTCGACGCACGATGAACTGGGAGGCAGCCATTTTGCGATGGTAAATCAACTGGAAGGTGGCGAGGTCCCACAGGTCGACAAAGAACAGGCTCCTCAAATTTTCAAATCGTTGCATGCCGCCATTCAAAAGCAACTCATTCGAAGCTGCCATGACCTGAGTGAAGGAGGTCTGGTCGTTGCTGCTGCTGAAATGGCTTTTGCAGGAGGCTTTGGAATGCAGATCGACCCGAACCTTCTTCCCGAAGCAATAGAGCTTTCAACTTCCAGTTTACTGTTTGCAGAAAGTAACACACGGTTTTTGATCGAAGTGCCAGCTGCGAATATCGAGGCACTGCAAGCCTGCTTTGATGAACTGCCATTGATCGAAATCGGAGAAGTCATCAATGACCCTCAATTCAAAGTTAAAGGCAAATCAGATCATTTCGTGATCGATGCCAACCTGGATGAGTTGAAAGCAGCCTGGAAAAATCCGCTTGCCTGGGAATAACAGACTGATCTTGCGAGCATGTTATATGCATGCTGAGCGAACCTGTCATATTTTGTCGTTCCACCGCTCATTTTATAGTGTCTTTCTGATTACATTCCCCGGAAGTCTCTAAAAAAAAGCTTTCCCCCCCATAGAGGTTGAGTAAAATAAGAGGGACGCTCTAAAATTCAATTAATGAGAATGAAATGGAACCTGTCCTGCAGTTTAACGTGCTGTGGTGATTGGAAGGAAACCCTTGTAATTTATCGGTTTATAGTCGCAAAGTCCTGTCTCAGGCATTACGATAGAGCCTACGGAACAATCTGCGCCAAGCTGTGTTTACCTTTGTAGAAAGGTGTGAAAACGGATGTCGGAAACGAATCAGCATTCAGACGAATCTCATGATTTCGAGATTACTCAGGAATCCATCGATAAGCTCAGTTCTGCTTATCAACAGATTCATGGGGAAATGTCAAAAATCATTGTTGGACAGGATCAGGTCGTCGAACAGCTCCTGATTGCACTCTTCAGTCGAGGCCACTGTTTACTCGAGGGTGTACCTGGACTTGCCAAGACATTGATGATCAGTACTTTAGCCCAGACATTGTCGATGTCATTCAGTCGCATCCAGTTCACTCCCGACCTGATGCCTGCCGACATTACCGGTACAGATGTGTTACAGGAAAATCGGGAAACCGGTGAACGTGAATTTCGATTCATTGCCGGCCCCTTATTTCACAATGTCGTTCTCGCTGATGAAATTAACCGGACACCTCCTAAAACACAGGCGGCACTATTAGAAGCGATGCAGGAACACCAGGTCAGTGTCGGCCAGACGCGGCATGTCTTAAGTGATCCGTTTTTTGTTCTGGCGACACAAAACCCCATCGAACAGGAAGGCACCTATTCGCTACCGGAAGCACAACAAGACCGCTTCATGTTTAAAGTCTACGTCCGGTATCCTTCTTTCGAAGAAGAACGACAGATCGCCAGACAGACAACCGCGCTGTCGAATCAGAAAGTAGAACAGGTACTCAACGCAGTTGATGTACTTGAAATTCAAAAAATCGTTCGCCAGGTTCCTGTCTCGGATCATGTGATTGATTACGCACTGGCACTGGTCAGGCAAACCAGGGTCAATGAACCGGGAACTCCTGATTTCATTAATGAATGGCTGAGCTGGGGCGCCGGTCCCCGTGCCGTACAAAATCTGTTACTCGGTGGAAAAACACGCGCGTTACTGAACGGTCATACTCATGTCTCTACTGAAGATATCAGCGCTCTGGCAGCTCCTGTGTTGCGGCATCGAATCGTAACGAACTTCTCTGCCGAGTCGGAAGGAATTTCTTCGGACCGTGTAATTGAACGATTGATTGATGAGACTCCGTCAAAGGAAGGCGAACTGACCAGTGACCCAAGATTACAGAAAATTTTTGCTGCCTGAAGCAATTTCCCGAATCTCTCGATTAGAGATCCGGGCACGCTCCATCGTAGAAGGATTCTTGTCTGGATTGCATCGTAGTCCATTTTTTGGCCAATCGGTGGAATTCGCGCAGCATCGCGAATATGCACCCGGCGATGATGTACGCAATATCGACTGGAAGGTCTGGTCTAAAACAGACAAGTATTACATCAAGCAGTATGAAGAAGATACAAATCTGAGAACAACTCTGGTGGTTGACGTCAGTGAATCCATGCAGTTTGGAACCGGACCACTCAACAAATATGAGTACAGCTGCACCGCGGCAGCGGCGCTCGCGTATCTATTATTGAAACAACAGGATGCAGTGGGATTGATTACATTTGATGATGCCATTCGCTCCAAAGTTCCTCCGTTAAGTAAACGAAATCACCTGAATTCATTGCTGACGGCCCTGGCAACCGAAAAACCAGCTCAAAAAACGGACATATTTGACGTATTAAAAGAAGTCGCTGAAACACGCTCGAAAAAAGGCACGATTATTCTTATTTCCGATCTGTTTGCGGACCGGGAAAGTCTGTTTAAAGGCTTAAGACTGCTGCAATACCGAGGACATGATGTCATGTTGCTGCATATTCTGGATGATGAAGAGCTTGATTTCGGCTATGCAGGGACAACGCGTTTTGAGGGCATGGAAGAGACGGGCGAACTGGTGTGTGACCCCCGCTCTTTACGGGAGGGTTATCTTAACGCCATGCATGAGTTTTTAAGTGAAATCAGAAAACGTTGCGCCAAAAATAAATTTGACTATCAAACAATCCGAACCAGCGAATACCTGGATGCCGCATTATCACATTATTTAAATCATCGAATCGGCATGCAGCAATCGATTCGACAATAACCACGAAGACCTACCGGTCTTAACAAACTTCGAATGTTTAACCCAAAACGTATCATATGGAAACATGGTTAACACAACATTTTGTGAATTCAGCACTGGTTTATTCCGGTGCATTGATGGTTGCTGCGCCGATCATCATTCATTTAATTAACCGCTTCCAGTACAAACGCGTGCATTTTGCAGCAATGGAATTTCTGCTCCAGAGCCAACAGACAAATCAGCGACGCGTTCTTCTGGAACAGTTACTGTTACTGTTGCTGAGAATTCTCCTGATTATCTGCCTGCTGTTCCTGATCGCACGTTTAATTCTGGACCCCAATCAATTATCCATGTTCCATGGTGCCAAATCACACCATGTAATTGTGTTGGACGACAGCGGTTCCATGCAAAATGTCTGGGGAGAGCGAAGCGCCTTCAATGAAGGCCTGCAGGTAATTCGCAAAATTGCTGCCGAAGGGGCCAACCGCCCGAATACAGAAAAAATGTCGCTGATCGTACTCTCTCGTGCCGATGCACCACTGTTTCTGCAAAGAGACATTAATGATGAGTTGATCAACGAACTGGATGCCAAACTGACCAATCTTGCCTGCTCACATCAAAGTCTGGATCTGAACCAAGGGCTTGAAGCGGCCTCAGATTTGTTAAACGAAGACCGTGCCGTGATCAAAACGCTGCACCTGATCTCAGACTTCAGAAAATCAGACTGGCAAGAGAAAAAAGGGGCGTCAGTTCGAAATCGAAAAACTGAGCAAGAACGATACTACCATCAATCTGATCAAAACAGTCCCGGATTCTCAACCCAATCTGGCGATTACCGAACTTTCCGGTGCCACTGAAGTGGCAGCCGTTGATGTTCCTCTCCGTCTGAGAGTCAGTATCAAGAATTTTGGAAATCAGGTCGCAGAGGATGTCCGAATTGCTGCATTCGTTGACAACAATAAACTTCCAATGAGTATTGTGTTTGACAAGATTGAAGCGGGCAGTGAAATCACTCAGGATTTTGATGTCATCTTTAATAAGCCAAACCTGCATCAGGTCAATGTCAGTCTGATCAACGACGCACTCGCCGGTGATAACGACCGCTTTCTGACAATTAACGTCAAACCTTCTAACCCGGTCTTGATTATCGACGGCAATCCATCTGGTAACGAGTGGATGTATATCCAGACCGCAATTGCTCCGGACGCCTCAACCACCGGCTTTGCGCCATCGGTTGAAAGTATTGATTATCTCCGCAGACATCCTCTGGATCAGTTTAAAAATATCTATTTACTGAACGTTCCAGAACTCCCGCTCGATGCAATAGCACCGTTAGAACAGTTCGTCTCAGCAGGCGGAGGCTTGATCTGGTTTGTTGGCCCTTCGATCCAGCCCGGTTTTTATAACGAGAAATTATACAACAAGGGCAAAGGACTGTTCCCCGCACCACTCGAACTCTCACCCCGGGAATTACCAGCCCGCGAAACAAATGCGATCATTGATATGCAGGTCAGTGATCACCCCCTGTTTTCCGTCTTTGCTGGACAGGACAACCCACTGATCGAAGCAGTTACCATTTCCCGATATTTCCCTCTCTCCCAGGAATGGCTTCAAACAAAAGCACAAGACAAATCGGGAGTCAATGTGATTGCCACTCTTAGAAATCGGGCGCCTTTTATCATTGAACATCGGTTTGGCAAAGGACGCATTATTACCTGCCTGACATCAGCAAGTCCCATGCTTACTAATGAAGGTGAGCTCTGGAATTCCTGGGCACTCAATCCAAGTTATATTGTATTTCAACTGGAACTGCAAAAATATCTGGTCCAGTCTCACTCTCAAAAACAGGCAGAACTTGTCGGTGATCCCATTTCACTTTCACTTGATGCTTCCGTGTTCTCCGATGAAATCGAGATTCAAACTCCTGTTTCTCAGGGAGAACGTACACTCAGGATCAAAGCTTCACCCGAACAGGCAACGGATGCTTTAGCAGATGGCATCCTGAAGTTAGTTACAACCTACCGTGATACGGATCAACCTGGTGTTTATTCGGTGCAGCTAAAACGACAGGATCAGACTGTTGAACAAAAAATGTTTGCGTTTAACTTTCCCGTATCCGAAAGTAATCTGGAATTGGCTCCCAAAGATGAATTAAAAAAATTACAGGAAAATAATCCGCTGCTTCAGATTCAGGAACCGGGAGAGTTCCAATGGATTCAAGGTCAGGAAGCAGGTAGAGAAATTACGAATACAATTTTGGTGGTTCTGTTTCTTTTGTTGATTTGTGAACAGTTACTCGCGTATCGATTAAGCTACCATCCAAAAATGGCAGGTGCAGCTGCATGAATTTTTTGCCCAATATGACTCATTCATTAGTTCTGGCTGCCGACGAAACCACCGCGTTTCGTTCGATCGAATACGATACGCCAGAATCAGGATGGGGCTGGCTGTTCTTGCTGGGCGGACTGACTCTGGTACTGATACTCTCATTCCGAACTTCCTGGAAAGATTCCATTCAGCTCCCACTGCTCGGACGGTGCTGGTTGGCTGGACTTAGACTATGTGTCTTCGTCGCGTTGATTGTCATCGTTTTCAATCCGCATGAACGAACACAAAAAATGTCATTTCGCCCTTCGCGCGTGGCTGTTCTGGTCGACACCTCACTCTCGATGCGACACCCTGACCAACTGGTTCCAGCCAATCCAAGCTCACCGGCTAATCAGTCGACCCCCAGTCGCATGCAGGCTGTTGAAAAGCTGTTGGCCGACTCACCCTTGATTAAAGACCTGCAAAAAAAACATCAGGTCAGTGTTTATACTTTTGACCAGACATTAACTGGTCCGCACCATGTTTTTCAACGGAATCAACCAGCTGAAAAAACGGCAAAGAGGAACCCTGAAACGGACGCCGGATTAAAAACGAAATTGACGATGGACTGGAACAGCCTGTTACAGCCTCAGGGGCTGGAAACGCGGCTGGGAGAATTACTGGGCCAGTTGATTCGTGACATTAATGGATCCACACTTTCCGGAATTATCATTGCCACCGATGGCGTTTCCAATGCGGGCACTGATTTACTGACCGCCAATGAAGCAGCTAAAGAATCAAAAGTACGACTGATCACGCTTGGTGTCGGCAGTCCGACCAGACCTGCCAACATTCAAATTTCAAAAATTATTGCACCGACTGACGTGCAGTTTGGTGATGCGTTTGAAGTCACTGCAATCTTGCAAGCAGTGGGTATGCCGGGAAAAAAGATCACGGTTGAATTACTGAAAAAGCTCAAAGATGAAGCACAACCTGCAATTGTAGACTCACGCGATATTTTGCTTCCCTCTGAAGACGCACTTCCTCTGGATGTAAAATTCGAACGTACCCCCAGTGAAGAGGGCGAGATCAGCTATCTGGTTCGAGTGCGTGATAATCAGCTAATGCATGATGCAAACGCAATGGATAATGAACTGGAACACACGGTGAACGTATTCAGTCGCCCCACACGAGTTCTGATCATAGCCGGTGGACCGATGCGCGATTATCGATTCGCACGCACGATGCTCTATCGACACCCTTCCATTAAGTCTGATGTCTGGCTGCAAACGTCATCTCCCGGCGTTTCACAGGACGCAGACAAGATGTTATTTGAATTTCCCGAACGAGCTGATCTGTTTGAATACGATGTCATTCTGGCTTTTGACGTAAATTGGGAGCTGATCTCAGCAGAACAAACACAAACATTGAATGAATGGGTTGCAACCGGAGGCGGAGGAATCGTTCTGGTAGCCGGCGATGTGTATACACCAAAACTTGCCCAGGATGAGAAACGGTTTCAATCCATCCTTGACTTGTATCCAGTTTCCATCAACTCATACGTACGTGATTACCTTGATGAGGAAGCACTACAAATCCGGAGAATCGAGTGGACACAGGCCGGACGGGATGCGGGGTTTTTAATGTTGACTGATGACCCGGCTACTTCCCGAGAATTGTGGGAAAACTTTCCAGGAATTTATCGTTGTTATCCAACCAATGGTGCAAAAGCTGCGGCTACTATTTATGCCCATTTCCCTGATCCCAAATCTCAAACCGAATTCGGTTTCTCAATCTTAATGGCTTCTCAATATTATGGCGAAGGCCGCTGTTTTTATCTCGGCAGTCCGGAAATCTGGCGTCTGCGGTCTATTGAAGAAGAATACTACGACCGCTTCTGGACCAAACTGATTCGAAATGTAGGGCAAGGACGTACCAGACGAGGAACCAAGCGCGGAACGTTAATTCTCGAACGCGATGAATACCTGCTCGGCCAGACCGTTGCCGCCCGAGTTCGATTACTCGATCCCGAATTCAAACCATTAATTCAAGAATCTGTTCCCATGGAAGTCATTGACCCGCGGGGAAGACCACTTGTTCCTAATTTATTATTGATGCATGATCGCAACCGACCGGGAGAGTATGTCGCCAGTTTCCGAGCCGGTCTTCCCGGAAAATATCGTTTTGAACTTACGGTTCCCAATTCAAAAGGGCAAGTCGTTGAAGGCAGCCTCTCCGTTTTACTTCCCCGACTGGAAGATGAGTCTCTGAGCCAGAATACCAAAGGACTCAAAGAATTATCCCGTGATACGGGTGGAACCTACCTTACTATTGAAGAAGCTGAACAGATCCCTGCACTTTTACCAGACCAGGGAGAAGAATTTTTAGTAGACGAACGCCTGAAGACCCTTTGGGATCAACAATGGGTTTTCTTTTTATTAGCCGGTTTTTTAGCTACAGAGTGGCTTACCAGGAAACTGTTTAAATTGTCATAAGGTCTGTCAGTAGATGAAAAAACAGACTGATATCATCTGTCGTTAATATTAAGTCAGCAAATGAAACAACCATCAAATTCAGCAATTCCTCAGGAGATCACTGATTTACTCAATCGGTTACGGAAAAAAATACGCAGCTATATTCTACTGGAAGGAACTGCCAGACTTCTGGCTGTGTCTGGTCTCATATTCTGGATCAGCTTTATTATCGACTGGGCATATTTTCAGCTGAGCCATTTTGAATTACCGGTCTGGTTTCGTGTTTCGTACCTTCTGATTTCGTTGTCAGCACTCATCACATTCGGATGCAGCCTGATTCTGTTTCGTCTCATGAAAAAGATGAGACGAAATGCACTGGCACTGGTTCTGGAAAAACGGTTTCCTGAACTCGATGACCGATTGGCCACCGCAATTGAACTTCATGAGACAAACGAACCTCAAAATGCATTAACGCGGGCTATGCTGGATCGAACAGTGCAAGAAGTCACTCGAAGCAGTCAACAGCTGCCATTAGAAGATGTTTTTGACAAACGCCCTTTGAAACGTGCCTTCCTCTGTGCATTGATGTTGCTGATTTCCATTATTTCACTGGCAGTCATGAACCAGCCTGCGATGGCAAGATGGGCCAAAGGATACCTGGAATTACGCCCTGATTACTGGAATCGGGAAACAGGTCTGGTAGTCAAAGTCATCGCTCAACCAGGTGATCGTGTGAAAGCATTTCAGAATCTCACTTACAAACATGGCCTGGGTAATGATCTGACATTACAGGTAGAGACCGTTGACGGAAAAAAAGTCCCGGAGCGTGTACAGTTAACGTATCGGACAAAAAATGGTCGTGGTGGCGGTCGCACAGTCATGTCACGCATGGGAGAAGGTAAATTTAAACACACCATAACTGATTTGCTCGACGGTATTCAGATCTGGGTTTCCGGAAACGATTTTACAAACCCGGAACCCTATCTTGTCGAAGTTGTTGAAACTCCAGTTCTCGATCAGATTCAATTAGACTGTATTTACCCCGCATATACGGGACTGAATGAAATTTCTCCCGGGACAAACCAGCCAGTGGCAGACGCGCGACTGGTTCAGGGAACTCAAATCGCGTTGCCAATCAACACGAAAATGGAAATGATTTCCACAGCCAATAAACCGATTGTCCGATTTTCATTTGAAACTGATCGTCTCAAGCTGCAGATGGAAAGAGCCACAAAAGAAAATCCGGTGACAACGAATAACTTCCTGGCATGGAAAAATCTACAGGGAGAGATTGTGAAACAAGTTCCTTTGACTCAGAAAAACCTGGATCAAATGCGGGACCCGGATGGACTTGTTTTTCGAATTCCATTAACTCTGGTTGACGCAAAAGATGAAACCACGAGTGAAGACACGACTGCTTTTCCCACAAGTATTCGCTTAATAGCAGATCAACCAGTTCGAGTTTATCTGGAAGACGAAGACGGATTACTGGTGACCGAACCCATTCGTCTGAGCATCAATGGCATCATAGATCAGCCTCCCATAATTGACACACAACTCACAGGGATTGGAAAATCAATCACACGAAAGGCAAGCATTCCCGTCACAGGGATTATCACTGATGACTATGGAATCCGGTCATCTCGTTTTGATTTTCTGGTCGACCAGGACAAAAACTTCAGACCACGACCATTCCGGAAGAAACCATCACAAAAACCGAAAGAGTTTGCGCTGCAAAGAAATGAAAATGAAAAATGGGAACGTTTTGATGTTTTACCACTTGATTTGAAAGTGGGGCAGAAAGTCAGCCTGACGGTCCAGGCGGAAGATGCTGATAATTTAAGTGGACCGCATCGGGTTCACGGAGAGACCTATCACTTTGAAATTGTAACTGATGAAGAGCTGCTCTCGATTCTCTATTCCAAAGAACTCAATCTACGAAAACGCTTTGAACAAATTTATAAAGAAGTGACACAGACACGTGACGACCTCAAACTACGTGTCGAACAGCTACAACAATATCAGACGATTAAAAAGAAACAAATACAGGGGGAGTCTGACCCAGACTGGAAAGAAACACTGGCAGAGATCCAAAGTGCGGTTGCGATCTCTGCTGATCGGTCTCTGTATGGTACGCGAAAAAATGCAACCGAAACAGCCTCCATTGTTGAATCGTTTCATGACATACGTGAGGAACTGGTTAATAACGGCGTTGCTACTTCACAAATCCTGGGACGCATTGACGACAAAATTCTCAAACCCCTGACGTTGATTCGTGAACAGGATTTCCCGGATGTGGATCAACAATTAGGTCTCTTTCGACTCGCGATTGAAAAGAATTCAGACGCCATGCAGGAAGTAGAAACCAGCATTGATCTTCTGGACGGCATGCTGCGTCGGATGCAGAATGTTCTCAATGAGATGCAGGATTTACTGGAGTTTCATGAAGCGATTGAAATGTTAAAATCGTTGATTGAAAGGGAAAAAGAACTGACGAAAGATACAAAAAAGTTTCGCAAAAACAAGCTCCTCGACCGTCTCAAAGGGTTGGGACTGGAATAATCAACAAAAATCAAAACATCCCTGAGCCATCCGTTCTTTAGTACACTACATGGTAAACGTAAATATACACCTCGATCATCGTCCTGTATCTGATATAATTCAGTCGGACTTGATCACAGCACGCTTTTGAGTCTGAAAACAGAAATCTTATACTCAGCCCCTTACCGGTTCTGAATTCAGGATAGAAACTTCGTCTGGAGAACCATAAATGTTGAATCGACGTTGGATTACCACTTTGCTGATCGCATTGACTGGCAGTCTTGTGATTCAAGGCTTCTGTGCTGCCCAGAACAAACCGGATGCCAATACACAGGATCGCAAACTTTCTGATCAGCAGGAAGCAATCTCTCAACAGTTCAAAAGGTTTGAAACCACTCTCCACGACCTCGGTGAATATATGAAAAAAACAGATCCCGGTCGAGCGGATCTGCTTTTTCGCGCCTTTGGCCAAAGTAAGCAAAACCAAATGACTGTAGAAATGCAGCAGGTTCTACAAATGCTGAAAAAAGGTCAGCTGGGTGAAGCAGTCGAGCGTCAGGAAAATCTGGTCAAAAATATGCAGGCCTTGCTGGCTCTGCTGCAGAGTGAAGACAGAATGAGTGAGGTCGAAAAAGAAAAGCAGCGCATCAAGGATCTTTTAAAAGATGTCAATCGCCTGATTGGCCAGGAGAAAGATGTCAGAGCTGCTACGGAACGCGGGGGGAACCAGTCAGATTTAGAGGACAAACAGAAACAGACTGCGAACAACGCAAAAAAACTGGTTGATAAGATCGACAAACAGGATTCAGAAAAAAACAATTCACAAAAGTCTGAGGAAGACTCGCAAGGCAAACAGACAGAAGCGAATAAAAGTCAGCAGCCGAAACAAAAGGCTTCGGAAGGCAAACCAAAATCTGATTCCGAAAAAAACAAGGGTTCCGAGTCGAAAGGAACACCTCCAAAACAGGGAAAGTCTGATCCGAATCAGAAAGGCTCCTCAGATCAAAAGCCCCCTCAACAGGGAGATCAAAACCCGTCACAACAGCAACAGGGAAAACAAAACCAGTCTCAGCAGGGTGAAAGTCAGAAATCAGAAAACAAGAAAAAACAAACTCCGGGACGGGAACAAATAGAACAGGCCCGCAAGGAGATGGATAAAGCGATAGAAGAATTAAAGAAAAAACAAAAAGAGACAGCATCAAAACACCAGGATGATGCGATTCGCAAGTTAACGGAAGCAAAAGAAAAACTGGAAGAGATGCTGCGTCAGCTTCGGGAAGAAGAGCGCGAATTAATGCTGGCAGCAATGGAAGCCAGACTGCAAAAGGTTCTTGCACAACAGAAACGAGTTTACGCCGGCACGCTTTCCATCGGCCAGGTTCAAGAAAAAGATCGAACCAGCCGCCATACTGCCAGATCAGTTCAACTGGCCCGAGAGGAAAACGCCATCGGTCTGGAAGTTGAAATGGCATTATTGCTACTCAAGGATGAAGGTTCATCTGTCGCATTCGGTGAGGCGTTATCAGAAGTCAGAGAAGACGTCCAGACGGTTTCCTATCGTCTGAATCGAACACAAGTTGGAGAACTGACGCAGGAAATTGAAAAAGATATTATCACTTCACTGGAGGAAATGATTGAGGCACTGCAAAAGGAAATGGAAAAGTCCGATGAGGAAAAGAAAAAGCAGCAGAAACAACAGCAACAGGGCGATCCAGGAGACGAATCACTGATCGATATGCTGGCTGAAGTCAAAATGCTGCGGTCTTTACAACTGCGTGTTAACAATCGCACGAGACGGATTGAAAAACTGGCTCTCTCAAAAGAAATCAGCCCGGCAGACATTTCCGAGCAACTGGAACAATTGGCAAATCGACAGATGCGAATTCAAAATGCCACCTATATTCTGGCTACAGGTAAAAATAAATAAGAACTCCAGACGGAAGAATAACCCAAAGGTCAAAAGTGACATGATACACAGGTTCCAATCAACACATCAATCTGATTTACTTCGCTACAGGTCACATCTGATCGTGGCTATTGCCTGCTGTTTTGTATTGATACTCCCCAGCACTGTTCCTGGACAGGTTAAAATTGACGAAACCAGAGTCAAAACAAACGAGACTTCAAATAAAAAAACAATATTATACGCCCCACTGTCGGCAGCTGAACTAAAGAACCAGTTACAAAGCTGGACCGTCGAACAAAAGCTGAAAAATCCGGACCAGTTAAAATTGATCGCAAATCTGCTTGCAAAACTGGACACACCACTCACAACTGAAGAAAAGATGGACCTCACAATGCGCGTCTTTTCTGCAGTGAGTCCCGATACGAAACAGTTATTTCAAACATACCAGCTCTCTGAAAATACCCCTCAACTTTCTTCGCATCCCCTGCTGATCAACGGCAAGGCAGAATCCTTTTATCTGTCAAACGTTCGATATTATGTCGCCAGGAATCTGGCACAATTTCGAATGGTTGATCACAGTCTGGAACTCTTCAATTCAACCAAGCCAGATAACCTGGTTGACCCCGCGGGTTATCTGTTTTTCAAAGCCGTTTGTGAACATCAACTGTTACAGAAAAAAGCGTGTGAAAAAACGCTGGATCAATTACTGAACCGCACAGAAAGTGTTCCGGAAAGATACACGCAAGTTGCGATTCTCATGCAAGCAGATCTGGCAGATCTCAAAGAAGAGAGTCTCAACGAAATCTCCCGCAAAATGAGTGATGTCGAACGCAGACTCGAACTGGGTAATTCTGGTAAAAAAGTCCAGAAAGTGGAAGATGAAATTATTGCGTCTCTGGATAAACTGATTAAGCAAATGGAAGATCAGTCTAAAAACAGCCCGTCGTCAGGATCTGGTGCAGGTAATTCAAACTCACCAAATGGAGGGACAGATGAGAGTCGTGTCAAAGGTCGGACCGCTCCAGGGGAAATCGACAAGAAAAAATTATCTGCCAATGGTGGCTGGGGACAACTTCCTCCCAAAAAGCAGGCCTCTGCCAAGAATATTATCAATCGTAATTTCCCTTCACACTACCGCAAGGCAATTGAAAAATATTTCAAAAAACTGGCAGCTCAAAAAGTGAATTCCAGTAAATAGATTACACACCACTCATTAATTCATACAGATTATATCGTTGAGTTTTCGGAGAGTTTTACATGTATTCCCTGTTTTGTGCATCAATGATCTCACTGCTTGCCGTTTCTCCCGAAGTGGAACTGACTTCTTTGCGTGGAACGTCTGTTTCAGGTCAAATGCAAACATTGAACAAAACGACTGTCAAACTAAAACAAGGACAAGCATCCAGGGATTTCCCACTCTCAGATATACTGAATATTCGATTTCCCAAAAATCGTCTGCAGCGCAGCTTACGGGCACCATTTATGATCCGACTGACAGATGGGTCCTATTTCCCCATCGATGCGCTTCAAAGTGACAATCGCCAGATCAAAGTCATCAGCGCCCAGGCGGGTACTTTGAGCTTTCCGGCAAAGAAAGTCTCTTCCATTCGTTTTGGCGCATTGAATTCGAACATCCGATCATCCTGGGAAAAACTTCTTGCCGGGAAAAATAATAAAGATCTGTTAGTTATCCGCACGGAGAACGTTCTTGATTTTATTGATGGAGTGATCGGCTCTGTCACCGATAAAAAGATACAATTTTTCGCCGGTGAAGATGAAATCGCCGTCAATCGCGAACGCGTCTTTGGAATCATCTATGCACGACAGCCAACTTCGGAACCCCCTCCGTTCTGCTCGATTCGTCTCACTGATACCGGATTGATACATGCCTCATCGATTACAATTTCGGGCACTGAAATTGAAGCGACATTGCAGAGTGGTGCTCAGGCCAGACTGGTAACCGACTCGATTTCCAATCTTGATTTCAGCCAGGGTAAAGTACGCTATCTTTCCGATCTGGAACCGCGCAATATCGAATACACGCCGTTTTTTGATACAATCTGGAAGTACCGTAAAGATAAACATCGCGATGGAGGACCACTTCGTCTTTCCGGGAAAGAATATTCACGAGGTCTTTACATACACTCAAAAACACTTTTGCAGTACCGAATCAAAAATCAATATCGAAATTTTCGTGCCATAATGGGAATTGATGATTCCGTTCCCGAAATTGGCTTTGTCTACGTTGAAATTAAAGGCAATGGTCGAACACTCTATTCTGGAAATGTTCGTAGCAGCGACCCGCCTGTTGAATTAAACCTCGATGTTCGCGGCGTGCGCGATCTCGATATTCTGGTCGATTTTGGTGACAATCTGGAAATTTGTGACCATCTCGATCTTTGTGAAGCACGCTTAATTAAATGATCTGTCTTGAGCCATCAGACTGTACAAGGTTTGTGACAGCAAACGGGACTCAGTCTGATGATCTCATGTTGAAGCATAAAGGAAAAATGATGCGGAACGATTCCTTCTACATCCAGCTGATCGCATACGTTCTGGCACTGCCTGCATACGCTCAGTCTGCATCAATTGATCCCGCAGTTGTGGCTGCGCAAAAACAAAGAATCGATGTCATTAAAGCAGTCTCACCTTCTGTCGTCGCTATATTTGGAGGCGCTGGGCAAGGTGGCGGTTCAGGAGTCTTAGTCACATCAGATGGATATGCCTTAACCAATTTCCATGTTGTTTCCGGAGCGGGCAACTTTATGAAGTGCGGTTTGAATGATGGCAAACTCTATGACGCCGTGATTGTCAGTGTTGACCCAACTGGTGATGTCGCATTGATAAAGTTACTTGGTCGCAATAATTTCCCTGTTGCCAAGCTGGGTAACAGTGACGCCGTCCAAATTGGAGACTGGGCTTATGCCATGGGGAATCCCTTTTTACTGGCGACTGATTTTCAACCAACTATCACCTACGGAATTGTCAGTGGCGTACACCGATATCAATATCCTGCTGGAACATTTCTGGAATATACAGACTGTATACAGGTTGATTCCTCGATCAATCCGGGAAATTCAGGAGGACCGCTTTTTAATGCCCGCGGCGAACTGATTGGCATTAATGGCCGTGGCTCATTTGAAAAGCGGGGCCGCGTTAATTCCGGAGCTGGATACGCGATTTCGATAAATCAGATAAAACATTTCTGGGATCATTTAAAGAGTGGACGAATTGTAGACCATGCCGCTCTTGGTGCGACAGTCTCTACAGGCCCTGATTCCACGATCGATGTTGTAGAGATCCTGGAAGATTCCGACGCTTACCGTAAAGGGTTGCGACTTGGTGATGAGATTGTATCGTTTGCAAATCGCCCGATTCACAGTGTGAACCAATTCAAAAACATTCTGGGAATCTACCCCGCCGGTTGGACAATACCGCTGGTTTATCGACGTGATGAACAGAAAAAAACGATCTATGTACGTCTGCAGGCCTTGCATCGAGCGCATCTGAATTACATGAACAGGCCGGGCAGAAAATATGCACGCCCGGATAACGACCACGCGAAACCAGGCGACTAAAAACAACCACAGCTTCCCAGTCCCCATGGCAAACCCGCAGCCGCTCCACCACCAGAGAAATACAAGCACCTCTATCATCCCCAAAACCCGGATTCGCGAATTATTACTTTAATCAGCAACAACAAGACCGGTTACTAACCGCGCTCTCACAAACCAGTAACTTTTCAGATCGAAAAGGGACTTGGCATCTCATGGGAAAGCAAATCGATGGTGCGAATTTCACACTCACTCTAGCCGAGAAGGGAGTTGGGTTTGAAATCGGCAATGAGATTTTTCTTCAGTCTCTGGAGTCGGGTATCCTCGTAGATGAACTCTGCCTGGAACAGGTGGATTGCTAGGCGGTTCGTTACATCACTTCCGATTACTACTTTCGGGACAATCAGAACGAAGTTTACTGATTTCTATTACCTCGGAAGCGAACCCCTTGATGGAAAAAACGAAACCGTTGACGTTATTGTGGCAACGCAGACAGGTGCTATTTCCGGCCGGTTCTTTACCAAATCAGACCTTTCTCTTGCGAGGATTTGATTTTTATCTCACAGAAAATTCCGAAGTCTGCGCGATCCGATTTGAACAATTCCAGACACTCAACGGTCAAAAGTTTCCTGGCGAATTAAACATCCTCTCAGGAGACCAGTCCGTGATGAAGTTGAAAATTGAAGTGTGAAGCTGGATTCTCATGAAAACACAAATAAATAAATCCGCCTGTTATCCAAGGTCAGCCTCCGTGATTCAAAGTAAACACTGTGAAAGCGTTTTCGTCTTTTTGTTCCTGATCGGTTTGCTGTCCTGACCGTTCCACCAGCAGCACGGAGCCTCTTCAGAGTCGACGATCAAGTACGCCTTACCTCGACTGGTAAAGATCTTTGGAGCGGGTGGCGTTAAGAATCTGTATGGTTACAGTACCGGATTTCTTGTTTCTCAAGAAGGACATATTGCTACGATCTGGAGCCCGGTACTCGATACGGATCGGCTTTCGGTTGTTCTGCATGATGGACGACGATTTGAAGCAGAAGTTCTGGGTGCAGAGCCACATCTAGATCTGGCTA